>CALRJS020000001.1:0-143287 GCA_943367595.1 Sphingobacterium thalpophilum
CTTACGTCTCTCCGGCAGGGCCTGCAGGAAGGAGATCAGATCGGGGCTGGCAGAAAGCTGGGGCAAGGGACGAGAGCAGTCCCGACAAAACCGGCACCAGCATGGCTGCACCAGCCGCCTTGTGCCTGACTTTCAGTCGGCCCTGGGCCGTTGAAGCCTTGGGCTTGGCAAGCTCTGTTGTGTCAAGCCGGCCAGACGACGACTTCGTTGCCCTCGCGAATGCCAAGACTTTGGTGGCTGGTTACAGGGGGTTCGCCTGGTTGGCGGCCTGCGTGAATCCCAACCGTGTCATCTGGGATCTGCAGCAGCCACCGTTGTTTCCGTGGCTTGGAATACCGGCCAATCGGCCCCAGCTTGTGCACGGTTACCACCATCATCTGTCTTTGCGAACGCCCTAACGGTTTCGGTCGCGAAATTGTCGGTGCCGCTGAGTTTTGGCGGGAGTCTCCAGTCTCGATTTTCCTCCACGTTCGCCCACAGGCTGAGCGTCCAGACTTTGCAAGGAGGGTGGCCCCATGCGCGGATGTGACCGCTGTGGACTGAGAGCTTTGAAGGAGATTCTCTTATGATGCGGCCGAAAAGGGGTGACCGTAGTGACGCAGATGCATGATCACGAGTGTACTCGCGGAATGAACGAGGTGGTGATCATTACCTCGGCAATCCTTCCGGCGCCCAAGGTGTTCATGCTTGCAATATCTGATCCTCAAGCCAGGCTTGTTCAGGTCTTCGCTTGCTTGCAACAGTGGATTCTGGAGGCCAAGGCCAAAAGGATTGTGATCTGCGACGGCACCGTTGATGCCTCCTTGTTCTCGCCATTTTCTGAGCTTGCGAAGAATCATGGCGTCGAGCTTGAGGTGCTCACCTTCAGCTCAAGCCAGAGTTTGATTTCAAGGCTGGGCAAGGGGTATGGGGAGGGAGAAATCCTTAGGCATGTGATGCTCAATAGCCGTCTTTTGCGCGATGCAAATTGCTTCTATAAGATTACAGGTAGATTGTATATTCGAAATTTTCAAGAGATTTGCCTAAGTCATAGTGCGATTCCTGTTGTTTTCAACAGAAAGCCAAGGCCGGGAGTGGCCGATACGCGCTTTTTCAAGTGCTCTGTTGACTACTTTAAGCGAAACTTGATGGATGCTCTCAAGCAGGCGAATGACCCGAATGGTGTTTTTTTAGAGCATCTCTACTGTTCCATTCTTGAAGCTGACACTATGTTGGTTCCATTCAATATTCAGCCTCAGATCGTTGGTAGGTCCGGTACGACAGGGCGAGTGAATGGCGTGGGCGAGTATCCCCAGGAAGTGCTCTCGGCTGCCGAAGCAATGGCCATGACCCATCAGTCTTTTCGGTTCATTCCGCAGGCAGGCATTGCAGGGCTTCCCGAATCGAATTAGGGGAGTTGAGCGTAGCGAATTGAGCTCTGCGCAATGCGCCTTGTAAGTGGGATGCCCCGTTGATGTGACCAGCGACGAAGGCGTGCAACGTTAACCCAGCCAAGTCAACCCAGCTGGGTCATCACAACCAAATCAACCCAGCTCGGTCAACCCAGCTGGGTCAACACAGCCAAATCAACCCAGCCAGGGATGACGAGATGCAGCCCCCCTTCGCGAAGACGGATAGGCCATCCCCAGGGAGCCTGACCAGGGACTTCTGAATCAGGCGGGCACCTGTGAAGCAGCTGGTTTCAGCTGCCACCTCCCTCAGATCCGTTCAGGTGAAGGCCTCGGCGAGGGCGAGGGAGAGGGAGAGAGCGGGGGCGCGGCGGGTACCGCAGCGTCCCCATCGGAGTGAGAATCGTTGTCATTCTAGCAGCGGTGCTGCCGGCTGGGTGGGGATGGCTGATCTGGTGATCGCCGGCGGCGGGCCGCAGGCCCTGACCCTCTGCGCCTTTCTGCTGCAGAAGCGCCCCCGCTGGCGCCGCCATCTGCGTGTGCTCGATCCCAGCGGCCGCTGGCTGCACCGCTGGCAGACCCAGCTGCAGGCCGGCGGCATCACCACGTTGCGCTCCCCCGCCCCGCACCACCCCCATCCCAACCCCGGCGCCCTGCGCGCGTTCGCCCACCAGCAGCGGCGCAGCCACGAACTGGAAGGCCCTTACGGCCTGCCGGCCACCGCCCTCTTTTCCGCGTTCTGCGCGCAGGTGGTGGAAGCCTTCGACCTGCAGGGGCAGGTGGAGGCGGCCAGCCTGGTGGATGTCGAGCTGCCGCAGGGCTCCCGCCAGCCGATGCAGCTGCAGCTCAGCGATGGCCGCCAGCTGCCGGCCCGGCGGTTGGTGGTCGCCACCGGCCCCGGGCCGGCGCTGCTGCCTGAGTGGGTGGAGCGGATCCCCCCGGGCCATCCCGCCGCGGCCTTGCAGCACAGCAGCGGCATCGACCTCACCGCCCTGCCGTCACTGCAGGGGGAGCGGATCCTGATCGTGGGCGGCGGCCTCACCGGCGGCCACCTGGCGCTGGGGGCCCTGGCCCGTGGCGCCTCGGTGCTGCTGCTGTGCCGGCGCCAGCTGCGGGAGCAGCCCTTCGACGCCGACCCCGGCTGGTTCGGCCCTAACCGGCTCACACCCTTTCGGGCCGAACCCTGCTGGCGGGAGCGCCAGCGCCAGGTCCTGGCGGCTCGCAACGGCGGCTCGCTGACGCCCCAGCTGGCGGCGCGGCTGCGCCAGGCCATGCGCGCGGGCCAGCTGCAGCTCCAGCAGCACGGCGAAGTGGCCGCTGCCCGCTGGCTGGGCCACCACTGGCTGGTCCGCTGCCAGGGCGGTCAGCACCACCGGGTGGACCGGCTCTGGCTGGCCACCGGGCACCGGCAGGGGGTGAGCACCCATCCACTGCTGCAGCGCCTGCAGCGGCAACGCCCGATCGCCTGCCTCGACGATTGGCCGGTGTTACCGCACGACCTGCGCTGGCCGGGCACCCGCATTCACGTGATGGGAGGCCTCAGTGCGCTGCAGCTGGGCCCCGGCGCCCGCAACCTGTTCGGCGGCCGCGAGGCCGCGGCCAGGATCGTGGCGGCGCTGCGTCAGGACCGCTGAACCTGGGTCCGAGGCATCGCCCCGGGAGCGCTGAACCCGAGCCCGTGGCGCCACCGCGGGGCTGCCGACCTCGAGACCTTGGCACACCCGCCAGGCGCACAACTCAGAGCGCCTTCCCGTTGAGCAGGTGGGGCGCGAGCATCAGCATCAGGCTGCGGCTCTCCAGCGGCGCGCCGTCGTGCATCCAGCGGCTGGGCTCATGGGGGATGTCCTGGCCGGCCGGCAGGGCCGTGTCGATCACCCGCAGCCAGCCTTCCGGTGCCGTGGGCAGCTCGAAGTGCATGGGCTTGCTGTAGGCGTTCAGCCCACACCAGAGCAGAGGGCCGTGGGCGTGGTCGTTCAGGCTCCAGGCCAGCGTGTGCGACCAGCTGGCCCAGTCGGGTTGATGCAGTGCCACGCCGTGCCACTCCCGCCACAGGTGATCGCCGGGCAGGCCGGCCCCCTGGGCCCCTTCGGCGTAGGGGGTTTCCGGGTTCAGCAGGCTGAACAGATGGGTGCGCAGGTGCACCAGCCGCTGCAGGAAGAGCTTGAGGCCGAGGTCTTCGCCATCGGGACGCCAGTTCATCCAGCCGAGAGGATTGTTCTGGCACCAGGTGTTGTTGTTGCCCCCCTGGCTGCGGCGCACTTCATCCCCCATCAGCAGCATCGGCACGCCCGGGGCCAGCAGCAGGGTGGCGAACAGGTTGCGCAGCTGGCGGTTGCGAAGATCGTTCACGCCGGGGTCGGTGGTGGGACCCTCCACGCCGTGGTTCCAGCTGTTGTTGTGGTTGTCGCCGTCGCGGTTGTCTTCGCCGTTGGCGAGGTTGTGCTTGCCGTTGTAACTGACCAGGTCCGCCAGGGTGAAGCCGTCGTGGGCGGTGATGAAGGTGATGCTGCGGCCCACCGCCGGCGGGCGGCCGCCGTAGAGATCCGGGCTGCCGGACAGGCGCTGGGCCATCGCCCAGCAGCAGCTCTCGTCGCCCTTCCAGAAGCGGCGCACGTCGTCGCGGAAGCGGCCGTTCCAGGTGCCCATGCGCCGCGCCGGGAAATCGTGGAGGCGGTAAAGGCCGCCGCAATCCCACGGCTCGCTCACCATCTTCAGATCGCTCAGCCGCGAATCCGCCTCCAGTTCCTCGAACAGGGGCGGCTGGTCGAGCGGCGCCAGATTCTCGCCGCGTGACAGGGCGATGCCCAGGTCGAAGCGGAAGCCATCGATGCCCAGTTCCAGCGCCCAGCAGCGCAGCGCCTCCATCATCAGCTGCCGCACCAGCGGGCGGTTGGCCGCCACCGTGTTGCCGCAGCCGGTTACGTCCAGGTAGTCCCCGTCAGGGTTCTGGTGGTAGTAGAGGCGATCGGCGAAGCCGCGCCAGCTGAGCGTGGGGCCATCCTGGTTGCCTTCGCTGGTGTGGTTCAGCACCACATCGAGCACCACCTCCAGGCCGGCCTGGTGGCAGGCCATCACCAGCGCCCGCACCTGGTCGCGCGCCTGCAGCGGGTCGTCGCCCAGCAGGTAGCCGTGATGGGGGGCCATCCAGCTGATCGGGCTGTAGCCCCAGTAGTTGTGGCGGCCGGGCGGGGCGTCCTGCGGGTCGAAGGCCATCACCGGCAGCAGCTCCAGGGTGGTGACCCCGAGGCTCTTGAGATAGGGGATGGTGTCGATCAGGCCCAGCAGGCTGCCGCGCCGCTCCGGTGCCACCGGGCTGCTCTCGCCCTGGCTGAAGCCGGCCACGTGCAGCTCATACACAACGGTGCGCTGCCAGCTGTGGCGGGGGCGGGGCGCGGCGTTGAAGTCGAACAGGTCGCGTTCCGTGACCACCCCCTTCAGGCAGGAGGCGGTGTTGGGCGCGGTGCCGGTGGCATCGGCGCGGCGGTACCGCGACCAGCCGCTGATCGCCCGCGCGCAGGGATCCAGCAGCACCTTGGAGGGGTTGAAGCCGTGCGCTCCCGGCTGCAGCGGCCCGTAGACGCGATAGCCATAGCAGCAGCCGATGCCCACCCCCACCACTTCCACGTGCCAGTGATCGCCGGAGCGATGGCGGGCATCGAGCGGAATGATCCGGAAGGGTTCGGGCGCGTCGCCGTCGGTGAAGAGCAGCAGCTCCACCCGGGTGGCCAGTGGTGCCACCACTGAGAAGTTCACTCCCCGCACGGTGACGGCGGCGCCGAGGGGCCAGGGGTGTCCCAGGTGGGTCGAGGACACGGGCTGTGAAGTGCTGCGGTTCAAGCTAGTCGTGTGTTGCCCCCCTGGTGCGGATGTCGGCGTTCTTGCCCGCGGCGTTGGAGGAGGGGCGGCCGCCGCAGCAGGTGCTGCCCGGGCTGTGGGTGTTTCCCCCCAACCGCGACACCCAGGGCGGCACCGCCTGGTTGCTGTCGGTGCCACAGCGCCCGCCCATGTTGATCGACTGCCCGGCGCTGACGGCGGCGAACCTGGCCGCGCTGGCGGGGCCGCCAGGCGCGATCGTGCTCACCGGCCGCGCCGGCCACGGCCGCTGCCGCCGCCTGCAGGAGGCGATCGGCTGGCCGGTGCTGGTGCAGGAGCAGGAGGCCTACCTGCTGCCGGGGCTGCCGGAGCTGCGGCCTTTCGGCGCTGCCCACGACCTTGCTGACGACCTGCGGTTGCTGTGGACGCCGGGCCCTTCGCCCGGGGCCTGCGTGCTGCATGCCAGCGGCGTCCACGACCTGCTGTTCTGCGGACGGCTGCTGGTGCCGCTCGCTCCCGGACGCCTGGGGCCGCTGCGCACCGCCCACACCTTCCACTGGCCGCGGCAGCAGCGCAGCCTGGAGCGCCTGCAGCACTGGCTGCCGCCGGGGGCGCCCCGCTGGATCGCCACGGGGGCCGGCCTGGGTGCCCTGCGCGGTGAGAAGTTGGTGCCTGGTACCCCTCCGACGGCACATTGAGGGGTGATCAGGGGCGGTGAATCGGGAAAACCTTGGCCAAGCAAGCGGTTTCGGTTGCCCCGGTCGCCCTTCCCCCATACGATTGGCCCGCCAGGTGATCCGGCCGAGCGTCCAGCCGTTGGTTGGTCTTCGTGGTCGGTTCGTTTTCACCGCATGGCGGGAACGGCTCCTTCCGCTCCGCCCCACTCCCGCCCCTCTCCAGATTTCTGCCCCCAGATTCCCGCCCAATGAACAAAGCTGACCTCGTCAACCTCGTTGCGGCTCGCACCGAGCTCACCAAGACCGAAGTGTCGAAGGTCGTCGACGCCGCCATCGAAACCATCATCGATTCGGTGGTGGAAGGCAAGAAGGTGTCCATCCTCGGCTTCGGTTCCTTTGAAGCCCGTGAGCGTTCCGCCCGCCAGGGTCTGAACCCCAAAACCGGTGAGAAGATCGCCATCCCCGCCAAGCGGGTGCCCGCCTTCACGGCCGGCAAGCAGTTCAAGGACCAGGTTCAGGGCTGATTCCCCGCGCCTCCAACGGTCTGCCCTCGCACCTGCAGGGGCTGATCGAAACGGGAGAGCGGCAGCGAAGCCGTCACCACCGTGGGCGCTTCGCTCCTTCTCCCACCGGCCCCCTGCATCGCGGCAATCTGCGCACTGCCCTCGTGGCCTGGCTGGAAGCCCGGCTGCAAGGGGGTGAGTTTCTGCTGCGCATTGATGATCTCGACACCCCGCGCAACCGCGCCGGTGCCGAGGAGGCGATCCTGTCTGACCTGCGCTGGCTGGGCCTCCACTGGGATGGCCCGCCCGTGCGCCAGAGCGAGCGCACCGGCCTCTACGCCACGGTGCTCTCCGCCCTGCGCCGCCGGGGCCTGCTCTATCCCTGCCGCTGCAGCCGCCGCCTGCTCGCCGATGTGTCGGCGCCGCAGGGGGCGGTTTCGGTGTACCCGGGCTTCTGTCGCGCGCGTGCCCACGGCTGGGGCGTGGAGAACGGCCGCCTGCCCAGCTGGCGCCTGCGCCTCCAGGACGCTCCGCTCTGCTGGCCGGAGGCGATCGCCGCTCCCGGCCGGCTGGAGGCAGCCCGTGAGGTGGGGGATGTGGTGCTGCGCCGCGCGGATGGCTTCCTGGCCTATCACCTGGCCACCGCCGTCGATGAGCTGGCGCTCGGCATCACCACGGTGGTGCGCGGCGAAGACCTCTGGGCCGCAACAGCGCCGCAGGTGGCTGTGATGCAGTGCCTCGGTGCCACGCCCCCCACCTACTGGCATGTGCCGCTGTGGCGCGATGCACGGGGCGAACGGCTGGCCAAGCGGTCGGGAGCGGAGGGGCTGGCGGGGCTGCGCGCGCAGGGGCTCGATGCGGCGGCGGTGATCGGCCTGCTGGCCGCCAGCCTCGGCCTTGTGCCGGCGGGAAGCCGCCTGAGTGCCGCCGAACTGCTGCAAAACCTGAGCAGCACCGCGCTGAAACGGCGTTTATGCGGGAAGGCTTAAGGAAGTGGCGCCAATCCGGGGGGGCAGGCCGTCCACACTGAAACCAACACGAAAACGGGGATTGATGGGCGAACCCACACAGGCGGGCCTGCCAAAGGCGGTGCTGCCGTCAGCGCGGCGAGAGGCGGAGGCGCAGCGATGCCCGCGTTGCGGCGGCAGCGGCGTGCTGCGCCTGAGCGACCAGAAATTCCGCACCTGCCTGGATTGCCTCGGCCAAGGCCGGCTGCCCCAGTTCAGCTTCGAGCCCTCGCTGGAGCACAGGCTGCGCCGTCAGGACGCTCGGGCGCTCAACGCCGACCCCCTTTCTTCTGGCGCCAGATGAAGAAGGCGGCCGTGGCCACCACAACGGCCAACGGCGCTGCAGTGAGCAGGAGCAGGATGACGGCGGTCCAATCGGTATACATCGCTGCAGGACGAACGTTGATCCATCATTCCAGCCGCCCTGCCATGGGGAGCTCGCTGGCGCCACGCGCAGCTCTCGCACCTGAGGCGGCCATCGGCTCTGCCGCTGCCTCTTCGCCGGTGGCTCCCCCTGCCAGCCGGCAGGGAGGGATGGCGCTGCTGCTGGGCCTGGGCACCGCGCTGCTGCTGCCCGCCGCGCTGCTGCTTGCCAGCGCCGTCCGGGCTGATGTGCGCTTCGACGACTGCGTGACCGGCAGCGACGGCAGCGTCACCTGCGACACCCGGCCGGAGGGCAACACCTTAATGGATGACGAAGCCGCCCGCTTCGGCCTGCTCGACGGCGGCGATCCGGGCTGGCCGGAATTCAACCCCGGTGGCGACGGCGGCATGGGCGATGGCTTCGGCGACGGTTACTGGCCCTGAGCCGCAGCCGGTGTTTCGGGGGGCTGAACGGCGGGGGTTGAAGCCCAGCGCAGCTCGCAGGCCCCCCTTGCCTGGCAGCCCCCAGGCCCGCACTCCTCCCTCGGCTGCCCCCAGGCCGAGTCCACACCTGGCTGTCCCCAGGCCCGCACCCCTTGCCTGGCCTTCAGCAGATGCGCGGCAGCTGCTCGCCCCGGCCCAGTGTCAGGCGCCGCTGCACGCCATAGGCGTTGCGCAGCAGCACCGCTCCCCTGGTGATAGGGGGCAACAGGCTGCCGGCGGCTCTGCGCTCGCTGTCATCAGGCAGCCCGGCGTCAGCCACCGCGCCGATGATGGCGGCCTCGGGCTGGAAGCTCTGCAGTACGGCCAGGGCCTGCGCCGCCTGAGCGGCGGGCAGGAACAGCACCAGCCGCCCTTCGTTGGCCATCGCCAGCGGATCAAGGCCCAGCAGCTCGCAGGCGCTCGCCACCGCCGGTGCGATCGGCACCGCCTCCTCCTCGATCTGCAGGAGAAGGCCGGTGTCGCGGGCGATCTCCACCAGGGCGCTGGCCAGCCCACCGCGGGTGAGATCCCGCAGGGCATGCACCTCGAGCCCCTGCCCCAGCAGCGCCTGCACCGCCGGCAGCAGTGAGGCCAGGTCGCTGCAGAGCTCCGTGTGGAAGCCCAGTTCGTGGCGTGCCGCCAGGATCGCCACCCCATGGCGTCCCAGATCGCCGCTCACCAGGATGGCGTCGCCCGGCTGCACCGCCGGCGGGCCGATGGCCGGACCCGGCCCCAGGCTGCCCACACCGCTGGTGGTGATGTACAGGCCGTCGCCCTTGCCCCTCTCCACCACCTTGGTGTCGCCGGTCAGCACCGGCACGCCGCAGGCAGCAGCGGCCGTGCGGATCGAGGCGACCACCCGCCGCAGCGTGGCCATCGCCAGGCCCTCCTCCAGGATCAGGGCCAGGCTGAGCGCCAGCGGCCGGGCCCCCACCATGGCCAGATCGTTGACGGTGCCGATCACCGCCAGCCGGCCGATGTCGCCGCCGGGGAAGATCAGCGGCCGCACCACGTAGGCATCGGTGCTGAAGGCCAGCGGACCCGGGTCGGCGTTGAACGTGGCCGCATCGTGCAACACCCCATCGCTGGGCCCGAAGGCCGGCACCAGCAGCTCGGTGATCAGCTGCTGGCTGAGGCTGCCGCCACCGCCATGGCCCAGCTGCACCCGCTCGAAGGCCTCGCTGTCGCCGGGGCTGTGGGGGCTGTTGGCGCTGGAGCTGGCCATGGATCAGGGCTCCACCGCACCGGCCAGGGGGTTGATTTCCGTGACGCAGGCCAGTGGGTTGATTGTCGTGGCGCACGCCAATGGGTTGGCTTCTGTGGCACAGGCCGGGGGCCTGGGCTCCGCTGTGTCGGCCAGGGTGCTGGCCTCCACCGCCCGGGCCAGTGGCCTGGGTGCTGCAGCGTCTTCCGTCCGGTCGCCGTGGTGCCAGTAGGCGGCGCAGGCCCCTTCCGATGACACCATCGGCGCTCCGAGCGGATGCTCCGGCGTGCAGGTCCGGCCGAAGGCCGGGCAGGCGGTGGGCCGGGACAGGCCCTGCAGCACCAGGCCGCTGATGCAGGCCGCGGCGGCATCGGGCCCGCGCCGATGCTCGATGGCCTGGGTGGGCAGCCGGGCGGCGTCGAGGGCGTCGTAGGGGGGGCGCAGACGCAGGCCGCTGGCGGGAAACACGCCGAGGCCGCGCCACAGCTGATCCACCGGCTCGAACACCCGAGCGATCAGGGCCCGCGCTGCTGCGTTGCCCTGCGGGCGGCAGGCGCGGCCGTAGGCGTTCTCCACCCGGCCCTCACCCCGCTCCAGCTGTCGCACGCAGCGCAGCAGCCCCTCGAGCAGATCCACAGGCTCGAAGCCCGTGACCACCACCGGCACATGGAAGCGGGCACTCAGCGGCTCCAGCTCCTCGCTGCCCATCACCGCGCAGACATGGCCGGCGGCCAGGAAGCCCTGCACCCGGTTGTGCGGGGAGGCCAGCAGGGCCGCCATCGCCGGAGCGATCCGCACGTGTCCCACCAGCAGCGCCAGGTTGGTGCTGCCGCAGCACCAGGCCTGATGGGCCAGCAGCGCCGTGGCCGGTGCGGTGGTTTCAAAGCCCACCGCGAAGAACACCACCTGCTGCGCCGGGCATTCACGGGCGATGGCGAGCGCATCGAGGGGTGAGGTGACGACCCGAACGCAGGCCCCCGCCGCCCGCAACTCCAGCAGGCTGCGGCCGTCGGAACCGGGCACCCGCAGCATGTCCCCGTAGGAGCAGAGGATCACCTCGGGGCGGGCCGCCAGCTCCAGGGCGCGATCGATCGTGGCCGCCGGGGTGACGCACACCGGGCAGCCCGGGCCGTGGATCAGCTCCAGCCCCTCCGGCAGCAGCTGGTCGAGGCCGTGGCGCAGCAGGGCGTGGGTCTGGCCGCCGCAGACCTCCATCAGGGTCCAGGGGCGGCTGATCGCCTGTCGCAACTGACCCACCAGCTGCTGCACCGCCTCCGGCCGGCGGTAGGGGGCGAGCGGATTCACCCGGCCCCGACCCCGGCTCCGACCCCGGGCGCCGGCAGGGCGGCCAGCTGGCGGTAGTGCTCCCAGCGGGCGTCCACCTGCTGCTGGGCCAGCAGGGCCAGGCGCTGGGCCTGCTCCGGATCGCTGTCGCCGAGGCTGCGAAAGCGGTTCTCGCTGGCCATCGCTTCGGCCATCGGCAGCGAGGGGGCGCGGCAATCGAGCACCAGGGGGTTCAGGCCCGCAGTGCTGCGGCGCGGGTCGTGGCGGTACAGCAGCCAGCGGCCCGACTCCACCGCCTGCCGCTGCTGGCTCATCCCCTTGGCCATGTCGATGCCATGGGCGATGCAGTGGGAGTAGGCCAGGATCAGCGAGGGCCCCGGAAACGATTCGGCCTCCAGGAAGGCCCGCAGGGTGTGCTCGTCGCGGGCGCCCATCGCCACGCTGGCCACATAGACGTGGCCGTAGCTCATCGCCATCAGGCCCAGATCCTTCTTGGCGGTGCGCTTGCCGCCACTGGCGAACTTGGCGACGGCACCGATCGGGGTGGCCTTCGACATCTGCCCGCCGGTGTTGGAGTAAAGCTCGGTGTCGAGCACCAGCAGGTTCACGTCCTGGCCGCTGGCGAGCACCTGATCGATGCCGCCCGCGTCGATGTCGTAGGCCCAGCCGTCGCCGCCGATCATCCACACGCTGCGCTTGGTCAGATCGTCGGCCAGGGCGAGCAGCGCCTCGATCTCCGCCTGCCGCTCCGGCTCTTGCTGCCCCTGCCCCTGCTCCAGCCGCCGGCGCAGCTCCCCGACCCGCTGCCGCTGCTCGAAAATCCCCGTCTCCTCGCTCTGATCCGCGTCGATCAGCGCCTCCGCCAGCTCCGGCGGCACCGGCGCCTCGCTGCCCCCTTCGCCGGGTTCGGCCAGGCGGCGCAGCAGGCGCACGGCGGTGCCGCGCCGCTGGTCGTAGGCCACGCGGAAGCCCAGCCCGAACTCGGCGTTGTCTTCGAACAGGGAATTGGACCAGGCCGGCCCGCGGCCCTCGCCGTTGCAGCTCCAGGGGGTGGTGGGCAGGTTGCCGCCATAGATCGACGAGCAGCCGGTGGCGTTCGCCACCACCATCCGGTCGCCGAACAGCTGGGTGGCGAGCTTGATGTACGGGGTTTCGCCGCAGCCGGCGCAGGCGCCGGAAAACTCGAACAGCGGCTCCTGCAGCTGCTGCTGGCCGATGTGGCGCAGGTTCAGCTGGCTGCGCTCGGTGTCGGGCAGTTGCAGGAAGAACTCCCAGGCGCCGCGGGCCTGCTCGCGCAGGGGCCGCTGCGGCGCCATGTTGATGGCCTTGTGGCTGGGCGCGTCCCGCTCGCGTGCCGGGCAGACCTCCACGCACAGGCCGCAGCCGGTGCAGTCTTCCACCGCCACCTGCAGGGTGAAGCGGTTGGCGCTGCCGTGCGGTTCGCGGGCCGGTGCGCTCAGGAAGCCCGGCGGTGCTGCCGCCAGCGCGGCCGGCTCCACCACCTTGGCCCGGATCACGGCATGGGGGCACACCATCACGCATTTGCCGCACTGCACGCACAGCTGCTCGTCCCAGACCGGCACGCTCTCGGCGATGTTGCGCTTCTCCCAGCGGGCGGTGCCGCAGGGGTAGGTGCCATCGGCGGGCAGGGCGCTCACCGGCAGCCGGTCGCCCTGACGGGCCAGCTGGGGCACGATCACGCTGCGCACGAAGGTGGGGGCAGCGGCGAAGCGATCGGCCTCCGGCACGGGCGGCGGGCCGGCTGAACCCTGGGAGGCGGTCGCGGTGGCAGTGGCGTTGGCAGTGGCGGCCTCTGTGGGCACCGGAACTGGAACCAGCCGCGCCAGGGCGGCATCGACGGCCTGCAGGTTGCGCTGCACCACCAGCTCTCCCTTGTGGCCGTAGCTGTGGCGGATCGCGACGCGGATCGCGTCCAGCGCCTGCTCCAGCGGCATCACTCCGGCGAGCGAGAAGAAGCAGGTCTGCATCACGGTGTTGATGCGCCCGCCCAATTCGAAGTCGCGCGCGATCGCGGCCGCATGGATGGCGAACACGCGCAGCTGCCTGGCGCGGATCTGGGCGCGCACCGCCGCCGGCAGCAGCTCCCAGATCTGCCCGGCCTCCCAGGGGCTGTTCAGCAGCAGGGTGGCGCCGGGGCGCGCCGTGCTCAGCAGGTCGAAGCGGCTGAGGAAATCCCACTGGTGGCAAGCCACCAGGTCGGCCCGCCCCACCAGATGGGTGGCGTGGATCGGCCGCGGCCCGAAGCGCAAGTGCGACTCCGTGACCGAACCGGATTTCTTCGAGTCGTAGACGAAGTAGCCCTGGGCGTGCAGGTCCGTGCCTGCGCCGATGATCTTGATCGTGTTCTTGCTGGCGCCCACGCTGCCGTCGGCGCCGAGCCCGTAGATCACGGCCTGGAATTCCCCCTCCGTTTCGGCGCGGAAGCTGGTGTCCACCGGCAGGGAGCGGTGGGTGAGGTCGTCCTCGATGCCCACGCTGAAGGAATGGGGCGCCGCTTGGCCGCGCAGGGCCTCCAGCACCGCCTTCACCATCGCCGGGTTGAACTCCTTGGAGGCCAGTCCGTAGCGCCCGCCCACCACCCTGGGCTGCGGTCTGGCGTCGGTGGCGGGCGTCCGCCCCCAGCAGCGACGCACCGCATCGCTCACATCGAGGTAGAGCGGGTCGCCGCCGGCGCCCGGTTCCTTGCAGCGATCCAGCACGGCGATCGCGCGCACGCTGGCCGGCAGCGCCGCCACCAGCCGCTCGGCGCTGAAGGGCCGGTAGAGCCGCACCTTCAGCACCCCCACCCGTTCGCCGCTGGCGATGAGGGCATCGACCGTGAGCTGGGCCGTCTCGCAGCCCGATCCCATCAGCACCAGCACCCGCTCCGCCAGCGGATCGCCGTGGTACTCGAACAGCCGGTAGGCGCGCCCGGTGAGCGCGGCGAAGCGGTCCATCGCCTGCTGCACCAGCGCCGGCGCGGCGTCGTGAAAGGGGTTGGCCGCTTCACGGGCCTGAAAGGCCACATCGGGGTTGTGGCTGGTGCCGCGGATCACGGGGTGGTCAGGGCTCAGCCCCCGGGCCCGGTGGGCGGCGATCAGCCCCGCCGGAATCAGGGCGGCGAGGGTGGCATCGGAGATCGGCGCCACCGTGTGCAGCTCGTGGGAGGTGCGGAAGCCGTCGAAGAAATGCAGGAAGGGCAAGCGGGTGTTCAAGCTGGCCAGGGTGGCGATGGCGGCGAAGTCGCCGGCCTCCTGCACCGACGCCGAGCAGAGCAGGGCGCAGCCGCTGCCGCGGGTGGCCATCACGTCGCTGTGGTCCCCGAAGATCGAGAGCGCCTGGCCCGCCAGGGCCCGGGCGGCCACATGCACCACCGTGCTGGTGAGTTCGCCGGCGATCTTGTAGAGGTTGGGCAGCATCAGCAGCAGCCCCTGCGACGCCGTGAAGGTGGTGGCGAGCGCTCCGGCCTGCAGGGCGCCATGCAGCACCCCGGCGGCGCCTCCCTCGCTTTGCATCTCCACCACGGTGGGCACGCTGCCCCAGAGGTTGGGGCGGCCGGCCGCCGCCCAGCCATCGGCCCATTCCCCCATCGGCGTGGCCGGGGTGATCGGGTAGATCGCCATCACCTCATTCAGCCGGTAGGCCACGCGCGCCACCGCTTCATTGCCATCGACGGTGATGCGGCCATCGGCGCGGGAGGGGCTCATTGCTCCACCACCACCACGCTGAGCGCGAAACCCACGTGCACCAGCAGCAGATCGCCGGGGCGTGCCTCCGGCACGCAGGCCAGGCTCACCTCCCGCTGCACGCCGGAGAACTCCACCACCCCCACCCGCCAGAGCGCGTCGTCCTCGGCGTTGTCCCCGCCCTGGCGGCCGTTGTCGCCGGCGCCAGCGTGCGGCACGAGGTGGGCCGGGCGGCGTTGCTCGATCCGGATCAGCTCACCCGGCACAGCCAGACACATCACGCACCTCCGCCGCCAGCGGCGGCCTCCGCAGGGCCTGCCTCTCCTCTATAGAGCGAGAAACGGCGCCTGGGCCCCCGGCTCTGCGCCTTCCTCACATGCCGACCAGGCCAGCGCCAGCAACTGGCCAAGGGCCAGGCCGCCGTCGTTGCAGGGCACCCGCTGGGGCCACACCGCTTCCACGCCGGCCGCCGCCAGCGCCGCCACGGCCAGTTCCAGCAGCAGGCGGTTCTGGAAACAGCCGCCGCTCAGCAGCAGGCGGCGCAGCTGCAACCGCTGCGCCAGCTCCACCAGCAGGGCCGCCAGGGCGCGGTGAAAGGCCAGCGCGATCGACGGCACGGGGCGGCCGCGGGCCAGGTCGTCGAGCAGCGCCAGCAGCAGCGGTTGCCAGTCGAGCTCCCAGGGGCTGGCCACGCCGGGGGCTGAGGCAGCAGGCGCTGCGGCGCCGATGGGGAGGCCGATGGGGAGGCGGTAAGCGGGCCAGCCCTGCGGCTCCGGCGCGTCCAGTGCGGCCTGGGCCGCCGCCTGTAGCCGCAGCGCCCCCTGCCCCTCGAAGCTGCAGCGCTGCACCAGGCCGAGCAGGGAGGCGAGGGCGTCGAACAGGCGGCCCATGCTCGTGCAGAGCGGCGTCTTCAGGTCCGTCTGCAGCAGGCGCTCCAGCAGCTGCTGCTCCCCCTCGCCGAAGGCGGCCCGGGTGGCGGGCGGGGTGTGGGCCTGGCTGTCCGCCCCGAAAGCGGCGACCAGCAGCCCGAGTGCGGCGCGGCGCGGTTCCCGCAGCGCCCGTTCGCCGCCTGGCAGGGGAAAGGGCCGCAGCCGGGCCAGGTGCGTGAAGCTGAGCGCGGCGCCCGCCTGTGGGGGCTCCAGCCGCAGGGCTTCGCCGCCCCAGAGCAGGCCGTCGGGGCCGAAGCCGGCCCCATCCCAGGCCACGCCTGTGGCCGGCAACTGCAGACCGTGCTCCGCCAGGCAAGCCAGCAGGTGGGCGTGATGGTGCTGCACGGCCAGCACCGGCAGGCCGCCCCAGGCCTCCGCGAGCTCCCGGCCGAGGCGATGCGCGCTGTAACCGGGGTGCAGGTCGACGGCGAGCCGCGACGGGCGCAGCTGCTGGCGGTCCAGCCAGCTGAGCAGGCTGCCGGTCAGCCGTCGTTCGCCGGCCAGTGTGCCGAGGTCGCCGAGATGGGGCCCCAGCATTGCGCGTCTGCCCTGGCCGATGGCGATGGCACTTTTCACCTGGCCGCCCATGGCCAGCAGCACGTCGGCCTGCCTGGGCTGGTGAGGCTGCCGGTGCTGCCGGGGCTGGTGAGGCTGGTCTGGCTGCTCGGCCCGCGGCGGGGGCGTGGAATCCGGGAGGGCGATGGCGGTGGGTGCGGTGCCGCGTGCCTGGCGGAGCACCATCACCGCCCCCGCCACCACCTGGGCCACGCCGTCGTCGACGGGGTTGACGATCGGCCGGTTGTGGCTCAGCAGACCATCGGCGAGGTCCGTGAGCAGGTCCAGCCCATCCGCCTCGCTGAAGCCCAGCGGTTCGCCTGAGCGGTTGCCGCTGGTGGCCACGAGCGGTTCCCCCACCGCGTCCAGCAGCAGGGCATGCAGGGGCGAGGCCGGCAGCATCACCCCCAGCCAGGGGGTGTGGGGGGCGACCCCGTCGGCGAGGGGGGCGGTGCGCCGCCGCAGCAGCACGATCGGCGCCGCCGGACTCACCAGCAGCCGCGCCTCCGCCGCCGACACCTGGCAGTGACGCCGCGCCCAGGCCAGGTGGGGAATCAGCACGGCAAAGGGTTGCTCAGGGCGCCCCTTGCGCCGCCGCAGCTCAGCGACAGCCACCGCTGAAGCAGCCCGCACCAGCAGCTGAAAGCCCCCCACCCCCTGCAGGGCCACCACCTGGTCGCTCAGCAACGCCGCCGCCGCTGCCGCCAGTGCCGAGGCGGCAGGCTCGCCGTCGCTGTTGCTGCTCTTTGTTCTGTCGTTGCCGGTAACCCCGCTGCTGCTGCCGTTGCTGCTGTTGTCGTTGCCGATTCCGCCGGCGTCCCGCTGCCGCCAGCTCAGCTGCGGTCCGCAGTCCGGGCAGCCGATCGTCTGGGCGTGAAAGCGCCGGTTGCCCGGATCGTGGAATTCGCGCTGGCAGGCGGCGCAGAGCGCAAAGCCGGCCAGGCTGGTGTGGGCCCGCTCGAACGGCAGGGTGCGCAGCAGGCTGTAGCGCGGTCCGCAATGGGCGCAGCTGTTGAAGGCATAGCCATAGCGGCGGTTACATGGATTGCGCAGCTCGGCGCGGCAGGCGCCGCAGGGCGCCAGATCGGCCGGAATCAAGCCTGTGAGCGGGCTGGGCGGCGCCACGAGGGCTGCCGGCAGGATCCTGAACGCTTCCAGCCGTTCCCCCCTCTCTTCCTCCTTCCCTCTGCGCTGCCCCTCTCCCGGCGCCCCCGCCGGCGCGGCCAGTGGCGTCAACCAGCGACGCGTCAGGCGGTCGATGCGGCTGTGCGGCGGGCGGCGGGCCTGCAGCGCGTGCAGGAAGGCCTCCAGCGCGGCGGCGCTTCCCTCCACCTCGATCCACACCCCGGCGGGGGTGTTGGTGACCCAGCCGGCCAGCTGCTGTTGCGAGGCCAGCCGATGCACGAACGGCCGGAAGCCCACGCCTTGCACGAGCCCCTCGACCTCGAGCCTGAGGCGCCGCCGGGGGGCGTCGCTCATGCGGAGGCTGGCACTGGAGCCGCCAAGGTGGCGGCCGCACCCACACGCTGGTGTCCCAGCCAGTGCAGCAGCGCCTCAACGCCCGCACCCGTGCGGGCCGAGAGTTCGAAGACACGGGCATGGGGCGCCACTGCGGCCAAGTGGGCCAGGGCGGCGAGCCGATCGAAGCCCACGGCCGCGGCGAGGTCGGTTTTGTTGATCACCACCGCATCGGCGGATTGGAACAGGGCCGGGTATTTGAGCGGCTTGTCTTCCCCTTCGGTCACCGAGAGCACGGCCAGCCGCAGCCGCTCGCCCAGATCGAAGGCGGTGGGGCACACCAGATTGCCCACGTTCTCGATCACCAGCAGCTCCATGTCGCCGGTGTCGAGCTGATCAAAGGCTCCCGCCACCAGCGACGCTTCCAGGTGGCACAGGTCGCCGGTCTGGATCTGCACGGCGCGGGCGCCGGCGGCCTGCAGGCGGCGGGCGTCGTTGTCGGTGGCGAGATCGCCCACAATCACCCCCACCGGCCCGTGCCGCCACTGGTGCGCGACAGCTTCGAGCAGGGCTGTTTTGCCGGCGCCGGGGGCCGAGAGCACATTCACCACCAGCAGGCCGGCGGCCGCGAAGCGCTCGCGGTTGCGCGCGGCGTTGCTGTCGTTGCGCTCCAGCAGGTTGTGGCGCAGCAGCAGGGTTCGCGGCGCGGGGGCTGCCGCCACGCTGGCCATCGGCTGGCCGCAGGAGCAGTGGGAGCACATGGCGCAGCCGGCGGCGATGGTTCCAGTCTGGAGAGACGGCCGCAGCCAGGCCCACCGACGTAGCCCTTCCTCACTGTGCGCCGGCGCCAAGTGCGAGAGAAGGTGTTGCTCCATCCAGCGATGCTTCAGCACACCAGCCGGCTGGCTTCAGCTGAGTCGCTGTGTTGCTGCTCGATCAGCACACGGTTGCCGCGCAGCCGCCAGCGCCGGATGACTTCACCGCAAAAGCGCCGGGTTGCTGAACCGCAAAATGCGCCCAGTTCAGCCGTTCAGCGGTTCCAGCTAGCAGCTCGCAGGCTTTCCTCGAGCTTGATGGCCGGCAGAAACAAGGTGTACTCCCAGCCTTCTCCAGCCGGCCGATCCTTTTTGGCGATGAAATCCTGGCGCGGCGGGCCTTTGCCTTCTGCACCTCCATAGCGCTCGACGGCATGAAAGACCACTGCTCTGGCATAGGCATAACCGAGCAGGTAGAGGGCCAAAGCGCCCAGCAGGACGGCTGGAAGTTTTTTACGCGGCGTCATGGCGCTGGAGAGAACATGAAAAAGCGAGACCGGGCATCGAAAATGCTGGCCTCGCAGAGGATGGGAATGCGCGAATCATGGGCATTCAGATGGAAAGCGAGCCCAGAGATCAGGCAGGTATACGGATCAAGCCAATCCAGGGATCAAGAAAGTCCAGGGATCAAGAAAGTCCAGCGATCAAGGAGGCCACTGGGCCTCAGGAGCTCGTGAATCAAGGAACACCCTGAAACCCAAGACCGCATCCAGCTCACACCGGTGCCAGATGCTGACACCCAGACCCGGATCATGAGCGCTCACTAACAACGACCGGCTGATCGTGCGGAAAGCTCAGGATGAAGCTGGAGGGTTGAGCCATGAAAAACGGGACTCAACCGCCTGCATGGCTGTTGAGTCCCAAAAGCAGTGGATCCCGCCTGCCATGGTCTTCAAGGCAGTATGGCGTCCACGGCAACTGGCTGTCGGATCAGAACTTGTGATCGCGGAGGGCTTCCACCGGGTAGATGTACGTGATGATCGAGTAGTCCGCGTAATACTTTTCTGCGATGTCGTTGGTGATCTTGTCGGCCAGCTCGCGGGTGCCGGTGAGCACCTCGATCTTCACGTTGGAGAGGGTGTGCGACACGCTTGGCTCTCCCGTGGAGCGCACGTTGCGGCTTCCTTCACCACCGGCTGCATTGACGGTGTAACCCGTGGCACCTGCAGCTTTGATGAGCTTGACGAGCTTTTTGGAGAGGATTTCCTCCCCAACGATCACCAGCTTCCAGACCTGTTGACTCATGGATTTGACCTCAAAATGGAGATGTTCTGGTTGGTGTTGATCGGGAAATGATCTTCTCCTGCGACTTTATCGACCCAGGAGCACCTCTGCAATTCCGATGAACAGGGGGATGCAGATGGCAATCGCCACGGGCGTGCCGATGGCGGTGGAAGCACCGATGTAGGCCGAGGGATTGGCCGAAGGAATGCCTGCGCGCAGGGTGGGAGGGCCGGAGATGTCCGAGCTGGATGCAGCGATCACCGCCAGCACAACCGCGCCACCGATGCTGAAGCCGGTGAGCTTGTGGATGAGCAGGCCGACGCCGAAGGCCAGGAAGCCATGCACGATCGGGGAGATGAAGGCGTAGATGGCAAACCACTGGGCCACCTTGCGCAGCTCATTCATGCGCTGGGCCGCTTCCATCCCCATGATGATCATCAGCACGGCCAGGAAGCCGCGGAACAGGGGGTCGAAGAAGCTCTCATAGACGGGCTCGGGCTTGGTGAGGATGCCAAGGGCCACGCCCAGCAGCAGCGACGTGACGGCCGAGCTCTGAATGCTTTCCTTGATGATCGGCCACACCTCCACTTTCTCGGCGGTGTTGCCGGTCTTCTTGGAGAGGTAGACGCTGGCCACCACGATGGCCGTCACCAGCGCCGGAATGTCCATGAAGGGATAGAGCGCCGCCGTCCAGGCCTCATAGGGGATCTTGGCGGAATCCAGTTGCGGCAACACCGCCGCCAGCGTGGAGCCGCTCACCGCGCCGAACAGGCCGCCGGTGGCCACGGCGTCAGGCACGGTGATGCCAGGCAGTTTCCCCAGGGTGTAACGAGCGATGAAGACGATCACGATGCCTAGCCCCACGGCCGCGAGCGCCGGAAGAAAAATCTCCGTGGGGTTGGAGTTCCGAATGGCGATGCCGCCCGTGAGGCCGATCTTCATCAGCAGGAAGAAGCTGATGAACTTGTAGATCGAATCCGGAATGGCCAGCTGGCTGCCAAGTGCGGCAACGATGATCCCGCCGATCAGGAATCCGAGGGTCGGGGACTGAACCTGCTCCAGGAAGAGCGGAAGGAAGTCAGAGAGGAATGTCACGTGGCGCTTTTGGTGATCTCAGAGAATTTGTCCGGCGGACTGTAGCAGTTGGTTCAGGGGATTGGGGCTTTGCCGAAAACCACGGTAATCACTGGGTTCTTCGCCCTCTGCGGCCATCCGCTGGCCGGGTGGTGTGGCCCATGCCAGCCGGCGAAATTGATGGGCTGGGCACTTGCCTGGCGAACGGCCTGGGCCGTTGGCCCGTGGGGGGATCGCACCCGATTCCTGGACACGGAGCAGGGAAACTCCGCGGCGGACGCAGGGGCTGCTGCGAACGGTGGAAATGCATCACGTTGCTACATTTGCCGGCTGGAACTGTCCTGAGCGGGTGAGGTTCTCTGGCTTGCGACGGTCACAGCCGTTGAGGATTGGCGTTGTTGCGCTCTCTTGGCCTGCCCAGACCTTCGCTGTTGTGAGCGCTGCGTTGGGTCCGGATTTGCCGCTTTCGAGCCCTTCGCTGCCCTGAAGACTTGAGGTCCCGCGGCTGCCTCGTTGCTGCAGTCTGCTGCAGTGCGCTCTTGTGGCTGGCGTGAGTCGTAGGTGAGGGGTGGCGTGCTGCCACGGCGATGCAGGCGCCAGGCCGCCAGAATCAGGCCGGAACCTTGACGTGATCACGCTGCCGGAGAGCGCCACAAGGGAGGCAAGCAAGTGGCCACCAAGTGGCAGGAAGGAGGCAAGTGAACGGCAGCCAATGGGCGGCAAGGAGGCAAGCCAGCGTTAGCCAAGAGGCAGTAATGAGGCGGCAATGAGGCCGGCAAGTTCGAACAAGCAGGCAACAGGACGTGATCAGGGGTGCCTGCGCCCTTTCTCGATCGGTGTTGGAGATTCAGCGCGGATGCTGAGCAATCCTGGGCAATGAGCAGCGTTTCCTGCTGACATTCCGGCGATGACTGGGATTGCTTATGGCGCTGTTCGGGTTATGCCGCTATGCCTCTGAGCTGAAAACGTCTCTGCCGGGCGTTGCCGGGGAGGCTGCGTCTTGGCCGGCGCTATCACCCTCCTTAAAATCCCCCAGCTGCTAAGCAAGCCAGTGACAGCCTTTCTCGATCTCCAGCGGCCCTGGTTGTCGGAGCGGCTGGTGGCCTGGCCGATCCTCGCCAGCGGCGAGCTGCCGCGGGAGTCAGCGCTGAGCGTGCGGGTCTTCGCCTTGCCGGTCCTGCTGGTGCGGGGGGCTGATGGGCGGGTGTCAGCCCACATCGATGTCTGCCCCCACCGGCTCGTGTCTTTCTCCTGCGCGGGCACGCCGCCCCAGGTGAAAGGTTCGGTCGTGCGCTGCCCGTACCACTACCAGGAGTTCAACCAGGACGGCCGCTGCGTGCGCACCCTCCATGGCGAAGCCGGCTCGGCCGAGCATCTGGTGTCCCTGCCGGTGCGGGAGTGGGGGGGATTCCTCTGGTTGCCGGCGGGGCGGAGTCTGTTCGCCTCGGCCGATCCTGCCGCCTGGCAGACGCCCGAGGTGCAGGCGGCACTGCAGGCGGCACGGCTGCCGGCGGAATTCGAGCGCGAGCTGCTCGATCCCTCACGCACCGATCCGCTGCCCCTGTTCCACTACCGCTACCCCGTGGGCCCCTGGGGCCTGGTGCTTACCAGCGGCATCGACCACACCCACGGCTTTCACGTGCACGCGATCGCCCGCACGGTGCATCAGCTGCGGCGCTGGCTGGGCCAGGAGACCCTCAGCGGCATGCACATGGTCTGCGACGACGACGAACGCTCGGTGCTGGTCACCTACACCCAGTACCGCGACAACCTGCAGGCCTACTGGAAGGTGGGCGGCGCTCCCAACCTCTGGCTCAACAAGCTCGACGAGGGCCTGCACCTGGCAGTGCTGTTCGTGCCCGACGACAAGGGCAGCACCACCCTGCGCGGCACCCTCTACGCCGGCGGGCGCTGGCGCTCCCTGCTGGAGAACGGCCCTGCGCTCAAGGCCCTGCGCGACCTCTCCAACCACAACAACGAGGAGGATCGCCCCTTCATCGAAAGCCAGGCGGCCCTGCTGGGCGGTGGCCGCATTCCGGTGGGCAACGCCAGCGTGAACGACGCGCCGGTGTATCGCTTCTTCCGTTATCTGGAGGCGATCACGGGCACCCCGATCGCTTTCGGGGCCAAACCCCACCCCCGCGACCTGCTGGTTCAGCGCGGCTGAAGCAGCTCGCGCAGCCGCTGGCGCATCAGGGCGATCGGCAGGTCGGCCTCGATCAGGTGTTCGCCGCTGGGCCAGGGCTCGAGGCCAGCGGCCATGGCGGTGAGGATCGCCCGGTCCTGATCGATCAGCCCCCGCTCGAAGCGCACCATGGCGGCGGCCGGCACCTGCTCCTCGCTGTCGTTGCGGAAGTAGAAGCGGCTGATCTGCGTGGCGTCGCCGCCCGTGGGCACCGCATGGAGCACGATGCGCTGGCGCAGGCCGTTCGGCCATTCCAGCTCCAGGCTGAGGCCGAGCGGGGCGATCCAGCTCACCTGCCGTTCCACCGTCAACGTGCCGGTGTCGTTGTCGAGGGTGTCCCGCAGCACGGCGTTGTTGTGCACCTGCAGGGGGATGCGGAAGCGGAAGCCGTCGGCGGTGTCTTCGATCGGCCCCTCGATCGGATCGGGCCTGGCTGTGGTGGTCTCCAGCAGGCCGCGATGCACGAAGTAGTGATGGAAGTTGTCGAGACCGTTCTCGATCACCCGGAAGGGGGAGCAGGTCCAGCGCTCCCAGAAGCCATCGATGCGCCGCTGGGCCGGGTCGTGCTCCTCCGGGAAGCTGGGCAGCGGCAAGCGCGCCTGCGGCTCCAGGCACACCCACACCCGGCCGTAGCGGGCCTGGGCCTGATAGGTGTGCAGGCGGCAGGCCTCCGGGATCGGCCGCTCCGGTTGCTGGGGGATCGCCCGGCAGCGGCCGTCAGCGCCGAACTCCCAGCCGTGGTACGGGCACTGCAGGTTGCCGTTCGCGCCGAGGCTGCCGCCCGAAAGCCGCGCCGAGCGGTGCGGGCAGCGATCCGGCGCGGCGTGGGGCTCCCCATCGGCCCCGCGCCAGAGCACCAGCGCTTCCCCCAGCAGCTCCACCGCCACCGGAGCTTCATCCAGCTGATCAAGCGGCAGCACCGGGTACCAGAACGGACGCAGCAGGGCAGGATCCAGCGGCATGGCGGCTCGGCTCACGGGCCTGGCAGGGGCGCTGCAGCGCGCCACGGCGCCATCCTTGCCGGCTCACCGGGATCCGACGCACCAGTTCTGGCGATTCCTCACGGCACCGCCGTTCGATGAATGCTCAGGACACCGTCCGTCCGATGAATCCTCCCGGCAGCCCCGGTCCGGTGACTCCTCACGACCCCGCCGGTCCAGTGCATCCTCACGACACGTCCAGTCCGATCAGCTCCAGCTCCCGGCCTGCGGACCGCTCCAACTCCAGGCTGGCCCCCGCGGCGATGCCACCGGCCATCACCACCTCGAAGGCGAAACGCAGCGCGTCGGGATCCACCCCGGCCCGTTGCCCCACGCGCAGGCGCAGCCCATGAATCCGCGCGGCCCCTTCAGCCGCGGCGGCCGCCAGGGCGATCCGGTGCACCTCCTCCATCAGCGCCAGTTCATGCATCGCCGCACCAGCGCCGCACCGCCGCCAGGGCCTCGGGCAGCAGGGCGGCGGTGGCCGGCGTGAGGCGGCTGCCCAGCCCGCAGCGGTGCGCACGCACCAGCAACTGCCAGGCCGGGGGCGTGCGGCCATAGAGCTGGCCGGCCAGCTGCAGCAGCGCGCCGGGGCTGGCGTGATGGCTGAACGGCGGGCCCCCGGCCGCTGTTGCTGCCCCGGCCGCCGTTGACGCCCCGTCAGCCGCTAACAGCACCAACTGCCAGCCCGGCGGCGGACAGGCCGGCGCCAGCGCGGCATCCACGAACAGCACCCGGCGGGCTTCCGCCAGCAGCGGCGCCAGCTCCGGCGTGAGCTGCCGGGTGGCCAGCACGGTGAGTTGCCGCTGGTGCCAGGCCTCCACCGCAGCGGCGATGGCCAGGCCCACGCCGTCGTCCTGCCGCAGCTCGTTGCCCCAGCCGATCAGCAGATCGCGCCGCTGCGGGTCCGGCCCGCCTGGGGCGGCGTTCACGACCGCCACCGCTCCCGCAGCAGTTCCCCGCCGGGGCCGAGCAGCTGCACGTGCAGCGGCATGGCGCCGGCGGCGTGGGTGGAGCACGACAGGCAGGGATCGAAGCAGCGGATGCCCGCCTCCACCCGGTTGAGCAGCGCCTCGGCGATCTCCGGCAGAGCGCTTTCCGTGACGGCCTCCCCGCCGGCCTCGCTGCCGGCCTCGCTACCGGCGGAATTGCCGGCGTCCGCACCGGCGCTGGGGCCTGGCTGGATGTGGTGACGGGCGATCTGGGTGATCGTGCGGTTCATCGCCCGGTTGTTCTGGCCGGTGGCGATGACCAGATTGACCGCCTCGATCAGGCCGTCGCCATCCACCCGGTAGTGGTGAAACAACGTGCCGCGCGGCGCCTCGCTCACCCCTAATGCCTCGAAAGCGTTGAGGTGGGCGCGGGCGCGCACATGGGGGTCGCAGAGGACGGGATCATCGAGCAGGGCTTCGATCGCCTCCAGCGCCGCGAGGATTTCGATCAAGCGGGCCAGGTGGTAGTGGAAGGAGCTGGTCACCACCCGCCCGCCGCGCTGGCGCAGCTCCAGCAGTTCGTTGTCGGCGCTTGCGGTGCCGATGTGATCGCACACATTCAGCCGCGCCAGTGGCCCCACCCGGTAGCTGCCCGCCTCCGGCCCCAGCGGCTTGTAATACGGGAATTTCAGGTAGGTCCACGGTTCCACCGCCTCGGCCAGCAGCGCGTCGAACGGGCCGGCGCCCAGGCCATCGGCCGGCAGATCACCGCCCAGCGGCGTGCCGTCGCCATCGATCAGGCGCAGGCGGCCGCCGTAGTGCTCCCACGCGCCGTTCGCCCCCACCAGCGCCATGAACAGAGAGGGAAAATCCCCGAACACGGCGGCCTCCGCCGCCAGCGGCCCATCCAGCAGGCGCTTGAACAGCGCCAGGGCCGCGCGGGTGGTGGCGAAAGCTTCGGGCAGCCCCACTCGGATCGCGTCGCGGTCGGTGGTGGTGAGGGGGGTGCGCACCCCACCGGCCACCGCCCAGGCCGGATGGATCTTGCGCCCGCCCAGCCGCTCGATCACGGTCTGGCCGAACTGACGCAGCCGGATGCCGCCGCGGGCCAGCTCGGGATCGGCGGCGATCAGGCCGAACACGTTGCGCCGCGCCGGATCGCAGTCCCAGCCGAGCAGGAAATCCGGGCTGCTCAGGTGAAAGAACGACAGCGCATGCGACTGGATGATCTGGGCCAGGTTCATCAAGCGCCGCAACCGTTCGGCCGCCGGCGGGATCGTCACCGCCAGCAGCTGGTCGCCCGCCTTCGCGGAGGCCAGCAGGTGGCTCACCGGACAGATGCCGCAGATCCGCGCCGTGAGCGCCGGCATCTCCGTGAACGGCCGGCCGGCGCAGAAGGCCTCGAAGCCGCGGAATTCGGTCACATGGAAGCGGGCGGCCGCCACGCTGCCGCTGGCATCGAGGTGGATCGTGATCTTGGCGTGGCCTTCGATGCGGGTGACCGGATCGATCAGGATCGTGCGTCGTGTCCCGGCCGGTGGGGTGGGGCTCTGGTCCATGGGTCAGCCGAAGCGGATCATCTCCGCCCCCTCCATCACCGGCGTCTCGCCCCGCAGCAGCGCCTCCAGCACGGCGCGGATGCGCGCGGCCGGGGGCGGGCAGCCGGGCAGATACACATCCACCGGCACCAGCGCCTGCACCGGCAGCACCTGCTCCAGCAGCTCCGGCACGATCCCGGGCGCCTGCGGCAGGCAGCCATTGCTGTCCGACAGCTGCAGGTAGGCCCGCTCCAGCACGGTGTCAGCGCCGGGATGGCAATTGCGCAGGCCGGGCACGTTGCTGGTGATGGCGCAGTCGCCGAACGCCACCAGCACGCGCGTGTGCTGCCGCACCTGCCGGATCAGGGCCAGGTTGTCGCTGGTGCCCACACCCCCTTCCACCAGGGCCACATCCACGTGCTCCGGGTAGGTCTTCACGTCGGAGGCGATCGGCGAGAACACCACCTCCACCCGGGCGGCCAGCTCGATCAGCCATTCGTCCAGATCGAGAAACGACATGTGGCAGCCCGAGCAGCCCGTCAACCACACGGTGGCGAGACGCAGTTTCATGGCGCCGCTCCCGCAGGGTGGGCCCGCAGGATCACGGCCAGCCGCCAGGCCTCCTCGTGTTTCTCCTCGGCGCCATCGCCCTTGTGGAACAGGGCGCCGGTGGGGCAGGCCATCACGCATTTGCCGCAGTCGGTGCAGGCGTCCACCGCGCCCCAGGGCTGATTCAGCCCGGCGACGATCCGGCAGTGCTCGCCCCGCCAGCCCACGTCCCACACATGGGCCCCCTCCACCTCGTCGCAGACGCGCACGCAGCGGGTGCAGAGGATGCAGCGGTTGTGGTCGAGCCCGAAGCGGTGGTGGGAGAGGTCCACCGAGCGCTGGGGGTGGCGGTAGGGCAGACGGGCGTGGTCCATGCCCACCGCCACCGCCAGGTCCTGCAGTTCGCAGTGGCCGTTGGCCACGCACACGGCACACACGTGGTTGCCCTCGGTGAACAGCAGCTCGATCACGGTGCGCCGGTGGTCGCGCAGGCGTGGCGTGGCGCTGTGCACCACCTGCCCTTCCGCCACGGCAGTGACGCAGGCGGGCTGCAGCCTGTCGCTGCCGTCGATCTCCACCAGACAGAGGCGGCAGGCCGCCACCGGGCTCAGCCCCTCCAGGTGGCAGAGGGTGGGGATGGCGATCCCCGCCTGCTGCGCCGCCTGCAGCACGGTGGTGCCGGCGGCGGCGGCCACCGCCTGGCCGTCGATCGTGAGTGTGCAGACGCTCATGGGGCACCTGCGGTTGTGGCGGATGCCGTGGCGGGGCCGGCCCGCAGCCGTGCCTCGTATTCGCTGCGAAAGAAGCGCAGTGTGCTGAGCACCGGCTTGGGGGCGCTCTGGCCCAGCCCGCACAGGCTGGTGTCCCGCACCATGTGGCACAGCGCCTCCAGCTGGCTCAGGTCGGCGGCTGTGGCCTCGCCGGCCAGGTGCTTCTGCAGCAGCCCGTGCAGCTGCACGGTGCCGGCGCGGCAGGGCACGCACTTGCCGCAGGATTCCTCGCGGCAGAAGGCCATGAAGAAGGCCGCCAGGGCCACCATGTCGGTGGCGTGGTCGAGCACCACCATGCCGCCGGAGCCCATGATCGTGCCCAGCGCCTGCAGGCTCTCGTAGTCCACCGGGGTGTCGAGATGGGCGGCGGGCACACAGCCGCCCGAGGGGCCGCCGGTCTGCACCGCCTTGATGCCTGCCCCGTCCGGGGCCCCCTCGCCCATCTCCGCCACGATCGTGGCCAGGCTGGTGCCCATCGGCACCTCCACCAGCCCGCCGCGGCGCACGTTGCCGGTGAGGCTGAACACCTTGGTGCCCGCGCTGCCGGCCGTGCCGATGGCGGCGAACCAGTCGGCGCCTTCCCGCAGGATCGGCACCACGTTGGCGAAGGTCTCCACGTTGTTGATCAGCGTCGGCAGGCCGCCCACCCCCCGCTCGGCGGGGTAGGGGGGGCGGGGTCGGGGCGTGCCGCGTCCGCCTTCGATCGAGCGGATCAGCGCCGTTTCCTCGCCGCACACATACGCCCCGGCCCCCACCCGCAGCTCCACCGTGAAGCTGAAGCGGGTGCCGTAGAGCTGCTGGCCGAGCCGTTGCCATTGGTGGGCCTGGGCGATCGCCCGGCGCAGGTGCGCGATCGCCAGCTGATATTCGGCGCGTACGTAGATGAACCCCTGATCTGCCCCCACCGCATGGGCCGCGATCGCCATCCCTTCCAGCACGCGGTGAGGGTCGCCTTCCAGCACGCTGCGGTCCATGAAGGCGCCGGGGTCGCCTTCATCGGCATTGCAGACCACCACCTTGCTCTCGCCCGGCATGGCGGCCACCGTGGCCCACTTCAGCCCGGTGGGGTAGCCGGCGCCGCCGCGCCCGCGCAGGCCGCTGCGCCGCAGCGTGTCCACCACCTCGGCCGGGCTGAGGGTCTGCACCACGCGGCCCAGCTGGGTGTAGGCGCCGCAGGCGATCGCCGCCTCGATCCGCTCGGGGTCGATCCGGCCGCAGTGCTCCAGCACGATGCGCCGCTGCCGCGCAAAGAAGGGGGCGCTGGTGTCGAGCCGTTCGCCACTGGCCGGCTGCCAGCGCAGCGGGCCGTCCTGGTCGCCCGCCGCCGCTGCCTGCGAGCGCCGGGCCAGGGCGGCGATCAGCCCGTCGGCCTCGGCCGCCGCGATGCCGCTGAACAGGGCGCCCTCAGGGTCGACCGCCACCAGCGGGCCCTGGCTGCACGGGCCCAGGCAGCCCACAGGGGTGATCGCGAGCCGCTGCTCCAGGCCGCGGCGGGCCACGGCCGCTTCCAGTGCCTCGCGCAATGGGCCCGCCCCGCTCACCAGGCAGCCGGCCGCGCTGCAGCAGCGCACCCGCTGCATCGCCTCACCGCCGGGGCTGGTGGCGCTCATGGCAGCAGCGCCTGCAGGGCCGCCAGGGCACGGGCCGGGCTCTGCTGTGGCAGCGCCACGCCATCGATCACCAGCACCGGAGCGGCGCCGCAGGTGCCCAGGCAGCGCACGCCCTCCAGGCTCACCAGCCCGTCGCCGCTGCGTCCACCGAGGCGGAGCCGCAGGGCGCCCTCCAGGGCCGCCACCAGCTCAGCAGCGCCATTCACTTCACAGGCCGTGCCGGTGCAGACCACGCAGCTGTGCCGCGCCGCGGGCTGGAAACGGAACAGGTGGTAGAAGCTGGCGGTGCCGAACACCTGGCTGTCCGGCAACGCCAGGCTGCGGGCCACATGGCGCAGCAGCGGCTCGCTGAGGTGGCCGTAGATCTCCTGCGCCCCGTTCAGCACCTCGATCAGGCCACCGGCGCGGTGATGATGGCGGCGCAGCAGCGGCTCGAGCGCCGCGAACGGCTCCAGCGTCTGGTTTCCCATCCCTGGCCCGCTGGCATGGTCCCCGTTGGTGTGGTCCCCGCTGGCGCGGTGCCCACCGGTTTCGGGCCGGCCGGCTTGCCGTGATTCGGCTTGCTGAGAACCGGCTTGCCGAGACCCGGCTTCTGGCCAGTTGGCCTCAGGCCCGGTTGCTGGGCGCATGGAACCACCGCTCCGCCGGCTTCAACGTAGGCAGCCCCGGCCCAGCAGCCCACGGCTGGGGGATTTCTTCGCGAACAGTGCGCAAGGGCGCCCACTAGCTTGAGGCCAGCACTCACCACTCCTTCTGAACTCCGGCCTGCACCGTTCCCTGTATCTGCTGGGACCGATCTTCATCTTTTCCTCTCACATCGGTTGCCTGCTGCTGCTGGTCACGGGCCTGAGCCTCGGAGCCCTGCTCTGGGCGTTGGGGCTCTATCTGGTGCGCATGCTGGCGATCACGTCGGTGTATCACCGTCTGCTGGTGCACCGCAGCTACCGCGCTCCGCGTGCCGTGCTCTGGATCGGCTGCGCCGTGGCGGCTTCCGCCGGCCAGATGGGCCCGAGCTGGTGGAAGGCCCACCACCTGCAGCATCACAGCCATGTGGACACCGCCGCCGACCCCCACACCCCGCTGATGCCGCTGCAGGGCTGGCGGGGACTGTGGAATTCTCAGGCCGGCTGGCTGCTGCGCTCGAGCTTCTTCCCCGATGAGCTGCCGGCGGACGTGGAAGCGGATCCGGTGCTGCATTGGCTCGATCGGCTCCATTCCCTGCCGCTCCTGGCCCTTGCCGTGCTGTCTTATCTGGTGGGCGGCTGGATGTATCTCGGCGCCTTCTTCCTCAGCACCACCGTGCTGTTCCACGGTGTGGCCACGGTGAATTCGGTGGCGCATGTGTGGGGCGACCAGCCTTTCCGCACCGACGACCACAGCCGCAACAACGCCTTTGTGGCGCTGATCACGCTCGGTGAGGGCTGGCACAACCTGCACCACGCCTTTCCCTTCGCAGTGCGTCAGGGCTACACCGTGCGCGACGGCCAGCTGCAGTTGCGGCCCGACCCCACCTTCCGCTTCATCCGGCTGCTGCAACGCTTCGGCCTCGCCGACCAGCTGCGCCAACCCTCCGACGACACCCTGCTGCAGCGCGCCTGCGTCAGCCCACCGCTCGCCGTTGCGCGGTAAGTGACAGACCGCTTGAAGTTGCACCGTGAGTGCGACACACCGCTCGACGTTGCCCCAACAACCCCCGAACCGCACGCCGCCGCCCCCGGTTCCCCCAAACCTTCAGCGTGGTCCAAGTCACCCGATCCCGCCGGCGGCTTCCAAAGTGGCGGCTCCCCAGGTGGCCTCCGTTTCCCTGCCACTGGCCTGCCCCCCAGCTGCACGCATCGCCACGTCAGCCGCTCCCCAGCAGCGATGGAAGTCTCACCGCCGCTTCTGAGCTCTGGGGCCGCCGAACGGCAGGAAAAACGGGCCGTGCTGGATTCGAACCAGCGACCGTGCGATTAGAAGTCGCATGCTCTATCCAACTGAGCTAACGGCCCACCTGCACAGCCTAAGGTGGTCTGCTGTGAAACCTTCCCAATGGCGTCCACCCGGCTCAGCGACGCTCACAGGCAGGAACTCGTCGCTCGCTATCAGCAGGGGGAAACCGCCCAGGCGCTGGCCGACGCCTTCGGCTGCAGTGCCGCCACCGCCACCCGCGTGGTGAAGGCCGCCATCGGCGCCGCGCGCTACGAGCAGATCAAGCTGGAGCGCGGCAAGGGGCCCTCAGGGCGCAGGTCCGCCACCGCTCCTCCGCACGACGCCACCGCGACCCCATCCGGGCCCCTGTTCGAGCAGGCCGAAACCCAGTCCTCGCCATCCGCCGCAGGGCCTGCAGCCACTGGTGCCGCGGGTGACCAGGGCGGCTCCACTCCCGACCGCTTCGGACCCTCAGGCACCGAGGACGTCACCGCCGAGCTTTCAGGCGTTGAAGCCTCCAGTTCTGAATCTCCAGAAGGCGACGCTTCCACTGCCGATTTGCCGGTCGCCGAGAGTGTCCTTCCTCACGCCTCCGGCACGGCGGAGTCAGACGCGCATTCCGGCAGCGAGCGGCCGGCCGATGCACGTTTGAGCCTCGAAGCGCCCGGTGCAGCTGCTTCCGGCCTGGAAGCTTCTGGCTTCGACAGCCCCTACCGCAACGACGGCGAGCTCCTTGCGTCCTACGGCTCCGGGTCCGTCCCTGTCTCCCATGGCGATCCCACCGGGCAGAATCCCGCCGCAGGCTCAGACGCCGACGTCGATGACGATTCCCAGGTGCTGGCGATCGACGATGCCGATGATTTCGCAGAGGAGGCCGACGAGAGCGACGCGGATGCCGACAGCGACGCCGATGGCGAAGACGCCGACGATGAGCTCGACCTCTTCACGCCCGTGCCGGTCGGCGAAACCCTGCTCGACCGCCCCGCCGCCACCTGCCAGCCCTTTGAGGCCGCTCCCCTGCCCGCCAGCCTCTACATGCTGGTCGACAAAACCGTGGAGCTGCAGGACCGGCCCCTGAGCGACTTCCCCGAACTCGGCCTGCTGCCGGAAGAGGAATCCCAGCGCCGCGCCCTGGTGGTGTTCAGCAACCCACGCCAGGCCAAGCGTCACTGCGGCCGCACTCAGCGGGTGATCCCGTTGCCCGATAGCCAGGTGATCCGCCGCACCGCTCCCTACCTGCTGCGCAAGGGCATCACCCGGGTGGTGCTCGAAGGGGCGCTTTATTCCCTGCCCGGATCCTGATCGGCGCCCGGCATCAGCAGCGCCGTGGCGGCCCCGCCGCTGATCACGCCCACCACCAGGGCCAGGCCCACCAGAAAGCCACTGGGTAGCGGGGCACTGCGGCCGAAGCCGAGCCGCAGCTGGGGCCGGTCGTTGAGGTTCTGACCGCCCAGGCACAGCACCACGAGCAGCAGCAGGCCGCCGGTCACGCTGCCGGCCAGGAGTCGAAGGCGCACCAGCATGGCGGCGGCGGTGGTTGAAGAGGTCGCCCCCTGAGTGTGACGCGCCGGCGGACTGCCGGCCTCCAGCGCGCTGCTGGGCATGAGCGCCCTGAGGGCTTCCAGCGCTCAGGCGTTGGGGAGCAACTCACCAGCTTTCAGGCATGGGGAATCTCCTTTCGGGGCGGCCACTGCCGCTGCCACTGTCGCTGTCCCGCTCCTAGGCGGCGCCATGGAGATCTGGTTCCTCAGCCTGGCCCTCCTCATCCAGGCCCTCACCAGCCGGGTCAGCGGCTTCCGGTCCGTCGCGGTGCAGCAGGGCGTAGAGGTCGCGGCGGCTGTGACCGGTGCGTTCAGCCAGGGTGCGGGCGGCTTCCCGCTTGCTGAGTCCATCCCCCAGCAGGTTCTCCAGTGCGGCCCGCAGCGCGGCATCGTTCCAGGCGGGTTGCGCCGCTGGAGGCGCGCCGCCCAGCACCAAGGTGCACTCCCCGAGGGGCGGCACCCGGCGGAAGTGCTCCAGGGCGGCGGCCACCGTGGGCCCCACCTGCTGCTCATGCCGCTTGGTCAGCTCTCTTGCCACCCGCAGCGGCCGATCGCCCAGCAACTCCAGCAGATCCTCCAGCAGGGCGATCAGCCGATGGGGCGCCTCGAACAGCACCAAGGTGCGCGGCTCGGCCGCCAGTTCCTGCAGCTGGCGCCGCCGCTGGCTGGGCTTGGCGGCCAGGAATCCCTCAAAGCAGAAGCGGCCGCTGGGCAGGCCGCTGCTCACCAGCGCGGTGGTGACGGCGCAGGGGCCAGGAATGCAGACCACCTCCAGCCCCGCCTGCCGCGCGGCGGCCACCAGTGGTTCGCCGGGATCGGAAATGCCTGGCAGGCCGGCGTCGCTGATCACTGCCAGGCGCTCGCCCCGTTGCAGCGCCTGCAGCAGTTCAGGCAGGCGGGTGGCCTGGTTGTGCTGGTGAAAGCTCAGCAGCGGCCGGCGAATGCCAAGCCGCGCCAGCAACTGACCGCTGTGGCGGGTGTCTTCACAGGCGATGCGATCGACCTGCTCCAGCACCAGCCGGGCCCGTGGGGAGAGATCAGCGAGGTTGCCGATGGGAGTGCCCACCAGATAGAGCACGCCCGCTGCCGGTTCAGCGCCAATCGCGCCCCTTGAGGATGCCGCGTTAGCCGCAGGGGCGCCGAGAGGAAGCGCTTCATCACCCAATGGTGCGGCCATGGCTGGCGGTGGGTTGGGGGCAGTGGGCTGCCTGGGGCAGCCCCGTTGACCTCAGACCGCCACCGGTTCCTGGGAGACGCCGCGCAGGGTGAGGTTGATGCGGCCGCGGTTGTCGATCTCACGCACGCGCACGGTGACGGGATCACCCACCTTCACCACGTCTTCGACCTTCTCGACCCTGGCTTCCGAGAGCTGGGAGATGTGGATCATGCCTTCCTTGCCGGGAAGGATCTCCACGAAGGCGCCGATCGGGATGATGCGGGTGACGGTGCCACTGAACTGCTCCCCTTCGCTGATGCGACGGGTGAGACCTTCCACGATGCGCTGGGCCTCTTCGGCGGCGGCGCCGTCGTGGCTGGCGATCGTGACGATGCCGCCGTCCTCGATGTCGATCTTGGTGTTGGTGCGCTCGGTGATGCCCTTGATGGTGCGGCCGCCAGGACCGATCACCGTGCCGATCAGCTCCGGATCGATGCGGAAGCTCAGCAGGCGCGGCGCATGGGGAGACATGGTGTCGCGGGGCTTCTCGATCGCCTCCAGCATCTTCTCGAGGATGTGCAGACGGGCGGGGCGGGCCTGGTTCACGGCGTCGGCCACGGTGGTCACCGCCAGGCCGGTGATCTTCATGTCCATCTGCAGGGCGGTGATGCCCTTTTCGGTGCCGGCCACCTTGAAGTCCATGTCGCCGAGGAAATCCTCGATGCCCTGGATGTCGGTGAGGATCCGCACCTCATCGCCTTCCTTGATCAGGCCCATGGCGGCGCCGCTCACGGGAGCCTGCAGCGGCACGCCGGCATCCATCAGCGCCAGGGTGCTGCCGCAGACCGAGCCCATCGAGGTGGAGCCGTTGGAGCTGAGGCACTCCGACACCACCCGCAGCACGTAAGGAAACTTCTCCTTCGGGGGCAGCACCGGAGTGATGGCCCGCTCCGCCAGGGCGCCGTGACCGATTTCGCGGCGACCGGGGGAGCGCATCGGCCGGGTTTCGCCCACCGAGTAGGGGGGGAAGTTGTAGTGGTGCAGATACGTTTTCTCGCTCGACGGGTTGAGGTCGTCGAGTTCCTGGGCATCGCTGGGGGTGCCGAGGGTGGCGCAGGAGAGCACCTGGGTGAGCCCGCGCTGGAACAGACCCGAGCCATGCACCCGCTTGGGCAGCACACCCACGGCGGCGGTGATGGGGCGCACCTCGTCGAGGTTGCGGCCATCCACCCGCTTGCCTTCGCTGAGAATCTGGGCGCGCATCAGCTTCTTGGTGATGCCCTTGTAGGTGTTGCCGAGCGTCTTGGGGTTGCTCTGCACCACCAGCTTCACCGGGTCGTCGTCGCTGAGGGTGCCGATCTTGACGGCCACATCGGCCTTGATGGCATCGAGCTGGGCATCCCGCTCCGCCTTGGTGAGCGTGAACTGCTTGAGCACCTCACCAATGCCCTTGCTGCATTCCTGCTCGAGGAATGACGGCAGGGCCGGATCTTCCACCTTCGGCTCGGGGATCACCTGCTCGATGCCCAGGTCGCTCAGCAGGGTGAGCTGGGCCTTGATCAGTTCGCCCACCGCTTCGTAGCCGAAGTCGATGGCCTCGATCACGTCCTGTTCGGGCAACTGGTTGGCGCCCGCTTCCACCATCACCACACCGGTAGGGGTGCCGGCCACCACCAGATCCAGATCGCTGCGCTCGATCTCACGGAAGCTGGGGTTCAGCACGAAATCGTCGCCGAGCAAGCCCACGCGCACGGCCGCCATCGGGCCATAGAAGGGCATGCGCGCCAGCAGGGTGGCGATCGAAGCACCCGTGACTGCGAGCACATCGGGCGGCACCCGCTCATCGAGCGAGAGGGTGGTGGCCACCACCTGAATGTCGTCGCGCAGCCAGGAAGGGAACAGGGGCCGCAGCGGGCGGTCGATCAGGCGGGTGGTGAGGATGGCCCGCTCGGGCGGGCGTGCTTCCCGGCGAAAGAAGCTGCCGGGGATGCGTCCGGCGGCATACAGCCGTTCTTCGTAATCGCAGGTGAGGGGCAGGAAATCGATGCCTTCACGGCCTTTGGCGCGGGTGGCCGTGACCAGCACGGACGTATCACCGCATTCAATCAACACCGATCCCCCAGCTTGGGGGGCATACAGCCCTGTGGTCAGTCGGATCTCCCGACCATCGAAGGAGACCGACTGAATTTTTCCTGGCACGTCGTCTTATGTCCGTTTTGTTGTCGAAAGGCAGTCTCGCATCCGGCCCTCCCTTGACCCCGTGGAGCCTTGGTGCGGGAGAGCCGGCGCAGGTTCAGCGGCTCACCAGCTGGACTTGGTGACACCCGGCAGGAGGCCCTTGTGGGCGCGTTCGCGCAGCTGGTTGCGGCACAGGCCGAAATCGCGGTAGTAGCCGCGGGGCTTGCCGGTGGCCCAGCAGCGGTTGCGGACCCGGTTGGGGGCGCTGTTGCGGGGCAGGCCCTGGATCTGGCGATGAATCTCCAGCCGTTCCATGGGATCGGCGGCGGCTTCAAACGCGGCCTTCAGAGCGGCGCGCTTGACAGCGAAACGAGCCACGATTTTTTTGCGCTTCACGTCGCGCGCGATCATCGACTTCTTCGCCATGCGGCTGCTTTGCTGTTGCGGATGAGGACCAACCCTACCCTGCGGCAGGAACGGTCCGTCTGCCGCCCGGTCCGTGGTCGGGATGGCTGGGGCAGAGGTCAGCCATCGGGCAGCTGCTGCAGCCGGGGTTGCGGGCCCGGCACACGGCGCGGCCATGGAAGATCAGCCGGATCGAGAGGTTTTCCCACTCCGGTTGCGGAAACAGCTTCATCAAGTCGGGCTCAATCTTCACCGGTTCGCTCTGGCGGGTGAGGCCGAGCCGGTTGCTGAGGCGCCGCACATGGGTGTCCACCGTGACGCCGGCGTGAATGCCGAAGGCATGGGCCAGGACAACGTTGGCCGTCTTGCGGGCCACGCCCGGCAGTTCCAGCAGCTCCGGCATCGAGGCCGGTACCTCGCCGCCATGGCGTTCGAGCAGCAGCCGTGAGGCGGCCACGATGTTCTTGGCCTTGTTGCGGAAGAACCCGGTGGATTTCACGTAAGGCTCCACCGCGTCGCTCTCCACGGCTGCAGCGGCGGCCGCGTCGGGAAAGCGTTCGAACAACGCCGGGGTCACCTTGTTGACCCGCTCGTCGGTGCACTGGGCCGAGAGCATGGTGGCCACCAGCAACTCCCAGGGGGTGCGCCAGTCGAGCGAGCAGGTGGCCTCGGGATAGAGCGTTTCCAGGCGCTCCAGAATCAATGGCGCCCGCTGGCGGGCGGTGGGGAAGCGGGGCACGTCAGCGGCCCAGCAGCTGCTGCACGGCGGAGAGCTGGCTGGTGTCCTTGACGATCAGCACCAGGCTGAGGCCCACCAGCAGCAGGAAACCTGACTGCATGAAGGCCAGCTGCAGGCGCTGCGGCAGCGGCCGGCCGCGCAGACCCTCCAGCAGCAGCAGCACGAACTGGCCGCCATCGAGCAGGGGCAGCGGCAGGGCGTTGAGGACGGCCAGGTTGATCGAGATCAGCGCCGTGAACAGAAAGAGGCTGCCGCCACCGTCGCGCGCGAGTGAGGCGCCCATTTCCACGATCTTCACCGGCCCCGACACCTGGGGTGCCGTTTCGCCGAAATGGGTGACTAGGGAAACGAAGCCATCCACAGTGCGGCGGATCAGCTTGAGGCAGGTGCGGTTGGCATGGCCGATCACCTCCAGCGGGCTGCGGGCGGCACGGAAGGCCTCGCTGCCACTGGGTTGCAGCTGGGCGCCGATGCGGCCGATGCCGTTCTGGGCATCGGGCGTGAGCGTGAGCGTCACGGTGCTGCCGGCGCGTTCGGCCACCAGCTGCAGCGAGCGCTGCGGAGCGGCCTTGATGTCGGCCACCAGGCCCTCCACGGCGCTCTGACCCCCGCCCAGCGGGGTGCCCGCCAGGCTGACGATGCGGTCGCCGGGACGCAGGCCGGAGGCCGCTGCCGGCAGGCCGGGTTGCACCGCTGCCACCACCACACCTGGGGTGGCGCTGAAGCCGGCGGGGATGCCCACCGCGGCTCCCTGGGCCACCAGTACGGCCCAGGCCAGCAGCAGGTTGGCCAGCACGCCGGCGGCGATCACCAGGGCCCGCTGCGGCAGCGGGCGGTTGCGCAGCAGATCCGGGTCGTCGGCCGGGATGTCACTGTCCTCATCGTCGTCCGGAAAGGCCACGTAGCCACCCAGGGGGATGGCCCGCAGGGCGAACTGCACGCCACGGCGCCGCCGCTCCAGCAGCACCGGGCCGAAGCCGATCGAGAAGCCGCTGACCCTGATTCCTTGCCAGGTGGCTGCGAAGAAGTGCCCGGCTTCGTGGACGACGATCAGGCCGGCAAGGATGGCCAGGGCCGCGAGGACACCCATTCAGTTGGTTTCAGGCAGTCCGTCCATTGTGGTGGGTGCGGTGGGCCCAGGGCGTGACAGATAACTCTCACTCTTCTCCAACGCAGCCTTCCTCCTGCCCACTGTTGTGTGCTGGTCGGATTTGCGAACCTCAAGGAAGCCCTGAGGGTGCTTGCCATGAACTCCACAACCCCTGGCAAGACCAACGACTTCCTGTTCGCCAACCTCCCGCCGGCCACGATTTCTGCAGCAGCTCCCAAGCGCAGAAGTCAGCCTGACCCCACGGTTCACGCCAGGTCGCTGAGGAAAGCGCCGGCTGCACCTGCACCGACTGCCGGCAAAGCAGCGGGATGGCTCCAGAAGATCCGATCCGCTGGCCGGCCGAATCTGCTGGGAGCGGCGGCACTGGCCACCCTCGCCACTGTCGGTCTTGGTTTCAGTGCTGTTCAGGGGGCCTTCAGGTCGCCCGCCGCCCTCACCGTTCCAGTGGCTCGCTGGCCAGGGCACCAGTATTTCTCTCTGGCGGCATCCGAGGGGCTGGCGCAACCTCACAACCTCAATCTGCAGGTTGCGCACTACACCGATACCGATGCCATCGTCGACGACTTCCTGAAGGGCAACCTGCGCGTGGCGCAGATGACCAACTTCGATGCCGTGCGCATCTGCAGCCTCAAGCCGGAACGCTGCCCGGTGGTGGTGATGGTGGTGAACACCTCCAACGGCAGCCATCAGCTCGTTGCCAACACCGCCATCTGGGGGGTTCGGGCGCTCCAGAACCGCAGCGTGGCCGTCAGCCGCTTCGGGCCCGGCACCTACCTGCTGTCCCAGGCTCTCGCCACCGAGGGCCTGTCGCTCAGCGACGTCAAGCTGAAGCCCCAGTCTCTGGAGGCCATGCCGGGCCAGTTGCGCCGCGGTGAAGTGGCGGCTGCTGCCATGGGGTCTCCCTACAACAGCTACGCGGTGCTCAGCGGCACCGGCCGTTCCCTGTTCGACAGCCGCCGGTTGCCTGTCCAGATCGTCAGCCTGCTGGTGGTCGACCCTGCCCTGCTAAGCGAGGACAAGGCGGCCGTCACCAAGTTGCTGCGCACCTGGCAGTCCTCCCAGGAGTTCGCTGCCCGCCATCCCCAGCAGTCGCAGTTGCTGATGGGCCAGTCGGCGGGGCTCAGCGCCACCGGCTTCCGCGAAGCCGAGAAAGGCATGGGCTACACCCCGCTGGAGGAGCAGGCGGAGATGCTGGCTACCGGCGGTGCCATCGAGCGCAACCTGGCCCAGGTTCAGGCGGCCAATCGTGCCTTGGGTGTTGCTGAGCCTGGTGCACCGCTTCCCCGGGTGAACCGTTCGGCACTGGATCTGGCGCTTCAGCCCTCGGGGGTCAACCTCGCCGCTGCGAAGTAGGGCGCGAGCGCGTCAGGAAGCTGCACGCTGCCATCGGCCTGCTGGCCGGTTTCCAGCAAGGCGGCCATGGTGCGCCCCACCGCCAGTCCGCTGCCGTTGAGGGTGTGCAGCAGCCGGGTCTTCTTGCCGTCCTTCATGCGGATCGCCGAGCGTCGTGCCTGGAAGTCGCCGCAGTTGCTGCAGCTGGAGATCTCCCGGTAGGTGCCTGCGCCCGGTAGCCACACCTCCAGATCGAACGTGCGAGTGGCCGAGAAGCCCAGGTCGCCGCCGCAGAGATCAATCACCCGGTAGGGAAGCTCCAGGGCCTGGAGCACGGCTTCGGCGTGGCCGGTGAGCTCGGCGTGGGCAGCCTCGGAGTGGTCGGGGTGGCAGAACCAGTACAACTCAACTTTGTTGAACTGGTGCAGGCGGATCAGGCCGCGGGTGTCCCGGCCATAGGAGCCCGCCTCGCGGCGGAAGCAGGGGGTGTAGGCGGCGTAGCGGAGTGGCAGCTGGTCGGCCGGAATCAGTTCGTCGCGATGGAACGAAGTGATCGGCACCTCGGCGGTGGGGGTGAGCCAGAGGTCGTCGTCGGCGCAGCGGAAACTCTCCTCGGCGAACTTGGGCAGCTGGCCGGAGCCGGTGAGGCTGGCGCTGTTCACCAGGATCGGCGGCATCACCTCGCGGTAGCCGCGACGGCTGTGCAGATCCAGCATGAAGTTGATCAGGGCCCGCTCCAGCCGGGCGCCCTGGCCGAGCAGGGTCACGAAGCGGCTCTGGGCAATCCGCACCGATCGCTCGGTGTCGATCAGGCCAAGCCGCTCAGCGATCTGCCAGTGCTCCTCCAGGCCAGCCTCCACCCGCGGCGTGCCCCAGCGCCGCACTTCCACGTTGTCGGCTTCGCTGCGGCCCTCAGGGCACTCCGGCGCGGGCAGGTTCGGGAAGGCCAGCAGTTCCTGCCGCAGCCGTGCTTCCAGTTGCTTCTCTTCCTCCTCCAGCACCGTGACCTGGCGCTTGATGTGGTTGCCACGGTCGCGCAGGGCCTGCACGTCGGGGCTGTGGGGGGGCTCGCCGGCGCGGATGCGCTCGCCCACATCGCGGCCGATCTGATTGCCTTCGGCCTGCAGGTCGCTGCGTTGCTGCTGAAGATCGCGCTCCTGGCGGGCGATCAGCTGCAGCCCGGTGAGATCGAGCGCCATGCCCCGGCGGGCCAGCTGCTGCTCGATCAGTTCGGGGTGTTCACGCACCAGGCGCAGATCCAGCACGGGCGGCGGAGTAGCTCCGCCGCAGCCTATGGCTCAGAGCACCTGCACCACTTCACTCACTTCAGGAATCGATTCGCGCAGCTTGCGCTCAATGCCCATCTTGAGCGTCATGGTGCTGCTGGGGCAGGAGCCGCAGGCGCCCTGCAGGCGCACCTTCACGATCGGCCCGTCGATTTCAACGATTTCCACGTTGCCGCCATCGGCCATCAGGTAGGGGCGCAGTTCGTCGAGCACGCGCTCCACGTTCTCGACCGTGAGGGCGCGGGGATCGCTGGCCGGGGCCACCCCTGCTGAGGCCTGCTCAGCCGGGGCTTCGGCTGTGGGAGTGGTGGTTTCGCTGGACATGGATCGAGTTCAGGGATGGGTTCAGCTTAGGCAGGGCGCCTGGGGGCGGGCTGTGCAAAGCAGGCGGGCCGAAGCGGGCAGGCTGTTCCGCCCAGGCGGCTCGGTGCAGGCAAGCAGATCAGTGCAGGCGACCCGGCAGGGCGGGCCGCTCGGTCCAGGCGGGTTGACGCAGGTGTCTTTCGGCAGGCGGGAGCGCCGGTGGCTTGGGCCGGAAGCGTGCCACGCGCGTGCAAGGGGCCACTGTCATGCCGCTCCGGCGACGCAGGGACCGCTTTCTAAGATTCGGGGACTTCCTCTGAACGGGCTGACCCGCTGCGATGACCGACGTTCCCGTTCAGCGGATCCGCAACTTCTGCATCATTGCCCACATCGACCACGGCAAATCGACCCTGGCCGACCGCCTGCTGCAGGAAACCGGAACGGTGGCGGAGCGCGACATGCAGGCCCAGTTCCTCGACAACATGGAGCTGGAGCGGGAACGGGGGATCACGATCAAACTGCAGGCGGCACGGATGGAATTCCGGGCGGCCGATGGTGAGATCTACATCCTCAACCTGATCGACACCCCGGGCCACGTCGACTTCTCCTACGAGGTGAGCCGCAGCCTGCAGGCCTGCGAAGGGGCCCTGCTGGTGGTGGATGCCAGCCAGGGGGTGGAGGCCCAGACCCTGGCCAACGTGTACCTGGCGCTGGAGAACGATCTCGAGATCATTCCGGTGCTCAACAAGATCGATCTGCCCGGCGCCGACCCGGAGCGCATCAAGGCGGAGATCGAAGCGATCATCGGCCTCGACACCTCGATGGCGATCGACTGCTCTGCCAAGACCGGCCTGGGGGTGCCCGACATCCTGCAGGCGGTGGTGGATCGGGTGCCGGCGCCGGCCGACCGGGTGAGCGAGCCGCTGCGGGCGCTGATCTTCGACTCCTACTACGACCCCTACCGGGGCGTGATCGTGTATTTCCGGGTGATCAGCGGCCAGGTGGCCCGCAAGGACAAGGTGCTGCTGATGGCCAGTGGCAAGACGGTGGAGCTCGATGAGGTGGGCGTGATGGCGCCCGACCAGCGGCAGGTGGACAGCCTCCACGCCGGTGAGGTGGGCTACATGGCGGCCTCGATCAAGGCGGTGGCCGACGCCCGCGTGGGCGACACGATCACCCTGGCGGCCAATCCAGCCTCAGAGCCGCTGCCCGGCTATGCCGAGGCCAAGCCGATGGTGTTCTGCGGCCTGTTCCCCACCGACGCCGATCAATACCCGGATCTGCGCGAGGCACTCGACAAGCTGCAGCTCTCCGACGCGGCCTTGAAATACGAGCCGGAAACCAGCAGCGCCATGGGCTTCGGCTTCCGGTGCGGCTTCCTGGGGCTGCTGCACATGGAGATCGTGCAGGAGCGGCTGGAGCGCGAATACGACCTCGACCTGATCGTGACGGCGCCTTCGGTGATCTATCAGGTGAACATGATGGACGGCAGTGTTCAGATGGTGGATAATCCCGCCACCCTGCCCGATCCGCAGAAGCGGGAATCGATCGAGGAGCCCTATGTGAAGCTGGAGATCTATACGCCCAACAGCTTCAATGGCGCCCTGATGGAGTTGTGCCAGGAGCGGCGCGGTGAGTTCATTGATATGAAATACATCACCACCGATCGGGTCACGCTGCACTATGAAATGCCGCTGGCTGAGGTTGTGACGGATTTCTTCGATGTGATGAAAAGCCGCACCAAGGGCTACGCCTCGATGGAATACAGTCTGATCGGCTACCGCAAGAACGAGCTGGTGCGCCTTGACGTGCTGATTAATAGCGAGAAGGCCGATCCGCTCACCACAATCGTGCACCGCGACAAGGCCTACAACGTGGGCAAGGGGCTGGTGGAGAAGCTCAAGGAGCTGATTCCACGCCAGCAGTTCAAGATTCCGATCCAGGCCTCGATCGGCAGCCGCATCATTGCCAGCGAAAGCATCAGCGCCATCCGCAAGGATGTGCTCGCCAAGTGCTACGGCGGTGACATCTCCCGCAAGAAGAAGCTGCTCAAGAAGCAGGCCAAAGGCAAGAAACGCATGAAGGCGATGGGTCGCGTCGACGTGCCCCAGGAGGCCTTCATGGCCGTGCTCAAGCTGAATCAGTAGGCCTGCTGAATCAGGAGGGCTTGCGCCGAGCCTGAATCCGTAGGGATCACGCCGGGCTGGCCAAGGCCGCCAATCCGCTGCGCTCAGGTGATCGGGCGGGTGCGGGTGCGGGCCACGGCGTTGCGGATGGACACCACGTTGCCGTTCACATCGCGGAACGACGCGGTGTAATTGATCCGCGTACCGGGGGTCACGCCCACAGCATCGGTGGTGACCGTGAGGTTGGTGGGGCTGCTGACCAGGGAATTCACTGAGGCAGCGGCCAGATCAAGCTGGCCATTGGCAAGAATCTGCGGGCCACAGCGGCGCAGCTCCTGGGCGGCGCCGGCGCCGGTGACGAAGTATTCGATCGTGCGCACGCCGCGATCCTGGGCAAACACAGTGGTGTTCGGCAGTGTGATGCGGAACAGGGCGGGTTCGGTGACGCCTGCGCAGGTGACGGTGACAGCACCGCCCCCTGGCTGGACGCTGGTGCCTTCGTTCACTTCGGCTTCAAGAAAGGCACTCAGCCGCGCCCAGCTGTCGTTGGAGCGCTGGTTCAGCTCCGACTGCGCATTGCTGCGAATGCTGGAGCTGATTGTGGCAGTGGCGGCGCCGATCACGATCGAGCTCAAAGCGGCGTAGACCACCAGCTCGATGATGGTGAAACCAGCCGCCGCCGCCGAGCGTGCGGAGCCACGGCGACCGGTGGCGCGACCCCGGAACGGGAAGCGAAGAGAAGCAGCGCGGGTGAGGAGGTTCATGGCTCAGAACCTCCCGCCGTAGCTGCCTTCGGCGCAGAAGGTGCCAGCGAGCTGGTTGTCGTTGTTGTTGGCGCCGATGCTGATCTGGCCGAGCGTGGCGCCCACACGCACGCAGCGGGTGAGGGCGGAATCCTGGAGGCGAAGGCGAAGGGTGACATTGTTTGTGGCCGTGACAGTGCTGCGGGGGGTGAACACCACCTCGTTGGTGCCGGCGCCGACGCCGCCGGCGATCGCCACGCGGAAGCGGCGGCTGCTGCTGCTGCCGCTGGGAACGGCAAAGGCTCCACCGGGGGCGCATTCGGCCGGGGTGACGGTGGCAAGCACCGCGCCAGGGGCGATCAGCGCGCCGGTGGCGCCGGTGAAGGTGACCGTGCAGCCATTGGCGAGGGTGGTGGCGGTGCTGCCGGGCCGCACCTGGGCCGTGCTCTGCACCGTTTTCAGCCAGGTGGCCAGTTCGATCGCCAGCGAATTCACCTCTTCGCGGCGCACTTCCCCGGCACTGAGGGTCCAGGTGATGCCCACCAGGGTGCCGAGCACGGCGGTGCCCACCAACAGTTCAATGAGGGTGAAGCCGGCGGAGCGTCTGTGGCGGAGGAGATGGTTCATGGGCACCACGCAGCAACGGTGGGGGTGAGCACCACGATCCGGCTCACATTCGGGGCCGTGTAGGTGATGCGGAGGCGGTTGGCTGTGGCGTCGTCGTTGGCGACGACCCGGGAGGTGACACCGGCCGGCAACGCCCTGGCGTTGATGTCGTTGACGAGGGCGGTGGTGAGGGCGGTAGTGCCGCAGGCATTGATGAACGCGGTTTGCTCAGGGCCAATGGCGAAGGGATTGGCGGCGTCGGCTGTGGAGCTGTTCGGGAAGAAGTAGTTGTCGGAGCGAGGGTTGGTGCTGGCGCAGGTGGGGCCGCTGGCGGCGAAGGTGCCGGCACCGGTGCACCAGGTGAAGATCTCGGCGCGCCCGCGGATTTCGGCCACGTCGGTGTCGATACGGCTCTGCAGATCGTTGAGCTGAATGCTGCCTACCTGCAGACGGTTGGTGCCGTTGGTGAGGGTGACGGCGGCCACCAGGGTGCCGGCCAGCAGGGCCAGCGCCACGATCAGCTCCAGCAGGGCAACGCCTTCGCTGCCGGAAGGAGCGGCGGCGATCCGACTGCTGGCGGGATGGGGGAGACGGGAGTTCAGCACAACGGACATCCTCAGAACAGGCTGTTGGCTGTGACGCTGCGAGCCACCCAATCGAAGATCAGGGGCCCGAAGGGCGCATTGAGCGAGTTGCCCGCGCCGAAGAACGAGAGCGATGGGGGCGGCACGGCGAACTGGGTGGTGTTGTTGGGCCGGGCGGCGTCGCCCATGGTGAGGCGATCCAGCCAGGCGGAGCCCCGGTAGTTGGGCAGGCCGAAGGCGTTGTTGCTGTCGTCCGGGTCAGGGCGCAGCTCCAGGGAGCCGAAGGGGAGATAGGTGAACACATCGCGGATGAAGCCGTCGTCGCCGATGGCCACGGTGATGTTCTGGTCGCTGAAGATGCCCGCCCGGGAGGAAGCATCCGGCAGCGCTCGGGTGGCGCAAGGGGTGCCGTCGTTGGGGTTGGCGCACCTGAGGTGCTGAATCTGGCCGTCATCCCAGTTGGCGACGGTGTTGATGCCCGGTGTGTCTCCGGGGCCCGTAGACCAGGCCGCATTGAAGTAGAGATAAATCGGGCCGCGGGACGTATCGATGAAGAAGGTGTTGTTCTGTTTACGGTTGGGTTCACCGTCGTTGACGGTGTCGTCGCTCACCTCAAGCCTGCGGATGCGGCAGTGGTAAGCCACCTGGGGAGTACCCGCATCAGTGGTGGTGCAGAAGTTGTTGATGGTGCTGTCGCAGCTGCCTGCCACGAAGCCTGTGGGCAGGATGGGCTCACCGCCGGCGCCACCAGCAGATGTGACCAGGTTGTTGTCCTTGGCGTTGCAGAGCTGCACCTGGCCAGCAGCATTGACGCGCAGGTAATCCCTGGCGTTGTTGATGTTGCGATCCGATGTGGCTGAGGTGCTGTTGCACTGGGTTTTGTTGATGACCTGAGTGGTGCTTTCGCAGCTGGAAATCGCTCGGATCGAGATGCTGGTGTTAGGCGGTGGATCGATCGGGTAGCGCGGCAGGGCCGGCACTGAGATCTCGATCGGCAGAATCGGCACGGTGTCGAGAGTTTGCGGCAGGGTGTTGTTGCCGCACTTCGTCTGGTTCTGGGTGATGCAGAGCACATCGGCCGGCCTGTTGGCACTGGTGCTGCCGTCCGTGTTCTGAACCCTCAGTTGCTGGGCGTTGCCCGGGCGGGTGATGCCGCCGCCGTTGAGGCCCACCAGGATGCGGGGAAAGCTGTCCCCGCAGAAGCGGTTGTCGTTGCCGTGGGCGTTGCCCGGGGAGTTGAAGGAGAGGTTGCAGCACTTCGGCACCACCTGAAATTCCCGGGTGATGCGGGCGGTGGACACCTGGTTGCCGCCGCGGATGGCGCGGCCTTCCACGGTGATCTCGATGTACCCCACGTTGCGCACGTTGGGATCGGTGCCTGGCAGGCGGGTGAGGTTCACCAGGTTGTCGGTGAAGGTGCCGGTGCGCACGCCGGCGGTGCCGCCAGGGCCGGCCGCGTCCACGGAGCTCACAAAACGGGCGCCGCGATCAAAGTTCTTGAGGGCGATGGTTTTGAGCACGAACTGGCGGTTGCCGCCGCTGCCGGCAATGGTGACCGGCGTGTTGTTGCGCAGGTTCAGAGCGGCGGCGGTAGGTGGCGTGGTGGAGGCGCAGGGGTTGCGCAGCTTGAGATCGCTGGCATCCCAGTTGTTGATCGCCACATCGGCCACCAGCAGCTTGCGGTTCTGGCGGCGGTTGAGTTCGCTGATCACCGTGGCCATGCCGGCTTCGGCGGCCTCGCGGGCTTCACGGCTCTCCCCCAGCCGCGCAGCACTGAGGCGTCCATTGGCCGCCACGGCGATCACGCTGGCGATGCCGAGGGTGGCCGCCAGGATCACGAAGATCGTGATCGGCAGGGCCACAACCTCTGAACCCTCAGGCTCTGGCTGCCTGGGCGAGAGCTGAGGGTGAAGAGCTGGAGCAGGAGCCTGGGTTTTATCACGGTTCGTTCCGCCCGTCCTTCGTAGTTTCTCATATTGGTGGCCCTGGATGGGAGTCAGGTGAAAAGTCGCAGCATTTTTGCTTGTGTTTCTGTTCTAGCCAGCTCAGGCGATCACGCCCAAGCGGCGCAGCAGCGGCAGCCCGGTGGTCTGCAGGTCGGTGGCCACCTTCTGCAATCCCTCCAGCTGGGTGGCGGGATCGACGACCGGCTGGCCATCAGCCCCCTTGAAGGCCGCGCCCAGGCTGGCCAGGCCTGCCTGGACGCACACCGCCAGCAGCTCCCCGTCCATGCCCTGCTCCAGGCCCTGGGCCACCATGGCCTGCACCGTGGTGAAGCTCACGCCGTTGCCGAGCACGGGGCTCGCCAGGTTGGCCAGGGGTGAGCCCTCCAGCATCAGCTCGATCACAGCCGCATTGAACGGCTGGCAGCTGGCGCGGGCCGCTTCGGCGGCGGCCCCGCGGTGCAGGCCGATGCGGTTGGCATGCAGCAGCAGCGTCACCAGCCGGATGGCTTCCTCCGGTGGCAGCTCGGTGGTGTCTGCCAGTTCCTCGATGCTGCAGGCGCCCACTTCGGCCAGATGGGCCTCGATGGCGGAGCAGGACGCATGGCTGGCGGTGAGGGTGCCGAAGCTGGTGGTGAAGAGGTAGTCGTTGGTGGGTGGAGCCGCTTGCAGCATCACGCGCAGGCCGCCGAGGGCCTGCTGGCGCTGGGGCTGGTTGAGGTGCACCTGCCCGTTCACGAAGATGTCGCGCCGGAACGACTTGTTGGTGCCCAGATCCAGGAGCGTTTCGCGCACCAGTGGATCCTGTTCGGTCTTCACCACGGCATGGATCGGCTCGGGCAGCAGATCGTCGAACAACTCCGGCAGGGTGGCGCTGGCCAGGTGGCGCAGCTTGTGCTCCATCAGCCGCTGGTGCATGTCGGCCACATGGAGCGGTTGCCAGCCGTCGTTGGCGTACTCCTGGGAGAGGTAGCGCTGGTCTTTGGTGGGTGCCTTCTCCATTTCTGCTCGCAGCGCGGGCAGGGCCAGGCCCAGCACGGCAGGGGCGTCGGCCGGGCCCACCAGGGTGAGCATCCGTTCGGTGGCGCGGTTGAGGGCGCTTTTTGCATCGCTGCCCGCCCCCTGTTGAAGCTCAACTTTCACCAATTGATGAAAAGCTTTGAGCGGCAACCAGCCCGGAAAGGTGTTGTAGGAGCAGTAGAAGAGTCCGCCCGGCCTGAGCACGGATGCCGCCACCGCAAACAGAGCCCGCTGCACCGGCTCGATCACCCAGGTGGCGATCCCGTGGGCGGCCACGTAGTGAAACAGTTCGCTTCCGTCTGCCGTTGTCGTTCGGTCTTTGGTTGGGAGCAGGGAGGAAGAATCGTGCTGGAGGGCGAGGAAATCGGCCTCCAGAAAGGTGATGTTGGTAAGACCCAGGCGGCGGGCCAGCCACTGGCCGTTGGCGATGTGATCCGGGAGGAAATCGACGCCGGTGAACTCTCCTTCGGGATAGAGCGCCGCCAGGATGCAAAGCCCGAAGCCCATGCCGCAGCCCAGGTCGAGGTAGGTGAAGGGTTCGCCTTCCTGGGAGCGGGGAGGGCGGTGCCCTTTCACCACGGCGGCAAAATCCAGCCAGTTCGGGGCCATCTCCCGGTAGTACCCGATGGTGTAGTACTCGCTCGAGTAGTAGCCGTGGTCCCAGCCCATTCGGTGGTGCTCGCTCGGGGGATTGCGTGGTTGAGCGCGCAGCTTACCCGGTGTTTCCACTGTTGCTGCAGGGGCAATCGGAGGTCACGTGGAAACACTCCCTGGGCCTTGATGATTCACAACCATGGAAGGGAGGGGGACACGCCGGTGCCTCCGGCAATTGGCCCGGCGGCAGGTGCAGCCCAATGGCTTTTTGATGCCGTTCAGCTTTGCCGCCTCGCTGGTGCTGTTGCTCAGTGGTCTGTCGGTGCAGTCGGCCGCGCTGCAGGCCCGGGCGCGGCAGGAGGCCGATCTGCGCCGCGACAGGGCCGAAGATGCCCTGGCGTCCGCGGCCCAGCAGGTCGCCGCCCAGCTCAGCGGGCCGTACGCCTGTCTGCTCCATCTGCCCCTGGAACGCTGGTCTGGGCAGACCTGCGCCAAAGGCGGTTCCGCCGCCGCCTTGAAGAGCGGGACGATGGCGGGGTTGCCCTACCGGGTGCTGGCCTGGAGACCTGCCGCTGCGGCCGAGCCGGCCCAGTTGCTGCTGCAGCTCGCCGGCGATCGGGGAGCCCTTGGCCTCCAGCGCCGCTTTGCCTTGAGCCTGGCCCGTGAGGCAGGCGCGGCTCCGGTCACCGCCGTGCGGGGGATGGGGCTGTGACGCTCACCGAAGTGATCACCGCCGTGGTGGTGTTCAGCCTGTCCGCCACCACCTCGGTGCGGCTGTGGGGCTCCAGTGCCGCCTGGAGCCAGGCGGCCGATGAACGGCAGGCGCTGGCCAGTGGCATCGAGGCGGATCTGCTGCGCCGCTCCCACTTCCTGCGGGCCAGCGTGGCCCGGGATCAGCCCGACCCTGCGTCCTGCGAAGTGGCGGCGGAATGGATGCGCTCCCGTCTGGCGAGCGCCGCTCTGCCACTGCCACAGGGCGTGCGCAAGGAGCTGATCCAGGAGGGGGGCGTGGTGTGGGTCGTCTACCACGCTGCAGTCGGCCAGCTGGAGCGGCGCCGGCTGTTCAGCGCCGCTGCCCATGGCCTTTGCCCGGTGGTGCCGGCGCTGCCCGCGCTCACGGACACGGAGGTGGGGGCATGAAGGCCCATCGGTGTTTCCGTGGCCTGGCCGCACCGGCACGGCGCCACCAGGCCGGCTTCACGATGGTGGAAGGGGTGATGACGGCGCTGATCCTCGCGGTGCTGGCAGGGCTGGCTCTCCGGGATGGCGGCGAAACGCTGGCCCGCCAGCGGCTGGAAGCGGCGACCCGGCGGATTGCCCTGGCGATCGAGCACGGTCGGTCGGCGGCCGAGGCCTCCGGTCAACCCTGCGCCCTCGAGCTGGGCGCGCAGGGCTGGCAGGCGCCCACAGGCGGTGACCTGCCCGGCTGTGCCCAGCCCATGACCGGCCTCGATGAAGGGCTCCAACCGGGCGGTGTGGAGCTGAGCCACAACCTGCCGGCTGCCCTGCGCTTCAGCAGCAACGGGCTGTTGCTCGATGGCGGCACGGTGGTGCTGAGCAGCGACGACACGGAGTTGCGCCGCTGCCTGGTGATTGCCCTGCCTCTGGGGGTCGTGCGCCTTGGCCGCTACCTGGGCCCGGGCCAGGCCCCTCCCGACAGTGCCGCTTGCGGCCCCGATCCCACGCTGTGAAACCGATGGCCATGCGTTTGAACACCCCGAGGGCCCGCCGGGCCGCCCCGCGCACCCGCCGCTTGGCGGCGAGCTCGCCTGGGTTCGGGCTGGTGGAGATGATGTTGGCGATGACCCTCGGCCTCGGCTTCTGTGGGGTGGTGATCCAGGCCCTGGTGGGAGAGGGCCGCCATGCCCAGCAGTTCAGCCGGGCCCTGCGCGAGCGGGCCAATCAGCAACGGGCGCTGGCGTTGATCCGCAGCGACCTCGTGCGGGCCAGCGCGATCGCCGAAGATCCCGCCGTTGGAACCAGCCAGTGCGGGCTGGCGGGGCGCACCCCGGTGCTGCGCCTGCGTACGCCGGAGGGCACGATCGAGTACTCCGTTGGCGCCGCGCCCAGCGGCATCTGGCAGGGGCGGGTGCTGGTGCGCTGCGGGCCCGCCTACGGCCTTGACGGCCAGGTGAACCCCGCGAGCGTGTTCCAGAGCCGGGTGGTTCTGGATCGCCTTGCCGTCAAGGCCACGCCCTGGAAGGGATGTGCCGCTCTGCTGGGCCGCTCGGCGGGGCAGGGGGGAGGCCGGCCTGAGCACGATCTGGCGGCGTCTTCGCGGCTGCCGTTCTCCGCCTGCCTCGACCTCGAGAGCCAGCTGCTGGGCCTGCGGCTGGAGCAGAGCTTCCCTGGTGGCTCTGGCGGCAAGGAGCAACGGATCAGCAGCGAAGCTGTGGCCGGGGCCGGCTGAGGGGTTCTAATGTCTTTCCAAGATTTGCCTGTGACCGTGTGGGAGGCCAAGACATCGACCCTCCTGCCCAGGCGCCAACCCGCACTCAGGGCTACCTCCCCCACGGCCGTACCAGCGTGCGGCGCGTGTTACCGGAGCCGCTCAGCGCCATCATCAGTTTCCCCGAGCTGGAGGGTCAGCCCTATTTCAGTGTCGATGTGCTCGACGTGAGTGAGGGCGGCCTGCGGTTGCAGCTCGCCCTGCCGCCCGATCTCGTTCTCCGGAAGGGTGAAAAGGGCGTCATCAGCCTCACGACCAGACGATCGGATGTTCCGCGCCAATACAGCTTCACCGTGCGCTGGGTGGAGATCAGTTCGTTGATCTCGGTGGCTGGTGTGGCGTTCGACGAACCGCTGAATCTCTCCACCCTGCCGATCGGCCTGGGCGACGCTGAGGCGCCTAACGCGAAGGTTCCGGAGCAGACGCACTGAGCCCCGGGCGCAGCAGGATCGGAGGCAGGGGGTGCTCCTCGTTGACGCCGCTGCCTGATGCAGGCGTCGCGTTGAGGCGGAGGCAGCTGGCGCAGGTGTGTGGCACCGTCACCGTGACAGGGATGCCGCTGATCACTGGGGTGGAGCGGGGGCTGCTGCCAGCGGCCGGGCCACAACGCTGGATCTCGCTGCTGGAGCCTGCGCCTGTCTGTAGGTAATGGATGTCGCCGGGGGCTGGGGCCGCCGATGTGGTGGCCTCGGGCGTGCGGAGAGTGAGCAGGGAGAAACCCGTGCCACAGCTCGGGGGCAGGTTCACGCCGGTGGCCAGCTGCCGGTCGGCGTCCAGGTCGAGGGCGATCTGATACGTGAGCTTGCGCCAGTCGCTGCGGTGCTGGCCCACCAGCATCAGGGCCGTGCGGTTGTTGGTGTGGCTGATCAGCAACTGGGCCGCGGCCGTGAGCCCGGCCAGGCCCAGCAGGCTGGTCACCAGCAATCCCACAGCCGTGAACCTCACAGGCGGGGTGGGGGGCGGCTGGGAATCGCTGGGGCGGTGTTTCATCGGCAGAACGCCGCCGCGTTGGGAACCAGATTCACCACCCGCGAGATCATGGTCACGCCGTCGACGGAGACCGTGTAGGTCCACTCCAGGCGATTGGCGGCAGGATCGGCGACGGTGGGGCCGGTGCGGGTGAGCGAGACACCCGGTGGGGCGGCGGGGGGCTCCGGAAAGGCGGCGATCATGGTTTCGGCCACGGCGCCGTTCTGGCAGGCCGCCGGCAGATTGCCGCTGGCCGCGGGGGAATCTCCAAGGGTGCCGTTCGGCGCCGGCAGAGGTGTTGAGCTGGCGGTGGCATCGGCGCAGTTGCCGGCGGCCTCGGTCGCCAGGGCCGCTTCGGTGCATTCCCCACCGCAGCAGGTGAAGCGTTCATTGAGATCCCGGATCATGGCGAGATCCTGGGCAATCAACTGCTCCAGCTCGTCGACGTTGCCCGTGGGGCGGCCGGAGCGGTTGCTCACCAGCAAGGTGACGGTGGTGCCGCTGACCACAATGGTGATCAGGATCGCCGCGAGCAGAAACTCCACCAGGCTGAAAGCGGCGTTGGTACCGCCTTCGTTGCCAGCACCGACGCGCCGCAGGCGATGAATCCGCAGGAGTTTGGAGGTCATGCAGGGGCGAAGGCGAGAGCCCGATGCGGAGGCTTCATGGCGGAGGCAGAACGGGCTGCCTGACGCGGGAGGACAGGGCTCGTGGATGGGCTGGTGAAGGGGAGGCCGAACGGCAGCGGCAGAGCGGACAAGGAAGCGTGCGCTGGCCCGAGCTTGCACAATGGCGACCGGCGCCGGCCTGAAAAATGAGGAAGAAAGCGAGGGAAGTGAGCGGCTAAAGTTAAGGATAGGTGAGAGTCGGAAGGAAAATGACTAAGGACCTCCTCAACATAGACGCAAATTCTTGTTGATCTGTTCAGTTTGGGGTGTTCAGGAAACTCAGAGGATCGTGCCCGAAGGCTTTGGCCTTGGCTTCCGGGCTTTCACCGAATCCTGGAATCAAAAGCAACGGGGGTTCCACGCGTGCCCGCTGGGGGGTTCATACACTCATTTCCAGCTAGGCCATCGTGACCATCCAGGCATGACGACTCCCGCCGCAGGCTCGCTCGTTGCCTGAGAACGTGCCACCACGGCGGCGGCGCTCGCGGGCTTCGATCCGCCGTCAACTGCAGTTCACCAGCCTGCTGGTGATCCTCGCCGGCTACACCGTGCTGCTGTTCTCCAACAACCTGATTGCGGCGAAGGTGCGGCGTGACCGGCACCGGCAGACGGTGTTTGAAGTGCACCAGGCGCTGATGCGGGCTCCGGTGCCACGCACCGCCGCGGACATCCAGGCGCGGCTGGAGCGGTTGCTCAGCCCGGGACTGCTCATCTGGGTGGAGACGGCCGCTGGCAAGCCCTTTCGGGTCACCCAGAAGGAAAACACCTTCGGACTCGGGCCGTTGGGCCCGCTGGCTGCCCAACTGGCGTTCATCGCCAGGGGGCAGCCCAACCCGGTGCCTGTGCAGCTCAGCGGCAGCGCCTTCCTGTTGTCCACCCAGCCGGTGCGGTTGTCCGGTGGTGGGGCCCAGCTGCGCTACATGGAGGATTTCACCGCGGATGTGCGGCGGGAACTCAACGCCCAGGATCTGCTGATTGCGGTGGCGGTGCTCACCGCTCTGTTCACCAGCGTGCTGATGCGCCTGGCCCTTGACCGGGGCCTGCTGCCGTTGGGGCGGCTCAGCGCCCGGCTGGAAGACGTGACGCTGCCCACGCAAAGCCTCTCGAGTCGGGGCCTGCAGGTGGAGGAGCAACCGATGGAACTGCAGCAGATCGCTGCTGCCTTCAACGATCTGCTCAACCGGCTCGCCGCCTCCTGGGAGCGGCAGAGCTCATTCGTCGACGGCGTGGCCCACGAGCTGCGCACGCCGATCACCTTGATCAGTGGGTATGCGCAGCGCCTGCGGCGCCAGATCCCCTCCAGTGCCCCGGAAAGTCGGCCCCTGGCGCTGATCGAGAGCGAATCCGCCCGCATGGGCCGCCTGGTGACTGACCTGCTCGACATCGCCAGGGACGATGCCGGCCGCCTCGATCTGGCGCTGCGGGAACTGGATCTGGATCAGGAGCTGCTCGAGGCCTATGAGCGGCTCACCGTTCACGCCGCCGGCCGCCTGAAGCTGATCCCTTCGGAACAGATGGAGCCCTTGCGGGCCTGGGGCGATGCCGATCGGCTGCAGCAGTGCCTCACCAACCTGGTGGAGAACGCTCTGAAGCACACGCCGCGGGGTTGTCTGATCGAGCTGTTCGCGGCGGGCGACCGCCACGAGGTGGTGGTGCACGTGCGCGATCACGGTCCGGGTGTGCACGCCGGCGACCGCCGACGCATCTTCGATCGGTTCGTGCGCGGTGCTCCCGCCACCGGGGTGCCCGCCAATGTGGTGGGCAGCGGCAGCGGCCTGGGGTTGTCGGTGGTGAAGCTGCTGATGGAGCGGATGGGCGGATCGGCGCGCGTGGGGGAAACCCCTGGTGGCGGGGCCGATTTTCAGCTCAAGTTCCTGAAGTTCAACCCCGTCCGGCAGGGGGGCCCTCCTTCAGCATGAAGCCCACGCCGCGAACGGTCTGCACCAGGGTGGGCTGACCGTCCTGCTCGATCTTGCGCCGCAGATAACGGATGTAGACGTCGAGGAGGTTGTCGTCGCCGTAGTGGTTTTCGCCCCACACGGTCTGCAGGATCGTTTCGCGCTTGAGCACGCGGTTCGGTTCCGAGAGCAGGCACACCAGCAGGTCGTACTCGCGCACGGTGAGGTTGATGGGCACGCCATTGCGGCTCACTTCGCGGCTGCCGGTGTTCACCACGAGGTTGGCGAGGCTCAGCACTTCCCCGGCTGCCGGCTCATCGGGGCGGACGGCCCGGCGAATGAGGGCTCGTACCCGGGCGAGCAGCTCCTCGATCGAGAACGGCTTGGTGACGTAGTCGTCGGCGCCGGAGTCGAGCGCCTCGACCCGTTCGCGCACGTCGTCGCGGGCGGTGAGCATCAGCACCGGAGCGGTGATGCCGCTGCTGCGCATGCGGCGGCACACCTCCACGCCGGAGAAGTCGGGCAGGGTCCAATCGAGGACCACGAGCTCGAACTCCTGGTCGCGGATGTGGGAGAGGGCGTTCTGGCCGTTGTCGGCCTCCGCGACGCAATAGCCCTCCACCTTCAGCTCCTGGCTGAGGAAACGGCGCAGCTCGAGATCGTCGTCGACGATCAGCACCCGATGGTCGAAGGCTTCAGCCAGGTCGGTCATCGCAAAAAGTCGCCCATCATCTTCAGTGTGCGTCTGTGGAGGCGAGGTGGGGCGACTGCAGCACCGCGCTAGGCGCTAAAGCGTATCAACCGCTACTGTTCTCACGATGAGTTCCGGTTCTCACCGGCCTCTCACCCTATAATCACCACAAGCTCTAAGGTCCAAGCCCTGGCACGCCCCTGATGCCCCTCTCTTCATCACCACTGGTCTCGCGTCTGTTCAGCTGGCAGCCAGCCGGGCTGTCCGGGCGCATCGCCCGCTGGGGGCTTGTGGTGGTGCTGGCGTATGCGCTGGTGGCCGTGCTCGCGCCGCTGCTGGTGCAGGCGGGCGTGCTGCCCGAACCCAATGCCGGCCTGGACAACCCCATCTATGCGGGGCCGTCGCTGACCCACTGGTGTGGCACCGACCGCCTCGGCCGTGATGTGTGCAGCCGCACCCTGGCGGGCAGCGGCGTCGCCCTGCAGGTGGTGCTGCTGGCGCTGGTGGTGGCGCTGGCGATCGGTGTACCCCTGGGCATGGTGAGCGGCTACCTGGGCGGCCCGGTTGACCGGCTGCTGGTGCTGCTGATGGACACGCTCTACACCCTGCCGGTGCTGCTGCTGTCGGTGGTGCTGGCCTTTCTGTTGGGCCGTGGCCTGCCGAATGCGGCAGCGGCGTTGTGTGTGGTGTATGTGCCGCAGTATTTCCGCGTGGTGCGCAACCAAACCGCCCAGGTGAAAGCGGAGCTTTATGTGGAAGCCGCCCGCTCGCTCGGGGCTGGTCCGCTCTGGATCCTGCGTCACTATCTGCTGCGCAATGTGATCACCTCGGTGCCGGTGTTGCTCACCCTCAATGCGGCTGATGCGGTGCTGGTGCTTGGCGGGCTTGGATTTCTCGGCCTGGGGCTGCCCGAATCGATTCCCGAGTGGGGCGGTGATCTGCAGCAGGCGCTCACCGCTGTGCCCACGGGCATCTGGTGGACGGCTCTTTATCCCGGCCTGGCGATGTTCGTGCTGGTGCTGGGATTGTCGTTTCTGGGTGAAGGCCTGGAGAGCTGGTTGAGCGGCGAAGAGGGGTGATTCTTCAAGGGGCCATGCCCTTCTTCACCCCCCTACCTGTGCCAGGCGGCTGCTCGGAATTTGCACTGAAGATTCTCCACGACCAGGGCCTGATCGGCAGCTGGTCGATTGCGCTGGAGAGGGTAATTCCCGGCACGGGTCGTTCTGTGAAGATCTCAGCATCAAGGCCTGAACCCGTTGCCCAGCTGCCCGATTCCGCCATTCATTTGCTACAATAAGACCGGTGATCAAACCAGCCCCAAGCCCCTTCAGGCCCATGAAACTTTCTTCCAAGACCCAGCTCCAGCTGATCCGCACCCTCAATCGCCGCCGTGGCATTGCCCGCGCCTTCACGCTCGTTGAGCTGATGATCGTTGTGGCGATCGTGGGTGTGCTGTCCGCCGTGGCTCTGCCCACCTACCTGAACGCCCGGAACGCCGCCGCCGCCGGTGCTGTGGTGGGTGAAGCGATCGGTATCGCCAAAGAGTGCGCCACCGCCGCTGCCTCTGATATTGATACCGGCGTCACCACTGGCTCCGCCAACGTGACGGTCTCCTGTGGTATCACCGGTGGCACTGTCAGTGGTTCGTTCGCTACTGGCTCCTCCGGCATCCGTTGCCTCACCTCCTCCTCCGCTGCTGCCGACAAAACAGCCACGGTTACCGTCACCGACAAGGGCGCCATTACCTGCGCCTTCTCCTGATTGCTCTTGTCAGCTATCCCTGACTTCTCATCGAAGCCCCTCATTGGGCTTTTTTTTTCCATTTCTTGCCTGGCAGTGAGGAGTTGCTCGCGCTGCGCGATCAGTAGGTTCCAGCCTTGGCCGTGCAGCGATCACTGCAAGGCAGGCTGAATTGAACACAGGCTTCGGATGGTTGCATCTACGGGCTCTGCGACCGATACTCCAGCCATGACCGATCAATGGGCGAATCGCTGCAGGGGAAGTCGGCAATCGAATTGCCTATAAAAGCATAACTACATTACGAATCTGTTTGAATACACCGATTTCCGGACTATTGTTCATCTACTGGCGAAGCGGGCTGAGGCCGAGTGAGGTCGTATGCGACTGACGTCCAAAACCACACTCCTGCTGATCCGCTCCCTGCGGACCCGCCGCAGTTTTCCCCGCGCCTTCACGCTCGTCGAGCTGATGATCGTTGTGGCGATCGTGGGTGTGCTCTCTGCCATTAGCCTGCCCACCTATCTGAATGCACGGAATGCTGCTGCTGCCGGCGCTGTGGTGGGTGAAGCCATCGGCGTCGCCAAAGAATGCGCCACTGCTGCTGCTTCTGATGTGGACACTGGCGTCACCACAGGGTCCACGAATGTCACCGTGGTCTGCAATACCGGCGGCGGCACTGTTTCCGTGGCCTTTGCACCCGGGACTATCGGCATTCAGTGCTTAGGTGATAAGTCAGCTGCAACAGATGGCGCAGCAACGATCACTGTTTCGGATAAGGGCGTGATGACCTGTGTCTTCTCATGAGTTTGGCTTCAGTCGACAACCACCGATCAGCTTTGGTGGTGGGCGATCATCTGCTTGAAGGCTGATTCGAGGTGCTGGGTGAGATGTTTGCCGTCAAAGAGCTGGCTTGCCAACACCTCGGCTTGAAGCGATTGTTTGCCGGCGCGCAGCGCAGGCACCTTGCTGGAGAGCTCGATAAGCGTGGCTGCAAATTCCTCCTCTGTGTCGCAGATCCATTCCGGCTTACTTAGCCCCGCAACGATCGAGGCACTCATACGTGCGGCCATGGTTTGGCCGCGAATGGCCACCAGCGGCACCCCCATGGAGAGGGCATTGAAGGCGGTGGTGGAGCTGCTCCAAGGCGTGGTGTCCAGTGCGACGTCGATCTGGTTGTGGCAAAGCATGTGCTCCTGCCAAGTCTTGGTCCACGGAAAGAAGCTGACGCGGTTGCTGGCTACGCCGTGGCACTCCAGCGATTCCAGGATCCTTCGGCGTGCGGCTTCAAACACCGTGTTTCGATCCTTGATGACAAGGGTGGCTTCGGGCACGGCGCGAAGGGCGCTGGCCCAATAGCCGAGCGTTTCTTCTCTGATCTTCGCCACTTGGCCGAAGGAGCCCCACACCGGTGCTGTTGACTCAGCCGTGGAGCAAGCAAGAGGTGGTTCAGCGTAAGGCTTGCAGGCGAGCCAGGGGCGGTTCAACCGCCAGGGCTTTTCGGTGAAAAAGGGATCCAGCGCCTCAGGCAGCAATTCATGGTCGACAATGATGTAGTCGATCGTGCTCAGGCCTGTTGTGGCGTGATAGCCGATGTAATGGCACTGGATTGGAGCACAGCGCTCCGAGAGGACCTTCAGGCTATTGTGTTCAGTATTTCCAGACGTTTCAATGAGGATGTCATAGCACCTTGAGCGAAGAATCTCTCTAGCAGTTGCGATATCTTTGTCGTACAAGTTGATGAGGTAGTCGACTTTTTGAGTAAGAATTGAGGTGCTCGGATCTTTGCGTAAATATGGAACAATAAGTTCTGCGTGAACCGTGTTTCTGTCGTAATGGGAGAGAAAGGAATCAAGAAAAGTGCTTACCACGTGATGACCAATCTCTGCGGAGACAATTCCAATTCGGACTTTCCCTTTTTCTGGTTTGGCTGGCTGGCTTGTCTCTGTTCTGTCTGATCGCGTAGGCTGCGAAGAGATGGAGTTCTGCGTTATTTCTTTCCAGCAAGCCATCGATGTTTGCAACATCGCATCTCTATATCGTGTGCCTCCGATGGAATAGGAGAATAGTAGGCCTTCCCACGCTTCAGGATGCTTTGGCTGCAGGCGAATCGCTTCCTGAAGATGAGCAATTGCTTCCTCAAGAAAGCCCTGGTCTCTCTTGTAAATCGCGAGGTTTACGATCGCATCGGCAAAATCTGGCTGCAGATCTACAGCGCGTTGCATGCATTGTTCGGCTTCAACAAGATTTCCTGTGCTTCGCAGGCAATTCCCTTTTGTGAAATGAGCACCGGGATTCTCCGGCTCAAGCTTAAGTGCCTGTTCGCAAGCGGCTAAAGCTTGAGAGACATCGCCAAGTTCAATTAGGCAGAATGCCTGCTCAACCCAAAGCGAAACGGAATTTGGAGATGCAGAGAGATAAACAGCATTAGAAAAAGCCGCCTGCTCTAGGAGTCTTGCTTCTCGTAGTGCTATCCCTAAGCAGAGAGCGGTGTGTGAATCGGTGGGATTGTCGTCCAGTCTGGTTTGGTAGATTGTGAAAATCTGGTTAGATAGCTTTCGGCTAAGACGAGCAACATCAAGAAGCAGCTCAGGCTCTTCCGCATTCAGCTCCAGGTACCTCTTGAAGCAGAAGAATGCTCCCACGGCTCTCCCTAGTGTTCGAAAGGCAACGCCCTGGTGGCGATGGGCTAACTGAAATTGTGGGTTGCAAGCTAGGGCTTTTCGGTAGTAACGGATTGCCTCTTTGGGGTTGTTACCCTCTTGCTGGTAGGCAACGCCCAGGTTGTAGAAACCATTGGCATAGCCAGGGTCAATCTTGATGCTCTGGTGAAGCAGCACCAGCGCTTCTTCATACCTGCCGCTCAGCCTGCACAGGTTGCCAAGGTTGCAGCACACGCTGGCATCGCTGAATCCTTGGGCGATGAGCTGGCGGTAGATCTGTTCGGCTTCTAAGTGGTGTCCGTTCTTGCACAGCTCCAGGGCGTTGGCCTTGGCCTCCATCCATCTCTGTCGACGATCGCCAGCTTTCTGCTGGTCGCATGGCCGGTCATCCGTCACGCTGAGTGGCAAGCCAAGGTCTGAGTCCTGTCTTTCAGAGTTCTTTTCGCCCTGTTGACCTGCCATTGTTTGGAGAATCTGACTGTATGCAATCCCTACCAGTTTCGCATGGCGATGTGGGCCTGCCATGGACGGCCCCATCCTGCTTCGATACGGCTTAGTCAGCGATTGGTTTTCTTGCTGTCATGTTGAGGCTGATTCTTGTGCCTTTGTATTCCATTTCGCTGGTGTCAGCGAAGAAGCCAAGGCTTTCGACTCTCTTGATGGAATCAAATCCTGTGACTCTAAGGAACTCGGTCAAAAACTCCTCGTTGAGGCCGGTGTAATGATAGTCAAACGCATCAGTGTGACCACCGAACATCATTCGCATCACCATGAACCTCTCGTCAAGATTAAGTCGCTCTTTATTGAGCATTAATTCGGAGAGGGTGTCGAGGTCGGGAACGCTTAGAAAGAGAGTGCCGCCAGGAGTTATTACTCTCCTCCATTCGCTAAGGGTCAGAGCTAGCTCGGCTGTGTAGTCGAGGTGTTCAACGACGTGCGAGGCGTACACCTTGTCAAAGGTGTTGTCGGCAAATCGGGACAGATCGTTGGCGTTGCCAACATGATCAACGTGTTCTCCTGCGATGGCATTGAATACTTCCCATCCGGGATGGGCGGCGGACCCGCCGATGTGCAGGTTGCGCTGCTCTGCCTTGCCGGAGTTTGCGGTGATTGGGTCACTCATTGCTTGTGCGCTTGAAAGCCAGCATGCCATGCATTGTTGCACCTTGGTCTTTTGGCTACAATGGTGGTAGGGCCATATCTGGCTTCGTTGGCGTTCTTGATCGCTGAACGATGGTGGCTTGATTCGATCCTTGCGTGGTAGTGATCATGTGGGATTGTCTTTCGGTGTTCCGCTTGACTGAAATTTGCCGAAATTGACTGAGCGTGTCTGGCTTGGCTGCTCACGCGGATTGCTTGTGCGTGAATCTGCCTGCGTCCATGGTTGTTGCATCCTCTTTCCCCTCGTGGCGCTTGTTTGTCGCTAGCCATGGCGGGTGGTGGTTGTCGATGGATTGCCGCAAGGCCGTATTGCCTGGCTTCCCCGCTGTTCGGTTGAAGCCCTTAGGGCGAAGCCCTGCATTGATGGCTGGATCGATGGCACTGAGGATGATGGTTGGTTTGCTTCCGAGCAGGCCTCTGGAACGTTGTGGGTCTGGTCTGCGCGTTGTGAGTCATTGAGTCTCGTTGGTTTCATCCTCGTCTACCTGCTGGATTGGATGCTGTTCCGCAATGATCTGCAGGCTTGTTGCTCCAAGGGTTGCCGCCTCTGCGGTTCCGTTGTCCTGGTGGGCTTGCAGCACAAGGGGGCGGCCCCCTTTTTCAGTGGCGGGGGCTCTGATTGCACGACGTGTGCCGTTGTCTGTGGATTTATCCCCAGGTGCAGGTGAGTGATCCCGGATTGCTGGATAACCTCGATCCCGGTACTGATGCCGTAGGCGCCCCGACCTGTGGCCCTTTGATTATCTCGGTTTGTTGTCGGTGGGAGTGTTGCGTTCTATCCATCCTTTTCCTTCCCTGGCAACACCACCCTGCCCAAAGTGCCTTCCGTCCTGTTGTTGCCGCTGCGCCGCTCCATGGCTGTTCAGTTGAGACCACTCGCTGCAACGGCGCTCAGGCGTGTGTGGGTTTGGTAGCGGCGGTGGCTCTTTGGTGCCTGGAGGCCGGCTTAGCCTGACCGATCGCTCGCTCACCGCCTGTGCCGGTCTGGCTCACTCTTGTTCTGCTGCTGGTTTCGGCTGCCCTCTGGCTGTCTGGTTCCGGCAACCGCGACGACGTGATCGGCCTGCTGGAGCGGATGTTGTCGGTGGCGGCGCTGATGGTGGTGGTGCTGGTGGGCCGTGGCGTGCCTTTGGAGATCGCCGGCGTGCTCCTCGCCTTCTGGCTGCCCCGTGCCCGCGCCGACCAGGCACCAGCGCCGATCCCCCACCGCGACGACGTGCTGATTCCGTTCTGACGGCCTGCGAAGCGCAACGCCCAGCCCGTGCTGCGCTGACGTGCCGCGATCAATGGCGCATCTTCACGGTGCGGGGCAGGGGTTCGGTGATGGCGCCTTCGGCATCGAGTGGTGGGTAGGGCCGCCGCTGCTGCCGGCACCAGCGCGCCACTTCCGGGTAGGCCCACTCGAAAAGCAACGCCTGGCGCCGCTCCGCTGGCACCCCTTCGCCTGCTGTGGGCAGCAGCCCGGCCGCCTGCCGCTGGCGCAGCGCCTCGAACAGCAGCACCGCCGCCGCCACCGACACGTTCAGCGACTGCACCATGCCGCCCATCGGCACGAACAGCGCCTGGTCGACCGCCGCTGCCGTGGCCTCTCCCAGACCCCACTTCTCCGCCCCCAGCACGAACGCGGTGGGGCCAGTGAAATCGCAGCTGCGGTAGTCCACCGCATTCACCCCCAGATGGGTGCCGTAAACCTTGAACCCCTGCTGCTGCAAGGCTCCCACCGCTTCGGCGCCGCTCGGGTGCGGATGCAGGGCCACCCACTTCTGGCTGCCGCGGGCGGTGTCGTTGAAGGTGCGGGTGCGGCCCGGCAGGCTCACCGCATGGGCCTCCAGCACCCCCACGGCATCACAGGTGCGCAGCACCGCTGAAAGGTTATGGGGTTTGTCCACCGCCTCCAGCAGCACCGTGAGATCGGCCATGCGGCGGTTCAGCACGGCCTGGAGCCGCTCGAAGCGTCGGGGGAGGAGGGGCATGGGCGACGGACGCAGCCGCGACCGTAGGCCCCGTGCCCTGGTTTCGGTTCAGCTGCCTGGCTTGGCGCGCATCAATTCAGCACCGGATCAAGCCCTGGAATCACCGCAATTGCGTCGCTGCTGCTGCGCACCGCCACCCCGTCACGCAGCAGGCGGAAGCTGCCGGCGTCCTGCACGCGGCGCCCATCGGCGCTGCGTGCCTCGATCGCCACCCGCCCATCGCCGAAGAAGGCATAGGCGCTGCTGGCGCCATCCGCCCAGGCGAGCTGGTAAAAAGTTTGCCCTTCGGCGGTTTCACCGCGGCTCAGCTGGCAGGGGATCGAGGTGGCCGTGTCCTCGTCGGCCCGTTTGAACAGGCAGAGCGTGGCGTCGCCAGCGTCGTCCGGGGCCTGGGCGATCGGCGGCCCTGACGGTGCGGGCTCAGCCGCCGCTGAGGCGGGCGGCAGGTCCGCCAGGAACTCCCGCACCACCCCCGCGGAGATCGCGAAGTTGAGCCCCTCGCTGTCCTTGAACTTGAAGGTGGCCACCCCCGCCACACAGTTGCCGGCATTGAGCACCGGACCGCCGGAGTTGCCTGGGTTGATCGCGGCATCCACCTGCAGGATCTCGTCGCTGTCGCGCAGGCTGCTCACCACGCCGCGGCTGAGGCTGAACTCCAGCCCCTTGGGCGCGCCGATCACGAACACCTCCTGCCCCACCGCCGACGGCTGGTCGGCGATGCGCAGCGGCTGGCCCCGGGTGCCTTGCACCGCCAGCAGCGCCAGGTCGCTGGTGGGTGTGTCACCCCGGCCGCGCGCCACCACCCGCGCTCCGTCTGTCTTGCCATCCACCCACTTCAGCCGCACCGTTTCGGTGCCGCGCACCACGTGGGCGTTGGTGATCAGGAACGTCTGGCCGTCCTTATGGGCCACCACGAAGGCGCTGCCCACGCCGCCGCCGCGCGTCACCACGGCCACCCCTTGCTTGGCGGCGTTGAACACCTGCTCGGCGCTCTGGGTTCTGGCGCTGCAGCTTTCGCCTGCTGGAGCGGCAGCGGCGGCCGCCAGTTTCGGCGTTGGCGCGGTGGCATTGCTGCGCACTGCCGCGCAGCTGGAGAGCAGCAGCGCCAGACCGGCAGCGCCCGCCGCCGCAGCGCTCCAGGAACGGCGGCGAGGTGTCGGGGGCTGGTGCTGTTTCTGGTTGGGTGAGGGCTGGTGGGGGAAGGTCATCGGGGCTGTCGTCAGGAGACGATCCAGGTCATGCCTTCGTCCTACGCCGCCTGATTCCCCTGTCTCTCACTGGCCTTCGCACGCCTGATGACAGGATCTTCCTGCGCGGGCCTGCGGGGGGATCCTGTCACCGGTTGCCCGGGCCAGGCTTCACGGAGGCCTGCCTGCGATCCTTCTGCGGCCCTGCTGCCGCCCTGCCCATGGCGAACCCGTTCGATCAACGCGTCTGGGCCGAGGTGGAGCGCATCCCTTATGGGCGGCTGGCCACCTACGGGCAGATCGCCGATCGGATCGGAGCCTACGGCTGTGCCCGGCAGGTGGGCTGGGCGCTGCGGCGGCTGCCGCTCCCGTCGGCGGTGCCCTGGCACCGGGTGGTGAACGCGCAGGGGCGCATCAGCATGAGCCTGGGCCGGGAAGGCAGCGACTGGATCCAGCGCGACCTGTTGCTGGCCGAGGGCATTCCGGTGGCGGACGACGGGCGCCTGCCGCTGCGGCGCTATCTGTGGGTTCCACCGCTGCCTGCCGATTGAGCGCCGCCAATCCCGCTTCGACACCGCCCGCCAAAGCGCCGGCACCAGGGCTTGATGCCCGGCGGGTGGCCTGGCGGGTGCTGCTGGCGGTGGCCTTGGGGGCCTATGCCGATCTGGCGCTGGAGCGGGAGCTGCGCCGCCTGCCACTGGCCCCCCAGGACCGGGGTCTGGCCACCGAGCTGGCCTACGGGGCGATCCGCCAGCGCCGCCTGCTCGACGCCTGGCTGGATCAGCTCGGCAAGGTGCCCGCCGAGCAGCAGCCACCTCCACTGCGCTGGCTGCTGCACCTGGGGCTTTACCAGTTGCTGTTCTCCCAGCGGGTGCCGGCATCGGCGGCGGTGAGCACGGCGGTGGAGCTGGCCAAACGCGATGGCCTCGCCCGGTTGGCGCCGGTGGTGAACGGTCTGCTGCGTGCCTTCCTGCGTCGCACCGCCCCCCTGCCGCTGCCGGCGGATCCCGCCGCTGCCTTCGCCCTGCGCCATTCTCTGCCCGACTGGCTGGCGGCGGATCTGCTCGCCTGGCTGCCGGCGGAGCAGGCGGAGGCGTTCGGCCTGGCGGCCAACCAGGCGCCGCCGCTGGATCTGCGCGTGAATGTGCTGCGCAGCAACCGCCACGAATTGATGGCCGCCTTTGCGGCGGCCGGGGTGCCCGCAGAGCCACTCGCTGATCTGCCCGCTGGCCTCACGCTCACCGCCCGCAGCAGCGATCTGCGTGCCCTGCCCGGCTACGCGGAAGGTCACTGGTGCGTGCAGGACCGCGCCGCCCAGACGATCGCCCCCCTGCTGGAGGCGCAGCCGGGTGAGCGGATTCTCGATGCCTGTGCCGCCCCCGGTGGCAAGAGCACCCACATCGCTGAGCTGATCGGCGATGTGGGCACCGTGGTGGCGGTCGATCGCTCCAACGGCCGCTTGCAGCGCGTGCGTGACAACGCCGAGCGGCTTGGGCTGCAGACGATTCAGCCGCTTCAGGGCGATGCGGCGGCCCTGGGGGCGGATCCAGGGGCGGATCCAGGGGCGGAGGTATGGGCGGATCTGGGTGGGGCGCCGTTCGATCGCGTGCTGCTCGATGCCCCCTGCTCGGGCCTCGGCACCCTTGCCCGCCACGCCGATGCCCGTTGGCGCATCACTCCCGCCTCCATCGACGCGCTGGTGGAGCTGCAGCAGAGCCTGCTGGCCGGTGTGGCACCGCTGCTGCGGCCCGGCGGTCGCCTGGTGTACGCCACCTGCACCGTGCATCCCCGCGAGAACCAGCAGCAGATCGGCGCCTTTCTCGAGGCTCACCCTGGCTGGCAGCTGCGCTTCGAGCAGCAGCTCTGGCCCCGGCCGCAGGGCGGTGATGGCTTCTATGCCGCCGTGTTGGAGGCGCCTTAGGGCGGCGGCCTATGGAGGTGGCGGCGCCACGGGAGCCGGGGCCGGCGGTGGCGCCACGGGCGGTGGCGGGGCCGGTGGTGGGCTCACCGGTGGCGGTGGAGCCGCTGGCGGGGGGGGCTGGCTGGGCGAATTGGGCCGCGACGGCACCGTGGGGGTAGGGGGTGCCGGGGCTTCGCTGGGGGCGGAAGGAGCGGAGGGGCCCGGCGGTTCGCCCTGGAAGCGGCTGTCGTCGCCAAGGCTTTCCTCCGGGCTGGAGGGCGCGGGCTCTGACGGCCGCGTGGACTCCGTGCCCCGATCGGTGGATCTGGGCGGTGCCTGCGGCTTGACGCCCCGCACGTTGAAGGTGGAGGTGAGCGTGGGTTTGGGCGGGAACTGGCGCACCGGCAGATCCTTCGTGATCACGGCCATGTAGCGGCCCCAGGCGGCTGCTGCCGCGCCGCTGTCGCTGTTGGTCTTGCGGTTGTTGTCGTAGCCGAGCCAGACACCGGTGGTGAGCTGCGGAATCGAGCCCACGAACCAGAGGTCGCGGGCGCCTTCGGAGGTGCCGGTCTTGCCGGCCACCGGCCGGTTCGGCAAGGCCGCCGCGCCGCCGGTACCGCCGGTGACCACCCGCTGCAGCATCCACACCATGGCGTCGGCCACATCGGAGCTCACCACGCGGCGGCCGCGATCGCCCTGCACGCGGCGGCTCCACAGCAGCTGACCCTCAGGCCCGCTGATCTCCTCGAACGGGGTAGGCGGCACGAAGATGCCGCGGTTGACCACGCCGGCGTAGGCAGCGGTCATGTCGAGCACGGTCTGCTCGTAGGCGCCGATGCCCATCGGGTAGAAGCGACCCAGCGGGCGGGTGATGCCCAGACCCTGAGCCACGGTGATCACCTTGTCGAAGCCCACCTGCTGCAGCAGGCTCACCGCCACCACGTTGAGGGAGTTCTGCAGGGCCGTGGCGATCGACACCCGGCCCATGTAGCGGTCGCCGAAGTTCTTCGGGCAGTAACCGGCGAAGCAGCGCGGCGCATCCAGCACCGTGTCCTCCGGCTTCATGCCGGCCTTGAGCGCAGCCAGGTACACGAACAGCTTGAAGGTGGAGCCCGGTGAGCGCAGCGCCTGGGTGGCGCGGTTGAACTGGCTTTCGTTGTAGTTCTTGCCGCCCACCATCGCCCGCACCAGGCCGGTGCCGGGCTCGATCGTGACCAGGGCTCCCTCCATTCCCCCGTAGGCGCTGCGGTCGATCACCTGCTCGGCTTCCTTCTGCCAGGCGAGGTTGAGGCTGCTGCGGATCGTGAGCCCACCCACTTCCAGCTGCTCCGGGCTCAGCACCTTCGGCAGTTCCTGCGCCACCCAGCTGGTGAAGTGCGGCGCGCGGCTGGTCCAGTACTTGGGTTCTGCCGGCTTGAGTGCAAGCGGCGCTGCGTTGGCCTCGGCCTCCTCGCTGGCGTCGATGAAACCGGCCTCACGCATGCGGCGCAGCACCACCGCCCGGCGCCGCTGGGCCAGATCCGGATTGACCAGTGGCGAGTACACCGACGGCGCCGGCGGCAAACCGGCGATCAGCGCCGCTTCCGGCAGCGTCAGCTGTTCCGGAGTCTTGGAGAAGTAGATCCAGGCGGCATCGGCCACCCCGTAGGCGCTGGAGCCCAGATAGACGTAGTTGAGGTATTGCTCGAGGATCTGGTTCTTGCTGAGCTCACGCTCCAGCTTTCCGGCCAGCAGCGCTTCCTGCAGCTTTCGCACCAGCGTGGGGTCCTGGCTGAGGAACACCAGACGCGCCAGCTGCTGTGTGATCGTGCTGGCCCCTTCCTCCACCGCGCCCCGCTGCACGTTGCGCCACAGCGCCCGGCCGATGCCCCAGGCGTCGATGCCGTTGTGTTCGTAGAAGCGGCGGTCTTCGGCGGCGATGAAGGCCTGCTGCACCAGCTCGGGCATCTGGCCGCCCACCAGCTTTTCGCGCGTGGCCGGGCCCAGCTTCTGGAGCACCTGGCCGTCGGCCGAAAGAATCGTGACGGTGCCGGGTCGGTTGAAGGTGCCGATGCGGCTCACGTCCGGCAGGGTCTGGTCGAGGGTGCGCACCACGAAGGACTGCCCCACGGCCACCACCCCACCGGCACCCGCCGCCAGCAGCGCCGTGACCAGAAGCTGGCGCTGGCGGCGCCTCACATTCCCACCGTCAGCGGGCTGTGCCCGATCGCAAGGGCGGTGACCAGCATGCCGAGCACCAGAAACGGCTGGGCGCTGGCCTGGTATTTCACGTCGAAGGCCACGGGATCCCGCAGCAGCCAGATGTCCTGGAAGGTGATCTGGGGCACGATCAGCAGCACCAGCAGCACCGCGGCGAAATGCTGGCCGATGGCGATCAGCACGGCCACCATCGCCAGCTGAAACAGATCGATCATGCAGGCGCTGATCCAGCTGGCCCGCTTGATCCCGAACACCACCGGCAGGGATTTCAGGCCCAGGGCACGGTCGCCCTCGACGCTCTTGAAATCATTGACCACCGCGATGCCGAGGCCAGCCAGGCTGTAAGCCAGGGTGAGCAGGGCGGTGGTCCAGGTGAGCTGGCCGAACAGGGCCTGACCGGCCCACCAGGGCAGAGCGATGTAGCTGGCGCCAAGGGCGTAGTTGCCGAGCCAGCCGTTCTGCTTGAGCTTGAGCGGGGGGGCGGAATAGATGAAGCTCACGAAGGAGCCACCCAGCGCCAGCAGCAGCACCACCGGTGTGGTGTGGCCGGCCCAGAGATCAAGGCCCCAGGCCACGGCCAGTCCCGCCAGCAGCAGCACCCAGATCTGCGTTTTCACCTGCGGCAGCGAGATGGCTCCCGACGGAATCGGCCGATAGGGCTCGTTGATCGCGTCGATCTCGCGGTCGTAGTAGTCGTTGATGGTCTGGGTGTAGCCGGCGAGCAGTGGGCCGCTCATCAGCATGCAGGCCAGGGAGGCCAGCACGTTCGCCAGGGTCCATTCGAAGCGGCCGGAGGCCGCCGCGCCGCAGATCACTCCCCAGATCAGCGGGATCCAGGTGACCGGCTTCATCAGCTGCAGCCGCAGCTTCCAGAGGCTGCTGGTGCCACTCGCACCCTTCATGCCAAGCAGCTGGCGGGCGCTGGCGGACGCCTCGGCGGCCTTGCTGGCGTTGGGATCGGGGGTGTCGCTCAAGTGAGAGGGGCGAAGGGGACGCTCAGGCCGGGGTGATTTCGTCGTCGAAGAACCAGCCGGTGCTGCCGTTGCTCAGCTCCACCACCACGCCGATGCCGCTGCCGTCGGTCATCTTGAATTCCTTGACCACGCCAGAAGCATCGTTCTGCAGCAGGCCCACCATCTCGGCAGGGATGCGGTCACGCACCCGCTGAATCCGCACTTTCGAGCCGATCGTGATGGCGTTCTGCGACATGAAGCCGGGCCAAAAAAGCCTTGAAACATTACCAGCGCCCCCGCGGGAAGCGGCGGCCTGAAACTGGAGCCATCACCCCCGCTCCCTGACGGCCCTGCGCCGCCGCCCGCCATGGTCGCCAAACGCATCATTCCCTGCCTCGACGTGGCCGATGGCCGTGTGGTGAAGGGGGTGAACTTTGTGGGCCTGCGGGATGCCGGCGATCCGGTGGAGCTCGCCTGCCGCTACGACGCCGCCGGCGCCGACGAGCTGGTCTTCCTCGACATCGCCGCCAGCCACCAGGGGCGCACCACCCTGGTGGACCTGGTGCGCCACACCGCCGAGGCGGTGACCATTCCCTTCACCGTCGGCGGCGGCATCGGCTCCGTGGAAGGCATCACCGAACTGCTGCGTGCCGGCGCCGACAAGGTGAGCCTCAACTCTTCGGCCGTGCGCTCGCCCGAGCTGGTGACCGCAGGCGCCCGCCGCTTCGGCTCCCAGTGCATCGTGGTGGCGATCGACGCGCGCCGCCGCCAGCTGCCGGAGAGCGCCGCGCCCGCCTGGGATGTGTACGTGAAGGGCGGGCGCGAGAACACCGGGCTCGATGCCGTGGCCTGGGCCCGTCAGGTGGTGGCGCTGGGCGCCGGCGAGATCCTGCTCACCTCCATGGATGGTGATGGCACCCAGGCGGGCTACGACCTGGCACTCACCCGTGCGGTGGTGGAGGCGGTGGAGGTGCCGGTGATCGCCTCCGGTGGCGCCGGCTGCATCGACCACATCGCTGCGGCGCTGAGCGAGGGCAAGGCGGCGGCGGCCCTGCTGGCCTCTCTCCTCCACGACGGCGTGCTCACGGTCGAGGCGATCAAGGCGGATCTGCTCGGCCGGGGGCTGGTGCTGCGCCCGCCCGCCCCGCCGCTGGATGGTGGGCCGGAAGGTTAGGCAGGAGCCGGAAGCGCAAACCGGGCTCGGGGCGCTGTAAAGGGTCGTTACATTAAGCAGGTTCCTCTTCGCTTGCCGGTCACCCGTTTGCGTCTCGCCGTGCCGGTCGTTCTGTCTCCCTTCACCACCGTGATCTGCCTGGTGATGGTGCTGGCCGTGGTCGGCCTCGTGGCGTGGGCGCTGCAGCTGATGGAGGCGGCTAACGCACGCCGCGAATTTTCGCTGATGCTCGCCGGCTGCATGGTGTGCTCCGCGGCCGTAGGGCTGGCCACCGTGATGGTGATCACCCTCACCAGCCCTGAGCGCTTTCCCGCTCCTGGAGTGGCGCGCAGTGAGGTGGATGGCGGCATCAGCCTCAACGCCGTCGCCCTGCCCTTCGACGACTCCCTGGAGTGCCTGGTGGATGCCCGCTTCTGCGCCCCCCTGCCATCCTCCTGAGCAGCCAACACTGCGCGGTTCGTTTTGAAGCCCGGTGATCCCCAGGCGGTGCGTGAGCTGTTCGACAGCATCGCCCCCCGCTACGACCAGCTCAACGACCTGCTCAGCCTCGGCCTGCATCGCGTCTGGAAGCGTCAGGCGGTGCGCTGGCTCGAGCCTGCTCCGGGCCAGCAGCTGATCGATCTCTGCTGCGGCACCGGCGACCTTGCCCTGTTGCTGGCCGCGAAGCTGCGGCCCGGAGGCCACGTGCTCGGCCTTGATGCGGCCGCCGCGCCCCTGGCAATCGCCCAGCGGCGAGGCGACTGCCAGCCCTGGTTACCCGTGGGCTGGCAGCAGGGTGATGCCCTCGCCACCGGGCAGGCCAGCGGCCGCTTCGATGGGGCGGTGATGGCCTACGGCCTGCGCAACCTCAACGCCCCGGGGCCGGGCCTGCAGGAGCTGCGGCGGCTGCTGCGCCCCGGTGGCCGCGCTGCCGTGCTGGATTTCAACCGCCCCGACCCCGCCACCCCGGCCGGCGCCGCCGCCGCCAGCTTCCAGCAGCTCTACCTGCGCCGCCTGGTGGTTCCCGCGGCCCGCCGCTTCGGCCTGCCCGAGCAGTACGCCTATCTGGAGGCCAGCCTGGAGCGGTTCCCCAGGGCGGCGGAGCAGGAAGCGCTGGCCCGCAGCGCCGGCTTCACGCAGGTGCGCCACCGGCCGCTGATGGGCGGGCTGATGGGCCTGCTGCAGCTGGTGGCGTGAACGCTGAGCGGAACGATGCGTGGCCGCACCCGGCGAACGGCTGCCTTCTGACAGGATCGGTGGCCGGTGCTCTGCCCGCGCCTCCTCACGCTTCGCCCCGCACCCCAGAACCCGGCCATGCTTTTTCAGGACATCATCTCCACCCTGAACCAGTTCTGGGCGGCGCAGGGATGTCTGCTGCTGCAGCCCTACGACACCGAGAAGGGCGCCGGCACCATGAGCCCCCACACGGTGCTGCGGGCGATCGGCCCGGAGCCCTGGGCCGTGGCTTACCCCGAGCCCTGTCGCCGCCCCACCGACGGCCGCTACGGCGACAACCCCAACCGGGCGCAGCACTACTTCCAATACCAGGTGCTGATCAAGCCGTCGCCCGACGGCATCCAGGAGACCTACCTGGCCTCCCTGGAGGCCCTTGGCATCCGCGCCAAAGACCACGACATCCGCTTCGTGGAGGACAACTGGGAGTCGCCCACGCTCGGCGCCTGGGGCGTGGGCTGGGAGGTGTGGCTCGACGGCATGGAGGTAACCCAGTTCACCTACTTCCAACAGTGCGGTGGCCTCGACTGCAGGCCGGTGTCGATCGAGATCACCTACGGCCTTGAGCGCCTGGCCATGTATCTCCAGGATGTGGAGAGCATCTGGGACCTCCGATGGAACGAGCAGCGCTCCTACGGCGAGATCTGGCTGCCGTTCGAGAAGGGCCAGTGCGCCTACAACTTCGAGGCCTCCAACCCCGAGCGGCTGCAGCAGCTGTTCGCGCTCTACGAAGCGGAAGCCACCGATCTGGTGGCCCGCAAGCTGCCGGCCCCAGCCCTCGACTTCGTGCTCAAGTGCAGCCACACCTTCAACCTGCTGGAGGCCCGCGGCGTGATCTCGGTCACGGAACGCACCGCCACGATCGGCCGCATCCGCCACCTGGCCCGCCAGGTGGCCCAGGCCTGGCTTGAGGAGCGGGAGGCTCTGGGCTTTCCCCTGCTGGCCGGATCGGCCGCGCCGCCCCTGCCGGCGCCGATGGCTGGCGCCACCTCGCGCTGAGCCTTGAAACGCACGTTGCTGGTGGTGGTGCTGCTGGCCGGCAGCTTCCAGACCGGCCGGCTCACCGAACGGGCGATCTGGCCGTGCCGGCTGCGGCCAGTGGCCGCCCTGGTGGCGCCCCTGCTGGGCCAGACGATGCCGAGTGAACAGCTCTGCGACCTGATCCAGCGGCTGCCCAGCTTCTGAAGCCCCGCTGCAAACAGGCGAAAGCGGGGAACCCTGGGCGTACACAGGCGATCAGGAGTTGCCGGCATGCCCTTCGTGGTGGTGAGTGTGGCCCTGGCGGCACTCGCGCTCGGCTTCTGGTCGCACGGCTGGCTGGGCGCGCTCCCGGTGGCCGCGCTGGCCTGGTGGTGGCTGGCGCGGCAGGGAGCCGCACTGCACAACCGGCTGCTGGTGCTGGCCCTGCTGCCGCTGCTGATGGTCTGGGTGCAGCTGCGCCTGCCCCAGCCAGGCCCGGCCGATCCGGTGCGGCTGCTGGGGACTGAGCTCACACGCCCGGCCGAACTGAGCGGGCGCCTGCTGGCCGATCCCCGCGCCAGGGGAGAAGGGGGCGGCTGCAGCGTCACGCTGGCAAGCGCCGGCGGCAACACCGAGCTGCGCCTGCCCTCCTGCCCGCCCCTGCAGGAAGGCTGGCTGGTGAGCGCCCGTGGGGTGCTCAGCCGCCCCAGCCCGCCGGCCCACCCGCTGCTGGGCAGTGGCGCTGAGCGCCTGGCCCGGCAGGGGGTGTGGAGCCGGCTCACGGTGGCGGCCAGCCCCGATGCGGTGCGGGTGCTCGCCCGTCCGGCCACCCCGGCCGCTGACCTGCGCCGCCGCATGGCCGCCGCGCTGTTGAAGCAGGACGGCCCGGAACGGGGCGGGGTTCAGGCCGCCCTGGTCCTGGGCAGCGCCGTGGTGCCCCTGCCGGCTGAGGTGCGGGAGTCGTTCCGCGTGGCAGGGCTTTCCCATGCGCTGGCGGCTTCGGGCTTCCACCTCACGGTGCTGCTGGGGGCAGTGATGGCCGTGGGGCGGCGGCTGCCGCGCTTGCCCCGCTGCCTCCTGGCGGCCGGCGCCATGCTGCTGTTCCTGCTGCTGGCCGGCCCCCAGCCCTCGGTGGTGCGGGCGGTGCTGATGGGGGCCGTGGCCTTTGTCGTGCTCGAGAGCGGTCAGCGCAGCCGGCCGCTGGGGGTGCTGCTGGCCTCGGTGCTGCTGATGCTGCTGGCCCAGCCCGGCTGGCTGCTCGACATCGGCTTCCAGCTGTCGGTGGCCGCCTGCGCCGGCCTGATGCTGACGGCCCGGGATCTGGAGCAGACGCTGGCGCATCGCCTGCCGGGCTGGGCCGCTGCGGGGGTGGCGGTGCCGCTGGCCGCATCGCTCTGGACCCTGCCGCTGCAGCTGCTGCATTTCGGCACCGTGCCGCTCTGGGCCGTGCCCGCCAACCTGGCGGTGGCCCCTCTGCTCACCCCGCTCACGCTCGGGTCGATGGCGGCGGCCGTGGTGGCCGTCACTGTGCCGCCGCTGCTGCCGCTGTTCGCCTGGCCCCTCGGGCAGCTCACGGCCCTGCTGCTCTGGCTGGCCCAGACCTTCGCTGCCCTGCCGATGGCGCAGTGGCAGGTGGGTCGCGCCCAGCCGCTGCTGGTGGCCCTGTTCACGCTGGGGCTGCTGCCCTGGCTGGTGCCAGACCTGGGGCGGCGGTTCCGGGGTTGGGCCCGTCCGCTGGGACTGGGCGCCATGGCGCTCACCATGGCCGTGCATCTGGCGGCGCTGGCGGGGGATCAGTTGCTGGTGGTGCACCAGTGGGGCGGCGATCTGCTGATTGCGCGCCATCAGGGCCGGGCCGCCCTGCTCAGCAGCCGCGCCGATGGGCTGAGCTGCGCCAGCGCCGCCCGGCTGGCGGTGGGCCTGGGGGTGCAGCGCTTCGACTGGATCCAGCTGCTGGATCCGGTGGCCACAGCGGATCGGGACTGCTGGCAGGGGCTGAGCGCCCTGGTGCTGGATGCCGGGGATGGCAGCACCTCGCTGCAACCCGGGCAGCGGCTGGAGAGCCGCGGGTTGCGCCTGGCGCCGCTCACCGCCAGCAGCGCCGCCCATGTGCTCACGGTGGGTCGCCACCCCTGGTTGCTGCTGCCCGACCGCCAGTCGGTGTGGGCCTGGCAGCAGCAGCTGGCGGACGGCAATCCAGCGCTGCCGCGCCATCTGGCCGGCCTGTGGCTCGGTTTTTCGCCGCAGCAGGCTGAATGGCGGGCCCTGGAGGCGGCGGGGGCAGACAAACGCTGGGTGAGCGGTGCCTGGCCGTCTCCACCGGCTGGGTGGAGGGCCAGCGGTTCCAGTGGTTTCCTCGCCGGGGCTCCCGGCTGACCGCTTCGTAAGCTGAGCTCATGGAGAACGCCGCTCCCACCGGAGTGGCGCCTCTGCTATTCCCTGGATCCCTGCCTCTTCCGGCGCCCTTGTTGGCCTGGGGAGGGACAGCGGCTCCCGGGAACCACCTGGAGAGGTGGCTGAGTGGTCGAAAGCGAACGACTCGAAATCGTTTGAAGGGAAACCTTCCGTGGGTTCGAATCCCACCCTCTCCGTTCTATCCCTCCGTTCAGGGTTGGCATGCCTCAGCCGCCTCATCAAGAGGGGTTGATGCGTGGTGAACGGGGTGAATCATTCTCATTCGTGCATGGCGTGCTGGTGTTGTCTGGTTTGATGATGGAGCTCCGATCCCCCTGCTGCTGCATGGTCAACAGTCGCCCAGGAGGTGCACCTCAGCCAGAACTTCCTCTTTCCTCCAGGGCTATAGGCTTGAATGCCAGGTTTAGCTTTCTCTCATTCAGGGTTTCCACGGCATCCGGCTTGTCCTGGGAAGGCGCTGGGGCAAAATTAACGGCATAGCTCTACGGTGCGCTTGTCCCTTCCTCTCACACAAGGCCTGAGCCGAGCGCGCACCTTGCTGGGCAGCCTTCGTCAAAGCTGGGCAGGCTCTCCTGCAGACGAGTCGCGGATAGTCAACACCGGCGTCTTCGGGCTTGTTGCCACCGGTGCCTGTGTGTTGGTGGTGTCCACCATCCTTTTTCTCGATAGCAAATCACAGCAGGCGCAGCGGAGTTGGCAGGCGGAGAACAATCTTCTGCAGATGCGTGTGCAATGGCACAAGCTCATCACCAGGGAATGGGGACGCAACGATCAGGTCAATGCCGTTGTTGCCGGTGAGCTAGCGGCCCCTCTGGAGGCAAAGCTGGCTGGTTCCACGCTTCTTCAGGACGGCCAGAACATCCTGATTGCCGATGCCGATGGCCGGATCCTGTTCGATTCGTTGTCGGGACCGGGGGGGGAGGCCATGAGCCCGGCAGCCCGCCAGGAGTTGCAGCGCTGCGTGGTCCAGAAGCTTGGCAGAGTGATCGCCTTCCGGCGCTTCGAGCCTGCCGCCGCCTATGGCTGGATCTGCCGGGACACCCACATGTTCGCGATCGGAGCTGTCGCGGGTGTGATGGAACCAGGCGCGCAGCACCCCCCGAAGGGCTGGCTCTTCCATTTCAGCCAGGTGATGGTCAACGATTACGACCCGAACCTGCGCAGCACTTTCAGCAAGATCCGCGACGACCTGTCCCTGGCGGTCGATACGGTGCCGCTGCTGGGCTCTGGCATGGAGGGGCTGAATTTCTCCTCTGCGCCGGTGTTTGCGATCAGCGATCTTGAGCCGTCCTCCGCGCCGTGGCGCCTCCGGCAGACTGTCCCCTGGCGGCAGTTGCTGGTGGGTTATGGGCTAGATGTGCTCGTCCCCTGGTTCACCCTCTGCCTTGGGCTTGGTGCGGTGGGTCTGTTGCGTCTGCGATCCCTGCACAGGGGCCCCCGCCGCAAGCGGCGGGGGCTGCTCACAGTCCCGCGGGCGTTCCGCGTCTCGCGGCGCCAAGGGCTGCCGGCAACCCTGCAGGCCACCTCGGATCTCGCCGAGGCGCTTCCACTGATGCCCGCATTGGTGAAAGCGCACCCCCTCCCCCTGCTGGTGGTGCTCTCCCCGTTGATTCGCGCCTTCGATGGCTCCGTGCCCAGCGGTATGGAGGCACTCAACCGCATCCTGGTGTTGCTGGAGGAGGGGTTCAGCATCGCTTTCCCGGCAGCGACGCTGTGTCGGAGCCCAGAGCTCGCCTTGGTGGCGGTCGTGCCGCTGCCGGAAGCGCTGAACCGCAACCTCTCAACCACGAGGGAGGAGCTGGTGGCGCGGACTCAGGCCATCATCGATCGGGCCACCGACAACGTCAACGCGGTGATCCGGGTGGATGTGAATGCCAGCCTGACGTGGCTGAAGCCTGATCGCATCGGTCCGCAGATTGTGGATCTCATCACCTTGAATCGGCAGACGAGGCATCATTGTCCGCCATCTTTCCTGGATGCGGATGCTGCTGATAAGCCTGCGTTGATGCGCTCTCAGATCAGCCAGGATTTTGAAGTTGTGCGGTTGGCAGAGAATTTCTTTGACCACCATTACAGGTTAGAGGAGGTGATCGTTTTTGATAACAATCAGCAGCACATCGCCTATCGCGAGATGCTCTTCTCGCCCTCCAAGAACAATCACCCCGACGTACCGCTCCAAGATTTGATTCGTTCGCTGGAGCGAACGTCGGCCATTCATCTGATCGATCGCTCCATGTTGCGCAAGGCCCTGTCCATCAGCGCTGAAGCGATCAAGCAAGCGGCCCTGCCTGGAGAGCGCCTGGCGCCGGTTGAGTCTCGCCAGCTTGGCGAGGTTGGGCTGGTGGGCCCACCTGAGGTGCTGGCTCAGCCTTTGCCGCTGATCGCCACCAACCTTTCCGCGCTCACCATCCAGTCGGAGCTGCACCGCAACCGCATCCTTGACATGCTCGAGGCCGCCCCCGCCTCGGTGCGGCAGACGATCGTGGTGGAAATCACGGAAACAGCATTGCTGGGTGATGAGTCTGTGTGGCTGGATTTCTTCCGCCGCCTTGGCCGCCTAGGCGTGCGGATCGCGATCGACGACTTCGGCTGCGGCTATGCGGCGCTCTCCTATCTGTTCCGCTACCCGGTCGACTTCATCAAGGTGGACCTGCAATATGCCCGGCTCACCTGCGACCGGCGGGTGAATGCCATGGTGGAGTTTCTGCTGAGTTTCGAGGTGGGCTATCCCACCCGCGTGATCATGGAAGGAATTGAAACGCAAAGCCAGCTGAGCCACTGGCGGCAGAAAGGCGTCACCCATTTTCAGGGCTACCTGTTCGCCTCATCATCACCACAGGGCTGACATGCGCTGGTTTGTGAAGCTGGAAGAGGGAAAGGTCGACCGCCTTCAGTTCGACCAGCACCTTCAGGCGCATCTTGCCTGGGTCCGGGAACTGAAGGCCCGTGGCCACTGCCCCACCACCGGCTACTGGCAGGAGTGCAAAGGTCAACCTGGGGCAGGTGGCATGTTGCTGTTCCAGGCCGCCAGCTGGGAGGAAGCGGAGGCCATCGTGCGCAGTGACCCGCTCATCCAGGCCGGCAGCGTGCGCTGGATCCTGCACGAATGGCACGTGGTGGCTGGAGTTCTGGGCGCTGACGGAGATACCTGATTCAACTGGTCGCTGTCGGAACAGGGCCAGGCTTCATAGCTGTGTGAGCTTTGTAGTCGCAGGGGCACAGTGACCGTATGGGCCAAAAGGCCGCGCGAAGCTGTACGCGGAAGCACTCACGAGAAGCTGAATGGGCTCAGAAACTGGCCAAAGCAGAAATCTTCACGAGTTTATCTTGCTCAATACCTTCAAGCTCACCCACATGGAGAAGTCCGTCTTTCACGAGGGTAGCAAACATGAAGATAAGAGAGGAATCTCTCAGGTCAAACTTGCCGTCCATCTCGTGACGTTTGGCACTGAGAAAATCATGCAGGCTCCATACGTCGTTGGGGCTAGCCGCATGCTCCACGCGATTCTGAAGGGTGGCGATCAACGCAGCCACCTCGCGTTGATAGGCCAACTCCACTGCTTTTTGGGCTGCTTCTTTTTCCTCGGGCGTCCAGTCGGAGTGGCTCACTTCCACCTTTCTTCAGAATTGACTTTGTGTTATTGAGACCCTAACACATCAAAAATCGGAGTGAGAGGCCGTTGGTGGAGCTACTTTGCCCGACGGGGCTAGGTAAAACTACTTAGCCAGTGGCCGCGGCTGGGCGTTGTGCGACCAGTGCCTGCGATGCAGGCCCGGCAGCTCGTGCCAGGCGGCCTCTGGGTGTTGATGGTGCTCCCAGTGAAAGCCGAAGTGATAACAACTCAAGAGGGAGATCAATGCAGGCAGCGGAAGGCTTTCCACCCTGTGCGTGGCGCCATCACCCGCCCGGCCGTGGCGATGAGGAAGATAGGTGCCGAACACAAACAACTGCACAGAGCTGAGGACTAATGGCACCACCCAGAACACAACGATGTTGAGTGGAATTGATGGAATCGCTGGTGTCATCAGCGCTGCGGTGCAGATCCAGGCAGCCGCCAGGCTGAAAATCTGTGGCGTTGAAAGGTATCCCCGCATGAAGTGCAGATACCAACTGACGGGATGGGCACGGACACCGTCGTGGAAATCGGGATCGCACGGGCTGCCTGGAGCCTGGTGGTGCTGGCGGTGCTTCCTGAGGCAATCGTCGTAGGGAAGGCAGGCGTAGAGCGTCAGCGCCAGTTGGCCCAGGCGGTGGTTCAAGCGTGGGCGTGCCGGTATAAGGCTGCCGTGCATGGCGTCGTGGGCGACGATGAACAGCCCGGTCTGCAGAAAGGTGCGCACCAGAATTTCAGTGCCCACCCCAGCCGTCGCGATCCAAGTATGCGGCAGGCGCCCATGGGCCAGCTTCTGGGCGGGCGTGAGCTTGTCCGTGGCCAGCAGCACGGTGAGATCAACCTGCAGCAGCACCAGCAGGGTGGCCAGCCAGGCCACCACGATCAGTGCCGCCAAGACCAGCCCCACCCACGATCGCTGCTCGGCGCCCATGGGCGGTGGAACCGAAACCGAGGCATCGGTTCCCATGACAATCGGCCGAAGCAAGCGGACTTGAAGATCCTCGCTGGTTGTTGTGAGGCGAGCGCGTCGTTGCGATGAGGCGTGACGAGCCGTTGGCCTATCCGTTGGGGCGTCTGCAAAGGCTCCACCGGCAAAGCCTCAGCCGCTCTGCGTCTGCCAGGGGAATTTCAGCATCCGCAGGCTTGGGAGCACTGACGGCGGCTGTTTGGGCTTGAAGCACGAATGCAGCCTCCGGGCTGGGCCCAGGAGGCTGTTCCGTGGTACCAGGTCGGTGGTGCCAGGCGGAGTGCTCTGCGGCGGGCTCAGCGGATGAAGTTGAGCAGCTCTTTGGGGGAGGCCAGCAGATCGATCGCCACGAAGAAAATTTTCCCCTGGGGATCGATCAGGAAGCGCCAGGCCACGTTCATGCCCACGCCTGCACCGAACCAAGGGGTCTGGACGCGGCCAGTGACCTTGATCTGGGTGTACCCATCGGCGGCGGGCTCGGTGACGCCTTGCTCGGGCAGAAGCTTGAGGTTCTGGCAATCTTCCTTGAAGAAGCGCAGAACTGCCGGCTTGCCCACGATGGGCCGCTGGAAGGGAGGCTGAAGAGCGCCATCAGGAAGGAACAGCTCAATCAACGCATCGAAATCGTTGGCATTGAGCAGGTTCATGTAGGAGAGCACCGTGGTGTTGCTCACCCCTTTGATGCTCACTTCGCTGCGCTGGGAGGGCTCGGTGGGAGGCACCACCGGCTCGGCGATCCGCTCGGCGTCTTCGATCTTGTTCGGGTCGAAGCCCATGTCGACCACCGCGTTGCGCAGCACGGTGATCTGCTGACCGCCTTCCAGCCCCTTGATGGCATTGAGGATGGCGGCCGCATTGGCAGACAGTTGGTAGCCCTGGGGAATCGGGGCGACGGTGCCCTGCTCCATCCATTCACCGAGGCGATACCAGAAGCCGAGCTTGATGTTCGGCGACCAGATCGAATAGGTGCGAGAAATCGGAGTATCCACGCGGTTGGCCAGATCGCACATCACCTGCGACTGATCCTGGAAGCTGAGTTGACGAATCTGGTTGAGGGTGGGCTCGGCGAATTGCATCCGAGCGGCGCCGGGAGCTGCAATGGTGATTGTTTTTCCCATTTCCAGATAGGCGTACCAGATCAGAGCGAGCTGATCTTCAGCGCTCAGCTGATTGAATCGCGCAATCGTGGCTGGCACGACATCCGCTGAAAGCGTTGTTGGAAAAATGCCGCGAGCGTCTTCAAGCGTGATGGCCATGGGAATCCTTCGCTGCAGGGATTGTGACTATTGTAACAGTCTTTCTGGCTATCCCTTTTTTCTCCCAAACAGCTGCGGCGCAATGGGTGTGAGCCGATGCCGCGCCTGAGGCCTGCCCCCTGGCGGAGGCACCTGATGGCCCAGCGCGCGCCGCGCCGCTGCGTACCCCAGAATCCCCCGCCTGGCAGATCTCTGCTCGCGTTCGTGGGCTGGGTTCGTCCAGAGTTGGAAGAACCCGTGCGTTCGGCAATGCTTCCCAACCCCTTCTGCCCGCTCAGGGGTGCTGCTGTGTTGAGCCTCAAGGCCACGGTGCTGCTGTTGCTCACCCTGTTGATCAAGGCGCGCATCCAGATCCGTTTCTTCTCGGCTCTTGGCGTGCTGTTGCTGCTCCTGCAGACGCTCGCCTTTTTGGCCGCCGGCGGGCTGCTCAGCGTGGCGGGGGTGGGGGTGATGGCCACGGGCCGGCGGCGCTGAGGCGGGCAACCCACAGCAGCGGCTGGCTGGAGGTCATGGCCAGACTGCTCGACGACTGACCTCGCTTCACATCGGTTCTGTGCGTTCAGCTGCAGCCGGTCAGCGGCGGTAGCCAGTCAGCGCCGACAGCTCAGCGGCCGGCTGCGCCTGATCCATTGCAGCCGCTCACCGATCGGCTGCGCTGCCGAAAACTCCGGGATCAGCGCCAGGCGACCCCGCGCGATCGGCGCCGAGGGGCGCCGGCGCGTGATCAGCAGCGACAGCTTTTTGGGCACGAGGCGGAGGCTGAGGCCTGGCCAGGTGCCGCTGGAAACGGAGAGGGTGGGATTCGAACCCACGGAGGCTTGCACCTCGCTGGTTTTCAAGACCAGAGCCATCAACCACTCGACCACCTCTCCAGGTGCCCCGCAGGGGGTGGTCTGATTTTCTCATGCCCGCCTTGCCCCCGTGCCGACACCCCCTGCCGCCCCCGCTGCTTTCACCACAACACAGCCGCTGCCGCGCCTGCTGCGGCGTGTCGACCCAGGCGAGGCGTGGCGACCCAGGCGCCCGGAGTTCGCAGCCACCCCACGTCATCTGGTTCCGGCTGAGCTGGCAAGTGCTTCCGCCGCAGGTGGCCGCCTCGCCCAGTCCCTGTGAGTGGACAGCTCACAGTTGTCCGGCGACAACCCGCACCTACTGGTCAGCTGTGCGGTGGAGGGCTTGCTGTCTCGCCGTAGAGGACTTGCTGACACGCCGTTGAGGAATGGCCAGAGCGCCGCTGTTCATTGCGCAATTGACAATTGAAAACTGGCAATCGATCAACGCCCGATGTGCAGTTGATTGCTGTCTGATGGTCAGTTGTTCCATGCCCGGTGGGCAGCAGCCTGACGCCATCCCTGGAGTTTCTCCATGGCCGATGTGTATCTGTCGGCAGTCAAATCGGCAACGGCTGCATGCAGATCGGTCCAGTCAATGCTTGTCTGACGATTGCATCCATAGCCGCTCTGCAAGGAGCGGATGTGCGCATTGTGCGGGTATCGCCAGAAGAGCGTGATCGGGCCGGCGCCATCAGCTGCCGTGATCATGGTGCCGATAAGCTATCTCGGGTGCACCATGGAACCGGCTCACATGTGGAAAGGATTGTCCCTTCTCTCCCATCCCCCGGCTGACATCGCAGCACTTACGGAAGAATTCGAGAAGGAATCGAAGCTGGATGAAGTTTATATCGTGCTCACGATCGGTGCTGGCCTGATCGCCTCTCTGGGCCTGCTCGCCGACAGCCCTGCCGTGGTGATCGGCGCCATGCTGGTGGCTCCCTGGATCCTGCCGCTGCGGGCGGTGGCGTTCGGCATCCTGCAGGGCCGGCTGCCGTTGGTGGCGGGTGCCCTGCTCACCCTGGCCAGCGGTGTGGTGGTCACGATCGGCCTCTCCTACCTGCTGGGGCTGTCGGTGGGGTTGCCGGTGTTCGGTGCCGAGGTTCAGTCGCGCACCACACCGAACCTGCTGGATCTGGGCATCGCCCTGGTGGCCGGCGCCATCTCCACCTACGCCAAGGTGCGCAGCAAGGCGGTGTCGTCATTGGCGGGCACCGCCATCGCCGTGGCCCTGGTGCCGCCCGTGTGCGTCTGCGGCCTGCTGCTCTCCGCCCAGCAGTGGGGGCCGGCGCGTGGGGCTGGCCTGCTGTTTCTGGCCAATCTGCTCGGCATCCTCAGTGGCGGGCTGCTCACCCTGGCGGCGGCGGAGCCCCTGTTTCGCCTGCAGCTCTGGCGCAGCCGCCTGGGCGCCGTGAGCCTGCTGCTCACCGCCCTTCTGCTGGTGCCGCTGTCGGGCAGCTTCCTGAACCTGGTGGGCATCGCCAAGCAGCGCTCGGCTCTGCAGCAGGTGGAGCAGGCGATCGCTGACAGCCTGCGCACCCACACGCTCGTGCTCGGCAGCAATGCCCAGCTGCTGGGGGTCAGCATCGACTGGGCTCAGAACCCGCCGCTGATCAGCGCATCCGTGAGTGTCACCAACCCCAACCTGCCCACGCCCCGCCAGGTGGCCGCCGTTCAGGACTTCATCAACACCAGGCAGCCGATCCGCTACCGCCTGCTGGTGCAGCGCGCCTCGATCGATGTGATCGGCCCGCAGACGGCTCCCAACCCGCCCGAGGCCAAGGAACAGCTCATCGCCGACACCGTCAAGAACGACACGGTCAAGATCGACACAGCAAAGATCGACACCGTCAAGATCGGCACGGCCAAGAACGACATCGCCAGGAGCGCCGCCGCTGCGCCGCCCGTGCCAGCGGGTTGATCCTGCGGTGGGCTCCACGCCAGTTGGCTCCGATCCGCACCCGTCCGCACCACGCCAAGCCGGAGACAGCCGCTCAGGGCGGCTCAGCCCCATGGCTGCGGCTGCAGGGTTTTCGGCAGATACAGCGGGTGCATCGGGCAGGCCTGGCGGCTGAGCCGGAGGCAGTGCAATGCCGGCAGCAGGCTGCGCACGGCCTGGTCGCGGCCGGCGAAGCCTCCCTTCACTCCCCAGGCCGCCACCACCAGGTCTGCGGCACCGGAAAGACGCTGGAGCCAGCGGTCGTTGGCGGGGCCCACCGGATCGCAGGCCGCCAGCATCCGCCTTGGATCCGTGGCGCGGTAAGCGAACAGGTTGCCCAGCCAGAGCGCGCCGTAGCCCCAGCTGCGGGCAAAGGCCACGCAACGCCGTACCGTGGGATCGTCGGAGTGGCCGTCGGCGCTGCTGGGATTGAGGCCGATGATCAGCACCGCCGGCGCAGCCGACCAGCGGCGCCCGAGCGCATACCGGTAGCTCCGGCAGGAACTGACGATGGCCCAGCGCTGCATGGTGGCGTGCCGCGGGTTCCATCCTGACGAGCCCGACACAGCCGGGCGCCGGCAGCGTGGGGTCAGGGGCTGGCCTTGCGGCCGATCACAGCAAAAAAGGGATCTCCCTTGCCGCCCAGCCAGCCCAGCGGCCCCTGGGCGGGGGTGTCTTCGGCGATCACCGCTTCCACCGTCCAGCCCTGGGCGACCAGCACCCGGGCCACGAACTCCAGGTGGTCCCGGTCGCTGCCGTCGGTCCACACCTGGGGGGCCTTCTGGAAGAACATCCGGTTCGAGAAGGCCACGATCACCTGCCCGGCCGGACGCACCACCCGCAGCAGCTCAGCGGCGATCGCTTCCGGCTGCTGCAGATATTGCCAACCGGCCACGATCAGCACCGCATCCACGCTGGCATCGGCCAGGGGCAGCACCTGGTCCCGGTTGAGGTTCTGCACCCAGTGACGATCCAGCCGGGGATTGGCTTCCAGCTCCCGGGCATTGAGGCCATGGCCGATCACCTCGTCGTAGGTGACGCCTTCGGGCAGGTGGCTCACCCAGCTGCTCATCAGATCCAGAACCACTGCGCAGGGGGGAATCCGCTCGCGGTAGAGGGCCGTGAGCCTGCTGCGGAAGCTGGCATCCAGATGCTGAACGAAACGGGGTTCCGCATAGAACAGGGCGTCGTCGGAGCCATCGAGCTTCACCCGCTGGGCTGCGCTCAACACCTGCTGAACCATGGCGATGTCCGCGTGCTGGGAGTGGCTTGGGGCAGCCTGGCAGCCGCGCCTTCCTCCCGCGAGCGGCCACGCCATCCTGGCGGCGGTGTGTTGCTCACAACCCGGTGACTTCTTGTTCCCAAGCGGGCCCGATCGAGAGTTCGCTCGTGCTGGCGGCTGACGATCCACAGCAGCTCGCCGGCTTCTATGGGCTGTTGCTCGGCAGCACGGCGCAGCCGGGGCTGAGCGCGCGGCACTGGCGCCTGCCGCTGCCCTCCGGCGGCCGGCTGGAGATCTACGCCCCGTCGTCACGGCGGCCCAGGCCGCGACAGCACGGCCGGCTGGGGATCTGCGCGACACGGGCGGCCGGAGCAGAGCCAGCCCTGCAGGTGCTGCACGACTGGCGACTGCAGCTGCTGGCCCGGGGGGCCGCTGAACTGGAGCCGGCGCGGCTGGAGCCGTTCGGAGCGGAAACCTGGATGGCCGATCCAGAGGGCAACCCGTTTCTGCTGCTGGTGCAAGGGGGCACAAGCTGAGCTCGATCTCCAGGCTCTGAAGCAACAGAGGATCCGCACGTCCGTTTCTGCAACTTGCTCTGATTGGCAACGGCACTGTTGTGCCAACCGCGCTCCATCACTGAGCGGCGCCATCACTACGCCTCCCACATCAACGCCTTCCACATCAGCGCATCGCTATCCCTAGGAATGTCACCATTACGCACCGCAGTCACTGCGTACAGTAGTCACTGCGCACCGCCATCACTGCGCGCCGCCATCAGGCCGCTGTTGCATCTTGCAGCGATTCCGCTGCAGGCGCATGTTGCCGCACGACACGTGGGCCGTTGGATGAGCGATGGCTACGGTTGCAATGAATCTTCCTGGCTGTCAGCCCCATGATTGAAACCATCGATGATCTGCCGGAAGGCACGCTTGGTTTTCAGTTCAGAGGAAAGATCACGGCTGATGATTATAATCTGGTGCTCACTCCGGCCTTGGATCAGGCACTGGAGGAGCACGACCGCGTCAAGGCGCTGGCCTGCCTCGGAGACGATTTTCAAGGCTTCAGCCTGGGGGCCGCTTGGGAAGACACCAAAGAGGGAGTACGGCACTGGGATGGCTTCGAGCGGCTGGCTGTGGTCACCGATGTGGCCTGGATGCGGCATGGCCTGCAGGCCATCGCCGTGGCCCTGCCCTACCCCGTGCGGGTGTTCGGCAATGCCGAGCCTGAGGAGGCGCGCCGCTGGCTGAGCGAGGCCCTCGGCATCATTCAGGTGTCCCGTGACGCCGATGTGGTGACGGTGCGGTTGATCGGCTCGCTGGATGCCGGTGCCTACGCCCGCGCAGAGGAAGAGATCGCGGCGGCGTTTGCCGGCCTCGATGGCGTGCGGCTGCTGCTTGAGTTGAGCGCCTTTGACGGCTGGGCTGGGCTGGCAGGGCTGAGCCGCCACCTGGGGCTGATCCGCCACCACCACCGGGCGATCCGGCGGGTGGCCCTGGTGGGCAACAAGGTGTGGCAGAAGCTGGCCGAAAAGGCCACCTCCCGGTTCATCACCGCCGAAACCCGCTTCTTCGCTTCCACGGATGCCGCCTTGGCGGAGGTATGGATCCGGCAGTGACAGGCGCAAGCGTGAACAGATGTACAGAGCGATGGACGGTTTCGCCCCACTGTTCCATGATTCATTCGTTGGGATTCGGAGGCACCATTTGGCAGATACTCCCCCTGAACATCGATCAGGAGTGCGCTGACGTTTCGGACCCTGCTCCAACAGTCTCGCAGGACATCGTGGCTTTTAGGTTGCTCTTTGCAACCACCCTATGCATCGTTTCAGGTGCCCATGGGTATGGATGAAGCCATTCCGTTGATCACCATGGCCCCAGGTGCCAGCGGCAGCAACTCCGTCCCACAACTTCATCATTTTGCGAATCAATCGATTCGCCTTTTGTGCATCTGATTCATCCGTGCTGAGATCACGCCTGTCCTCGACCCTGGCCTGATCGGCATACCCCAGAGGAGCGGAGCCCGGTGGCCTTGCCATCGGGCTTTCTCATGGCCGTGCATTCCCCCCACGCGGCTGCCGTTTCACGCTTCCCCGCCGTTGCCGCTGCAGGCGTCAGCTCCATTGCCCCTGAGCGCGTCCGCGGTGTTCTGCTGCCGCAAGGCCCGCAGCACGGGCTCCAGCCGCAGGCGGTTGTAGCGCTGCAGCCACAGGCAGGGCAGGTTGAACAGGGTGGCGAAGCTGAGGCTGATCCACACACCAAGTGGCGGCAACCACAGGGCCGTGAGCAGCCAGAAGGGCCAGAGCGCCAGGTGCACCAGCTCGGCGCGCCTGGTTTCCGCCACCAGCCGTTGCAGCGTGCCGGCATCCCGCCGCACCAGGCTGTTCTTGCGCACGCCGCCCGGCAAGGCATCGCCGGCATCGGGCAGCAGGGATTTCCAGCGCCGGATACCCAGCCGGCGCTCGTAGCCCTGGGTCGTTTCCGGCCAGGGTCGCCGCGCGGTCAGCCAGGTGTCCCGCTCAAGGGCCGCCAGCGGCAGTCGCTGAGCGAGCCAGCCGATCAGCAGCGACCACACCAACCAGCCCAGCGCACAGGCCAGGGCCGCTAGCGCGTCGGAAAACGCCTGCCTTTCCATTCGATCGTGCCGCGCTCAAGATTCAGGATGGCCAGGAGGAACACCGCCAGGAAGAACAGCACCGGCAGCGGAAAGATCAGGCAGATCCAGCCGAAATCCCCCACGCGCCGGGTGATCACCAGCAGCTGCAGGGCGAACGCCAGGTAGAGCACCAGGTTGGGCGCCAGGGAGGCATCTCCCACCATCGGCCAGCCCAGCAAGGCCGCCGGCAGGCACCAGGCTGCCCAGAACAGGCCGGACAGCCACAGCAGCACCGCCAGCATCCACAGCCAGCGCACCTCACCGGCGGCGGTGGCGAAGTTCTTGGCGAAGCCCACCACCATGTCGTGGAGGCCGCCGGGGTACATGCGGTATTCGATCAGCCCATCGCCGACGTAAGCGCTCACCGGCAGCCCGGCCTTTTCGTAGAGATGGCCCATGAACCAGTCTTCGACCACCTTGCCCGCCACCGCCGCATGGCCGCCGACCCGGTCGTAGTCGGCCCGGCTGGTGGCCATCGACGGACCGAACGCCACCCCGCAACCGGGCCCCATCGGCACCGCCATCAACCCCACCAGGTTGAACAGCATCGACAGCTGTTCGTAGGGCTTTTCGGTGCGGTGGAACGGTTGCACCGACACCAGCCCGCCCAGAGCCTGACGGGTGGCCAGGAGCCGTTCCAGGAACTCGGGCCGCGGCTCGGTGTCGGCGTCGAGGAACACCAGGATTTCGCCCGTGCTGGCGCGCACGCCATGGTGCAGGGCCCAGGTCTTTCCGCACCAGCCCTCGGCTAGCGGCGGCGGTTGAATCACCTTCACACCGGCGGACCGGGCGATGGCTGCCGTGCGATCGCTGGAGTGATCGTCGATCACGATCACCTCCATTCCCTTGAGGCTCTGGGCCTGCAGAGCGGGCAGCAGGTTGGGCAGGGTCCTCTCTTCGTCGCGGGCGGGGATCAGCACGGAAATCGTCTGCTCGCCCTGCAGCCGGCGCTCGGGGAGCCGGGTGAGCCGCAGGCAGAGGGCCCAGCCCAGCAACCAGCGCACCACAAGGGAGATCGCCACCAGGTCCAACGGTCGGCTCCGGCGGTATCTCTCCAAGCTAGGTAGGCCGCCCCGCAGCGAGAACAGTGCGGCGTGAATGGCCCGCCAGGGATGGTTTCCCTCCGGGAGGAGCGGATGCTGATCCGGAGGCGGTTCCCTGATTCAGACGCGCTGAGGTGGGCCCGGTCTGATCACCAGGAGAGTTCCGGCAGCTCCCGGAACACCTTGCGCACGCCCGCACTCCACTCGCCGCTCAGCTGCTTGAAGTAGGTGTCCCCTTCCGCGAAGCGGCGGCGCTGCTGGATCGCCAGGCTGTCCCGCTTGTAGAGCAGCAGGTCGATCGGCATCCCCACCGACAGGTTGCTGCGCATGGTGGAGTCGAACGACACCAGCACGCATTTGGCCGCTTCCGCCAAGGTGGTGTCGGGGTCGATCACCCGATCGATGATCGGTTTGCCGTACTTCGCCTCGCCGGTCTGCAGGAAGGGGGTCCCTTCGCTGGCCTCGATGAAGTTGCCTTCGGCGTACATGCGGAACAGGCGTGGGGCTTCCCCCTTGATCTGCCCGCCCACCAGGAAGGAGGCATTGAAGCCGCCGGCCGACCCTTTGAGATACGGGCCGTCGCGCTCTTCGATTGCCCGCACCGCATCGGAAACGAGACCCATCACGTCGAACATCGTGCGGGCCGTCCACACGTTGGGCGTGCCGTCGTCGGCGTCGGCGCGCTGACGCAGCAGGCTGATCACCGCCTGGGTGCCGGCCAGACTGCCGGAGCTGAGCAGCACCAGCACGCGGTCGCCGCGCCGCTCGAACACGGTCATCTTGCAGAAGCTGGCGAAGTCATCCAGGCCTGCATTGGTGCGTGAATCGGAGGCGAACACCATGCCGCTCTCCAACAGCACCGCCACGCAGTAGGTCATGCCGCCCACACTTCAAACGACTCCAGCACCGAAGGCCCGAAGCTGGTGGTGAGGGCCACATCGGCCGCATCCCGGCCCCGGGCGATCAGGATCCGCCCGATCCGCGGCGTGTTGTTGCGCGGGTCGAAGACATGCCAGCCCTGGCCGAGATAGGCCTCGAACCAGGCTGAGAAATCCATGGCGGAATGGGGCGGGGGCACCTCGATGTCGCTCAGATAACCGGTGCAGTATCGCGCCGGGATGTTCATGGAGCGGCAGAGGGCAATGGCCAGATGGGCGAAATCACGACAGACCCCCACGCGGGTTTCGAAGGTCTGCACGGCCGATTTGGTCGGGCTCGAGCGGTTGTAGTCGAAGCGCACGTGTTGGTAAACGAAATCGCAGATCGCCTGCACCCGCCCCCAGCCCTCGGCCGCCTGGCCGAACTGGGACCAGGCGAAGTCCGTGAGCAGGTCGCTCTCGCAGAAGCGGCTGGCCAGCAGGAACAGCAAGGCGTGATCGGGCAGGAGCTCCACCGGCTGCTGCTCCAGCCAGGGCAACACCGGATCCGGCAGGCCGCTGTCGGCCACCAGGCCGTGCCCCCGCAGGCGCATCGGCCCGGCGGGGGCCAGCAGCCGGTTGCAGTGGTTCCCGTAGGTGTCCACATACGACTGATAGGGCACCTGGGGCGTCAACTGCAGCGGGTCCGCTTCCAGCAGATCGCCGGCGCGGGAGTCATGCACCCCCAGGATCACGATCATCGGCGTGGGCCGCTGGCAGCGCAGGAGCAGGTCGAACCCCACGCGAATCTGCAGCGGCTGTGTCGGTGGCGTCGACGTCGGGGGCGGTTGTGTACCCAGATCCGGCGGCAATGGCGGCGCCTGCGGCGTCAGCGGGGCCGCTGTGTCTGCAGCGAAGGCCGGCTGCCCAGGGACCTGGTCCACGGGTGCCGGGTCCACTGGCATGGGGTTGGGGTCCGTTGATGCGCGGCCCGCTGACGTGGTGGCCGCGGGCGTGGGATGCAATGACGCCGGATCCGCTGACGTAGGAGCGGCTGGTGTTGGAGCAGCTGGTGTTGGGGTGGAGCGTTCGGGTCTTTCCATGTCCCAACCTAAGAACGTCTGCGCTCAAGGGATCGGCGGGAATTCCTCTGTCAGCGCATCCAACAGGACCGCGGCGAGCCGCTCCACCCACTCGCTCTGCCCGCCCTCGCTGGCCAGCAGGTCCTGGCGGATTTCCAGCTCCACATGCGGAATCCGGCGCTGCTCGCCGTGCACCACCACCGTGTAATCGCTGGCGTCGCACAGCGCGTAGGGCTCGTTATTGCCCACGCACAGCCCCTGCTCACGCTCCAGCCGCTCGCGCACCCGTCCGGCCAGGCGGCCATCGCGGCCATGCAGAACGCCCACATGCCACGGACGCACGTCGCCGGCGTGCACCGGTGTGAAGCTGTGCAGCGCCACCAGCACGCTGGGCTGGGCCCGTTGCTGGCGGGCCTCCAGTTCGGCGCCGATGCGCCGGTGGTAGGGATGGAACAGCTCCTCGAGCCGCTGCTGCCGCTCGTCTGCGGGGAGGTCGACGTTGGCGGGGATGGGGGTGTGCTCGCTGAGGCACACGATCGAATCGGGCGCCTGCGGAGGGCGGTTGGCGTCGATCACCAGCCGCGAATAGTTGTGCAGGATCAGAAAGGCGTCCAGCCGCGCCGACAGGCCCAGCCCCAGCTGTGCCACTCCCAGATCCCAGGCCACGTGCGTGTCCAGCACCGCGTCGCTGAGGTTGAGGCGGTTCAGGCGGCGCGGAATGGCCCGGCCGGCGTGGTCGGCCGTGAGCAGCACCGCCGAGCGGCCGGTGGGGCGAACGACGCGGAACACCGGCGGATCCGCCGCCTCCAACAGAGGGTTCAGTGGCAAGGTCTGGCCGTCATTGGGGTACCTCAGGCGGGCCTGTCCGCTCGGTGGCCTGGGAATAGATCAGCACGCTGTAGGGCGCCAGCGCCACGGCGGCAGACCAGGGAAGACCGTCTCTGCTCTGAGCCACTGCTTCCACGTCTCCGCAGACGTGATCATCGAACAGATCGCTGTAGCCCTGCCAATTGCTGTTGAAGCGCAGCTTCCAGGTGCCTGCTCCAGGGAAGCCCACCGTGTAGTTGTCCTGGAAGCCGTTGAGGAGGTTGACGATCACCACCACATCATCTCCCGAACCACCTTGATCCCAACGGTGAAACGCGATCACGTTGCGCTCCTCATTCAGGTGGAACACCTGGGTGAACTGTCCACATAGCCCGCGTGACACACCCTCACGATTGAGACGAAGGCGGATCAGATCCCGGTACATCCGCACGATGCCCCGAAACTCATCCCGCTGGTCCCAGTCGACGGGCACCGAATCACGAAACCAGCCGCCCTCCAGAAACTCCTGCCCCTGAAAAAGCATGGGAATCCCCGGTGACGTCAGCACCAGAGCGGCTGCGATGGTGGAGCGCTTCTGGGCAAACCAACCCGTGGGATCATCGGGGTTGATATCCTGCGGAACGCGTGACTGGCCGTTGGCTACATCATCGTGCGATTCGCTGTAGATCACGCGCTCAAAGGCGTCGTCGTTGTAGCGATAAAGGATGGCTTCCCTGAGGCTGTGCAAGGACCGGCTTTCATCCTGCGTTGTGATCATCGCCTGGCGAATCGCACGCACAAACTGCGGGTCCCATTGCGAACCAAAGCCGGCGCCTCCAGCGCCCACATCCTTGGTGATCCAGGCATTGCTTTCCAGGTCTTCGCCGATGGTGAGGAAGCCGGGCTGAAGCTGGGCGGTGGTTTCATTGATGGCCTGCAGCAGGCTCCAACCATCCGGAAGATCTTCAGTGCCCGCATCATCGATGCTTCTGATGAACAGTGTGCTGTCGAGACGTAGGCCATCGAGGTGGTACTCCGTGATCCACATGCGCACGTTGTCAAGGATGTATTGGCGCACTTCCCCGCGGCCGTAATCGGGCCGGGTTGCTCCCCAGGGGGTGAGGGCGCGGTGGTCGTTGTAGAAGTAGATGCCTCCTTGATCGTTTTCGCACCAGCCATCAAACCGCCAGAGATCCAGATCGCTGGGGCCGAAATGGTTGTAAACAACATCAAGGATCACTGCGATACCAGCCGCATGGGATTCCTTGATGAATTGCTTGAAGCCCAGGGATCCACCGTAATCCGAATCCACCGCAAAGATGTTGGATGGGTTGTACCCCCAGGAACGCATCCCTGCGAACTGGCTCACTGGCATGATCTGAATGGCATTGATGCCAAGCCGCTTCAGGTGCTCCAGCCGAGCTGTGATCGAGATGAACTTGCCTGGGCCGCTGGATTCGTCGTTGAAGGTGCCGACATGCAGCTCGTAGATGACGAGCTCGTTCCAGCCCCGAATCGAGAAGCCGTCGTCCCCCCATTGGAAGTTGGGATCATGAATCACCCCATTGCCCGCAGAGTTGGTCACCTCATGGGCATAGGGATCGATGCGAAAAATGGTGCCCTTGCCGGTATCAATGGCATATTTGTATTGGTCAGCAATCTCTGCGTTCGCCACTTTGGCGTACCAATAGCCCCCCTTCTCTGCTTGCATCGGGTTCACGCGACTGTCCCAGTCGTTGAAGGTGCCGATCACGGCCACCCCCCTGGCATTGGGTGCCCATACGCGGAATGCCACGCCATCCGCGCAAAGAATGGTTCCCATGCCTGCGACGGTCTGCTGCTCCCCCATGCCTGGCTCCCGATGCCCCCACTCTTTCACAAAGAAGAAGCTGAAGATCGCCTCTTCGAGCATTCGAATCGGAACGACAAGCTAGCTGACAAGCGAGCTCTTCAGATGCTGCAGAGTCATGCGTTCCGGCGCAATGTGCAGCAGATGTAACGTGCAGCAGATTGACGTCGCCTTGACTTGCCGAAAGCGTCACGGCGCTGTCAGCAGAAGTTATCAGCAGCAGTTATCAGCAGTGGTTGTTTGCAGTGGTTGTTTGCAGTAGCCGCCATCAGCAGCCAGCAGCCGTCAGAAAGATTTGCCACAAGAAAGCCTCTTTGGGAAGCGTTCGGAGCAGTCAGCAGGAATCGGCAGAAATCCGCACGAGGACGCTGCTGAACCACTTTCAGTGCCTGCCATCACAGCCCCGCGCAGCTCAACAGAGAGGCCATTCCAGCCGCATCTCAGCCAGCGGCCCAGCGGCCGTCATGCCGGGGTGCAGAACGGCATCCAGCTGAAGAGTTCCCCATAATCGCTCAACCTCTGCAGGCATTGTCAGCAACCTCCCGAGAAGCATCAGGATCAGGCGTCCGCAGGCATCCCCAGCATCAAGCATCCGAAGGGATCATGGTTCCAGTATCAGCAGGCCTCACGAAGCAACGATCGGCAGGCCTCACGGTTTCAAGTCCGCAGGCCTGACGGAACAGGTGTCCGCCGGTTCACCTGAAGCAAACATCCTTCAGCGTCATCCGCACAGTCAATCCACCACCATCATTTCCTTCACGCGTCAGAAGCCATCCCCCCCTGTACGCACCTGAGCATCCATACCGGGCATGCCTGCGCAGAACCTCATCAGATGCCCCCTCCAGCAAGCCTCCGCCGGGGATGAGCACTTGAACGCCACTTAGCTTGATCTTCGACCGCAGGGCCACCGGTGAACGCGAATCGTTCCTCTCCCGCCGGCGCTCCGAGCGGCCAAGAGCCTTCCCACGGCATGTCCCGCGACCACAACCCAGCACACTCCTACGACCACGGCGGCAACTACGACCCCGACCCCAAGCATTCCCACGACCACGACCACCAACCTCACGGCCGTTCCCACGTCCACCAGCACAGCGGCAGCCCTGCCGGCGCCTTCAAGTGGAGCGTGCTGCTCAACACCCTGCTGACCAGCCTGCAGTTGGTGATCGGCCTGAGCTTCGGTTCCCTGGCCCTGGTCGGTGACGCCCTGCACAACCTCGGAGATGTGGTGGGTCTGGCGCTCGGTTGGGGGGCGGAGCGGCTGAGCCAGCGGCCGGCGCGGGGACGCTTCACCTTCGGCTATGGCCGCACCACCCACATGGCCTCGCTGGCGAACGGGCTGTTGATCCTGGTGGCCGGTGGCGTGGTGGTAGTGGAAGCGATCGAGCGGCTGGCTGCGCCTGTGGTGCTGCATCCCGCGCCCGTGGCCTGGGCGGCGGCGGCCGGTGTGGTCATCAACCTGCTGTCGGCGCGCCTGTTCGGCCAGCACCATCACCACGACCTCAACCAGCGGGCGGCCGTGCTGCATCTGCTCACCGATGCGGCCGTGTCCGTTGCCGTGCTGGTCAGCACCCTGGTGGTCGGTCTCACCCAGTGGACCTGGCTGGATCCCCTGACCGCCATCGGTGTCGGCATCGTGGTGATGATCAGCGCCCTTTCTCTCTTACGTGAGGCCATTGCCGTGAGCCTTGATGCCGCGCCGCGTGGCACCGACCTGGCGGCGATCCGCGCGGCACTGCTGGAGCTGCCGGATGTGGTCGATGTGCGCGACCTGCACGTCTGGGGAGTCAGCACCTCCCGGCTGGCACTCACGGCCCATCTGGTACGCCACGACCATGCGCCCACCGACGACGGCCGCGCTCTGTTGACGGAAGCCCGCCGGCGCTTGCTGGCGTTGGGAATCCGGCAGAGCACGCTGCAGCTGGAAGTCAGCCACGACGACTGCGCCGCTCCCCCTTGAGCCACGACGATTGCGCCGCGTCCCCTTGAGCCCCGTTCGTGCGGCCGGTGCTGGCTTGACGACGTCGGTATGTTGCGCGGCCACTTGCAGCCGCCGGTGCTTGCGGCAACGCTGAAGCAAATGCAGCGGGCACCATGAGCTGGAGCGAACTGGAGCGATTGGTGGCCGAAGCGGAACAGGATCCGGCGCTGCGATCACCGCTGCGCCACTGCCGCTCCCTGAAGGAATTCCTGTTGGTGGCGCGCAAGCTCGGCTACAGCGTCAACCGCCACGACCTGCGCCTTGCCCGCGAGGAGCACCGCCGGCAGCCTGCCGGCCCGGCGGCCCTCAAGGCCTGAGCAGTTCCAGTCCAGAACAGTTCCAGCCCAGAACAGACCCGCCGGCCTCGGCGTTGACCTCGGCTGTGCCGGCGGATTCGCGCCCTCAGCGCGTGGGCACCCATGAGAAAGTCCGGCAGGATCAGGCGTGGTCTGCCGGCGTTCAGCCGCATGGAACCGATCCCGGCAGCAGCGCCTGAGCGGCTGTTGTTTCTCCCTGGAGCCTCCGGCAACACCCGCTTCTGGCTCCCCGTGGCCGAACAGCTGCGCGTTTGTCTGCCGCACCGCCACCTGGGCTGGCCCGGCTTCGGCGGCACGCCCCGCGACCCCGCCTTCAACAGCTGGTCGGATCTTCTGGACCTGGTGCTGGCCCAGCTGGATGGTCCCTGTGCGCTGATCGCCCAATCCATGGGCGGCGTGCTGGCAGTTCAGGCGGCCTTGCAGCGGCCCCGCCATGTGACCCATCTGGTGCTCGCTGCCACCTCCGGCGGCCTGCCGATGGCCCGCCATGGCGCGCTTGATTGGCGTCCAGGCTTCCGCGCCAGCCACCCCGACCTGCCGGCCTGGTTCAGCGAGGCTGCGATCGACCTCTCCGCCCAGTTGCCCCAGCTGCGCCTGCCCGTGCTGCTGCTCTGGGGCGATGCCGATCCGATCAGTCCCGTGGGTGTGGGCGAGGCGCTGGCGCAGGCGATCCCCGGCAGCTGCTTGCACGTGATCCCCGGGGGCGACCACGATCTGGCGATGACCCACGCCGCCGTGGTGGCTCCGTTGATCGCCGCCCACCTGCAGCCCCTGCCATGAGCAAATCCACCATCCCCTACTGGAATCCTTTGCTGCCGGCGGAGCAGCACCAATGGCGCTGGATCGAAGGACTGGAAGGCCAGGTGCAGGAGCTGATCCTCAGCCACGACCCCAGCAGCGGCGAGATCACCCGCCTCACCCGCTTTCTGCCGGGAGCCGATACCGCCCCTTTTGGCCCCAAGGCCCACGCTTTTCCAGAAGAGATCTTCATCGTCAGTGGCCGCCTTCACGACGCCGCCTTCGGGATCTGGCTGGAGGCGGGCCATTACGCCAGCCGTCCGCCGGGGGAAGTGCACGGCCCTTTCCGCACTGATGAGGGGTGCGTGGTGCTGGATCTGTCCTTCCCGCAGCGCAACGAGGAAGCGCATCCTCTTCCTTGCTCAGAATCTGCCGATTCGCCACGCCCATAGGCTTCGGGCTACAGCTTTCCCGCAGATGCACCTTGATCCCTTCGATCGGATGCTGGTGGCCCAGACGGCGATTGAGCAGCTGGTGCTGCTCACGACCGATTCCGCCCTGGCGGCCTTCCCTTGCTGTTCCCCCCTGGCGGCCTTCACCTACCTATCCCAACCTGACCGCCTTCCCTTGCTGTTCCCCCCTGGCGGCCTTCACCTACCTATCCCAACCTGACGACCTGCCCTTGCCGGACCATCTAGAGAACGGCTGAGTGCTGACGTTGCCGGTGGCACTCCGGGCAGCCGCCGAACCGCGCCATGCAAAGCCGTTACCCTCCCCATGGCACACGTACCGCTCATTCCCCGTGCCCACGTGCTTCAGGGGAACTCCGCTCAGGCGCTCCAGAGGCTGAGCGCCGCACATTCGCTGGTTGTGATGGTGCCCGTAGGACATCTGCTGCCGCCTCGGTGCTTCTGTGCCTCTGTTCCTATGCGCACGGGTGCACCGGTGCCTGAGTGCCTGGATGGAAAAAAGCCAAAGCCAAAGCCAAAGCCAAAGCCAATGGAAATGGAAATGCGAATGCAAATCCAAAAGCTAATCCAAATGCCAATGGAGATTGAGGCGGGAAAGCCAAGCTGATGGATACTGCTGAGTGTGGTCCTGCGGATCGTCACTCTGCCCATCGTGAAGCGGCCGAGCGTGTCACGCTGCAGACCGTGAAGACGCGCATCGAGGCGACATCAATCACATACACATCGATCGGATCGATATCAATCGCCCAGACATTGATCGCGTAGACGCCAACGACTTAGACGCCAATGACGTAGACAACTGTCTTGCCGTCGCTAGTCGTGTTCCTGAATGATCGTGGCCTCGCGACCTTGATGACGCCATTCGTGATGTTGACTGATCCTCGAAGTGGCGACAACGCCAACCATGAAGCTGGTTGATCGTCACCCTGGTGCATCGCTGCTCTGAGCAATCGGGAGCCTGAACATTCCCCGGAGCTAGAGAGGTGTGCCGCCCAAATTGCGGCGAGTGAAACGAGAAGAGAAAGCCGGTGATCGGACTTGAACCGACGACCTACTGATTACGAATCAGTTGCTCTACCACTGAGCTACACCGGCAGTCCATGGAAACTAGCATCGAGCCCTCCCCCAGCGCCTGCCGATGCCCCCCACCCCGCCCAGGCCGCTCGATCCCGAACTGCGGGCCCGGTTGCTGGAGGAAGCACGCACGCCCTGGCGCGGGCTGCGCCGAGGGCTGTGGTTCGCCTTCACCGCATCAGCGGCGATCGGCCTGGCCACCATGGCGATGCGGGTCTCGGCGGGGGGAGAGCTGGCCTCAGGAGACCTGATCATCCAGAGCGGAGCCTTGCTCCTCTTCGGTGTTCTGCTCTGGCGCGATCGCTGAAGCCACCTCGCTGGCCGTGATGGAAGGAGTGGTGGTGGTAGGCGAGGACCTGGTGCTGGTGGCTGGAGCAGGAATCACAAGGGGCTGAGCGGGCAGCAGCTCGGCCAGCAGCAGGGGCTCGGGCAGCAGCAGCGGCAGACCGAGGCAGAGGCGTTCCCTGGCGGTGGCCTCCGGGGTGAGACCACCTTGCGCCGCGCCTGTTAGCAGCGCTTCCGACCGGCTCAGCAGCCAGGCGGATTGGCACAGCTGCTGCCACTGCCACAGGCAGACAGCCAGCAGGGGGATCGTGAGCAGCAGCGTCACCAGCCGGGAGCTGCCCGCCAGTGGTGACACGGCCATGGCCAGGCCGGCGCGATCGTCCATCAGCCAGACCAGTACCAGCAGCAACGCCGTGCCGGCCGCCCCCGCCAACTTCACCGCCAGGGGTGCCTGCAAGGCACTCAGGCGCCGCTGCAACTCCCGCCGCCCCTGCAGGGGGATCTGCACCAGCAGCAGCGACCAGACATCGGGTGGTTGGCGCCAGAACAGCACCGCTGGCAGCAACGCTCCCAGCGACCAGCACAGCACCCGCTCCAGGCCGGGCAGCGGGCCTGGGTCAGCCCCGGCCAAGAGCAGGAAGGCCAGCAGCAATTCGGCGGGAAGTGCTGCCAGGCCGAGCAGTTGAATCCACAGCAGAGGCTCGCTGCGGGGATTCATGGTCAGTTGGTGCTGAGGGTGCGGCGCTGGGTGACGAGCTTGTAAGCCTCCACCCGGTCGCCGTCCTGCCAGTTGGCGAATCGATCACAGCCGATGCCGCACTCGAAGCCGGTGGCCACGTCCTTGACGTCGTCCTTGTTGCGACGCAGGGAGTCGAGGTCGCCCTCGAACACGATCTGCTTGCCGCGGTGGACGCGCACCTTGCAGTTGCGTTGCAGCTTGCCGTTGGTGACATAGCAACCCGCGACGGCGCTCTTGCCGATGCTGAACACCGCGCGCACTTCCGCTTCGCCGAGCGTTTCCTCCACCATCTCCGGCTCCAGCAGGCCTTCCATGGCCAGCTGGATGTCCTCGAGCAGCTTGTAGATCACGTCGTAGTCGCGCACGTCGACGCCGGTGGCATCAGCGGCGCGCTTGGCGCCCGGTGCCATCGAGGTGTTGAAGCCCACGATCACCGCTCCGGAAGCGGCAGCGAGGTCGACGTCGGTTTCGGTGATCTCGCCCGGTGCCGAGAGCAGCACCCGCACCTGGACCTCGCCCTGAGGCAGCTGCTCGAGCGATCCGAGAATCGCCTCCACGCTGCCCTGCACATCGGCCTTGAGGATCAAGTTGAGCTCCTTGAGGTCGCCTTCGCTCGCCTGACCCGACATGGAGGCCAGCGACACCCGCCGGGAGGCCATCTGCTGGGCCAGGCGGGTGGCGCGGGCTTCGGTGGCCCGTTCCCCCACCACCGAGCGGGCTGTCTTCTCATCGGGGTAGACCTCGAACTCGTCACCGGCGGTGGGCACTTCGCTGAAGCCGAGGGCTTCAACGGCCGAGGACGGACCCGCCGTCTTCACCCGCTTACCGGTGTCGTCGACCATGGCGCGCACCTTGCCGAGCACAGGGCCGGCGGCCACCACGTCGCCGGCGCGGAGGGTGCCGTTCTGGATCAGCAGGGTGGCCACCGGGCCTTTGGCCTTGTCGAGGTGGGCTTCGATCACGGTGCCTTTGGCCATCCGGTCTGGGTTGGCCTGGAGGTCTTCCACCTCCGACACCAGCAGGATCATCTCCAGCAGCTTGTCGATGTTTTCCCGCTTGATGGCGCTCACCGGCACCATCACCGTGTCGCCGCCCCAGTCTTCGGCCACCAGTTGCTGAGCGGAGAGCTCCTGCTTGACGCGGTCGGGCTGGGCGCCTTCCTTGTCGATCTTGTTGATCGCCACCACGATCGGCACCTCGGCGGCGCGGGCGTGGCTGATCGCCTCGAGGGTCTGGGGGCGCACGCCGTCATCGGCAGCCACCACCAGCACGGCCACGTCGGTGACCTTGGTGCCGCGGGCACGCATGGCGGTGAACGCCTCGTGGCCCGGGGTATCGAGGAAGGTGATGCGGCGCTCTTCGCCGGCGTGGGGAATCGTGACTTGATAAGCCCCGATGTGCTGGGTGATCCCACCGGCTTCGCCGGCGGCCACGCGGGTCTTGCGGATGGCGTCGAGCAGACTGGTTTTGCCGTGGTCGACGTGGCCCATCACGGTGACCACGGGCGGACGGCGGATCAGATGCTGGAGATCGCTCTCCTCGATCATGTCCACCGTCTTCTTGGCGGCTTCCTGGACGTCGTCTTCGAGCACGGGAACGCCGAACTCCTCAGACACGGTTTCGATCGTGGAGAGATCGAGGGTCTGGGTGACCGTGGCGATGATGCCCTTGAAGAAGAGCGACTTGATGATCTCGGAGCTCTCCACGCCAAGGCGATCGGCGAGCTCCTGCACCGTGAGGTTGCCCTCCGGCACGATCAGCATTTCCGGCCGTGTGGCCTTGGCCTCGCGGGCGGCGCGCAGTTCCATGGCCCGGCGCCGCTGGCGCTGGCGGGTGGTTTCCTTCTTGCGCTTGCGCATCGCCACCACCGGCTTGGCCGCCGGGGCGCTCTGGCGGGTGCGTGGTTTGGCAGGGCGGGCCAGGCTGGCCTGAAGCACCTGGGCCTCATGCTCGCCGGCGAAACCGCCGGTTTCCGCCGTCAGCGCATCATCGTTTTCGCCGATGATGTGCACCTTCTGGCGCAGCTTCTGCGGCGACTTGCTGCGCAGTGCTTCGAGCTTGGCGCTGTCGTCCCACTCCGGCCGGCGGGCCTTCCCGGCCGGCTGAGGTGTGCGGAAGCCCGGGCGCCGTGGCGCGGCTGGTGGGGTGGCTGTGGGCCGTGGGCCGGCATCGGCAGGACTGGCGATCTCGCCGCGTTCAGGCCGGCGCGGGGGCGGGGCGGTGGGGCGGGTGCCGGGTTTCTGCAGCTGCATGAGCTCGCCGGGCGCCACCGGCTTGCGCATGCCCTGAGGCATGCCGCCTGCCCGGATCGGCGGGCCCGGTTTGCCGGGAGCACCAGGACCAGCGGCGTCGCGGCGGATCGGCTTGCCCACCAGCTCCAGGGGGCTGCGGGCCTGCACCGGCCGGGGACTCGGCGCTGGAGTGCGCTGCGGGGCGCCGGCCGGGCGCTGGCTGAGAGCCGGCCGCCCCGAAGGCGGAGCCGGCCGGTTGCTCGTGCCGGCGGACGGGCTGGGTGCGGCAGGTCGTGGTTGGGGCTGACCGGGGGCCACCCGTCCGACCACCTGGGGTTTGCCACCACCGTCAGCGCGCGTCGGCGCGCTGGGGCGCTGCGGCGGCGCCGGCCGACTGGACGGGGCATTGCCGCGGGGCACGGGCCGCGGGCTGGTGCTGGGCCGGGGGCTGGTGGCTGGTGCAGCAACCGGACGCGGGCTGGTGGGTGTGCTGGCCGCCGGCGCTTCGGGTTTGCGCGCCGGCATGGCCGGGGCCTTGCTCACGGGCGTGACAGGGCGCGCGGGAGGCGCCACCGGCCTTGACGGTGCCGGCTTGGCGGCAGCCGAAGGTGCGGGAACTGCGGGGGGCGCGGCAGGTGGGCGGGAGGGCGATGATGAGCCGGCGGCCGGCGCACGGGTGGGCAGCGGCGCCGTGGGCCTGGCTGGTGGCGGAGTGGTGGAGGCGGGCTTCTGAACCGCAGGTTGCGCGGCAGGTTGCACGAGAACCGGTTTGACCGGCGCAGGCGGGGAAACCGCAGGGCGGGCCGGCTGGGCAACGATGACCGGTGGCGCTGGCGGCCGGGCCGGGGGCTTTTCGGGTGCGGCGACAGGCGAGGCGGCCGCGGCGGCCGGTGGCGTGACCGGAGCCGCTTTCTTGACGGCCAGGATCGCTTTGCCAGGCTCCGCCAGCGGCGGTGTCGTGGGCTTGGGGGCGGTCATGGAGGGCGGCGTGGGTCGGGAGATGCCGCTGCCGTTGGGGCGGATCAGCTTCCGGATGCGGGCAGCTTCGTCATCGCTGATCGAGCTGCTGTGGCTGCGGGCGGCAATGGACAGCTTTTCGGCAGCGTCGAGCACGTCCTTGTTGTCCAGGCCAAGGTCCTTGGACAACTCATAGATTCTCACTTTGCCGCTGCTGGTCATTCAGGTCTCCGATCGGTCGGGGCCGCAGGTGCCGCCGGGCCCCACACGCGGTGCAGCCATCAATCATCTTGCCTCAGAGGCTGCTGCCGGAGAGCGGTTCAGCCGCTGTTCAAGCGCGGCATAGGTGGATTCCTCCACTGCGCAGCGCAGGGCGCGTTGCAGCCGCTTTCGTCGCTTCGCCTCGTCAAAGCAGGCCTGGGTGGGGCACAGATAGGCCGAGCGGCCCATGCCCTGATCCAGGGCGATGCCGCCACCCGCCAGGCGGATGACCCGCAGGAACTGGTCCCTGTCGGCCAGCAGGCGGCAGCTCACACAACGCCGCAAGGTGGGGGAGGCCGCCATCGGCTGACCCTCAGCCCTTGAGCGACTCAGCGTCCGCATCGGGTTCGGCTTCGGGCTCCAGCTCAGCTGCCGCTTCCCCGTCGGCTTCCGGCTCAGCGTCCTGCTCAGGTTCGGCTTCCCCTTCATCGACAGCCTCTTCGTCTTCTTCCTGGAGGTTGAGCTCGTCTTCGGGCAGGGGATAGAGCTCCCGCAGGCGCGCATCCTCCTCAGCGCGGTTGGCCTGCTCCACCGCCAGGCGAGCTTCCGCCTCGGCCTGCTGGCGCTCGTCCTCCTCGCGCAGGGCGATCAGCTCGGCGGCGCGGGCGTCCTCGCTCACCTGGTCGTATTCGGCCGCGTTCTTGATGTCGATCTTCCAGCCGGTGAGGCGTGCGGCGAGGCGCACGTTCTGGCCTTCCCGGCCGATCGCCAGGCTGAGCATGTCCTGCGGCACAAGCACGTGGGCGTGATGCCCTTCCGGATCCACCAGGCGCACCATCTCCACCCGTGCCGGGCTGAGCGAATTCGCGATGTACTGGGCCGGATCGGGAGACCAGCGGATCACGTCGATCTTCTCGCCCCGCAGCTCGTTCACCACCTGCTGGATGCGGGAGCCGCGGGCACCGATGCAGGCCCCCACGGGGTCCACCTCGCGCTCCACGCTGTCCACTGCCACCTTGGTGCGTGGCCCCACGGCCCGCGACGGGGGGTTGGCTTCCCGTGCCACCGCCACGATGCGCACGGAACCTTCCTGGATTTCCGGCACTTCGTTTTCGAAGAGGTACACCACAAGGCCGGCGTTTGCCCGGGAGACGAACAGCTGAGGCCCCCGGCGCGCCACCTCACTCACCTCCTTGAGGAACACCTTGAAGGTGGCATTGGCGCGGTAGTTGTCGTTGGGAAGCTGGTCGCGGCGAGGCAGCTCCGCCTCCACCTCCGGCCGGCCAAGCCCGGAGCTCACCGCCATGATCACCGACTGGCGCTCGAAGCGGATCACCCGTGCGGTGAGTACGGGATCCTCCAGATCAGCGAACTCCTCCTGGATCATGCGGCGTTGCTGGTCGCGCAGTTTCTGGGCCAGCACCTGCTTGGTGGTGGAGGCGGCCATGCGGCCGAAATCGTCCTTTTCGGGGGTGACATCGAGCACCACGGTGTCGCCGATCTGGGCGTCTTCCGCCACCTGCTGCACCTCGGCGAGGGCGATCTGGTGGTCTTCGCTCTCCACCTCCTCGACGATGATCTTGCTGGCGAGCACGCGGTAGCCCTCCTCCTCAAGATCGAGGGCCACGTCGAAATTGCTGAAGTAGTCCTCCTCGAACGGGTCCTCGCTGATGCCGAGATAGAGGGTGCGGCGGTAACGCTCGTAGCCCTTCAGCAGCGCCTCGCGCAGGGCCGCTTCCACCACCTGGGTGGGGAGCTTCTTCTCATCGCTGATGTCCTCGATCAGGTTCTGCAGACCGGGGAGAAGAACGAGCGCCATGGGGTGGGAAGAGGGGTTGGAACGGAAATCGGGTTGGGAAGCGGCGCGCCGCTCAGACAAAAGGCGGAGTCACTCGCTCGGCCGGGTGAGGCTGACGGTCAGCACGTCGTGGCGGGGAATCCGCTGGCGGCGGCCACGAACGTTGATGTGCAGGAAGGCGTCGTCGCGCTCCAGCAACAGCCCTGCACGGGTGCATTCAGCTCCGCTGGAATCCCGGAACCGCACCTCGATCGGGAAACCCCGAAAGCTGTGGAAGTCACGGTCTTCAACCAGCGTGTCGCTGAGGCCGGGACTGCTGATTTCGAGAACATAGGCCTCGCTCAGCAGCTCTTCGGCCTCCATCGCCTCACCCAGGGCACCGCTGAAGGCGGCGCAGTCGTCGAGGGTCACATCGGCGCCGTCGCCGGTGCGGATCTGCACCAGAACGATGTAGGGATGGCGATGGGTCTGGATCTGCGCCTCCACCACGCGAAATCCGGTGGTGTCAGCCACTCGGCGCGCGAGGGATTCCAGTGCGGGAAGAAGAGGGTGGGGCACCGGGCCGGGTCAGGAGCAGTGGAGCGAGCCCGACCGGCTCCTGCAGAGAACTGCCCCGGACGCTGGAGCAAGCTCGTGCGCCTGGGTATGCCCGCCGGGCACTCAAGAATCCTAGAGGTCGGTGCTCCAGCCCAACCCAGCGGCCAGGCGTCGCCTCACTCCGGCGTGCCCAGGCTGGCGCTCGGGGCGCCGCCGAACAGGCCGAGGCTGGGCGCTTCACCGTAGAAATCGTCCACTCCCGCTTCACCGCGCAGGCCCTCGTCCTGGTTGATGCAGCGCTGCGGCTCCTTCACGTATTGGCAGACCCTCGCCCAGAGCTTGGCGCGCGTGCCGGGAGCGCCCTGGCTGAAGAGCACCTGGTCATTGCCACCGACCATCCCCTGGATCTCCACCTGACAAAGTGCGCAGCGCACGCGGGTGCCGGGGGGGATCGAAGCCATGGCATGGCGGCGGTTGTGGGCAACTTAGGCTGCTGTCAGCGGGCCCGGGCCCCACTGTTGCGACGTCGAAAAGGTGCGACGTCGAAAAGGTCCCCCTGCCGGATGGGCCTTTCGCCGGATGGTCCCTTTGCGGCAGGTCCCTTCGCTGTAGGTCCCGTTGCCAGCTGTGCGCCTCCTTCAGCTCAGTGACCCCCATCTGCTGGCCGATCCGCACGGCTGGCTGCATGGCTGTCAGCCCAACGCGCTGCTGGCCGGCGCACTGGAGCAGGCCCATGGGCCCGGCGCAGCGCCCTTCGATCTGCTGCTGATCAGCGGCGACCTCTGCCAGGACGAGTCGTGGGGGGGCTATGTGCGGTTGGGGCAGATGCTGAGCGCCCGGGGCTGGCCCGTGGCGCTGCTGCCCGGCAACCACGACCACCCGGCCCTGTTGCGGGCGGCGTTGGGCCGGCAGGCCGTGATCGCACCGGCTGCCATCGATCTCGGTGATTGGCGACTGCTGCTGATCGACACCCACCTGGCTGGCCGCGTCGATGGTGGGCTCGGCCCGGATCAGCTGCGCTGGCTGCAAGAGCAATTGCAAGCGGCCGACCGCCCCCTTCTGGTGGCCCTGCACCATCCGCCGGTGCCCATCGGCCACAGCGTCATGGATGGGATCGCCCTGCGGCACCCCGCGGCCCTGCTCAAACTGTTGGCGGCCTGCCCCTGGCTCAGGGCGGTCACCTTCGGGCACATTCATCAGCACTGGCAGGGGGGGCTGCCCGGCCGGCCCGACGTGCAACTGCTCGGCTGTCCCTCCACTCACCGTCAGTTCGAGGCGGTGCAGGCCTGCCCGCTGGGCCGTTCCGGTGATCCCGGTGGGCGCGTCTGGGAGCTGGCCCCGGACGGCCGCTGGCAGCAGCAACTGCGGCGGTGGCCTGCTGCTGCCGCAACCGCCGCTGCTATCGCCACCGCCACTGCCGCACCCGGCTCGGCGCCAGCGGGTGAAGCGTCACCCCCCTAGCGTCAGTGCCCTCACGTCTCGGGCCCGTGCCCTCCGACTCCAGCGTGCTCCGTACTCTGTGGCTGCGCCTGCTGGCCTTGCCGCTGGCCTTGCTGCTGATCCTGGCGGGCCCGGGATCCGCCCTGGCCGTCGCCCCCACGTCGCCCGCGGCGCCAACGGCCACATCGCCGCCCCTTGCAGCGGCCAACGTCCCAGTCCAGGCCCCGTCCAACACGGCCGCAGCCAGCACAACCGAAGCCAACACAAGTGCAGCCAACACGGCTGCAGCCAGCAAAGCCGGAGCCGAAACGGCCGCGCTTCCCAGCGCCCCGCCCCCAGCGGCCGCCATGGTTCCACCCCACAGCTTCGTGTCGCAGGCCGCCCGGCGGGTGGGGGAATCGGTGGTGCGGATCGACACCGAGCGCAGTGTGGCGCGCCAGGCCTTCGACCCCGCCTTGCTCGATCCGTTGTTGCGTGATCTCTTCGGTGACCCCTCCAGCAGCACCCGGGAGCGGGGTCAAGGCTCCGGCGTGGTGATCGATGCCTCCGGGCTGGTGCTCACCAACGCCCACGTGGTCGATCGAGCCGATCTGGTGGAGGTCACCCTCGCTGACGGCCGCCAGCTGGATGGCCAGGTGGTGGGCGCCGATCCGGTCACCGACCTGGCGGTGGTGCGCATCGACGCCTCGCCCGATCTGGTGGCGGCTCCCCTTGGTGATTCCGAGGCCCTGGAAGTGGGCGACTGGGCGATCGCCCTGGGCAGCCCCTACGGCCTGGAGCGCACGGTCACACTCGGCATCGTCAGCAGCCTGCACCGCAACATCACCAGCCTCGGCTTCGCCGACAAGCGCCTTGATCTGATCCAGACCGACGCCGCCATCAATCCCGGCAATTCCGGCGGCCCACTGATCAATGCCAGCGGAGAGGTGATCGGCATCAACACCCTGGTGCGCTCCGGGCCCGGCGCGGGCCTGGGCTTCGCCATCCCGATCAACCTGGCCCGGCGGGTGTCCGACCAACTGCGCACCGGAGGCCAGGTGGTGCATCCCTACCTGGGCCTGCAGCTGGTGCCGCTCACGGCCCGCCGCGCCCGTGACAACAACCGCGATCCCGATGCGATCCTGCAGCTGCCGGAGCGCGATGGCGCGCTGGTGCAGCGCGTCCTGCCCGACAGCCCGGCCGAAACCGCCGGCCTGCGTCGCGGCGATCTGGTGGTGGCGGCGGCCGATCGGCCGGTGCGGGATCCAGCCAGCCTGCTGGAGCAGGTGGAGGCTTCCAAGGTCGGTGAAAGCCTGCCGCTGAAAGTGGTGCGCGGTGCCCGCGAACTGCAGCTCTCGATCCGCCCCGGCGCCCTGCCCCACCCCGCCTGAGCCAGGGCCGCGCCTTTGCTACGGTCACGGCCTTTGGCGCGCCTTCGATGTCAGATCTGCAGGACCGCATGAAGCAGGCGGTGGCTGCTGCGGCCGTTGACCAGATCCGGGATGGCATGGTGCTGGGCCTGGGCTCAGGCTCCACGGCCGCCTTGATGATCAAGGAGCTGGGCGCCAAGCTCAGCCGGGGCGAGCTCACCGACATCGTGGGCGTGACCACGTCGTTTCAAGGCGAAGTGCTGGCTGCTGAGCTCGGTATTCCGCTGCAGAGCCTCAACGCGGTAGAGCGGATCGATCTGGCGATCGACGGTGCCGACGAAGTCGACCCCAACTTCCAGCTGATCAAGGGCGGCGGTGCCTGCCACGTGCAGGAAAAGCTGGTGGCGCGCCGTGCCCAGCGCTTCGTGGTGGTGGTGGATTCCACCAAGCTCGTGGAACGGCTCAATCTGGGCTTTCTCCTGCCGGTGGAGGTGCTGCCCGCCGCGTGGCGTCAGGTGAAGTCGGAGCTGGAGGTGATCGGCGCGGAGGTGGAGCTGCGCATGGCCGTGCGCAAGGCCGGCCCGGTGGTGACCGACCAGGGCAACCTCGTGCTCGATCTGAAGTTCCCCGGCGGGATTGGCGATCCGGTTTCGCTGGAGCAGGAGATCAACAACATCCCCGGTGTGCTGGAAAACGGCCTGTTCGTCAACCTCGCCGACCAGGTGCTGGTGGGTCAGATCACCGATGGCGTGCCCGAGGTGAAGGACCTGCAGAAGCGCTGACCGGCGTCAGCGCTTGCGGCGGCGTCACGTGACGCCAGTGGTTGTGGCGGCGTGACAAGAGCGGTTGCGGCGGATCTCAGTTCAGCCGCAATCGCACCGATTCCGCATGGCTGTGCAGGCCTTCGCTGTCCGCCAGGGCGATCACGGCGGGGCCGGTGGCCTCCAGGGCCTGGCGGTTGAACTGGATCAGGCTGGTGTGGCGGAGAAAGGTTTCCACGCTGAGGGCTCCGGCGAAGCGGGCCGTGCCTGACGTGGGCAGGGTGTGGTTGGGGCCTGCCAGGTAGTCGCCCACTGCCTCAGGGCTCCAGGGGCCGAGGAAGATCGCTCCGGCATGACGGATGTGGTCGGCCAGTGGCGCTGGCCGCTCCACCAGCAGTTCAAGGTGTTCCGGGGCGAAGCGATCGCTGAGCCGGGCCGCCTCTTCCAGCGACGCGCAGATGCCGATCAGCCCCCAGTCGCGCAGGGCAGTGGCCGCCAGCTCCGCCCGGGGGTGATTGCGCAGCTGGGCTTCCAACTCGTGCTGCACGGTCTTGGCCACGGCGGCACTGGTGGTGAGCAGGATCGCTGCCGCCATCGGATCGTGCTCGGCCTGCGCCAGCAGATCGGCCGCCACGTGGGTGGGATTGGCGCTCTGGTCGGCGATCACCAGCACCTCGCTCGGGCCGGCGAGGGAATCGATCGCCACCCGGCCGTATACCGCTTTCTTGGCCAGCGTCACATAAAGGTTGCCCGGGCCGGTGATCACATCCACGCGCGGGATCGAGTACGTGCCGTAAGCGAGAGCCCCGATCGCCTGGGCCCCTCCGACGCGGTAGATCTCGCGGATGCCGGCCAGGTGGGCCGCCGCCAGCACGATCGGGTTGGGCCAGCCGTCCGGACCCGGTGGGGTCACCATCACCAGGCGCTGAACGCCCGCCACCGTGGCGGGCACCGCGTTCATCAGCACGGTGCTCGGGTAGGAGGCCCGGCCGCCGGGCACATACAGCCCGGCACGATCCACCGGGCTCCAGCGCCGGCCCAGACGCTCGCCATGCACGCCGCTGACGCTGATGTCGCGGGGCAGCTGGCGCTGGTGGAAATCGAGGATGCGGCGGTGGGCCAGCTCCAGGGCGCTGCGCAGGTCTGGGGGGCAGGTGCGCCAGGCTTCGGCGAGCGTTTCCGCAGGAATGCGCAGGGGGTCGGGCCGTACCCCATCGAAGCGTTCCGTGAGATCCAGCAGCGCTTCATCCCCTTCCAGCCGCACCCGCTCGAGGATCGCGTCCACTTGGCGTGCGGCCTCGCTCATCTCGGCGCTGCCGGTGCGCTGGGCGATCGTCTCCAACCGGCTGCCGATCGCCTCCGGTTCCTGGAGCACCTGCATCGCCAGAGCTGCTGGTGCGTTGGTCACCGGGTGCCTCGTGCGTGTCGGTTCAAGCTAGATCCCCGCCCCTGGGCAGGTCGGCAGGGTTGAAGGTAGGATCAGCGACTGCCGATTCAGCGCCGAACCCGCCTGTGGCCAATAACAAATCCTCGAAGAAGCGCATCCTGGTTGCCGAGCGCAACTGGCTGAAGAACCGCTCCTACAAGTCGGCCGTGCGCACGCTCATGAAGCGCTGCCTCACCGCCGTTTCCGCCTATGAGCAGAAGCCCGGTGACGAGGCGAAGGAAGCCGTGCAGAGCACCATGAATGCGGCCTTCAGCAAAATCGACAAAGCCGTCAAGCGCGGCGTCCTGCACCGCAACACCGGCGCCAACCAGAAGTCCCGGCTCAGCCATGCCGTGAAACAGGCGATCGAACCCGCAACCGCCGCCAAGGCCTGATCGCCAGCCGCGGTCTGTCTCCTTTCCCGGTTCGCTGGTGCAGCTCACTGTTTGAGCTTGCAGGCAATCCAGCCTCGGCAGCTCTCCTGCCGGTGCTCCCCTTCCGCCGGGCCGGTGCCACCCCCTTCTCAGCATTGCCCTCCCTTGCAGGGTTCCGTGCCGTTCACGGCGCATCCGCGTCCCCGCCTCCCTGTCCCGTCTACGCCGCTGCCCTTCCACGCCGCCGTCATGACAGGCCAGTCCACGCCAGCACTGATCGACAGCCACTGCCATCTGGTGTTTCGCAACTTCGAGCACGATCTCGAAGAGGTGATTAAGCGCTGGCGCGAGGCCGGGGTGGTCTCCCTGCTGCACGCGTGCGTCGAACCTGCCGAGATCCCGGCGATTCGCGCCCTTGCCGATCGCATCCCTGAGCTGCGCTACTCCGTGGGGGTCCATCCGCTCGACACCGAGCATTGGCAGGACGACACTCCTGCGGTGCTGCGTGCGGCCGCTCAAGCCGATGCTCGGGTTGTGGCAATCGGGGAGCTGGGCCTTGACAGCTTCCGCGCCACCAACCTTCAGGCGCAGCTTGACATCCTGCGTCCGCAGCTGGATCTGGCCGTGGAGCTTGATCTTCCGGTGATCATCCACTGCCGCGATGCGGCCGAACCCATGCTGGCGGAGCTGCGAGCCCGGCAGCGCCAAGGACTCTGCCCCCGCGGGGTGATGCACTGCTGGGGCGGCACGCCCGAAGAAATGGAGGGATTTCTGGAGCTGGGGCTGTTGATCAGCTTCAGCGGCACCGTCACCTTCCCCAAAGCCGAAGCCACCCATGCCTGTGCCCGCCAGGTGCCGGCCGACCGCTATCTGGTGGAAACCGATTGCCCGTTCCTGGCCCCGGTCCCCCGTCGGGGCAAGCGCAATGAACCCTCCTTTGTGGCCTCCGTCGCCGAGCGGATGGCTGCGTTGCGCGGGGAAACCCTCACAGAAGTGGCGGCTTGCAGCACCGCCAATGCGGTAGGCCTTTTTCGACTTCCTGTGACAACCATTCCCCAATGTGTATGATGTTTTATTGGTCTGGCAGCGCGAGCGCTCCATTGTCGACGTCAGCAGTCTTGAACAGAGCTCCATAGGCCGGATCCAGGCGGGCCGCCCCTTCCGGCCCCACCCGCCTGACCCACCCGTTTCCAGCGCGCAGGTGGCTCCTTCCCCCTTTCCTTGAGCCCCAAGGCCTTTCAAGCCGCTGACGCCCCCGTTCCAGGTCACTCTTCCCCCTCCGTACTGCAGGTCCCCGCATGAGCAGCGCGATCCAGGTCGCCAAGACCGCCACTTACCTGCCCGATCTCGTGGAGGTACAGAGGGCGAGCTTCAAATGGTTCCTGGAGAAAGGGCTGATCGAGGAGCTCGACAGCTTCTCCCCGATCACCGACTACACGGGAAAGCTTGAGCTGCATTTCGTCGGCGATCAATACCGGCTGAAGCGCCCCCGCCACGACGTGGAAGACGCCAAGCGTCGTGACGCCACGTTCGCCTCGCAGATGTATGTCACCTGCCGGCTGGTCAACAAGGAAACCGGTGAGATCAAGGAGCAGGAGGTCTTCATCGGTGAGCTGCCGCTGATGACCGAGCGCGGCACCTTCATCATCAACGGTGCTGAGCGCGTGATCGTCAACCAGATCGTGCGCAGCCCCGGCGTCTACTTCAAGGAAGAGCCCGACCCCAAGACCGGCCGCAAGACCTACAACGCCAGCGTCATCCCCAACCGCGGAGCCTGGCTGAAGTTTGAAACCGATAAGAACGAGCTGATGCACGTCCGGGTCGACAAGACCCGCAAGATCAACGCCCACGTGCTGATGCGGGCCATGGGCCTCTCAGACGTCGACGTGCTCGACAAGCTGCGGCACCCCGACTACTACCGCAAGACGATCGAAACAGCCACCAACGTCGAGCTGATCACCTCCCAGGATCAGGCTCTGCTGGAGCTGTACAAGAAGCTGCGTCCAGGCGAGCCCCCGTCGGTTAGCGGCGGTCAGCAGCTGCTGGATTCCCGTTTCTTCGATGCCAAGCGCTACGACCTCGGCCGGGTCGGTCGCTACAAGATCAACAAGAAGCTCCGCCTCACGGTTCCCGACGAAACCCGGGTGCTCACCAAGGAGGAGTTGCTCTCCACCCTTGACTACCTGATCGGCCTGCAGCTCGGACAGCCCGGCTACGAAGTCGACGACATCGACCACCTCGGCAATCGCCGTGTGCGCTCGGTGGGCGAGCTGCTCCAGAACCAGGTGCGCGTCGGCCTCAACCGGCTGGAGCGGATCATCAAGGAGCGCATGACCGTCGGTGAGACCGAGTCGCTCACCCCGGCTCAGCTGGTGAACCCCAAGCCCCTGGTGGCGGCGATCAAGGAGTTCTTCGGCTCCAGCCAGCTCAGTCAGTTCATGGACCAGACAAATCCTCTGGCCGAGCTCACCCACAAACGCCGCATCAGCGCCCTCGGCCCCGGGGGCCTCACGCGGGAGCGCGCCGGCTTCGCCGTGCGTGACATTCACCCCTCCCACTACGGACGCATCTGCCCGATCGAAACCCCGGAAGGGCCGAACGCCGGTCTGATCGGCTCGCTGGCCACCCACGCGAGGGTCAACGAATACGGCTTCATCGAAACGCCCTTCTGGCGCGTTGAGGACGGCATCGTCCTGAAGCAGGGCGACCCGATCTATCTCTCCGCCGACCTTGAAGACGAGTGTCGCGTCGCTCCTGGCGACGTGGCCACCGACGCCGAGGGACGCATCCAGGCCGAACTGGTTCCGGTCCGTTATCGCCAGGACTTTGAAACCGTTCCCCCCACCCAGGTGGATTATGTCCAGCTGTCACCGGTGCAGGTGATTTCGGTGGCCACCTCCTTGATCCCCTTCCTGGAGCACGACGACGCCAACCGCGCCCTGATGGGCTCCAACATGCAGCGTCAGGCGGTGCCCCTGCTCCGGCCCGAGCGGCCGCTGGTGGGCACTGGCCTGGAAACCCAGGTCGCGCGCGACTCCGGCATGGTGCCGATCACCCGTGTCAACGGTGTGGTCACCTTCGTGGATGCCACGGCGATCGTGATCCGCGATGTCGACGGTGTCGACCATCCCCACCTGCTCCAGAAGTACCAGCGCTCCAACCAGGACACCTGCTTGAACCAGCGCCCGATCGTCAAGCAGGGCGATGCGGTGATCGCCGGCCAGGTGCTGGCCAATGGATCCGCCTGCGAGGGCGGTGAGATTGCCCTGGGCCAGAACGTGCTGATCGCCTACATGCCCTGGGAGGGCTACAACTACGAAGACGCCATCCTGGTGAGCGAACGGCTCGTGCAGGACGACCTCTACACCTCGGTGCACATCGAGAAGTACGAGATCGAAGCCCGCCAGACCAAGCTCGGACCCGAGGAGATCACACGGGAAATCCCGAATGTGGCCGAAGAGAGCCTCGGTAATCTTGATGAAATGGGCATCATCCGTATCGGCGCCTATGTCGAATCGGGTGACATCCTCGTCGGCAAGGTCACGCCCAAAGGGGAATCGGATCAGCCGCCGGAAGAGAAGCTGCTGCGTGCGATCTTCGGCGAGAAGGCTCGCGATGTTCGCGACAACTCTCTGCGGGTGCCCAACACCGAACGGGGCCGCGTGGTGGACGTGCGCATCTACACCCGCGAGCAGGGCGATGAACTGCCACCGGGCGCGAACATGGTGGTCCGGGTCTATGTGGCCCAGCGCCGCAAGATTCAGGTGGGCGACAAGATGGCCGGTCGCCACGGCAACAAGGGAATCATCAGCCGCATTCTTCCCCGTGAAGACATGCCCTACCTGCCCGATGGTTCCCCCATCGACATCGTGCTGAACCCGCTGGGTGTGCCCTCCCGGATGAACGTCGGCCAGGTGTTCGAGTGCCTGATGGGCTGGGCCTCTTCTCACCTGGGCTGCCGCGTGAAGGTGGTGCCCTTCGATGAGATGCACGGGGATGAAACCTCCAAGAACACCGTGCAGAAGTACCTCGAGGAAGCGGCCAATCAACCCGGCAAAGACTGGGTCTATGACCCCGAGAACCCCGGCAAGATCCAGCTGATCGACGGTCGCACCGGCGAGAAGTTCGACCAACCGGTCACCGTGGGCTATGCCCACATCCTCAAGCTGGTGCACCTTGTCGACGACAAGATCCACGCCCGCTCCACCGGCCCTTACTCGCTCGTCACCCAGCAGCCGCTCGGCGGCAAAGCCCAGCAGGGCGGCCAGCGGCTCGGGGAAATGGAGGTCTGGGCCCTAGAGGCCTACGGCGCCGCTTACACGCTGCAGGAGCTGCTCACCGTCAAGTCCGACGACATGCAGGGCCGCAACGAAGCGCTCAACGCCATCGTCAAGGGCAAGCCCATCCCGCGCCCCGGCACGCCTGAGTCGTTCAAGGTGCTGATGCGCGAGCTCCAGTCCCTGGGCCTGGACATCGCGGTGTACACCGACGAAGGCGTCGAGGTTGACCTCATGCAGGACGTCAATCCTCGCCGCAGCACCCCCAACCGGCCCACCTATGAGTCGCTCGGCGTCGCGGATTTCGACGACGACTGAAGATCCACGCCTGATCCGTTCCGTACTCCTTGACGTCCGCGCGACACCCCGGCCATGACCAACAGCAACCTCCGCACCGAAAACCACTTCGACTACGTCAAGATCACGCTCGCTTCCCCCGAGCGGATCATGCAGTGGGGGCAACGCACCCTGCCGAACGGTCAGGTGGTCGGTGAAGTCACCAAGCCTGAGACGATCAACTACCGCACGCTCAAGCCCGAGATGGACGGGCTGTTCTGCGAGAAGATCTTCGGCCCTTCCAAGGATTGGGAATGCCACTGCGGTAAGTACAAGCGGGTGCGCCACCGCGGCATCGTCTGTGAGCGCTGCGGGGTGGAGGTCACCGAGAGCCGGGTGCGTCGTCACCGCATGGGGTTCATCAAGCTGGCGGCACCGGTGTCGCACGTGTGGTACCTGAAGGGAATCCCCAGCTACGTGGCGATTCTGCTGGACATGCCCCTGCGGGATGTGGAGCAGATCGTTTATTTCAACTGCTATGTGGTGCTCGAAAAGGGCGACCACAAGGACCTCACCTACAAGCAGCTGCTCACCGAAGATGAGTGGCTGGAGATTGAGGATCAGATCTACGCCGAGGATTCGGAGATCGAGAACGAGCCCATCGTGGGCATTGGGGCGGAAGCTCTCAAGCAGCTGCTCGTCGATCTCAACCTCACCGAGATCGCTGAACAGCTCCGCGAAGACATCGCCGGCAGCAAGGGTCAGAAGCGGGCCAAGCTGATTAAGCGCCTGCGGGTGATCGACAACTTCATCGCGACCAACGCCCGGCCGGAGTGGATGGTGCTCGATGCCATCCCCGTGATTCCGCCGGATCTGCGCCCGATGGTGCAGCTCGACGGCGGCCGTTTCGCCACCTCCGACCTCAACGATCTCTACCGCCGGGTCATCAACCGCAACAACCGCCTAGCTCGGCTGCAGGAGATCCTGGCTCCCGAGATCATCGTCCGCAACGAAAAGCGGATGCTTCAGGAAGCTGTCGATGCCCTGATCGATAACGGCCGCAGGGGCCGCACCGTGGTGGGTGCCAACAACAGGCCGCTGAAGTCTCTCAGCGACATCATTGAGGGCAAACAGGGGCGCTTCCGCCAGAACCTGCTGGGCAAACGGGTCGACTATTCCGGCCGTTCCGTGATCGTGGTGGGTCCCAAGCTGAAGATGCACCAGTGCGGTCTGCCCAAGGAGATGGCGATTGAGCTCTTCCAGCCGTTCGTGATCCACCGGCTGATCCGTCAGAACATCGTCAACAACATCAAGGCGGCTAAGAAGCTGATTCAGCGCGCCGACGACGAAGTGATGCAGGTGCTCCAGGAGGTGATTGAAGGTCACCCGATCCTGCTGAACCGGGCCCCCACGCTGCACCGCCTCGGCATTCAGGCGTTCGAGCCCAAGCTGGTTGATGGTCGTGCCATCCAGCTCCACCCGCTGGTGTGCCCTGCGTTCAACGCCGACTTCGACGGTGACCAGATGGCCGTGCACGTGCCACTGGCGATCGAAGCTCAGACGGAAGCTCGCATGTTGATGCTGGCCAGCAACAACATCCTCTCGCCGGCCACCGGCGAGCCGATCATCACCCCCTCCCAGGACATGGTGCTGGGCATCTACTACCTCACGGCTCTCGATCGCAATGAGGCGAAGCCCGCCTTCGGTGACAGGAGCCGCACCTTCGCTGGCCTGGCCGATGTGCTCAATGCCTTCGATGAGAAGCACCTCGCCCTGCACAACTGGGTTTGGGTTCGCTTCTCCGGCGAGATCGACGACGAGGACGAAAGTGACGTTCCCCTCAAGCAGGAAACGCTCAGCGATGGCACCCGCATCGAGCAATGGAAATACCGCCGCGACCGCTTTGATGAAGACGGTGCTCTCATCAGCCGCTACCTGCTCACCACTGTCGGCCGCGTCGTGATGAACGTCACCATCATCGACGCGGTGGCCGCCGTCTGAAGGCTCAGTTCCGCCCGAGTTGTTTCTGCCCTCCTCCACCCGCCTTCCTCCGCGCCCCCCCATGACCAGCACACCTTCCACCTCCACGTCCGATCAGGGTCGCCGCAATGCTCCCCTGACCAAGGAAGCTCCTCGCTTCATCAACAAGGAGATCAATAAGAAGGCGCTGCGCAACCTGGTGGCGTGGGCCTACAAGCACCACGGCACAGCGGCCACCGCCTCGATGGCGGATGAGCTGAAGGACCTTGGCTTCCACTACGCCACCCAGGCGGCCGTGTCGATCTCGGTGGAAGACCTGCGGATTCCGGTGCAGAAGGTGCGCCTCCTGGAGGAAGCCGAGCAGCAGATCACCGATACCGAAGAGCGCTATCGGCTCGGCGAAATCACCGAGGTGGAGCGCCACACCAAGGTGATCGACACCTGGACCGAAACCAACGAGCGTCTGGTCGAGGAAGTCAAGAAGAACTTCAACGACAACGATCCGCTCAACTCCGTCTGGATGATGGCCAACTCCGGCGCCCGGGGCAACATGTCCCAGGTGCGGCAGCTGGTGGGCATGCGCGGCCTGATGGCCAACCCTCAGGGGGAGATCATCGACCTGCCGATCCGCACCAACTTCCGCGAAGGGCTGACGGTCACCGAATATGTGATCTCGTCCTACGGCGCCCGCAAGGGTCTGGTGGACACGGCTCTGCGCACCGCCGACTCCGGCTACCTCACCCGCCGTCTGGTGGACGTTGCCCAGGACGTGATCGTGCGGGAAGACGACTGCGGCACCACCCGCGGCATCCCTATCCAGGCCGATGAAAAGGGCCGTTTCCAGGCCAAGCTGGTCGGCCGCCTGGCTGCGGAGCCTGTGGTTGCCCCCTCCGGCGACGTGCTGGTGGAGCGCGATGGCGAAATCGATAAGCCGATCACAGCGCTGATTGAAGCTGCCGGTGTGCGCACGGTGCTGGTGCGCTCTCCGCTCACCTGTGAGGCCGCCCGTTCGGTCTGCCGGAAGTGCTACGGCTGGGCTCTGGCCCACAACCAGCTGGTGGATCTTGGTGAAGCCGTCGGCATCATCGCTGCTCAGTCGATCGGCGAGCCCGGCACCCAGCTCACCATGCGCACCTTCCACACCGGTGGTGTGTCCACAGCCGAAACCGGCGTGGTGCGCTCGCTGCTGGAAGGCGTGGCGGAATTCGGCCCCAAGGCCCGGGTGCGCCAGCACCGCACACCCCACGGCGTGGAAGCTCAGATCGCCGAAACCGATTTCACCCTTTCGGTGATCCCGAGCGCCAAGGGCAAGGTGCAGAAGGTGGATGTCACCGCCGGCTCCATCCTGTTTGTCTCCAACGGCCAATCCATCCCGGCGGACACGGTGCTGGCCCAGATCTCGGCCGGCACGTCCGTCAAGAAGAGCGTGGAGAAGGGCACCAAGGACGTGATCTGTGATCTCGCCGGGCAGGTGCGCTACGAGGACGTGATCCAGCCTCGGGAAGTCACCGACCGCCAGGGCAACATCACCCTCAAGGCTCAGCGTCTGGGCCGGATGTGGGTGCTGGCCGGGGATGTGTACAACCTTCCTCCCAACGCCCAGCCCGTCGTTGCCGGCAATAAGCCCGTCACCACTGGCGACGTGCTCGCCGAGAGCCGGCTTGTCAGTGAGCACGGCGGCGCGGTGCGCCTGCGGGAATCGGCGGGCGATTCGCGTGAAGTGCAGATCGTCACCGCCAGCCTCACCCTCAAGGATTGCAAGCTGGTGCATGAATCCACCCATTCGGGGGAAACCTGGCACCTGGAAGGCAAGGACAATTCCCGCTACGTGGTGCGCACCCACCCTGGCAGCAAGATCGGCACCGGCGAAGTGATTGCCGAACTGGCCGATGACCGCTTCCGCACCCAGACGGGCGGCATGGTGAAGTACGCCCCCGGCCTCTCGATCAAGAAAGCCCGGTCGGCCAAGAACGGCTATGAGGTGTCCAAAGGTGGCACCCTCCTGTGGATTCCCACCGAAACCCATGAGATCAACAAGGACATCTCCCTGTTGATGATTGAGGACGGCCAGTGGATTGAGGCCGGCACTGAAGTCGTCAAGGACATCTTCAGCCAGATTGCCGGTATCGTCACCGTCACCCAGAAGAACGACATCCTGCGGGAGATCATCGTTCGCTCCGGCACGCTCCACCTCGTTTCCGACAGCAAGGTGCTGAGCCGCTATTCCGATGAGGGCAAGCTGCACAACCCTGGCGAGGAAATCGCTCCGGGCCTTGTCACCGAGGCGATGGTTTATGTGGAGGCTGTGGATACTCCCGAAGGAGGAGCGCTGCTGCTGCGTCCGGTGGAGGAATACACGATTCCCGATCAGGCCCATCTTCCTGAACTTGGCACGATCAAGCAGAACGGCGGACCGTCGCTCGGCCTCAAAGCCACCCAGCGGCTCACCTACAAAGACGGTGAGGTGATCAAGTCGGTGGAGGGTGTGGAACTGCTGCGCACCCAGCTGATTCTTGAAACCTTCGACACCACCCCCCAGATGACGGTGGATGTGGAAGTGGTGCCCGACAAGCGCGCCAAGACGATCGAGCGTCTGCAGCTGGTGATTCTCGAAACCCTGCTCGTCCGCCGCGACACCCTCTCCGACGCCAGCCACGGCTCCACCCATACCAAGCTCCAGGTGGAAGACGGCATGGCCGTCAAGAGCGGCGACGTTGTCGCCACCACCCAGATCCTCTGCAAGGAGAACGGCCTGGTGCAGCTGCCTGACCCGGTCGACGGAGAGCCGGTCCGCCGGCTGATCGTTGAACGTGCCCACGACACCAAAGACGTCGACTGCGGCTCGGCCGCCATCGCGGTCACGGTTGGCCAGCGCATCGTCGATGGTGAGCTTCTTGCTGAAGGCATCCGCGCTGACTGCTGCGGCCAGGTGGAGGCGATCAGCGGCAGCACGATCACGATCCGTCTCGGCCGCCCCTACATGGTGTCCCCCGATTCGGTCCTGCACGTCCGCGATGGTGAACTGGTGCAGCGCGGTGATGCTCTGGCGCTGCTCGTTTTTGAGCGCCAGAAAACGGGTGACATCGTCCAGGGTCTGCCCCGCATCGAAGAGCTGCTCGAAGCCCGCCGTCCGCGTGAATCAGCGGTGCTCTCCCGCAGGTCGGGCACGGTGCAGATCAAGCAGGGCGAAGACGACGACACCGTGACGGTGACGGTGATCGAATCCGACGACGCCCAGACCGACTACCAGCTCTCCCATGGCCGTAATGCCATGGTCAACGACGCGCAGCAGGTGAGCGCCGGTGAGATGCTCACCGACGGCCCGATCAACCCACACGAACTGCTCGAGTGCTACTTCGAGGATCTGCGTTCACGCAAGCCCTCGATGGAAGCGGCTCAGGAAGCCATCTCCAAGCTTCAGTTCCGCATGGTGCAGGAAGTGCAGAACGTGTACAAATCCCAGGGCGTCACCATCGACGACAAGCACATCGAAGTCATCGTCCGTCAGATGACCAGCAAGGTGCGCATCGAAGATGCCGGTGACACCACTCTGCTGCCAGGCGAACTGATCGAACTGCGCCAGGTGGAGCAGGTGAACCAGGCGATGGCCATCACCGGTGGTGCTCCCGCAGAGTTCACACCCGTGCTGCTGGGTATCACCAAGGCGTCGCTCAACACCGACAGCTTCATCTCCGCAGCCAGCTTCCAGGAAACCACCCGGGTGCTGACCGAAGCGGCGATCGAAGGCAAGAGCGACTGGCTGCGCGGCCTCAAGGAGAACGTCATCATCGGCCGGCTCATCCCCGCCGGCACGGGCTTCGGCGGCTTCGAGGAGGAGCTGCGCAGCGAAGCCGGCCCCCATCCCGACATCCTTGATGAGGAGTCCGGCGGTTACCGCCGCGTGGCCAATCTGCGGCCCGACTACACGGTGGAGATGCCGGCAGCCACCGCTGTCGCTGCTCCCGCGGTGCTGGATGACCCCTCCGAGGATGAGCTCGACGCCGTGCGCAGCAAGCGTGGCATCGAAGCCTCGGCCAGCTCCTTTGCCGCCTTCGCTCGGCCCAGCGTCGAGGAAGGCCTGGAAGAGGAGCTGATTCCTGATCCTGCCGCCGTGGAAGGATTGCTGGAAGAAGGCCTTCTGAGCGACGACTGATCCATGGTTCTCCAACCCCCGATCGTCCCGCAGCGCCGCCTGCCGCGCTTCGGCTTCCACCACCACACCGAGCTGCTGAATGGCCGCCTCGCCATGCTGGGCTTCATCGCCCTGCTGGCCGTGGAATGGAAGCTGGGTCACGGCCTGCTGGTGTGGCCCTGACGGCTCCTCCCACAGTTCCCTTGCTGGGCCTCAAGCGCGAGGCCCTGGAAGCCTGGGCGGTGGCCCAGGGCCAGCCCGCCTTCCGCGGCCGTCAACTCCACGAGTGGATCTACGCGAAGGGCGCCCGGCGCTTTGCCGATGTCACCGTGCTGCCGAAGCTCTGGCGTGAGCGGCTCGGCGGCAGTGCCGATGTCGAGCAGGCCGATCCGATCGGCCGTTCGCGCGAATTGGTTCGCAGTGTGGCCAGCGACGGCACCACCAAGCTGTTGCTGGCCACCCCCGATGGGCTGAGCCTGGAAACCGTCGGCATCCCCAGCCGGGACCGGCTCACGGTCTGCGTCTCCAGCCAGGTGGGTTGCCCGATGGCCTGCCGCTTCTGCGCCACCGGCAAAGCCGGCCTTGATCGCTCCCTGGCGGTGCACGAAATCGTTGATCAGGTGCTCACGGTGCGCGAGGTGATGGGTGAGCGCCCCAGCCATGTCGTGTTCATGGGTATGGGCGAGCCGCTGCTCAACATCGAGGCTGTGCTCGGCGCCATCGACTGCCTGTGCACCGATCTGGGCATGGCCCAGCGCCAGATCACCCTCAGCACCGTCGGGGTCCCCCAGACCTTGCCGCAGCTGGCCGAGCGGGCCCTCGAACGGCTCGGCCGCGCCCAGTTCACCCTGGCGGTGAGCCTGCATGCGCCTGATCAGTCGCTGCGGGAGCAGCTGATCCCCACAGCCCGCGCCTATCCCCTCGAACAGCTGTTGGACGATTGCCGCCGCTACGTGGCTCTGACCGGTCGGCGCGTGAGCTTTGAGTACATCCTCCTGGGCGGGCTCAACGACCACCCGCGTCAGGCGGTGGCCCTGGCCCAGCTGCTGCGCGGTTTCCAGAGCCACGTGAATCTGATCCCTTACAACCCGATTGAGGAAGAGGAGTTCCAGCGGCCCAGTCCGGAGCGGGTCGAGGCCTTCCGGCGGGCCCTTCACGACCGCCACGTGGCCGTCAGCGTCAGGGCCAGCCGGGGCTTGGATCAGGACGCAGCCTGCGGCCAGCTGCGGCGACGGCTGGCACCGACCGGCTGAAGCCACTGCGCTGAGGAAACCACGCTGCTGCTTCCTGAGGCCATCCCGCTGCGGCGCGCGGATGAGGCAGACGCGCTGCCGTTCTTTGGTGTGGCAGCCCATCCCCTGCAAGCCGCCTGACCCAGACATGCTGCAGACCGCCTGACCCATACATGCCGTTTACCGTCTGGCGCAGCTATCCCCAGGCTGTCTGACCCAGGCATGCTGAAGCCGCCTGGTCAGGGACTCTCTCACCCTCGCCAACGAGGGCGAGAAGTCAGCCGTCAGGTGGTATCGCGGGAGGGATCGAACGCCCCGCGGGCTTCCGCTTCGTTCCAGGGCGTGAGGTGCAGCATCAGCAGGAAGGCCGGCAGCGCTGCCGCCACTGTGAACAGGAAGAACGGTCCCCATCCCGCCCGCTCCGCCACAAGACCGGCGGGTGCCGCCAGCACCGAGCGGCTCATGGCATAGACGCCGGAGAACAGGGCGTACTGGGTGGCGGAGAAGCGCGGGTTGCAGAGGCTCATCAGCAGGGCCACGAACACCGCCCCCACCATCCCGCCGGAGAGATTCTCCAGGCTCACCACCGTGATCAGCCCTGCCAGCCCGCCGCCGAACTGGGCGAGTGCCCAGTAGCTGAGATTGCCGAGCGCCCCGGCGATGGCGAACAGCCACAGGGAGCGGTTCATGCCCAGCCGGCTGAACAGCACGCCCCCCAGCACCGTGCCCGCCATCGTGGCGGCCACCGCCCAGCCGCCTTGCACCAGACCGATGTCGGCGGGGCTGAAGCCCTGGCTGGTCAGAAACGGGATCGCCATGGCGCTCAGCAGGCCATCCGGCCAGCGGTAGAGCAGCACCAGCAGCAGCAGTTGCCAGGAGCGGTTCGGGCCGCTGCGCCACAGGAATTCACGGGCGGGTCCCAGCACCGCCTGCCGCAGGCTGGTGACCGGATGTTCGATGGCAGGCAGCCGCGGTGCCGTCAGGGTGAACGGCAGCATGGCGGCGATCAGCACCGCCGAGCCGAGAAAGGTAGCCGGCCAGCCGAAGCGCCCGGCCAGCAGGAACCCCCCTGCCCCCACCGCCAGCATCGCCGCCCGGTAGCCCAGCGAGGCGGCGGCCGCACCGGGCCCCCGCTCCAGTTCCGGCAGCAGGTCGGTGCGGTAGGCATCCACGGCGATGTCCTGGGTGGCGCTGCAGATGGCCAGCATCAGCGCCATCACGCCGATGGCGGCCAGGCTGGCGGCATCGGTGCTGGGCCGCAGCAGCGCCATCGCGGCGGTGACCACCACCAGCACCAGCTGCAGCAGCACCAGCCAGCCCCGGCGCCGGTCGGGCCAGGGGATCGGCCAGCGATCCAGCAGCGGCGCCCAGAACAGCTTCAAGGTGTAGGGCAACTCGGCCAGGGGAATCAGGCCGATCAACCCCAGCGGCACCTGGCTGGCGCTCAGCCAGCCCTGCAGCAGGCGGCTGCCCACCATGTAGGGAGCACCGCTGGCCACGCCGGCGGCCGCCACGGCCACAAGCCGGCGCCAGGACGGAACGGTGGGGGCAGGGCTGGAAACAGGCGGCAAGGGTCCCGTTCACGACTGGGCGAACCCTATGCCTTCAGAATGCCAACACCACCAGGACTTTCCGTGTCGTTCTTTCGCTCCACCCTGCTGCCGGCCGGAATCGTGCTGCTCTTCGGCCTGGCCCTGTTCGCCGTGAGTGCGAGGATCTGGCTTCCCGGCGACATGGCAGCGCCTGCGCCGATTGGATGAGGAGGGGCAGTCTCGTGCCCATGGATGACGAGGTCAGCAGCGAATCCGTGCCGCCGTTCTCAAGGAGCCCGGCGGAACTGGCGTTCGATCCGGAGCTGCTGGCCGGGGAGCTGGCCCAGGAGCTGGCCCTCGATCCGCTCGATGCCATCGACACGCTCGAGCCTGGCCAGGGCGACATCGCCGCTGAGTGCGATCTGGGTCTGGAGCTGCTGGCTGGCAGCCACGACCAGCGCATGCAGGGGTTGCGCATCTTCTGCGAACACCGCGACCCTCGCGCCGTGCCCCGGCTCCTGCCGCTGCTGGCTTACACCTGCCCGATCCTGCGGATGAGTGCGGTGTATGCCCTCGGGCGCAACCCCGATCCGCGGGCGGTGGAGCCCCTGCTGGCCCTCCTTCAGGACGATGCCAACGGCTACGTGCGCAAGGCGGTGGCCTGGAGCCTGGGCAATTACCCCGAAGCGCCGGTGCTCAACCCCTTGATCCGGGCCCTGCAGCTCGACATCGCCGCCGTGCGGCTGTGGGCAGCTGGGTCGCTGGCGGACGCCGGCAGCACAGGAGCGGCCAAAGCGGATCAGGCGGCTGCCCAGCTGCTGCTGAGCCTGCGGATCGACAGCGAGCCGGTGGTGCGCAGCAACAGCGCCTGGTCACTCGGCCGCCTGTACGACCATCTCGTCCCCCCGCGCCAGTCGGAGCTGGTGGGTGTGCTTGTGGACGTGTTGCTGAACGACAACGACGCCACCGTGCGCGACGAGGCCCGCGTGGCCCTGGAGCAACTGGAGGATCCCTCCGTGCTCGAACGGTTGCAGACGCTGGTCGATGAGGGCCTGCTGAACTGAAGCGCCGCACGGTTTGATCGATCCGGCTAGGATCCGGCCACGCTTTCTGCCGCAGGATGGCCCAGCACACCATCCGATTTCGCATCCGGCCCGACGGCACCGTCGAGGAACTGGTTCAGGGATTTCGTGGTGAAGGCTGCCAGCAGCTGACCGAGCGGATCGAATCCAGCCTCGGCAGCGTTCAGCAACGCAGCAGCACGGCGGAAGCCTTCCAGAGCCAGATCCAGACCTCCTCGGCGGCTTTGCCGGTCGAGCAGCGTTCCGCCTGAACCCTTCACCGTTCGCCCCCTGTTTCGATGTCGCACTTCAGCACCGTCAAGACCGAGCTCCGCGACCGTGAGGCCCTGCTTGGTGCCCTGCGTGATCTCGGTCATGAGCCCGATCCGAGCGAGCGTCCGGTGCGCGGCTATCGCGGCCAGACCGTGCTCGCCGACCTCTGTGTGGCACAGAGCGGTGGCGGCGACATCGGCTTCCGCTGGAATGCCACCAGCAACAGCTACGAGCTGGTGACCGACCTCGATCTGTGGAAGCAGCCAGTACCGGTGGAGCGCTTCCTGGCCCAGGTCACCCAGTGCTATGCCCTGCGTTCCATCCTTGCCGCTTCGGCAGCGGAAGGCTTCCAGGTCACGGAACAGACCCAGGCGGTCGACGGCAGCATCGAGTTGGTCGTGTCCCGCTGGGACGCCTGAGTCCGTGCCGCCTGACCGGCCCGAGTCCGCCACGGCTGCCACCGGCGCTGCTGCAGACCTTGGCGCTGCTCAACCCCATGGCGCCGCTGTAGCCGCTGACCCTTCGCTGGCCTTCACGGCCGCAGCCACGGCGCGCCCTGTGGCCACCGGCCGTGAACCACTGCTCGGCGGCAGTCTGCGTCAGCGGGCCGTCTGGGTCGATGAGGCTGTCTGCATCGGCTGCCGCTACTGCGCCCACGTGGCGGGCAACACCTTTCTGGTGGAGCCCCTGTGGGGACGTTCCCGTGCCATCCGCCAGGACGGCGATACCACGGAGACGATTCAAGAAGCCATCGATACCTGCCCGGTCGACTGCATCCACTGGGTGGCCTACGAGGAGATCCCGGCCCTGGAGGAGCAGCTGCGCCAGCAGGAGCTTCACCCTCTGGGCCTGCCCTGCGCGGCACGGGTAAAGCGCACCCTGCCGCGGCACTGATCTCACCACCCGTCCCGCAGCAGCCCCGGTGATGCCGCCCATCCCCACGCGCCGTTTCGGCCGCACCGGCCTGCCCATGCCGGTGCTTTCCCTGGGCGGCATGCGCTACCAGCAGAGCTGGAGTGACCTTCCCGGCGACCAGATCACCCAGGCCAGCCAGGCCAATGTGGCAGCCACCCTGGAGCGGGCCCGCGCCCATGGCCTGCATCACATCGAGACAGCCCGCCACTACGGCAGCTCCGAACGCCAGCTGGGCTGGCTGCTGGGGCCCACGCCGGATCCCCAGCGCATCCTCCAGACCAAAGTGCCGCCGCACGAGGATCCCGCCGCCTTCGAAGCCGAGCTGGAACTCAGCTGTGAGCGGCTCCAGGTGGAGCGGCTCGATCTGCTGGCCATCCATGGCGTCAACCTGCCGGAACACCTGCAGCAGACCCTGCGGCCGGGCGGTTGCCTGGAGGTGGTGCGCCGCTGGCAGCGCGACGGCCGCCTCGGCTCTGTGGGCTTCTCCACCCATGCCCCGCTGCCGCTGATCCTGGAGGCGATCGAAAGCGACGCCTTCGATTACATCAACCTGCACTGGTACTTCATCCGCCAGCAGAACAGCCCGGCGATCGAGGCCGCCTGCCGCCACGACATGGGCGTGTTCCTGATCAGCCCCACCGACAAGGGGGGACACCTGCACAGCCCCTCGGCCCGGCTGTGCGAGCTGTGCGCGCCGCTGCATCCGATCGTGTTCAACGATCTTTTCTGCCTCGCCAACGCCGACGTGCACACACTCAGCGTCGGAGCGGCCTGCCCCCAGGACCTCGACCTGCACCTGGAGGCGGTGCAGCGGCTCGCCGAGGCCGATCAGCTGCTGCCGCCGGTGCTGGAGCGACTCGAACAGGCGCGGCTTGATGCGCTCGGCCCTGCCTGGCTGGCCAGCTGGCAGCAGGGGCTGCCCGACTGGAGCGACACCCCCGGTGGCATCAACGTGCCGGTGCTGCTCTGGCTGCACAACCTGCTGGAAGCCTGGGACCTGGAGAGCTTCGGCCGCGCTCGCTACGGCCTGCTGGGGCAGGGGGGGCACTGGTTCCCCGGTGCCAATGCCGATGCCCTTGATGCCGAGGTGAGCGAGGCGGCGTTGCTGGCGGCCCTCCAGGCCAGCCCCTGGGCCGCCCAGATCCCCGAGCTGCTGCGCCGGCTGCGCAGCCGGCTCGGCGGCACCCCGCACCAGCGACTGATGGCCGGGGAGGCGGCCGCCTAGCCCAGCGGCAGCTTGGCGGGCACGCCCACCGGGCGGGGGTAGAGCCTGGGGCACGGTCCGGTGGCGGCCACCACCACGGCATGGCGCACGCCACGGCCTGATGGCAACTCCTGCCGCTCCACCCGCCGCAGCTCGGCCCGCAGGGGCAGCACGGCCCGCTCCATGGCTTGTTGGTCTTCGGCGCCCCACTGGCCGCGGTAGAGCAGCGCCTGGCCGCCGGGCCCAAGCAGCGGCACCAGGTATTCGGCCACCACCGGCGCCGCGGCCACGGCGCGAGCCAGGGCCCAGTCGAAGCGGCCGCGGCACTCGCGACTGTGGCCCGTGAGCTCCGCCCGCTCGCACCGCACCACCACCCGCTCGTCCAGACCCAGCGCGGCGGCCATCGCCTGCACGGCCGCCGCCTTGCGGCCCACCGAATCCACCAGGGTGAGCCGCGCCTGGGGCAGAGCGATCGCCAGCACCAGACCGGGGAAGCCGCCGCCGGTGCCGACGTCGACCAGCTGCAGCGGCGCCGCCGGGCTGTTCAGCAGGGAGCGCCAGGGCCAGAGGCTGTCGAACACCTGGGCGATCCAGTAGTCGTCGCCCTCCACCAGCCGGGTGAGATTGAGGCGGGCATTCCACTGGCGCAGCTCCTGCTGCAGCGCTTCAAGAGCGCCCAGCTGCGCCGCGTCGGGTTGCCAGCCGAGGGCGGGCCAGATCGAGGTCTGGTCGCCGGTCTGTATTGGGGGGCTGGGGGGATCGAGCGGAGCGTTCATTCCCTGGGAGGTCACCATCCGCGCCGGCAGAACCGACTGAGATCTCTAGGATCTCGCAGACCCGGTGCGGGCTTGGTGGCAGCAGGCGAACGTCCAGCAGGGGGGCAGACCCACTACCAGTTGCTGCGGCTGTCGACCACGGCAACGGCTCAGGAGCTGCGCCTGGCGTTCCGCACCTTGAGCAAGCTGTACCACCCCGACACCACCACCCTGCCGGCTGCGGAAGCTGAGCAGCAGTTTCAACGCCTGCAGACGGCCTACACCACCCTCAGCGACCCCGACAGCCGCCACGCCTACGACCGGCAGCTGCGGCTGCTGCAGCTCCAGAAAGCCGCAGCGCTCCAACAGGCCACGGCCGCCAGCGCCACTTCCAGCCCGGGGGTTGCCCCTGGGCAGCGCGCCCTCTCCGCACGCCGGGCCCTCTCGGGCGGTGAGTGGTTCGCGCTGGTGCTGCTCGGTGCGGCCCTGGTGTGCAGCCTGGTGCTGGGGCTCGGCCTGGCCTGGTGGCGGGGGGTTGATCTGCTGGTGTCGCCCGTGTCCGTGCAGACTGCCCCTCCATCCGGTGATACCGCTGGGGATGAACGCCCTGCCTCCGCTTCAGACGCCCCTCTACAACCATCCGTTGCCGGCACTGGAACAGTGGCTGCGGCAGCTGGGAGCGATCCCCAGCCGCAGTGACCGCAGCTCCTGGGACCTGCATCAGCCGCAGTGGAGTGCCTTGATCGAGTTCGCGGTCGAGGACATCCGCGTGACCTGGCACCAGGACGGGCGCAGCACGGTGCTGCTGTTTCCCTATGGCCTCACCCGCGCCGATGTGGAATCGGCGATCCTGGCCGGGCCCTGAGCTGTGCTCACAGGGAGGCCAGACCCTCCTGGATCACGGCGTAGCAGTGGGCCAGCTGGTCGTCAGTGAGGCAGAGGGGCGGCAGCAGATAGACCACCTGCCCCAGAGGCCTGATGAACACGCCCCGCTCCAGCGCCAGGCGCTGCAGCACCCGCCCGGTGCGGTTCAGGTAGCCGGGGTCGGTCACCTTGAGGTCGAAGGCGGCGATGGTGCCGCACAGGCGCGGCCGCTCCACACGCGGATCGGCGGCGAGCGCTTCGAGATGCGGCCGGTGCCGCGCTTCGAAGCCCGCATAGCGCTCCGGAGCTGCGGCCAGCAGGGCCAGGCTGGCGTTGGCCGCGGCGCAGCCCAGCGGGTTGGCCGTGAAGCTGTGGCCGTGGAAGAAGGTGTGGGTGGGGTCGCCGCTGATGAACCCCTGGTAAAGCTGCTCGCTGGCCAGGGTCACCCCCATCGGCAGGAAGCCTCCGGTGAGGCCTTTGGACAGCGCCACCAGGTCGGGGCGGATCCCCGCCTTGCGACAGGCGAACAGGGCGCCGGTGCGGCCGAAGCCGGTCATCACCTCATCGGCGATCAGCAGGGCGCCCGCCTGGCGCACCCGCTGCTCCACGGCCTGGAGAAAGCCGGGACGCACCATCGCCATGCCGCTGGCCCCCTGCACGAGCGGCTCCAGGATCACCGCCGCCGTGGGGCGCTCTAGCAGGGTTTCGAGCGCCTGCAGCGCTGTCTGCTCCTTCTCTGCCACCAGCGGATCGTCCCACCAGGTGGAGGGCCAGGGGGCCCGCGCCACCGGGCAGAGCAGCGGGTCGAAGGGCGCGGAAAACAGGGAGCGTTCCCCCATCGCCATCGCCCCGAAGGTGTCGCCGTGATAGGCCCCGTCAAAGGCGATCCACTGCGGGCGTTCCTCGCCGCGATTCCGCCACCACTGCCAGGCGATCTTCAGGGCCACCTCCACGGCCGTGGAGCCGTCATCGGAGAAAAACAGCCGCTCCAGTCCGCTGGCGGCGCTGAGGCTTGTGGCCAGCTGCTCGGCCTGAGGATGGCTGAAGTTGGCGAAGATCACCTGTTCCAGCTCCGCCACCTGGCTGGCCACCGCTGCCGCGATCGAGGGCTCGGCATGCCCGTGCAGGGTCACCCACCAGCTGCTGATCGCGTCGATCAGCTGGCGACCGTCATCGAGTTCGAGCAGGGCGCCCCGGCCGCGGACGGCGCGCAGCGGCGGTTCGCTCGTGGCCACCTGGGTGGTCGGATGCCAGAGATGGGGATGCCAGCTCATGGGGCAGGAACGCCGGTCTTCACCGGCAGCGGCGGGCTTCACGCTCACTCTCGGCAGCCAGGGGGCCGCAGTTCACCCACCGCACCACCGAGATCTCGATGTCGGTGAAGATCACCAGCACGGCGGTGCAGATCGCTGCCACCACGGTGCTGACCAGCGCGTGCCTTCGGGTCATGCGCCAAGGTTACGGGGCGCCCAGGGCGCTGCAGAGGCCGCTGGTCTGCCAGGCCTCGGCCAGCGCGGCGGCCTCCAGCTGCGGCAGCGGCGGCAGGCAACCCAGCAGCGGCGCACCGCTCAGCTCGCGCAAGGTGCCGGGATTGTCGGCATGGGGAGGGCCGTTGAGCACAAGGCCCAGCAGGGGGATGTGGCGGCGCCGCAGCGCCTCCACCGACAGCAGCGTGTGGTTGAGGGTGCCCAGCCCGCTGCGGGCCACCAGCACCACCGGCAACCCCCAGCGCTGGATCTGATCGATCTGCATCAGGTCGCGGCGCAGGGGCACCAGCAGCCCGCCGGCCGTTTCCACCACCAGGGGTCCGTCCACGGCGGGCAGATCCAGCCGCTCCTGCTCGAGCGGCACCCCTTCCAGCTCGGCGGCCCAGTGGGGCGAGACCGGCGCGGCGAAACGGTAGGCCTCCGGCAGCAACCGCTCTTCGATCTGTGCAGCGGTCAGCCCCAGCATCCGGCCCACCCGGTCGCGGTCGCCGCCGCCCTCAAGCCCGCACTGCACCGGCTTCCAGTAGTGGGCGCCCAGCCCCAGGGTCAACAGGGCGCTGACTACCGTCTTGCCCACGTCGGTGTCCGTGCCGCAGACGATCAGTTGCTGCTTCATGCAGGTGCTGCCTCAGGGCCCCACAGTGCCAGCCTGGCGCCGCAGGCTGGGGGCTGGTCGCTGGCCGATCAGCACCAACACCTCCCAGGTGAGGCGCTTGCGGGGCCGTCTGGATGGACTCAGGGCGGGCTCCGCTGGCCAGGCGGCCTCCAGACGGCGCAACTGGCCCGGCGTGAGCGGCGCCGCAGGTGTGCTGCCGGCACCGAGTGCCTGGATCTGACGCAGAAAGGTGAGCGCCGTCGGCGCGAAACGGCTGAAGCGCAGGCGCCGCTGTGCCGTGAGCGTCAGGTGGCGCTGGGCGCCATCCACCAAGGTGCCGGCATCGGGCAATGGCAGAGCGCTGCAGGGCCCTCGCGCCTGCGCCGCCGCCTGGAGCCACTGGGGGAAGCTGCCGGCCGTGGGCACCGCCAGCACCAGCCAGCCGCCCGGGGCCAGGCGGCGGCACCAGTGCTCCAGCTGATCCTGCGGGCGCTCGAGCCACTGCAGCGCAAAGCTCGACACCAGCAGCGAGGCGTTCTCCAGCCGGGGCGGCAGGCCGGTGTTGAGGTCCCACAGCAGCGATTCCGCCCCGCCCCTGGCACCTTGCTGCAGCAGCTCGGCGCAGAGGTCGAGGCGCAGGGGCTGAAGCGACGGCCGCAGTTGCTGCACCGCCCGGCTCAGCAGGCCGCTGCCGGCGCCGAGGTCGGCGCAGGGGCCGGCGACGAGCGGCAGCTCGCGGCAGTGGCGGGCCAGCCGCCAGGCCACCGCCCGCTGCAGGCTGGCCCGTTGCTCATAGGTGCCGGCGTGGCGGCCGAATGCCATGCGCACCTGCTCCTGCAGGGTCATGACGCCTCCAGCCAGGTGAGCACCGGCTCGATCAGGGGCGCGCGCAGCAGGCTGTGGCCCGCACCGGCGATCGGCCAGACGGTGGCCGCGGGCAGGGCCCGGCGCAGGGCGGCCCGACTGGCGGCGGCAACGATGCGGTCGTGCTCGGCTTCCACCAGCAGCACCCGGGCCGCAGCTGGAAACGCCGCCGGCAGCCCGTCGACCCGCCCCAGCAGGGCCAGATCGCTGCGCAGGCGTTCGATGCCCTCTGTCGTCAGTGGCTCGCTGCCCGGGCCCGGCGGCAGCAGGTCGGCGGGATCGGGTGCTGCCGCCTGGCGAAGAAAATCAGCCAGCAGGTCGGCGGCCTCCCCGGCGGCCAGCCGCGCCTCCATACCGGCCAGAGCCGCGCGCAGGGGGCGGCCTTCCCGCCCGGGCGGCACGAAGGCCGCGAAGCTCGCCAGCAGCACCACCGCATCGGCGGCGGCCAGCACGGCCGGAGGCAGCAGGTGCAGCCCGAGTGAATGGACAAGCACGGCGCGTCTGCCGGGCGCCGATCCGTTCTCCCAGGCGGGGATCCGGGGCAGGAGCGGTCCGTAGCCCCGTTCGCCGCAGTGCCAGCGCCAGCCGCGTGGCTCGGCGGCCGCCCGCCACGGCTGCCAGGCCCGGCTGTCGCCGGCCCAGCCATGCATCGCCAGCAGTTGCCCGCTCATCGGCCACCACCGGCCACCGGCGTGCCGAGGGCGGCCAGCAGCCGGGCCAGCGTGCCGGTGGGCAGGCTGCGGCGCAGCACCAGCCGCAGGCGGGCGCTGCCCTCAGGCACCGTGGGCGGGCGGATCGCCACGCTGAGCAGACCGGCCCGCTCGAGCTGCGCCTGCAGCGCCAGGGCGGCCCCGTCGTCGCCCACCAGCAACGGCAGCACCGGCCCGGCCCCTTCCGGTCGCTGCCAGCCGGCCGCGGCCAGCCCGCAGCGCCAGCGCTCCGCCCGGCTCAGCAGGGTCTGCCCCAACCCGGGATCCTGCTGCAGCAGCTCCAGGGCCGCCAGGGCCGCCGCCGCCAGGGAGGGCGCCAGTGCCGTGGAGTAGCGGAAAGCGCCTGAGCTCTGCAGCAGCCAGTCGGCCAGAGGGGCATCAGCCGCCAGAAAGGCGCCGCCGCTGCCGAAGGCCTTGCCGAAGGTGCCGCTCACCAGGCTCACCCCCGCCAGACCATGGGCCAGGCCGCGGCCGCCCGGCCCCAGCACGCCGAGCCCATGCGCTTCATCCACCAGCAGCCGCGCCCCCTGCTGCCGGCAGAGGCGGGCGATGGTCGTCAGGTCCGGGCTGGTGCCCTCCATGCTGAACAGGCTCTCGGTGATCACCAGCAGCTGGCGCTGGGGCTCTGCTGTCCGTTGTTGGATCAGCCGCCGTTCAAGGTCGGTGCAGTCGTTGTGGCGGAACCGCAGCAGGCGGGCGCCGCTGGCCTGCACCCCCAGCAGCAGCGAATGATGGATCAGCCGGTCTGCCAGCACCACCCCGTGCCGGCCTGTGAGGGCCAGCACGGCCGCCAGATTGGCCTGAAATCCGCTGGGGAATAGCAGCACCTCCCCACGCCCGAGCCAGCTGGCGAGGCTTTCGGCCAGCAGGGTGTGCACCGGCCGGGTGCCCGTCACCAGGGGAGAGGCGCCGGAGCCGGTGCCGTCCCTGGCGATGGCGTCGCAGGCTGCCCGCTGCAGACGGGGGTGATGGCTGAAGCCCAGGTAGTCGTTGCTGGCCAGATCCAGCAGTGGCGCTGACGCCTCATCGGCGTTCAGCACGGCCTTCAGATCGCCACCGGCCGTGGCGGCAAAGCTGCGCAGCCGCCGACGCCGGTCGGGGGGGACGCGGCCGAGGGATGGCCACAGGGAGCTGAGGGGATCGGCAGGATCGCCGGCCGGGGGCACGTTCACCACCCACTGGGGGCCACGGGGCCCACCAGTCTGCCCAGCTGCGCCGGGGCTCATAGAATTCCGGCATGCTCACTGCCGGCACCGACGCTCCGTCCGCTGGGACGACGGTCCCCCCCGCGGTGCCTGTTCCGGAGCCCCACCACGAGCCGAAGCCCGTGCCTCCGGTGGCGGAGCTGTTCCCATTCCCGCTCGATCCCTTCCAGCTGGAGGCGATCGACGCCCTCAACCAGGGGCATTCGGTGGTGGTGAGTGCCCCCACCGGCTCCGGCAAAACCCTGGTGGGTGAATACGCCATCCATCGGGCGCTGGCCCACGGGCAGCGCGTCTTCTACACAACGCCGCTCAAGGCCCTCTCCAACCAGAAGCTGCGCGATTTCCGCCAGCAGTTCGGCGAGGAGCGCGTCGGGCTGATGACCGGCGATCTGAGTGTGAACCGGGAAGCGGCGATCGTGGTGATGACCACGGAGATCTTCCGCAACATGCTCTATGCGGAGGTGGATCGGGGCGACGATCCACTCGCCGACGTGGAGGCAGTGGTGCTCGATGAGTGCCACTACATGAATGACAGCCAGCGCGGCACGGTCTGGGAGGAATCGATCATCCATTGCCCACCGGCGGTCCAGCTGGTGGCGTTGTCGGCCACGGTGGCCAACGCCGGCCAGCTCACTGACTGGATCGAGCGGGTGCACGGCCCCACCACGCTGGTGATGAGCGACCACCGGCCCGTGCCGCTGGCCTTCAGCTTCTGCAGCGCCAAGGGCCTCCATCCGTTGCTCAACGATGAGGGCACGGGGCTTCACCCGAACTGCAAGGTGTGGCGTGCTCCCAAGGGCGATCGCCGCAAGGGCAAAACGCCCCGGCCGCCCCAGCCGGAGCCGGCGCCGCTGCCCTTCGTGGTGGCCCAGCTGGCCGAGCGCGACATGCTTCCGGCCATCTACTTCATCTTCAGCCGCCGCGGCTGCGACAAGGCCGTGCGGGATCTGGGCCGCAGCAACCTGCTCAATCCGCAGGAGGCGGAGCTGGTGCACCGCCGTCTTGACGCCTTTGTGGCAGCCACCCCGGAGGCCGTGCGCGAGGGGGGCCATGCCGAGGCCCTGCTGCGTGGCATCGCCGCCCACCACGCCGGCGTGCTGCCGGCCTGGAAAGAGCTGATCGAGGAATTGTTCCAGCAGGGTCTGGTGAAGGTGGTGTTCGCCACGGAAACCCTGGCGGCGGGCATCAACATGCCGGCGCGCACCACGGTGATTTCCGCGCTCTCCAAACGCACCGAGCGGGGGCACCGGCCCCTCATGGGCAGCGAATTCCTGCAGATGGCGGGCCGGGCCGGCCGCCGTGGCCTCGATGTGCAGGGTTATGTGGTCACCGTGCAGAGCCGTTTCGAGGGGGTACGTGAGGCAGGCGCGCTGGCCACCAGCCCGGCCGATCCCTTGGTGAGCCAGTTCACGCCCAGCTATGGGATGGTGCTCAACCTGCTGCAGCGCTACGACCTGGCCAAAGCCCGGCAGCTGGTGGAGCGAAGCTTCGGCCGCTATCTGGCCAACATCGACCTGGTGGAAGACGAATCCCGCATCGCTGAACTGCGCCAGCAGCTGGAGCAGCTCACGGGTCTCGGCGACGACGTCCCCTGGGAGGCCTTCGAGGCCTACGAGAAACAACGCGACCACCTGCGCGAAGAGCGCCGACTGCTGCGGATCCTGCAGCAGCAGGCCGAGGAGACCCTCGCCCACGAGCTCACCCTGGCGCTGCAGTTCGCCAGCGAAGGCACGCTCGTGAGCCTGAAGTGCCCGCAGCTCAGGGGCCGGGTCACCCCGGCGGTGATCGTGGAGAAACCCATGGGGCCCGGTCAGTTTCCGCTGCTGCTCTGCCTCACCGACGACAACGTCTGGATCCTGGTGCCCTGCAATGCGGTGGTGAGCCTGCATGCGGAGCTCAGCTGCCTGCAGGTGGGCATGATCGAGGCCCCGGAGCTGCGCCACGCCGGCGAGCTGCGTCATGGCGATCAGCACAGCGGGGGGCTGGCGCTGGCCGTGGGCTCGATGGCCCGCCGCCACGACATGATCACACCCCAGTACGATCTGGCCGGTGAGGTGCGCGATCAGGCCTTACGGGTGCAGCAGCTGGAAACGGAGCTGGAGCGTCACCCTGCCCACGCCTGGGGTGACCGCCGCCAGCTCAAGAAGCAGCGACGCCGCATGGAGGAGCTGGACGCGGAGATCGAGGAGCGGCAGCGGCTGCTCCATCACCGCTCCAATCGTCACTGGGACACCTTCCTGTCCTTGATCGAGATCCTGCGCTTCTTCGGTGCGCTGGCGGGGCCGGATGGCCTGGTGCCCACGGAGGTGGGCCGCACCGTTGCGGCCCTGCGCGGCGACAACGAGCTCTGGCTGGGGCTGTCGCTGATGAGCGGCCACCTTGACGAACTCAGTCCGGCTGAACTGGCCGCCGTGTTCGAAGCCATCAGCACCGAGGTGAACCGCCCCGATCTCTGGAGTGCCTACGACCCGCCCCCGCTGGCAGAGGAAGCCCTCCGCGACCTTGGCGGCCTGCGGCGGGAGTTGCTGCGCCAGCAGGAGAAGGCGGCTGTGGTGGTTCCGGCCTGGTGGGAGCCGGAGCTGATGGGCCTCGTGCATGCCTGGGCGTCCGGCACCAGCTGGGTCGACGTGATTGCCAACACCTCACTGGATGAGGGCGATGTGGTGCGCATCCTGCGCCGCACGGTGGACTTGCTCGCCCAGGTGCCCTACGCTGAACGTCTTACCGAACAACTCAGAACAACAGCGCGAAAGGCATTGAATGCCATCAACCGTTTCCCGGTGTGTGAACTACAGGATCTACCCGGTGGCACTGGTGCTGTCGCAGCCTATTCTGCCATCACCATTCCCGCAGTAACCTCTCCCCCATCTCCTTTGGCTGAATGACGGGTCTCCCAATTCTCCTGAGCAGAAAGAAAGCCTCGTTCATTCCGATTGAAGGAGACAATCACTTGGTTGCAAACTACTTTCAAAGTACCCAGCGGGCTGTGCATGCGCTGTTTGACAAGAGAGGGTTAAAGGACCTGGGGAATGATGCCTATAGTTATTTGGCTAAGCCGATTCCTGTCGTTTGCTGGGAAGTCAATCCCTTCCTTCTTTTTCACATTGAGCAGCCTTCACGACAGCACCAAGTCGATGTAGATTTACGGCTGATTCTTGATTCCTGCGAATTGGGAGGAGACAAGCACTGGTCGGTGATTGCCAAAAACATCACCTTTGATTGTCAGGCAGCCTTCACCTCTTCGTCCGGCGGTTTTCAAGCCTCTGCGGCTGCAGTGGCCACAGTTCACTGCAATGGATGGTTGGCGATGATGCCTGCCGTCGTGATTCGTGAGTTGGCTGTTCCTGTCATCGATTGGGTGCTGAATCGCTTAATGCTGCGATGCGAGAAGAGCCTGCGCAAGGATGTCGAATCCTCTTTGTTGCAACTCTCCTCGGTTGTTAGCTGATGATGAAGGATCGACCATCCCAGCCCATCTCCGGAACTGAGGGGAGCGATCAATTAGCTTATCGACAAGGCATTCAGTCGTTGGCGCCATGGCGGATTCAGTGGCGTGTCGTCGACGCATTGATCTATAGAGAACTCAAGACAAGGATCAGTCAGGTGAAATTCGGTTTTATCGGTGTGCTGGTTCAGCCCTTGATGGTGATGTCTGTCTTTCTAATGATCTTTGGCTTTCTACAAGCAAGAAGCGGTGGACCATTGGATATGGGCCTGTTCCTTGCTGCAGGCATTGTCCTTTTTACCTTGTTTAATGATATTGCTATCCGTTCCTTGAATGCTATGGATGCGAATGAAGCTTTATTTTTTTACCGCCCAGTCAAGCCCGTTGACACTGTAATTGCACGTGCAATTGTCGAGAGCGGTCTCTATGGTTTGATTTTGCTCATTATTGTGTCTGGAATATGGGTTCTTAAGGAGCAAGTAATTCTAGTTAGTTTTGTTCAATTAGTTGCCGCCTTTCTGCTGTTGGCATTTACAGCGCTAGGTGTTGGTCTCACCATGATGGTAGCAGGCCATCGCTTTTCAGTGGTCAAGCAAGTCGTGCCGCTTTTTATGCGTCCGCTTTGGTTTACCTCTGGTGTATTCTTCTCTCTTCAAGGCGTACCACAGCAATTTCGTCCATGGTTAAGTTGGAATCCCATACTGCAGGCAATTGAGCTTTCCCGTAATGCATTCAGCCAGTCATACGTGTTAGAGCCAAGTATTTCTATGGTCTATCTTGCCTTCTGCTCTCTTATAAGCTTGACCTTTGGCCTTGGGGTCTACATGAACAATGAAAAGTTTCTCCTCAAGAGGTGATCAGACTTATGATTGAAGTTCAAGGTCTTACCAAAAGCTACACCCACAAGGGCAAGCGTGTATCTGTTTTTAAAGATCTTTCTTTTCATATTGAAAAGGGTGAATCGATTGCTTTGCTTGGTCGTAACGGAGCTGGGAAGTCAACGTTGCTGAGACTTCTTGGTGGAATTGACCTGCCTGACCGTGGAACCATAAAGAGAAGCGGATCAGTCAGCTGGCCTGTGGGGTTGACAGGAGGCTTCCAAGGGAGTCTCTCAGCGAGAGAAAACCTAACCTTTGTTTGCAAGATTTATACACCAGCCGATAACGTCAAGGAAAAGATTAGATATGTAGAAGAATTTGCTGAAATTGGTGCCTATTTTGATCGACCGTTTAAAACATACTCGAGCGGTATGCGCTCAAGGGTTGCCTTCGGTCTTTCAATGGCATTCGACTTTGACGTGTACTTGATTGACGAGGTTACTTCGGCTGGGGATGAGCGATTTCGCGCCAAGTCCCGTAAGGTGCTTCAAGAGAAGCATGAAAAGGCTGACTTCATTATGGTTGACCATAACTTGCTTGGACTTCAGTTCCACTGTAATCGCGCCTTTTTGCTTCATAATGGAAAGCTGATTCAGTTTGACAATCTAAAAGAAGGTATCGAGATGCATAAATCACTTCTGCTGGACCCCCTCCATGCCAATGAAAGGGTCAAAGTCAAAAATGAAAATAGTGTACCATTGAAGGAGGTGGATGCTAGTTCAATCTTGCCTCAAACTAAAACACCAAATCAGTCAGCGCCCCAGCCCGTGAAAGCTGCAGCATCACAGCCCACCAATCCGGAGATAATTTAAATGAATGATATCACTGGAATTGGTAGCATCCTGACCAGTCTACTGGCAAAACGCAAGCTACAAGATGCGAGTGAATCTCAGAATGATCCACCAAGCAAATCTAATCGCAGCCCGAAAGCGAGTGCCCGGCTAAGGGCAAATGCCCTTTCATTGGTTTTATTGCTCTTGCCAATTGCCATTTCTGGTGTCTACTTTTTTGGCATAGCCAGAAATCGCTATGTTGTGCGGTCTGATTTTGTGGTCCGCAAAGCTGATGATACGGTTGGCTCCTCCACCGGTGGAATCGCGGCGCTACTTGGTGGTGGAAATCAAAGCTCTCTGGAAGATGCCCGGTATCTTGACCTTTATCTTGAGTCACCGCAAGTCTTAGAGGATTTGATCAAGACATTCAACTTTGACAAGGCCTACAGAAGGTCAGGGCTTGATCCCTTTGCAGGGATAGAAGAGGGCCTAACCCGAGAAAGTCGCGTTCTATTCTTCAAGCAGCAGGTCGTTGTACAACTACAAGAAGTGTCGGGAATTATCACACTACGAACGATTGGCCTGGACCCTGAAACAGCATTTCGCTTGAATAAGTTTCTTTTGGAAAAAGCAGACGAGTTTGTTAACCGACTTAATCAGGATATTAACCGTCAACAACTTGCGTTTGCTGCCCGCGAAGTTGATAAAGCAGAGCGAAGAGTTCGTAAATCAAGCGATAACCTTAAGCGATTCCAAGAAGAAAACGAAGTCATTGATCCTGTTGGGGAAGCTTCCGCAAGTAGTGCGGCGATTGCTGCACTTGAACAGGAGCTTGGTCGACTCAAGGTTTTAGAAGCAACCAAACGGCGTCAATTCAAGGATCCTAATGATCCTGAAGTGCGCTTGATCTCCGACCAATTCAACGAATTGCAAACTCAGATAAAGTCTGAAAGACTAAGACTTGTAAGCCCATCAGGTAGGGACTTGGGTCGAAAAACCGCAGAGGCGGAACGACTAAAAGGCGAGCTGACTTTTGCGACTGACTTGTATAAGGCTACGCTCACAGCCGCAGAAAGCACAAGGGTAGAGAGTCTACGGAAACAGAAGTTTATGGCAGTTCTTTCATCTCCGCAAATGCCTGAGGAACCATGGAATGATTGGAGATATCGTGGTTTCTTTACAGTGACAGCAGTCATTCTTGTTGGATTTGCCTTGGTTAAGTTCGTAATGGGAATGGCTGAAAGTCATCGTGAGTAGAAAGATTATATCGCTGACAACTCTGCTGTCATTTGTTCAGGGTTCTTTCCCTGCCTCCAAGTGGATAGCTTACGGCCATACTGTTTTGGGCTATAATTATTCTTTGCGTTCATCGCGGCCAAAGGGGTGGTATCTTCTTGCAATTTTATATCGTGGAGCCGAGCTAAGAAACTTTGTTCGTTTCCGCTCCTGTCGAGGTGGATTCACTCAAGGCATCAATGTTCGTCCAAGTATTCGGCGTATCAGAGTAGTTCGTCTTCCTCATGCGTGCAAGCCACTGCTTGAACTTAAGTCGGCTGATCCCGATCTTCATATCATACAGTTGCGACTTAAGCGCATCTCGCCCTGTCATGCATGGCAGTTGATATTTAAGAAGCTCTATAATCGACATCCGAAGTATATGCACGATAAGCGAGTACTAAGTCGATCAGTTGCGTGGAAAGACTATAATCAGCTCCAATGTGGGCGCTTCGGTAGCTCTGCTTTGGCAAACTACAGGGACTGGATGAGAATTGTTGAGCCTACGTTCACCCACTTATTCAGTCATGGGCGAGACCCCACCGGCCGTCTGAAACATGGAGTTAACTTCTGTCACGTTAAGGAAGACGGTAAGCCCTTTGCTCCTGCACCTCATGGATCTTGGGTTATTCCAGTTGGTCCCAACCAAGTCCTTGCTCGACGGGCAGAGCATTTTTTGGCTGGAGTGATTGAGCGTAACGCTAGCTGTGGGATTATCTATACTGATTACGACAGAATTAGCGCGGCAGGCACGCGATATTCTCCAAACTTCAAACCTGCTTTAAATATTGATCTTGCTTTCTCGGATCCGATGTATGCAGTTGGAAGCTTGTTCCGTGCTGATGTGTGGAATAGAGCTCTCCTTAATCTGTCGAGCTACACATCAAGAACTTCTGTGTATGGTGTGTTCCTAGAAGCACTTAGCTTCGTTTTGGCAAATGACGTCATTCATGTCCCACAAGTTCTTTTTCATCTCGTTGACCCACTCTTGCCTAGAGCTTTAGATGATACGCATCATCGAGCTACTTGCGATTCAGTGCGCACTGTTGAGGAGTACCTTCAAGTTCACGAGCCTAAAGTCAAAGTTGATGTAAGGCTTTTGCGGAATGGAAGTTGGGGACAGCAAGTGAATTGGCATCTTTCTCGGCGTCCAACACTTGTATCCATTGTGCTTCCGACTAGGGATGCATTTCAGCTTCTTTCGGCATGTATCACCTCACTCTTTAGCGTACCAGCAGGCATTGAATATGAGTTGATTATCATTGATAATGGATCTGTTGACCGTGATGCTTTGGCACTTCTTGATGAGCTTCAAGGTCGTGAGAATATAATCGTTATTAGAGAGTATGGACCATTTAACTATTCAGCTCTGATCAATAAAGGCGTGCTATCTGCCAGTGGAGATCTGATCTGTCTACTTAATAATGACACAGAGATAATCACCGAGAATTGGTTGGCGACACTTTCAGCCCATGCAATGAGAGCTGACATTGGTTGCGTCGGTCCCATGCTTCTCTTTCATGATAACACCGTGCAGCATGCTGGAGTGGTTCTTGGCATTGGTGGTATAGCTGGACATGCACACAAGTATCTTCCGTCTGATGCACCTGGGTATCAGATGAGGATGCAATTGTGTCATAACTTCAGTGCTGTAACAGGAGCGTGTCTGGTTGTCCGTTCGTCTTTGTGGCGGTTGCTTGGTGGGCTTGATGAAAGTGAGCTCCCAGTTAACTACAATGACGTTGACTTCTGCTTGAGGGCAGGTTTAGCTGGCTTTAGAAATCTCTATGTCCCTCAAGTCAAGCTTTATCACCATGAATCAAAGTCTAGAGGTGCTCCCGTTGGTCCGGCTTACCTGCAGTGGCAAAGGGAGCGAAAAACAATGCTTCAACGATGGCACGAGCTTCTTGATAACGATCCAGCCTATAGCCCTCATCTCAGCCTTTCTAACGAAGACTTTAGCCTGTCGCTACGCACGGATGGTTTGTCCGATCGCTCTATCAATAACCGTCTAGAATCAAGTTTGGAGCAGTTATGAACCTTGATCTTGCGGGCATACCGCTAATCGACCGGCCTGACTTCGAATCTCTCTACGAGCAAGGAGTTTTTGATCCATATAGCTCGTACGCCCTTGATATGTACACAAACGGATACTGTAAGGTTAGCTTGAAGTCGACTGAATTTGATGGTCTTTGTGTGTCTGCAAAGCGCCAGCTTGCTGAAGTCTTTGCTGAGGACCTTGAGCTCTGGCGACTAGGGAAGGGCCCCCCACCACGCCTTCAAGATGGCTGGAAGGCAACCGCTGAGGTCAAGCAGGCTGCGGTCAACAAACTTATCCTATCCGTCTTGGCTACACTTTATGGCCGTAGCCCATTCCCATTTCAGACCCTTAACTTCCCCGTAGGATCACAACAAGCGTTTCACAGCGATGCTCTGCACTTTCATTGCTATCCGCATGGCTTTATGTGTGGAGTATGGATCGCGTTTGAGGACGTCTCTGCAGATAGTGGCCCATTGATTTACTATCCTGGAAGCCACCGCCTACCCTATCTTTCGGCAGAGTTTCTCAATCTCTCTCCGAATGACATAGCCTGTGAAGCACACCCCCAAACTCTGTTTCAAGATGAGTGGCGCCGTCTTTTGAGTCACTCAGAGTTTAAAAAAAGTGTTTTCTTGCCAAAGATGTCTGAAGCGCTGGTTTGGCATGCAAACCTGCTCCATGGTGGTGAAGTCGTTCAGTCAAAAATGGCGACAAGGTGGAGCCAGGTTACGCATTACTATTTTAAGGGATGTATTTATACTACTCCAATGTATTCGTATTCTTGCGATGAAGGAGGTGCTGCTCTGCGAAACCCTTATGATATCTCCACTGGTTCGACGATTTATCAGGCTTCCGATTCGTGCCCCGTGAAGATGCTTCGCCGTTCTGCTTCGTCATGAAAGGGTTCTCGGCTAATCATCCCGAATCTAGTCATCAATCTTTTTGGAAGCAGCTTCTATTTCCTTTATTGCAGGATAGCAGCAGTCATGATCGTCGCTTTTGGAATGGAAGGATTGACGTCGCAACTCCAACATCTCTTTCTGGCTGGGTCTTTCATCGGCTTTCGTCTTCCGTGGAAGTTAGATTGCTGCTTGGTCCTCATCTCATCTCTAGGGCACCTGTAAATCTGCCAAGACCTGATGTTGAAGTTGGTCTTGGTGTTAACGGATCTTTTGGTTTTCTCCTTGAAATTCCGGGAAATCTTCCATTGATAGATTTTGTGGGCTCTCCGACAGTGCTTGCAGTGGCACTGGATTCGGACTCAAGGGTTGTCTCGAGCTATCAGCTTCTTGATCAAATGCAAAATCGCCAGCTGCAATTGTGTCTTTCGCCTAAGTTCCGTGGTCTGCGTGGGCATTTTGACGGACTTACAGCCCGCAACTCAGCTCTCTCTGGTTGGGCTTTTCGTGCGCGTGTGAACTCACAACCTGTGGAAGTTTATTTGAATGGCCTTAGTGCTGCTCCTATCCCGCTTATGTGCAATCATTTTCGCCCAGACCTTGAGCTACTTGGTTCGCAAGGGGTTTGTGGATTCACTTTCCCTCTTGATCAACTTTCTCTAGCTCCAACGCCTACAACCGGAGAAGTGTGGGTTTCCTTTGACAATGCTGGCAAGCTCCGTCTGCCTCAAGATCGTCCTTGTCTCTTGCCCTGATTTGGTCATTGGTCATGACGAGGGCTGGCTTCAATACACTCTTTCTGGAGGGTGAATTGCTTATTCCTATTTATTCTATGCCGTGGTCTTCGTCGTCTGTGGGACAGGGCTGACTGAAAGTTGTCTTATTCCGTCTCTGCAGCGCTGATTCCGACCCAGCCGAGCATTCGGCTGATGTCATGCGCCACGGCCATCAGACCAGCACGGACTGAGCGAAAGCCGTTGCAGCGCAACAGGTTCAGGGCCAAGGTC
>CALRJS020000002.1:0-143150 GCA_943367595.1 Sphingobacterium thalpophilum
ATGCACGGTTCGCTCGTGACCAGCTCGCTGGTGCGTGAGACGACCGAAAGCGAGAGCCAGAACTACGGCTACAAGTTCGGCCAAGAAGAAGAGACCTACAACATCGTGGCTGCTCACGGCTACTTCGGTCGCCTGATCTTCCAGTACGCCTCCTTCAACAACAGCCGCAGCCTGCACTTCTTCCTGGCTGCCTGGCCGGTGGTTGGCATCTGGTTCACCGCCCTGGGCGTGAGCACGATGGCCTTCAACTTGAACGGTTTCAACTTCAACCAGTCGGTGCTGGATGCCCAGGGCCGGGTGCTTAACACCTGGGCCGATGTGCTCAACCGCGGCAACCTCGGCTTCGAGGTGATGCACGAGCGCAATGCCCACAACTTCCCGCTCGACCTGGCACTGATGGAGTCGGTGCCGGTGGCGCTGCAGGCTCCGGCGATCGGCTGATCCAGCCTCTCTCGCCAGCCGCCAGGGGCCACCACCCCTGGCACCTGCACCCCTGAAGGCCTCCGCTCCGGCGGGGGCCTTTTCTTCTGGCTCCGGGAACTACTCCGCCGCCTCCGCTGCCGCAGTCACGCGCAGGCGTGCGCCACATCAGCACGGATCTTCGTGCCACGGGTCACGTCACACCGATCACGTCAGCGCCACTTGTGTTCCCTTAGACCATTCCCCTGTCTGTCGCTGCACTGTTCATGGCGGCCCGCTCGACTCTCAGGCGCTCTGGCCTGGCCCTCTCCGGCGTGCTGTTGCTCACCAGTGCCGGCCTGATGGGATGCGCGTCCACACCGCCCCCGGCCGAGGAGGCGCAAGCCCCTGCGTCGCGCCCGGGCGATCAGGCCCAGGCCAAGCCGCGTGTGCTCACCACCTTCACGATCCTGGCTGACATGGCCCGCCAGGTGGCCGGCGACCACCTGCAGGTGGAGTCGATCACCCGGCCGGGTGCCGAGATCCACGGCTACGAACCCACTCCCAGCGATCTGCGGCGCGCTGAAGGGGCCCAGCTGGTGCTGGTCAACGGCTTCGGCCTCGAGCGCTGGGCCGATCGGTTTCTCTCCGGTCTGCCGGGCGTGAAGCGGGTGGTGCTCACCGAAGGCATCGAGCCCCTGCCGATCGCCGGGGATGCCGCTGCCGGCAAGCCCAATCCGCACGCCTGGATGTCGCCCTGGCTGGCGGAGGTTTATGTGGAGAACATCCGCAAGGCCTTCACCAAGCTCGACCCCGCCCATGCGGCCGATTTCAAGCGCAACGCCGAGGCCTACCGCGCTGAGCTGCGCGCCCTCGACAAGGACCTGCGCCGTGAACTGGCCACCCTGCCGCCCCAGCACCGCGTGCTGGCCACCTGCGAAGGCGCCTTCTCCTACCTCGCCCGCGACTACGGCCTCACCGAGGCTTACCTCTGGCCCGTCAATGCCGAATCCCAGGTCACCCCGCAGCGCATGGCCCGCCTGATCGCCACGGTCCGTGAGCGCCAGGTGCCGGCGGTGTTCTGTGAAAGCACTGTCTCGGCAGAAGCGCAGAAGCAGGTGGCGGCGGAGAGCGGCAGCCGCTTTGCCGGGGTGTTCTTCGTGGATTCCCTTTCGCCCGAAGGCGGCCCGGCCTCCTCCCTGCTGGAGCTGCAGCGGCACAATGTGTCCACACTGGTCAATGGACTCAAGGGGCGCTGAGCCGATGCAACACCGCCCGCCCCGCCCGCCTCAGCACCGCCCGGCCCAGGAGCGCATCGTCGTCGACAACCTCTGCTACGCCTACAACGGCGTGGTGGCCCTGCACGACGTGTCGCTGCGGGCCTACGCCGGCAGCATCTGCGCCCTCGTGGGCATGAACGGCGCCGGCAAATCCACTCTGTTCAAGGCGCTGATGGGGTTTGTGCACCCCTCGCGCGGCACGATCGCCATCAACGGCGTGCCCCTGCGCGACGCCCTGCGCCAGCAGGCGGTGGCCTACGTGCCGCAGACCGAAAGCGTCGACTGGAACTTCCCGGTGAGCGTGGCGAACGTGGTGATGATGGGCCGCTACGGCACCATGAATCTGCTGCGCATTCCCCGCCGCCGCGACCACCAGGCCGTGCGCGAGAGCCTGGAGCGGGTGGAGCTCTGGCCGTTGCGCCACCGCCAGATCGGCCAGCTCTCGGGCGGCCAGCGCAAGCGTGCCTTCGTCGCCCGTGCCCTGGCCCAGGAGGCCTCGGTGATGCTGCTCGATGAACCCTTTGCCGGCGTGGACATCCGCACCGAGAAGCTGCTGATCCAGTTGTTCCAGCAGTTCCGTCAGGAGGGCCGCACGCTGCTGATCTCCACCCACGATCTGAGCCATGTCACCGGCTTCTGTGACGACGTGGTGCTGATCAACAAGACCGTGCTTGCTTACGGCGAAACCTCCGAGGTGTTCACCCAGGAAAACGTAGCCCGCACCTTCGGCGGCGGACCGCTCGATTCCCTCACGATCACCCCGCCGGATCCCTCCGCTGAGGGCGACCTGTGATGGACGCGCTCCCCTGGCTCACCGAACCGCTGCAGCATGCCTTCATGCAGCGCGCCCTGCTGGTGAGCATGCTCGTGGCCTCCGTCTGCGGCTTGCTCTCCTGCTACATGACCCTCAAAGGCTGGGCGCTGATGGGTGATGCGGTGTCCCATGCGGTGATGCCTGGGGTGGTGATCGCCTACGCCCTCAACCTGCCCTTCGCCCTTGGCGCCTTCGTGTTCGGCGTGGGATCGGTGGCGGTGATCGGCTACATCAAGCAGATGACCCGCATCAAGGAAGACACCGTGATCGGGCTGGTGTTCACCGGTTTCTTCGCCTTCGGCCTGATCCTGGTGTCGAAGGTGCGCAGCAGCATCGATCTCACCCACATCCTGTTCGGCAATGTGCTGGGCATCAGCCCCGCCGACATCCAGCAGACGCTCTGGATCTGCGGCCTGGTGCTGGCGGTGCTGCTGCTGTTGCGCCGTGACCTCATCCTCTTCTGCTTCGATCCCACCCACGCCCGCTCAATCGGCATCCACACCGGCGTGCTCCACTACCTGCTGCTGGCTGTGCTGTCACTGGCGGCGGTGGCCGGCCTGCAGACCGTGGGCATCATCCTGGTGGTGGCCATGCTGGTCACCCCGGGCGCCACGGCACACCTGCTCACCGATCGCTTCGACCGGATGACCTGGATCGCGGTCGGCTCCGCCGTGCTCTCCAGCGTGGTGGGCATCTACTGGAGCTACTGGCTGGATGCCTCCACCGGCGGCTGCATCGTGGTGGTCCAGACCTGCCTGTTCCTGGCCAGCTTCCTGTTCGCGCCCCGCCATGGGCTGGTGGCGCAGCTGCGCCAGTGAGCGCCTCGAACGCCCTGCCCCCCACGCTGAGGCTGCGGCAGGGGTGGCCCTGGTGGCCGTTGCTGCCGCTCTATCCCTATGGCCGCCGCCGCACCCTGGTGCGCGAGCTGGTGCCTGGCCAGATCTGGAGTTTCGAGCAGCTGCAGGGTGTGCTCTACGTGGCGGTGCCGATCCGCATGACCGTGGCAAGGCTTACCGATGGGCTGCTGCTCTATGCGCCGGTGGCGCCCACCCAGGAGCTGCTGCACAGCCTGCGCGAGCTGGAAGCTCGCTTTGGGCCGGTGCGCACGATCGTGCTGCCCACCAGCTCCGGGCTGGAGCACAAGCTGCCGGTGCCGGCAATGGCCCGGGCCTTTCCTGCCGCCACCGTGTGGGTGAGCCCGCGTCAGTGGAGCTTTCCGCTGCCCCTCCCCCTGCCCTGGCTCGGATTTCCCGCTGGCCGCACCCGGGTGCTGTTCGAGCAGGGGCTGCCCCACGCCGATCAGCTGCAGTGGGAGATGCTCGGCCCGCTCGACCTGGGCCTCGGCACCTTCGTGGAAGTGGCCTGCCTGCACCGGGCCAGCGGCAGCCTGCTCGTCACCGATGCGCTGGTGGCCATCTCCAGCGAACCGCCGGAGATCTTCAGCAGCGATCCCACGCCCCTGCTGTTCCATGCCCGCGAGCAGGGCGCCGATCCGCTCAGCGATGGCCAGGAGCAACGGCGGCGCGGCTGGATGCGGCTGGTGCTGTTCGCCTCCTACCTGCGGCCGTCGGCGCTGGAGGTGCCGCCCTGGCCTGAGGTGATCGCCGGCAGCTTCCGGCCGGGGCTGCGTGCCGCCAAGGCCTACTTCGGCCTCTACCCGTTTCGCTGGCAGCCGGGTTGGGAGGCTGAATTCGAGGCGCTGCTGGGTGGTGGTGCCCATCCTCTACAGGTGGCGCCGGTGCTGGAGCGGCTGGTGTTTCCCAGGACCCGCACCGCGCTAGTGGCGTGGCTGCGGCGGCTCGCCCAGCTGCCCGGCATCCGCCAGGTGGTGCTCGCCCACTACGCGGCACCGGTGGCGGCCACTTCGCAAGATCTCCAGCGCCTCGCCGATGCTCTGGAGCAGCGCCCGTGGGCGCCCTCCACTGGATCGTGGCAATTCCTCGCCGGCATCGACAGCGCCCTTGTGCGCTGGGGTGTGGTGCCGGAGGTGCCGGCAGCGGAGACTCAAGCCACAGGAAAGGGCTGATCCGTTCGGATCTGCTGAGCCCTGCGGGTCGCTGGGTTCAGAGGGAGAGCTCGCCGGGATCGGCATCCAGGGAGCCTTCGCCGAACAGGCTGCTCTCCAGCTCCATGCGCTGCTCCATCTGGCGCAGGAAGTAGCCCGTCATCATCGCGGAGGCCAGCAGGCCAGCGAGGTTGTCGCGGCTGGCCTGGATCTTCACTTCAAACTGCTCGCCCGGCAGCATGCCCAGCAGGCCCTGAACGTTGTGGCGGATGATGTCCTGAATGTCGCCACTGGCGGATCGGGCCACACGCTGCAAAACGTCCGGAGATTGCTCCTGCAGGTACTGGATCAGCGAGTTGCCGCTGATCGATTCGCTGTCGGTCGTCAGGAACTCCGGGTTGAACATCTCCGGTGTGCTCTGCGTCACGACCTGCACCCTAACGCAGCTCTCCGGGTCAACCCATCGCGGCAGAGGGTGAGAACCGTATAGGTCCGAGCTTGTTCCAGGGCCAGTAGCGCAACACGGCGGTGCCGATCACATGGTCGACAGGCAGGGGGCCCCAGAGGTGCGAATCGAGGCTGGCATTGCGGTTGTCGCCTAGCACCAGCAGGCAATCAGGCGGCACGGTGAGCGGCGCCAGCTCGTAGTCGATCGGTTCGGCCCGCCACGGCTCCGGCACCGGCTGGCCGTTGCGGACCAGCTGGCCGTCATGGACGGCGATCTGATCCCCCGCCGCCCCCACCACCCGCTTGATCAGGGCGGCATCGGGGTCGTAGCCAGCCGCCAGCAGGGCGTCGGGAGGGTGGAACACCACGATCGTGCCCACCGGCAGAGGCCGGTGCAGGCGCGCCCGCAGCTTCTCCACCAGCACCCGGTCGTTGAGCTGAAGGGTGGGCAGCATGGAGCCGGAGGGGATCCAGCGGGGTTCGATCACCGCCCAGCGCAGCAGCAGCGCCACGCCCACCCACAGCAGCAGCAGGCCGATCTGGCGCAGCAGCCCGGAGCGACCTTCGCCCGATGGGCTGCCAGCAGGGCCACCGCCCGATGCTCCGCCGCCGGTGGGAGTGGCGCTCATGTCGGGGGCTCCGGTCGTGGGCATGATCAGGCCATCCTGAACAGTCACGTGCCCCGGTGAGCGGCGACGACGACCTCGGCAGCCATGCCTCAGCGGGCGCGGATGATCGTGCGGCGGCGAATCTGAGCGCGGCCCATGCGCTGCTGCTCGCCTTCCGGCAACTGGGGTTGCGGCGGCTCGTGCTCTGCCCCGGCAGCCGCTCGGCGCCGCTGGCGATTGCGGCCGGCCTGCTGGAGGCCGAAGACGAAGGCCTGCGGCTTTACACCGCCATCGACGAGCGCTCCGCTGCGTTCTTTGCGCTGGGGCTGAGCCGCGCCGATGGGCTGCCGGCGGCGCTGATCACCACGTCCGGCACGGCGGTGGCCAACCTGCTGCCGGCGGCGGTGGAAGCCGACCATGGCGCGATTCCGTTGCTGCTGCTCAGCGCCGACCGGCCCCAGCGGTTGAAGGGGCGCGGCGCCAACCAGACGGTGAACCAGGAGGACTTTCTGCGCTGCAGCTGCCGCTGGGCTGGTGCCGGTGCTGATGAAGGCCTGGCCGTCATGGCGCCCGCCAGCCTGCAGGCGCTCGCGCGGCGAGCCTGGCAGGAGGCCATCGGTCACCCGGCCGGCCCTGTGCACCTCAACCTGGCCTTCGAGGAGCCGCTCCATCCCTCGGCCGCCGCCATCGCGGCGCTCGTGGGCCGCATGCCCAGCGACAGGGGGGTGGGGGTTCAGCCGGAGCCGTCCGTGCCGCCGGCAGCCGTGCCGCTGCTGGATCCCGATCAGCCCGGCGTGATCGTGGCCGGGCCCTGGCGCGGTGCCCCGCAGCAATGGCCGGCCCACCTTGAGGCCCTGCAACGCTGGCAGCGGCGCTGCGGCTGGCCCCTGCTCGCCGATGGCCTGTCGGGCCTGCGGGGTCAGCCGTCGCTGGAGCTGGTGGCGGGCTACGACCTGCTGCTGGAGGAGCCCACGGAGCCGTTGCAGGTGTCCCAGCTGCTGCGGCTCGGGCCCCTGCCCGCCAGCCGCCGGCTGCAACAGTGGATCGGGCGCCAGCGTGGTTGCCAGCTGGTGATCAGCGAGGGCGACCCGCGCGATTTTGACCCGCTTGGCACTGCCAGCCACCGCTTTGGCCATGGGCTGTCGGCCTGGTGCCGGGCGCTGCCTGCGGCGCTCTGGGCCGGGGAGCCGCCGGCGGCCAACCGCGCCTGGCAACGGCGCTGGATGGAGCTGGAGCACACGGTGCAGGCAGGGCTCACTCAGGCCCTGCCGGCTACTGGTGCTGCCAATGAACCCGCTATCGCCCGGGCCCTGAGCCTGCTGTTGCCGCCGCAGCTGCCGGTGATGCTGGCCAGCAGCAGCCCCGTGCGCGACTGGGAGAGCTTTGCTCCGCAGCCGGGCGCGCCCCGGCCGCTGTTCGGTTTCCGCGGAGCCTCCGGCATCGACGGCACCCTCTCGCTGGCGGCCGGCCTGGCGGAAAGCGCCGGATCCCTGCTGCTGCTCAGCGGCGATCTCGCCCTCCTGCACGACAGCAACGGCTGGCTCTGGCGGCAACAGCTGCGCGGGCGCCTCACCGTGGTGCTGATCGACAACGGCGGTGGCGGCATTTTCGAGCAGCTGCCGATCCGCACCACCGGCGCTTCGCCCGGTCCGCCCGAGCTTGCTGCGCCCTTCGATTTCGAGCGCCTGTTCGCTATGCCGCAGAGCCTCGATCAGGGCTCCCTGGCGGCGCTGCACGGCGTGCCCGTGCGGCGTGTGGCGCAGCTGGAGGAGCTGGAGGAGGCACTGGCCTGGGCGCTGCCCCAGCCCCTGGCCCTGCTGGAGCTGCGCACCGACCGCCAGCAGGATGCCCGCCTGCGGCGCCAGCTGCGGGCTGCGCTGGCGCCTGGCTCCACAGCTTGAGCTGGCCCATGGCTCCACAGCGTGAGCCGGCCCACGGCTCCGCAGAATGAGCCGAAGCCGCTGCCGTTGTCAGGCCCGATGCGCCCCGATTCCGCCGCACCTCCCTCCCAGCCCGCGCCGGCGGACCCCGTGCTGCCCGGCACTGCTCCGGTGCTCTGGACGCCGGCCGCCACCTACACCGACATCCGTTTCGACACCTGCGCGCAGGGGATGGCCCGCATTGCGATCAACCGGCCGGCCAAGCGCAATGCCTTCCGACCGCTCACGGTGCAGGAGCTCTGCGATGCCTTCTCGCGCGTGCGCGACGATCCCCGCATCGGCGTGGTGCTGTTCACCGGTGTGGGTCCGGCCGCCGACGGCGGCTACGCCTTCTGCTCCGGCGGCGACCAGAGCGTGCGCGGCGATGGCGGTTACCTCGATGCCAGCGGCCTGCCGCGGCTCAATGTGCTCGACCTGCAGCGGCTGATCCGTTCGCTGCCCAAGGTGGTGATCGCCCTGGTGGCGGGCTATGCGATCGGTGGCGGGCAGGTGCTTCACCTGCTCTGCGATCTGAGCCTGGCGGCGGAGAACGCAGTGTTCGGCCAGACGGGCCCGCGGGTGGGCAGCTTCGATGGCGGTTTCGGCGCCGGCTACCTCGCCCGCGTGGTGGGGCAGCGCAAGGCACGGGAGATCTGGTTTCTTTGCCGCCGCTACGACGCCGGCCAGGCCCTGGCCATGGGGCTCGTCAATGCGGTGGTGCCGCTGGAGGAACTGGAGGCGGAAGGGGTGCGCTGGGGGCTGGAGATCATGCAGCACAGCCCCACAGCCATTCGCTGCCTCAAGGCGGCCTTCAATGCCGAAACCGACGGCATGGCGGGTATCCAGGAGCTGGCGGGCCAGGCCACTCATCTTTTTTACCGGACGGAAGAAGGTCAGGAAGGGCGCAATGCCTTCCTGGAAAAACGTGAACCGGATTTCAGCGAGGCGCCCTGGCTGCCGTGATGGGTTGACCCGGCTTAGGGTCGTGGAAATCATGGAAACAGTGCAATGGGCGCCGAGGTTCAGGTGATCGCCCCGGCGGGCGCGCTGGATGAGTCCACGGGCCACCAGCTCAAGGCCCAGCTGCAAGATGCCATCGCCAGCGGCCACCGCCATGTGCTGGTGGATTGCGGCGGCATCACCTTCATGGACAGCAACGGCTTCGGTTGTCTGGTGGCTTGCCTCAAGACCACCCGCGAGCATGGCGCCAGCTTTGCTCTCTGCAGCGTGGGCAGCCAGGTGCGGCTGGTGCTCGAGCTCACCGGCACTGATGGTGTATTCACGATCGCCCCCGACAGGGCCACCTATCTGGCCACCCTTGAGCAAGCCGTGCTCAGCTGAAGCCTTTGGAGCCATTGCAAGCGCGGGCGGTTTCCACGCGCCAAGGCCTCTGGATCTACTTGCTGCGCTGACGCCTCAGGAGCCATTGCATAACGGGTGGGTTCCATGGGCTGATGCCTGCATTCAAATGGTGTTCGCGCGTTGAGGGCTCACCACTGCACACTTCAGCTCTCTATAGCGTGTACATCCAGAGTACAGAACTTCAAAGAGCAGATCATGACTCTTCAGCTCTATGCCTAGGAGCTGCGGCATGCAGATCGCCAAAGAGCAGATCATGCTGATTCAGCTCCATGTCTAGGAACTGCAGTATGCAGATCGCCAGAGTGCAGAGCTCCTGATCTCCAAAGCTCCAGAGCTCAAGGCATCAGCATGTAGCTCCCGCACTCAGAATTGCAACACTCATAGCTCCAGAACGCTGATCTCCAGTCCTACGAACTAAGACACGCAGAACTCCAGTACCTGAACTGCAGCACTCAGAACTGCAGGGCGATCAGCACCACGTCATCGGCGAAGCTGGTGGTGGCGGTGCTGCTCAGAATGCCTGCCACCAGCTGCTCGGGTGTTGTGATGCCAGCCTGCAGCGACGCTTCCATGAACTTCAGAAAGCTGTCAAATTCCCAGAGGGTTCCGTCGCTCCGTTGAATTTCGAAGAGGCCATCGGTGCAGAGAAACAGCTGGCTCCCTTCAGCGATCGTGAGGCTGTGCGTCATGTAAACCGCCTCATCGAACAAGCCCACCGGTAGACCGGGTGCCTTCAACTGCTGCAGCCCCGCGGCTTCTTCCTGCACGCTGGTGTAGATCAATGCCGGTGGATGGCCGGCGCTGGCGAATTGCAGCTCGCGCGTGGTCTGGTCGTAAATGCCGCACCACATCGTGAAGTATTGATCGTGCTGGCGGTCCATCTGAAAGCAGATGTTCAGGTAGGTGAGCAGTCATCCCGGGTCAGCGAGCAGGTCTTTGGGCAGGGCACGTGTGCGCAGCAGGTTGTGAACGGAGATGGAGGTGAGTGCTGCGGTCACGCCATGTCCCGACACATCGAGGATGTACATCAACAGGTGATCTTGATCGAGCCAATAGAAGTCGAAGCAATCACCGCCCAGTTGCTGCGAGGGCAGAAACAGGCTGTCAGCCGTGACCGGGCCCTTCAACTGGGCCGGCAGCAGGGAGCGCACGTAATCGGCGGCACGGGCCAGCTCCATTTCCAGCTGTTGCTTCTGGTGCTTCAGATCGGCGCTCAGCTGGCGCAACTGGGCATTGGCCTGGTGGATCCTCAGCCCCGACCGAATCCGTGCCTTCAGCTCGGTTGGCTCCACAGGCTTGCTGAGAAAGTCGTCAGCACCGGCATCGAGGCCCGCCACCCTGTCGTCCACCTCCGAGCGCGATGTGAGCAGAATGAAGAAGGCCTGCTGCAGGGTTGGATCGTCCTTGAAGCGACGGCACACTTCCAGGCCATCCATGCCGGCCATGTTCCAGTCACAGATCACCAGGTGCGGAGGCTGCTGGTGGGCCCGCTGCAGCCCGCTGATGCCGTCCTGCGCCAGCTGAACCTCGGCGCCCAGGTCCCGCAGTACCCGCGTCAGCACCACCTGCAGCAGGCGGTCGTCGTCGATCACCAGGATCCTTAACGGATCGCTCATGGAACCAGTGGAAGCCTGGCCAACGCCGCGCTCGCTCGCTCAAACTCAGCCAGCAAGGGCTCGATCTGATCTGTACTGGCCAGCCCCTCGCCGCGGGCGGCCAGCTCCACCCGGCGGCAGCATTCCGCCAATGGCAGAGCGCCGAGGGTGGCGCTGGGGGAGCGCAGGGCATGGGCGGCGTTCGCCAGCCCCGGCGCATCACCGGCTGCCGCTGTGGCCCGGATCGTGGCCACCAGAACAGCGGCATCCTCCTGGTAGAGGCCGACCAGCTCGGCCACCATCGCGTCCGCCTCCTCGCCACCGAGGGCGCGCAGCTCAGCCAATACGCCTGGATCAAGCGGTGGATCGGGCGGATGGCTCATCGGCGGCGGGACGGGGCTCAGGGAGAGGCTGCCTGTCGGAAGCCCTTGCAGCGTTCCAGGCTCGCCTGAAGCTCAGGCAGCCGGATGGGTTTCGTAAGAAAATCATTCATCCCCGCCGCTTCGCACTCGCGCTGGTGGCTGCTGAAGGCGAAGGCGGTGAGAGCCACGATGTAGGGCTGGTGGGGGCCGGAGCGGATCAACCGGGCGCCTTCAAGCCCATCCACCTCCGGCATCTGCAGGTCCATCAGGACCACGTCGATGCCGCCCTGGGCTACGCGCTCCACGGCCTCTCTGCCATTGCCCACGAACTCGGCGCTGAGGCTGAGCTTGGCCAGCATCAGCTCCAGCAGGCGCTGGTTGATGCGGTTGTCTTCGGCCACAAGGATCCTCAGGGGCTTGGCGGGGTCATCGTCCACGGGCTGGGGGGCGGGACGCAGTGCCGGGCGATGGCCGGCGGCACGCTTGAGCGGCAGGCTCACCTGAAAGCAGCTGCCGCTGCCGAGGGTGCTGCTCACCTTGATGTCGCCCCCCATCAGCTGGCAGAGGCTGCGACAGATGGAGAGGCCCAGGCCTGTGCCCTGGGTAGGAAACACGCTGGTGGTTTCCTGCATGAAGTCTTGAAAGATGCAGGGCAGGAATTCCGCTGAAATCCCCTTGCCCGTGTCCGCAACGATGATCTCCAGCTGCTCATCGCCCGAGGCTGTGATGGAGCTGAACAGCTCGAGTGTTACCTCACCTTGATCGGTGAACTTGATGGCATTGCTGAGCAAATTCAGAATGATCTGGCGAAGGCGTAAACCATCCCCCACCAGCCGATCCGGCACCTGCTGGTCGACGCTCGTGATGAATTGCAATCCCTTGGCGATCACGCAGGATTCCATCATGCCGGCGCACTCGTTCACGAGTTTGCGTAGGGAATAGGGTTCCGATCGAATCAGCATCTTTCGTGCTTCGATCTTCGAGAGGTCGAGGATGTCATTGATCAGCTGCAACAACAGTTCACCACTGGTCTGCAGGGTCTGCACCAGTTCCTGCTGGGCGTCGTTCAAGTCGGAGTCGAGCAGCAGGTCGGTCATGCCGATCACGGCATTGAGCGGCGTGCGAATTTCATGGCTGATGGTGGCAAGGAAATCGCTCATTGCCCGATTGGCTGCCAGAGCATCATCCCGGGCCTGTTCCAGTTCTTCAGTGCGAACAGTCACCTCCCGCTCCAGGTTCTCCTTGGCACGGTTCACCATGCGCTGCGCCATGGTGACGGCGGTTATATCGCGGAACACAAACACAATCGAGGGATTCGGTCGCACGTTCACCGGCGACCATTTCACCTCCATCACACTCGGACCACTGGGCTGATCGATCTCCCAGCAGACCCGCCCAGGACCGTTGCGGGCCTGGCGAATGACTCTGGGCACCTGATCCCGGTCTCGGTCCTGATAGGAATCGGGCAGCACAACATCGAGCGGCTGCCCCAACGTGGCCAGGCGCGTTCGGGAGGTGAGACGGTCGAAGGCACGGTTCGTCCACACCACCAGGCCATCGAAATCGGTGAGCGCCAGGGCATCGTCCACCGAGGAGAGCGCGGCCTCAAGCCGGCCAAGGGTGTCCCTGAGCTCGTCGTTGATGTGGCTGGCTGGCGCTACCACCTCATTCCAGCGGTGTGAGGGTGGCGGCAAAGCTCCACGTGTCTCCCTGCCGTTCCGCCACGATGAAATGCTCAGACACGATCTCCCTTTGATCTTTGCAGACTGTCTTGAGTTTCAGGGGATGGTTCAGCACCTCCGATCCCACCCCTTCGGTGATGCGGAAGCGGGAGAAGCCCAGATGGTGAGCATCGCGGAAGAAGTCGGGCAGGATCCGCGAGAGTGATTCTCCCACCAGGTCATCGGCCGCCCAGCCATACACCTCGATGAAGGCCTCATTCACCTCCTCGATGATGCCTTCCTGATCCGCCCGCAGAAAGGGCAGATCTTTGCTGCGCAGATCCTGGATTGTCTGAAGGGGAAGGGGCTCGGTCATTGCGGTGGGTGAGGTGACGCTGGGTTGCTCGCAGAGCGTGGTGGAGGGTGAACGATGAACGGTGAACGTGGATCAGGACGTGGACAGCCAGCGTGGATCTAGAGCTGGGCGTGTATGGGTGAGCGTGTATGAGGTGGGAGTGGAGAGGTGGGAGTGGAGAGGTGACGTTGACGCGTACCTGGGCGTGGACTTGGACGGGAACTTGGACTTGGACGAGGCCGTGGATAGCAGGCGTTGGAAGAGCAGCTGATGAAGGTGGTGGGTTGATGACGTGGCTATGGGGGGGCTGATGAAACGGAGGGTGGTTCGGGGTGACGTGCCGGCCACCAGCAGCGCGGTGCGCAGGTTCTACCAGCGTTTCCGTTTGTCTGGAAGCGCTGACGGAATGGGAGGTCAGGCGCCCTGGGGAGAGGGGTCAGGGGGATCCTCCGTTGACTGACGCGGGGCAGGGATTTCCTGCAGCGCCAGCCCCATCACCAAGAGGCCTGGCCAGTATAAATAGACGAGGATCTCAAGGTTCTCGCCAAATGTGTAGAGAAAAAGAATAATGATGATGCTGAGCCCGATGGAGCCCAGTTGATAGCGGGGGTTGGAGGCACGGCGCAGCAGATCCACGAACGTGGCCAACATCGGCAAGGCAAGGGCAATGAATCCCACAATCCCCTTCACGAACAGAAGCCCTGCCCAGGTGTGATGGGAGCCGATCTGCATCATTTCCACCAGATGGGGCCCTGGCTCCGGCACCCCATGGCCCCACAGCGGAGCATCCCGTTCCCAGCGGTACACAGCGATGCGTTTGAGCGCCATGCGCACCCGCGTGGATCCTGCGCGCGCTGCTTTGAAGCCTGCCCAGTAATCGTCGATGGCCTGCAGCAACGTCTGCGAGAAGATTCCAGCCACGTAAGACGTGATCCCCAGCACAAACAGCGTGACGGGTTGTCGCACCCTCGAGATGATGAACGTGACTGTGGGAATGAGAATGATACTGAGCTGGGCCAGCCGCGACTTGCAGATGAAGCACATCACCACGGATCCCGCCATGCCGGCGATCTTCCAGTTGCGATCCTTCTCCAGCAGGCTGATCATGAAGTTGATGTTGCCCACAAAGCCAAGTGCGGGGCCCCATGGTGTGAACAGGCGCCACCTGAGTATGCCGGTGCTGCCGTCGATCTCATAGAGCGGCACGTCAAAGAACTCGTTGCCATGGCCACCGACCGCCCTCAGGGGCGACACATACAGAACCTCCGGCAGGCCCAGATAGGGCGTAATCATCATGATCGGCGTGATGATTAGTGTGTGCAGGCCCATGATGCAGATCGCCCTGCTCACCACCTTGCTGCGGATGTTCAAGCATCCAGCCAGCGGATAGAGGGCCAGCGCAGCCCATCCCTTGGCCCAGCCGATCGATGATTTGATCATCAGGCCGGTGCCAAGATTGAAGTCGAGGAAGCCCATCACCAGTGCCACCTGCATCACCAGCATGCCGATCACCCAGAGCATGATCACCGGCGAGATCGCCCCCCCCTGGTCTTCTTCTGGGCTGTCCATCTGAGCCAGCCTCTGAATGATGAGGCAGAACAGCAACAGCCAGCACAGCACCGACCCCACCACGTACAGTCCGCCGGTCAGCCAGATCGCATAGGTGTAGACGATCGAATACCAGATGAGCCGCTCCGGCCAGTTCTCAGGCTTGATGTCTGGGGCTGAGGATGCATCACCATCCTTTTTGCTGAGCAAGGTTCTGAGGCCCATGCGCTGCCTTCCCGCTCAGGTGGAGATCCAGTGGCCGAGGCGTTTGATCCAGGGCTTGCGGATCCAGAGGATCCAGAGCCCCAGGCTGGTGAAGATGGATCCAAAAGCGGCCCCAGCCAGCAGCAGACCCTTTTTTGGGGAGGTGGGCTTGATCGGCAGGGTGGGATCCGCAGCCATCTGAATCAACGGAAAGGCAGCAAACACATCAGCCTGGCCCAGATCCAGCTTTGCGAGGGTGGAGGCGAAGACGGCTTCGGCAATCTGTTCATTGCGCCTCAGGCTCTCCAGGGTGGGCTGGCGTTGGGACATCTTCCGCAGCCGTGCCTCCTGCACGCCGATCTGCTGATCCAGCTTGCTGACCTGAGCCGCCGCCCCATTGGCTTCCGACTGGTTGGTGACGAGGTTCTGGAACAGGGTGTCTCTGCCGGAGGGGGTTTCGGTGAGTGCCAGCTGGGTGAGCGCGCCAGGCGTGGGTCCGCGGCCCAGAATCGCGCGGGCGCGCCGGTCCATCGCCTGGCGGGCGGCCGTTTCCCGCTTCACCTCCTTGACGATGCGTGGGTGGTTGGGGCCGAACTTCGCCGATTGCACCTTGAGGATGGCGTTGGCCTCGCTGTAATCCTTGAGGTTCTGCTGGAAGATCTGGTCGGCCTGAAGCTTGAAGGCATCGGCGGCCTCACCGGGGCTCAGGCCCAGGCTGCCGCGCAGCTTGGTGAGCACCCCCTCCGCCTGAGCCTGCTGGGCAGCGAATTCAGCGCGTTGGCGCCGCAGCTGTTCGATGTTGCTGGAGATGGTTTCCACTTGCTCGGCTGAATTCAGACCCGACTTCAGCTTGTAAGCGGAGACGGCTTTCTGGGCCTCCTCCAGCTTGGAGCGCGTTTGCGACAGGATGTTCTGGGTTGGCCCCTCGCGCTGACTCATCTCACTGATCCTCAGCTGGTTAAGGCGCTCTCTGGAGGCGTCGTAGAGGGCGAAGGCTTTCATGCGTGCCTGCTCTGGAGACCCTCCCGTCACCTGGATCTGCATCAACGTGGTGTTGTCGATGATCTCGATGCGGGGCTCTCCAAAATCTTCAATGGAAAGCCCGGCGATCTTTGCTGCCTGCACAACCACCTGCTCGCTGGTGAAGATGTATTCGTAGTTTGCGCGGGGATCAAAGGTGGCCGTGGCCGTGCCAGCGGATCCACTGGAGGCCGTTGTCTGGCCGATCCCTGGCAGATTCACATTCACAGAGTTGATGCTGCCCGGCAGGATCAGGGCGAAACTGCTTGTATAGACGGGCTTGGCTGTAGCAAGAATCAGCAGGCTGGAGCCCCAGATGAACACGTTGGCGGCCCCGCTCACCATGATGTAGCGGCTCCAGCGAAGCTTGTCCGTTCGGCTCAGCTTTCCCCACCAGGCCTTCGGATGGGGCACCTGAGGCACCGGAATGTTTCGCATCTGCTCGGTGATCAGCCGAGCAGCCCGCTGAAGAGGCTCCTGCATAGGGCGGCGAGACGACGAAAGCTGGTGGGAAGGACGGAAAGCCAAGAGCCGCTCAGGGGCCGAAGCCGTTGTAGAGAAGAACGCTGGGGGTGATGATGGCGGAAAGGATTCCTAGGACGTCGCGGAAATTGATGACAGCAGAATCATAACAAGCGACACCGTCATCTGCCATCAGATAAGGATTGTTGGTGTCGTCTGTGGATCGCCGCAGCAATTCTTCCACTCCCTTTTCAAGCACCGTGGTTTTACCTGTTGTGCGATCGGTGCGCACCAGAACAGCCCGACGGCGGGCATTGGTGAGGATTGTGCCGCCGGCACAGTTAGCGGACACCACCGCATGGGAAAAGCGTGATCCGTAGGCAAAATTGGTGGCCTCCCTGCCGATGGCGGCCACGGAGTTGCCGGCAGCGGGCACCGTGAGGTTGGAGATGTTGATCACCACCTCCGACGGTGTGATGTGGGAGGGCCTCACGATCATCGGATTCACCACACCGGTATCAGGAATCACCACTTGATCCCCCGCGATCAGGGGAATGTCATCAAAGGACAGGCCTGTGAACACTCCAGAGAGGTCAACCACTATGCGCTTGGTTCCGCGCCGCAATTCCACGGCCGTGATAACTGCCGTGGGCATGAGGCCCCCGGCCCTGCGGATGGCGCGGGTGAGCATGCGGTTGACCGGGGCCTGGCCCCCCAGCTGCACGGGTGCCTGTGTTTGTTCTGCAGGGCTCCACTCGTTGATCAGGACACGGCCCGGCTGGAATGCGGCACCATTGACAAACACCTCCACCGGAGCCCACTGCACAACGCTCACGCTCACCCTGAGGAAGGATGGTTGAAAAAAGCCCTCATTGACCAGCTTCTGAAACACCCGCTTCTGCAGTTGATCGGGCTCAAGCCCCACCGCCTGGATGCCTTTCACAAAGGGAAGTTCAAGCTGGCCATTGAAATTGATTTCATAGAGGCCGCTGAATTCTTCTCCTTCTGGAATCGTGACCCTCAGGCGATCTCCCGGTGAGATTGGCAAGGCCTTGATGGGGCTGGCCGCACCGAACACGCAGCAACCAACAAGAAACCCGGCCAGGAATCTCTTCGCGCGTGTTGACCCGGGAACAATCACTTCTTCAGGGTTTAAACGAAACCTAGCGCACCCAGTCTGAGGTCAGCAGGCCCTGAACCCAACCCCCAGCGGCACCTTGCAGTCTGCCATCACAGGTTGATCCCCTCCGCACCACTGACCCTTCCCGCTGACCCGTCCCACTCACCCATCGCCTGGCCGCCAGCCACCGCCGGACTTGCTGAGAGGATGGTCCATGGAGCATGAGCTGTGGAGCCGGCACCCCCGGACCCACCATCAGCCGTCCCTTCCGCTCGCCTGCGACGGCACCCCAGCCGCCAGCGTCGGCAACCCAGCCACCTGCCGACGTCACCGGCCACCTGACGCCACCAGTAGCCATCTGCAGGCTGCAGGCCCAGCCGGATCCCTTGCCCTTTCCCCATCGTTCACCGTGCCCTTTGGCCTGATCAACGCCTACAGCACCCTGAATCTCGGGGATGCCGCCATCTACAGCGCCTTTCGCAAGCTGTTGCCCCTCACCGAGCTGGTGGCCTGCGTGCAGGACGACCATCCGGATCCCACGCTGGGGGTGACGTTCCTGAGTGAGCGCCCGCGCCATTGTGAGGCCTACATCAGTGTGGGCGGAGACATCTTCAACAATTCACGCGAGTGGTTTGTCACCAAGGCGTTTCTTCAGAATCTGGCTGAACTCCGCCACAGCCCTCTTCAGACCTTCCTTTTCGGCCAATCCATTCCGCGTTCGTGCCATGGGCTGAGCTTCCTGCTCCTGCGCCAGTGCCTGCTGAGCCTCGCCGCCGTGTGTGTGCGGGATGCCGAAAGCCACCGACGCCTGCGCCAGGCAGGTGTGAGCGCCCGGCTCTCCTACGACATCGCTTTTGTACTGGAGAGTTCAGAGGCCGCCCGTCAGCATGCCCTGAAGATGCTCCAGGCGCAGGCCATCGATCCGGCCCGTGCTGCCGTGCTGTCGGTGCGGGGATTCGACAGCATGTACGGCCATGACAACGCCCAGTTTGTGGAGCGCATGACGGTGCTCTGCCGCGGCACTCTGCAGCAGGGCCATACCCCTGTGGTGCTGATTCAGGCGCGTGCCTATGGCGCCGACAACGACCTGGATGTGGCCAGAGCGATCCAGCAGGGGGCTCCTGGCACCGCCATTCTTGATCCTTTCCTGGATGAGGCTCAGGTGCCGAGCTGGCAACTGGCCATGGCTCTGTTTTCACTCGTGGATGTGGTGATTGCCGTGCGCTTCCACACAGCCGTGCTGGCGCTGGCTTCGGGTCGCGTTCCCTATCACCTCCACTACTCCAACAAGGGCAGGGATCTCTGCCGCAGACTCGAGCTGCCCGGCTCCGACCTTGGCAGCTTCGACCCGGTGGCTGATTTGCCGGCGATTCTCGCGTCTCGCGCCCGTAGCTTCGATCACGGCCGCCTGCGCGACCAGGTACGCAGCGATTTCAACTGGTGCCTGAGCCGCCTGCCTCTCTCGGCGCGGCCTGCGCTGCACTGAGGCCAGCCGCGAGCCGGCCGGAGCCCTGTTCGAGTGGAACGGCAGCTCTTGGACCGTAGGGATTACGGTTTTCAGGCACGCACTGCTGGCAGGAGTACGCAACTGGAACCAGCCAACCTTGAGCCTGGTGTTCTGCAATCACCCAGCTGGAGGCGATAGGCCGTGGCGCAGCCTGTCATGCTCTCTTTCCAACTTCTGTTCACTGTCCCTTCCTTTTGCGTTGGCGTTTCACCGGCCATGAATCAACGATTGGGCGAGCATTCATGGGTCGATTGAGCGTTCTGCGCCGCTTCATTCCCAAGGACAGGTTCATCCGCAACATCGGCTGGATGGGGGTCGGCGAGGTGGGCATCCGGTTCTCACGTCTGTTGGCCACCATCCTGCTGGCCCGGTTGCTCAGCCCCAGGGATTACGGCCTGGCCGCCATTGTGCTGATGACCAGCGAATTCGTGAGGGTGTTCACCCGCAATGGCATCGGCGACAAGATTGTCCAAGCGGATGCCGATGAGGTGGCGGAGATCTGCCAGACGGCCTGGAGTCTGAACTGGGTGATCGGTTCAGGACTGTTTCTGATTCAGGTCATTGCCTCATTCATCATCGGCCGGGTCTACTCCGATTCCAGCTTGATCCTGCCGATCATCCTGGTGAGCTTCAGCTATCTGATTTATCCCTTGTCGATGGTCCAAACGGCGCTCGTGCGCCGCGAAAACCGTCTCAAGTTCTATAGCCTCACCAACCTTGTGGCTGTCGTCACTGACAACCTGCTCACTGGGGCGTTTGCCCTGATGGGTATGGGCATGTGGGCGATTGTGCTGCCCAAGCTGCTGGTCGCGCCCGTCTGGGTGGCGATGATGCTTCACTTTGAACCCTGGCGACCGCTGCGAACCTTCACTCTCAAGCATTGGCGCCACGTGCTGGGCTTCGGTAGCCGCATCCTCGGGGTGGAGTTGTTGAACACCTTCCGCGAGAATGTGGATTATCTGTTGATTGGTCGTCTGGTCGGGTTGAAGGCCCTCGGTGTTTATTACTTCGCGTTCAATGCGGGCCTTGGTTTGAGCCTGAGCGTGATCAATGCTCTTTCAGTTTCACTCTATTCTGATTTCTGCGATGTACGCAGCGACCCGGCTGAACTCAAGCGACGTTTCATCAAGAACCTGGGCACCATTGCCAAGGTGATCGTGCCGCTTGTGGCGCTGCAATGCAGCCTGGCGCCTCTTTATGTGCCGATTGTGTTCGGCCAGAAATGGGTGGCGGAAGGGGCTGTGCCAATCCTGATGTTGATCTGCCTGTCGGCGCTGTCGCGGCCCTTCGCCAATGCGGCGGCGATGTTGTTCCGGGCGGTGGGATTGCCCCAGGTGGATCTGCAGTGGAACATTGCCTTCACGATTGCCCTCACGCTGGCGATCGTGGTGGGGACCAACTGGGGTACCTGGGGCGTGGCCATCGCCGTTGCTGCCAGCCATCTCCTGCTGCAGCCGATCTACCTGTTGATGGGCCGCAACCTTTTGCGCGGCATGCAAACGCCCCGGCCGGTAGCTTTGTGAGCCCTGGCCCTTCTGAGCAGTGGCGCTCTTCTGCCCCTTCTACCCAGACGTCCTGGCGCGCGTTTGATCGGAAGAGCTGGTGCCCCGTGATCACAAGAGCTGGTGGGCGCGTGAGCGCGTGAGTTGGTGCGTCAGAGATCGCAGGAGCTGGTATGTCAGTGATTTCACGTGTTGGTATGCCAGTGATCGCACGTGCTGGTGTGCAGGTGCGTCCGACCACAGCCGTGCTCAGCCAACACCACCCACCATTCAGCGCTTCATGCCTCCGTGAGGCAGACGTGCCTCTGCTGGAGAGAACCGGCTGTTGTGGTCCTGTTTTCACAGCTTCGCTAGCCCCCGCTGACCCCGGCTGGATCCAGCTGGATCCCGATCAACAAAGCCGAGGCCACGTCGAATACCCAGCCTTGATAAGGCCTGGACGCCAAACAGACACCTCGCTGCGCCGCTACCAACATCACCCCGCCCAAGGTGCTGAACAGGCCCGCCCCGGCCGTTCCCTCCTCTTGATCCTTCGCGCCACCATCACGCCCAACCACCACCGTTGGCCACCAGCATCCCCACCCGCAACCGCAGCCCCGTCGCGCTCACGACCGGCCACCATCACCGCCAGCGGGCGTGGTGGGCCTTGCCACACTTGCTGCCCATGGGCCTGACAGCTTGCACCGGCTAATGTTTTGGCATCCGCTCATACCGGGCCTGTGCGAATTTACGCGATCTGCCTGATCAAGAACGAGGGCGATATCATCGCCGAGTGCCTGCTGCATGCCCTCAAGTTCTGCGATCGCATTTTCGTGCTGGACAACGGCAGCACCGATGGCACCTGGGAAACGGTGAATGCCCTGGCGCTTCAGTATCCGAAAATCACCATCGAAGGCCAGCTGCTCGATTCCTTCCGTGATGGCATGCGCTCGATTGTTTATAATAAGTACCACCACGAACTCACCGACCAGGATTGGTGGCTGAGGCTTGATGGCGATGAGTTGCTGGAAGGTGATCCCAGGCCGGTGCTGGCCAAGGCCAACAGCGAACAGGCTGATTTCATCACCGCCTGGAACTTGCAGTTCTATTACACCGATCGTGATTACAAGTCCTGGCCGGAAGAACAGCAGGCGTTGGGCACGCCCGTGAGCCAGCGGCGGCGCTATTACTCCATCAACTGGCGTGAATATCGCTTTTTCCGCAACCAGGCCGGGCAACCATGGAACGAAGACATCGCCCCGCAATGGCCCGACGGCCTCAGCAAGGCCTGCTCTGAGCGTCTCTTCAATCGCCACTACCCTTACCGAACACCCGACCAGATCAAGGAAAAGCTGAATGCCCGTTTCGGCCACGCCCAGTTTCGCCACATCGGCTCCACCGAGTGGACCTCCAAGCTGCTTCCGGCGACAAGTCTGCACTTCTACGTGGAAGGCCAACCACCGGTCATCAACCAACTCGATTACTACCGCAAGCGCTTGAGGATGGTCTGGGTCACCCTGTCCGGCCGGTTCAAGCGCCTGTGGCGCCGTCTGTTGCCTGGTCGCCACAGCCATCACGCAACGTGACGCCAAGGCCGTTGGCTTCACAACCCTTCCCATCGCCATGGCCTCTGCGCACAATGGCGCCACCGTGGCTCGCGTCCGCTGAATTCCGCCCCGCCCACTGAACCGTCGGCTCAGCCACCCGGCCTGCAGTCCAGCCCGTCGCCCGTCGTGTCGGTGGTGGTGCCGATCTACAACGCCGCCGCCCACCTGGCGGCCACCCTTGGCTCGGTTCAGCGGCAGAGCCTCAGCCACTGGGAGCTGATCGCCATCGACGACGGCTCCACCGATGACAGCGCCGCGATCGTGGCCGCCATGGCCAGCAACGACCCCCGCATCCGGCTGCTGCGTCAGCCCAACGGCGGTGTCTCGAAGGCCCGCAACCTCGGCGTGGCGCTCAGCCTGGCGCCCCTGATCGCGTTTCTCGATGCCGACGACCAGTGGCACCCCGACAAGCTGCGCCAGCACGTGGAACTCCACCAGCGCCAGAGCGATCTCGGCGTGAGCTTTGCGCGGGTTGAATTCCTCACACCGGAAGGAACGCCCACCGGTCTGGTGGCCTCCCATCCCCGCGGCGTCCTGCGCCCTGTGGATTTCCTCAGCGAGAACCCCACCACCACCACCTCCAACTGGGTGCTGCGCCGCGATGTGTTTGGCGCGCTCGGAGGCTTCGTCGAGACGATGAGCTACTCGGAAGATCTCGAGTGGTTGTTGCGGGTGGCCTGTGACGGCAGGTGGCGGATCGCGCCGCTCGATCAGGTGCTCACCTTTTACCGCACCTCCACCGGTGGCCTTTCCTCCAGCCTGCAGCGCATGGAGGCGGGCTGGCTGCGCCTGATCGAGGAGGCGGGCCGCTACGCCCCCGAACTGGTGGCTGAACGCGGCGCCACCGCCCGGGCCGTGCAGCTGCGGTATCTGGCCAGGCGCTCGCTGCGGCTGCGGGGCGACCCGGGCATCGGTGCCGATTTCATGTGGCGTGCCCTCTGCTCCGACTGGCGCCTGTTGATCCGCGAACCCCGCCGCACCGGCCTCACGGCGTTGGCGGTGTTTGGCCGCTGGCTGGCCCATGGCTTCCGGCGATGGCCGAGAACGGTGACCCGACGGCTGCAATCGGCCCGGGATCAGCAAACATGATTCCGTCAACGCTGCCGATGGCCCGCCGAGCCCTGCCGCTTCTGCTCACCGCGGCCTGGCGGCTGATTCCACCTCGGGTGGGTCCGGACGCCTCCTCCGCCTCAACCCTCAGCACGCCCTGTTCACTTCCCCCGCCCTTGTGACCCGATCCACCCTCTCTGGTGAGCTGCCCCTGGTTTCGGTGGTGATGCCGCTGTACAACTCCGCCGCCACGGTGGAGGCAAGCCTGGAATCGGTGTTGGCGCAGACCTACCGGCAGCTGGAAATTCTGGTGGTGGACGACGGCTCCACGGACACAGGCGTGGCGCTCTGCCGCCAGTACGACGACCCACGCATCACCATCCTCAGCCAGAAGAACCGCGGCCTGGCCGGTGCCCGCAACACCGGCATCCGCGCCGCCAGCGGCACGATCCTGGCCTTCCTCGACAGTGACGACCTCTGGCTGCCCGAGAAGATCGAGCGCCATGTGCAGCACTTTCTCCAGAACCCGGCCGTGGGAGTGAGCTACAGCCGCTCCGGCTTCATCGACAACGCCGGTAAGCCGCTGGGGATCTATCAGATGCCCCAGCTCACGGACATCACCCCGGACGTGCTGTTCTGCCGCAACCCGATCAGCAATGGGTCGTCGGTGGTGATCCGCCGTGCCGTGCTTGATGCGATCCGCTTCGAGGCCAATCTCTACGGCAGTGTGGAGAGCTTCTACTTCGACGACAGTTTCCGCCAGTCGGAAGACATCGAATGCTGGTTGCGCATCGCCTTGCAGACCGACTGGCGCCTTGAAGGAATCCCCGAGGCCCTCACCCTTTACCGTGTCAGCGAGGGCGGGCTTTCGGCCAATCTGATGAATCAATACGCTGCCTGGGAGCGCATTCTCATCAAGACAACGGCCACCCATCCGGACTTCATTCGCCGCTGGGGCAACAAGGCCCGTGCTTATCAGCTTCGCTATCTCGCCCGACGTGCCACCCGTCAGAAGGATGGCGCCATGGCGCTGAAGCTGCTGCGTCAGTCGTTGATGGCTCACCCGGCGATCCTGCTGGAAGAGCCCCGGCGCACCTTGATCACCCTGGCGGCGGCCCTGCTGCTGGTGGTGCTTCCCCCGCCCCTCTACCGGCGGCTGGAGGCGTTGATGCTGCGGCTCACCGGCTCCAGCCAGCGCCGCCGCATCGCCAGGGAACAGGGCCGCATGGCGTCCGGCGCCGGGGCCACCCCATGACCGTGCTGCTGGTGTGCTCGTCAGGCGGGCATTTCAAGGCGTTGTGCCAGCTGCGGCCCTTCTGGGAGCAGCACGACCGGCTCTGGGTCACCTTCCGCACGGCCACCACCGAGGCGGAACTGGAGGGCGAGCGGGTCTGCTGGGCGTACAGCCCCACCAACCGCAACCTGCCCAACCTGATTCGCAACCTGCTGCTGGCGGCGCAGGTGCTGGTGCAGGAGCGGCCCTCACTGGTGGTCAGCACCGGCGCCGGTGTGGCCGTGCCTTTCCTGATCCTGGCCCGGCTGCTGGGCCGTCAGGTGGTGTTCATCGAATCGGTCACCCGCATCCACACCCTCAGCCTTTCGGCCAGGCTGGTGCGCCCCTTCCTCACGGTGCTGTATGTGCACTGGCCCCAGCTGCAGCGCCGTTACCCCCGTGCCGAGCTGATCACGGCGGAGGTGCTCGAATGATTCTGGTCACCGTGGGAACCGAGCAATTTCCCTTCAACCGCCTGATGCACTGGATCGAGCTGCTGCTCGACCAGGGGCTGATCGATGAAGAGGTGGTGGTGCAGTACGGCACCTGCACCGAGCTGCCCAGCGGCACCACGGTCTATCGCCTGCTGAGCGAAGACCGTTTCCGGGCGCTGATCGACCGGGCGCGGCTGGTGATCTCCCACTGCGGCGAGGGATCGGTGTTGCTGCTGGATCGCCTGGACAAGCCTTACCTGCTGGTGCCCCGCGCCGCCCGCTTCCAGGAACACGTCGACGACCATCAGGTGGAACTGGCCATGGCCCTGGCCCAGATGGGAGTGCCGGTGGGCTGGACCCCGGCCGACCTGGTGCGCTTTCTGGTCGCGCCGTCCCATGTGTCAGTGTCCGACCTCTCGCAGGCTTCCGCTGCCCTGCTGTGCCGCCGGCTGGAGGAACGGTTCGGTGCGATGGCCGGCCAGCCCCGCCGCCTGCCCGCCTCCCCTCTCGCCGGTTAAGCCCCAGAGATGCCCTCCTCTTTCCCTGCCGCCGCCACACCGCCACCGCCTGAGGCGCAGGAGTTCGTGCTCACGCGCCATCAGGGCCGCCTGCTGATTCAGCTGCCGCCGCGGCTCACGGTGGCGGAAGCGGTGCGGTTCCGGGATGGCTTCAGCCAATGGCTGGATCAGCCGGCGCCACCGGTTGCGGTGATTCTCGATTTCGGGCGCACCACGGTGATCGACAGCAGCGGCATCGGCGCGCTGGTGAGCAACCTCAAGACGGCCCGCAGCCGCTCGATCCCGCTGCAGGCCTGGAGCGTGAACCGGCAGGTGGGGCTGGCGCTCGGCATGACGGGCCTCGATCGGGTGCTCGACGTGAGGCCCCACACCGAGGGGGTGTCCCCCCAGCCGGGCCGGAAGGAGGATCAGCGCCCGCCGCTCACCCACCCTTCGGTGCGCTGCCCCTGGAAGCGCCTGCTGGATGTGGTCGGTGCCCTGGTGGGCCTGGCGATCAGGGCGGTGCTGTTCGTGCCGATTGCGCTGGCGATCCGGCTCGACAGCCCGGGGCCGATCCTGTTCAGCCAGGTGCGCTGCGGTTGGATGGGGCGTCACTTCCGCATCTGGAAGTTCCGCTCGATGGTGCCCAACGCCGAGCTGCTCAAGGCCCAGGTGGCCAACCAGGCCGAGGGGGCCTTCTTCAAGAACGCCAACGATCCGCGCATCACCCGCGTCGGCCGGATCCTGCGCAAGACCAGCCTCGATGAACTGCCCCAGTTCTGGAATGTGCTCTGGGGCGACATGAGCCTGATCGGCACCCGGCCTGCCACCCCCGATGAAGTGAACCAGTACGCCGTGCCCAACTGGCAGCGCTTTGATGTCAAACCGGGCCTGAGCGGCGAGTGGCAGGTGAGCGGGCGCTCCCTGATCCGCCAGTTCGAGGATGTGATCCAGCTCGACCTCCGCTACCAGCGCAACTGGTCGTTCGTCTACGACCTCAAGCTGATCGTGCGCACCGTGCTGGTGATCTTCAACCGCAACAGCGGTGCCTCCTGAAGCGCCGATGACACCCGCTTCCCCCGGTTACAGCGCGCACCTGCAGGTGGCCAGCAGTCTTACCGAAGTGGAGCAGCTGCTGGGCTGGTTCGAGGGATGCCGCCGCGCGGCCCCAGGGGCGGCCCAACTGCCGGAGAGGGTGTGGCTGGAAGCCCAGATGGCCCTGGTGGAAGGCTTCACCAACGTGGTCCGCCATGCCCACCGGGGGCTGGAGCCCGCACCGGCGGTGCAGCTGGATCTGGAGCTGAGCCCCCAGGCGCTGGAGCTGCGCGTCACTGATGCCGGCGCTCCCTTCGATCTGGCGGCGGCCTGGGAGCGGCTGGCGGGAGAACTGGCCGCCCCGGCCCACGACCCGCTGGAACGGGAAGCCCACTGGGGCCTGATCCTGCTGCTCAAGCTTCAGCAGGAACGCGGCTGGCGGATCGACTACCGCCCCGCAGACAACGGCGGCAACGTGCTGCGGCTGCAGCACAGCTTCGACGCAGCGGCCGCTGAAGTGGCGCTGCCCGGCTGAGGCGGCCGCTGCGCGAACGCCTCAATACAAAATCTCGAAGCGGTCGGGATGGCACCAGGCCGGGTGCAGCCACGACCAACGGGTCCAGATTGACAGGTAGTAGTTGGTGCCACCCGGGCCCTCCCCCCAGCCGTTGCCAAGATTTTTGCCCCAGCAGATCGGCCGGACTGCCGCGGCCCCTTCATCGCTGGTGGCCCCCCTGGTGAACGTGCGACGGCGGTCACCATGCAGGATCTCCCGGCCGCGGTAGGTGAAGCGTGGTGCGATCGGGCTGCCCAGTTCCGGCCCTTCCAGCCGGAACCACACCTTCTTGCTCTTGTTGAACAGCCAGAACGACCAGGAGCAGAGCGGCGCTGGCTTGCCGTTGCAGTAGGTGTAAGCAGAACCTCGACTCGACTGAAGCATCCTCGCGGGGGGGCTGGCATAGCAACGGACCATCATCTCCACCGACGCAGCAACAGCGCCGCCGGCTCAGCTCGACCCGCGCTGCCGGCTCAGCTCCGCCCGAGGGCATTGAGGCCGGTGGCGCCACCGCTTCGGGCCAGAAAGAGGCTGTTTTCGGCGCGGATCAGCAGCTCCACGAAGCTGGTGTCGTCGGGTTGCAGGCTCGTGATGGCGAAGCGCAGCGGGCTCTGCGGGGCGTCGCTGACCGCCGAGCCCGCCTGCCTGGCCTGCAGATCGTTGCAGACCTGGCAGGCCCGCTCCGCAGTGGCCTCCACGAGCAGCAACGAAAACTGATCGCTGCCCACGCGGCCGAGCAGGTCGGCTGGGGTGGTGGAAGCGCGCAGGTTGTCGCCCAGCTCGATCAACAACCGCTCGACAGCTTCCTGGCCGGCGAGCTCGGCCGCTGTCTGCAGATGGGGAGCCGCCACCGACACCAGCGCCAGCGAGGTGCCGGTGCGGCGCGCCCGCTCGAACTCCTTGCCGGCCAGAAACAGAAACGGGGCGCGATGGAACAGACCCGTGAGCGTGCAGTGCGCGTTCGATTCACGCATCGCCACTTCGTGAGAGACCTGAGCGGCGAGCAGCTCCAGCAGATGCAATTGGTGATCGCTGAACGTGCCGGGCTGGCGGTCGATCACGCAGATCGTGCCCAACGGCTGGCCATTGGCGGCCAGCAGGGGCATGCCGGCGTAGAAGCGAATCGAGGGGTCTTTCAGCACCAGCGGGTTGGAGTTGAAGCGCGGGTCCTGCGAGGCATCCGGCACCACCAGCGGCTTGCAGTCGGCGATCGCGTGGGCGCAGAAGGCCATCTCCCGCGGCGTTTCTGTGGCGTCGAGCCCCTGACGCGACAGAAACCACTGCCGCTCCTGATCCACCAGGGAAATCAGGGCGATCGGTTTGTCCAGAATGGCGGCAGCCAGTTCGGTGATGCGATCGAGATGCTCGTCGGCAGGCCGATCGAGAAGCAGCACCCTCTCCAGGGTTCTCAGCCGTTCTTCTTCATCGGCCGGGACTGGATAATCGGGAAACGGTGCCATCGCAGGATCGTACGAAGGGCGTGCACCCGAGCAGACGCTATCTATGCCTCTTTGATCATTAACGCAATAAAACGCTCTTCGTCGTTGTCGTTGCCGCCGTGAAGGTGGACCTCTACCAGCAAGAACCCCTTTCGCCCGTGGATCCGGCCCGCCGTCCTGCCTCTCTGTCCCAGTGGAGCTGGCGGCGCGCTGCCGGGTTGCTGGCCGCCGCCGCCCTGCTGTCACCGGCCATCTCGCTACCCGCTCCGGCTGCGCTTGCAGCTCCAGCTGCGTCGAGCCGGGTCTCCTCCAGCCAGAGCCTGCTGGCGGGGGTGCCCGTGGCGCTGGTGCAGCGGCCCGATCGCCATCTGGTGCTGCAACGCCGCCAGCGGCGCCTGCTGGTGCTGGAGGCGGGCGAGGTGATCCGCACCTATCCGGTGGCGGTGGGCATGCCGGGCTGGGAAACCCCTCTGGGTCGCTTCGAGGTGCTGAACATGCAGAAGAATCCTGTGTGGGAACACCCGGCCAAAGGCACCCGCATCGGCCCGGGGCCCACCAACCCGCTCGGCAGCCGCTGGATCGGCTTTCAGAAGGATTGTGCGGGCCGCCGTGGCTTCAGCGGTGATCAGGTGCTGGATCTGCAGGGCTGTCTGATGACCGGCTTTCACGGCACCCCCCACCGCTGGACCGTGGGCCGGGCCGTGTCCCACGGTTGCGTGCGCCTTCACGACGAAAGCGTGCAGGAGCTGTTCGAGCTGGTGGAGGTGGGCACCTCGGTCACGGTGCTGCCCTGAGCCCGATCCCCGGGGGTCACGCCGGCAGCTCGTTCCGGCAGCACTGTCCCTTACGCAGCCCGATCCGCCAGAGACCCATTGGCAGGCCCGATCAGCCAGACCCGTCAGGCAGCCCCCGTAGAGTTCGGCCCTGCCGACCGGATCTTCTGATGCGTGTGCTGTTCGCCGCCGCCGAATGTGCTCCGATGGTGAAGGTGGGCGGCATGGGGGATGTGGTGGGATCGCTTCCCCCAGCCCTTGCCGCACTCGGCCACGACGTGCGTCTGATCCTTCCTGGCTATGGCCGGCTCTGGAGCCAGCTGTCAATTCCCAGTGAGCCGATCTGGCGGGGCTGGGCGATGGGCACCGACTTCGCGATTTACGCCACCACCCATCCCACCAACGGCCTGCCGCTGTATCTGGTGGGGCATCCGGTGTTCGACCCGGAGCGCATCTACGGCGGTGACGACGAGGACTGGCGCTTCACCTTCTTCGCCAACGCCATTTCCGAGTTCGCCTGGAACCACTGGAAGCCGGATGTGCTGCACTGCCACGACTGGCACACCGGCATGATTCCGGTGTGGATGCATCAGGACCCGGAGATCAGCACGGTCTTCACCATTCACAACCTGCGCTATCAGGGCCCCTGGCGCTGGAAACTCGACCGCATGACCTGGTGCCCCTGGTACATGCAGGGGGACCACACGATGGCGGCAGCGCTGCTCTACGCCGATCGGGTGAATGCGGTGTCCCCCACCTACGCGATGGAGATCCGTACGCCCGAATACGGCGAGCGTCTTGATGGCTTGCTGAATTACATCAGCGGCAAGCTGCGCGGCATCCTCAACGGCATTGACATCGCCGACTGGAATCCCGCCACCGACAAGACCCTGCCTGCCACCTTCAGCGCCGACGACCTGGCACCGCGAGCCACCAACAAGCGGATGCTGCAGGAACGCATGGGCCTGCGGGTCGACCCTGACACCTATGTGATGGGGATGGTGAGCCGGCTGGTGGATCAGAAGGGGGTGGACCTTCTCCTGCAGGTGGCCGATCGCGTGCTCGCCTACACCGACAGCCAGATCGTGGTGCTGGGTACCGGTGATCGCAACTACGAGGCGGGGTTGTGGCAGATGGCCCTGGCCCATCCCGGCCGGTTCGCGGTGTTCCTCACCTACGACGACGCCCTCTCCCGCCTGATCTATGCCGGCGCCGATGCCTTCCTGATGCCCAGCCGCTTCGAGCCCTGCGGCATCAGCCAGTTGCTGGCGATGCGCTACGGCTGCATTCCGGTGGTGCGCAAGGTGGGCGGCCTGGTGGACACCGTGCCGGCCCATGTGCCCGCCACCCACACCGGCACCGGCTTCTGCTTCGATCGCTATGAAGCGATCGATTTCTATACGGCGATCGTGCGCTCGTGGGAGGCCTATCGGCACACTGCCAGCTGGCAGGAACTGCAGCAGCGGGCCATGCGCGCCGATCACAGCTGGACCCGCTCCGCCCTGGAATACGACGCGATGTACCGGGAAGTGAAGGGCGTCAAGGAGCCCTCACCGAACCGCGAGGCCGTCGAGCAGTTCTCGTTGGGTCAGGAGGCTGATCCTGGCCTCGCCGACGGCGCGGCCCTCCCGGAGCGTCCCCCGGTCGCACCCCGGCCCACCCCGGCGGTGTCGCGCAACCCGTTCTCGGCCCTGCTGCGCCGCGGCAACAGCTGAGCGGGCTCAGCTGCCCTGATTCCGTGCGGATCCGCCCTGATCCCACCGCCTGCTTCTGAACCTGGCCCATGACGGACCCGGACCCCGGCCGCTCCCAGCTCCCGGCGCTCTACACCAGCCCCTGGAGTGCTCTCGGCCGGGATCTGAACGCCGTGCTCGCCAGCCTGCGCCTCAAGGCGCAGGAACTGTGGCGGCGCAACCGGCAGGCCGATCTAAGCGTGCCCGGCTTCTGGCCGCGCGCGCTGGCGCCGCTGTTCTGGCCGCTGCTGCTCCTGCTGGCACTGCTGGGGCTTGCGGGCGTGGTGGTGGGGCTGCGGGCGCTGGGTCCCCGTGCGGTGCCCCCTGCAGTCCCTGTGGCGGCACCTTTGCAGCTGCCCATCACCCCCGCCGGCAGACCCGGCCAGGCTGCCGGCCTCCTGCACTCTCCGGACCCTGATTCCCTGGCCGCTGGCTCCCCGGACCTCTCGGACTCCCCGAGCTCCCGGTCCGTTGCCTCTCATCCTCCAGGGGAGCGGCCGGGAACGCGGCCACCCACTACTCCTTCACCAGGTACGGCCCCTCCGGCCACAGCGTTGAAGGGCACCTCCGCATCAGCCTCACCCTCCACGAGCGCAGGCTCAGCCGACTCCCCTTCGCCTTCGACAGCCCCGCCGCCGTCCCGGTCGTCCTCTGCGCCGCCTTCTGCGTCGCCTCCGCCGTCATCTGCGCCGCCTGAGGCCGCTCCGACTGATCCAGCCCTGAGCGAACCCACAACGCCGGCGATCGAACCCCTGCTGGACCTGCTGGCCGACCTGGACCCGCAACAGCTGATCCGCGCCGCCCGCCCCCACCCCGCCAGCGGCACCCTGGAACTGGTGCTGGACGCCAGGCTCGATCGGCTCAGCGCCAAGGAGCGCCAGCAGCAGGCGAACCTCTGGCTGGAGCGGGCCCACGCCCTTGGCTACGACAACCTGGAGCTCAGCGATGGCGAAGGGCTGCTGCTGGGGCGGCCGGCCTGGGTGGGAGGGGGCATGATCCTTCTCGATCACCAGGCTGGGGGCTGAGCGGATGCGGCTGGAGCAACTCGTGGCGCTCTGGGGCGACCCCATCGGTCCGGCTCTCGATCCAGCGTTGCCACTGCCCCGCGTCTGCACCGACAGCCGGCGTCTGCAGCCGGGCGACCTGTTCGTGCCGCTCACGGGCGAACAGCACGATGGCCACCGGTTCCTTTCCCAGGCGGCCGAAGCCGGCGCCCTGGCGGCCCTGATCGAGCGCTCGCGCGCCGCGGAGCGCCCTGCCTCCCTGCCCGCCTGGCTCGTGGACGACACCCAGCTGGCCTACCAGCAGCTGGCACGGGCCTGGCGCCAGACGCTGACGGCACCGGTGATCGCCGTGACGGGTTCCGCCGGCAAGACCACCACCCGCGAACTGGTGCGCGCCGTGCTGGCGCCGCTGGGGCCGGTGCTGGCCACCAGCGGCAATGAGAACAACGATGTGGGCGTGCCGCTCACCCTGCTCAAGGCCAGCCCCAGCGAGGCGGCCGTGGTGGTGGAAATGGGCATGCGCGGTCTGGGGGAGATCGAGCGGCTCTCCCGCTGTGCGCTGCCCGATGTGGTGGTGATCACCAACATCGGCACGGCCCACATCGGCCGGCTCGGCAGCCGTGAAGCCATTGCCCAGGCCAAGTGTGAGATCACAACCGCGCTCAGCCCCGCCGGTCTGGTGGTGATTCCCGCCGGCGACCCCCTGCTCGAGCAGGCGCTGGGCGCCGTGTGGAGCGGCCGGGTGCGACGCGTGGCGCTCACTGGCGATGACGCTGCCGGCTCTGGTTCTGCCGCCGTGGGCCCGCACGTGCCAGCCCCTGACCTGCTCGGCCAGATCGAGGGCGATCCCGGCGCAGCCGGCGGCGCCTGGCTGCAGCTGCTTGCCGGCCCCGGAGTTGCTGAAGGCGCTGCCGAAGGCGTTGCTGCTCCTAACGGCGCTGCCGCTCTTGATCCTGTTGCTTCAGCTGGGGGTGCTTCCCCTGGCGAGGCTGCCACTGACCCTTCGCCGGCGGCGTTTCGGGTGCCGCTGCCCCTGCCCGGGCGCCACAACGCCCGCAACCTGTTGCTCGCCCTGGCTGTGGCGCTGGAGCTCGGCGTGCGGGCCGATCAGCTGCCGGTCCTGCAGGTGGAGGTGCCCGGTGGCCGCAGCCGCCGGCTGCAGCTCGGTGCTGTGCAGGTGCTCGACGAGACCTACAACGCCTCCCCCGAAGCCGTGCTGGCGGCCCTCGATCTGCTGGCGGCCCAGCCGGGACGCCGCTTCGCTGCCCTTGGCACGATGCTCGAGCTGGGCGAGCAGAGCGAGGCGCTGCACCGCGCCGTGGCACGCCGTGCCACAGACCTGCAGCTGGATGGGCTGGTGATCGTGGATGGCGGAGCCATGGGGGCCGCCATGCAGGAGGAGGCCAGTGGCCTGCCGCGACTGGCCCGTGTGCAGAGCCCGGCTGAGGCGGCCGAGGCACTGCTGGCGTGGCTGCAACCGGGTGATCAGCTGCTGCTCAAGGCCAGCCGTGGCGTGGCACTGGAACGGGCGATCCCGCTGCTGGCGGCTCAGCTGGCCGGTGCCGCCGGCGTGGTGCCGGCCTGAGGCCCCGACCAGTTCTCGCGCACCAGCTGGCGGGCACGGCCCAGGGCCAGGGAGCCGGCGGGCACATCGCGGGTGAGGGTGGAGCCTGCCCCCACGGTGACCCTCTCACCCAGGCGGATCGGGGCCACCAGCACGGAATTGGCGCCGGTCTTGCTGCCGGCGCCGATCACGGTGCGGTGCTTGCGCACGCCGTCGTAGTTGGCGGTGATCGTGCCGGCACCAACGTTCACGTTCTCGCCCAGCTCCGCATCGCCGATGTAGCTGAGGTGGTTCACCTTGCAGCCGGCGCCAAGCCTGCTTTGCTTGATCTCCACGAAGTTGCCCACGCGGCAGCCCGCCGCCAGCTCGGCGCCCGGCCGCAGCTGGGCGTAGGGCCCGATGGCACAGCCATCAGCGACGCTGGCCTCCCGCACCACTGACAGCAGCACCTCCACCCCGTTGCCGAGCGTGGCGTTCTCCAGCAGGGAGCCCGGCCCGAGCCGGCAGCCATCGCCGATCCGGCAGGTGCCGCGCAGGTGCGTCTGCGGCTCCACCACCACATCCCGGCCGAACTGGGTGGCGTCGCTGAGTGTGCAGCTGGCCGGATCGATGAAGGTGACGCCCTCCGCCATCCAGTGCCGCCGCAGGCGCTCCTGCAGCACCTGCTCGCACTGGGCCAGTTGCAGGCGGTCGTTGATGCCGTTGGTCTCGGCGCTGTCCTCCACCTCCAGGTGCTGGGCGGAGCCGAGCAGGGCCACGGTGTCGGTGAGGTAAAGCTCTCCCTGGTCGTTGTCGCTGCTCAGCAGGGGCAGCACCGCCGCCAGGCGGCTCCAGTCGAAGCAATAGATGCCTGCATTCACGAGCGGGTTGTCGCGCTGGGCGGCGTTGCAGTCGCGGTGCTCAACGATCGCGCTCACGCGGCCTTCGTCGTCTGCGAACACTCGGCCGTAGCCGCTCGGATCTTCCAGACGAGCTGTCAGCAGGGTCACGGCGGCGCCAACGCGCCGGTGGCTGTGGAGCAGCTGGCGCAGGGTTTCCGGACGCAGCAGCGGCACATCTCCGTTGAGCACCAGCAGGTCGCCCGTGAACCCCTGCAGCGGCTGCAGCAGCTGCTGCACGGCATGGCCTGTGCCGTTCTGGGGCTGCTGCAGCACGAACTCCAGCCCGTGGTGGGCCGCCAGCGACGCCTCCACCCGCTCGGCCTGATGCCCGACGATCAGCAGGCGCCGGTCGGGTTCGAGGCTGTCGCAGCAGCGGAGCACCCGCTCCACCAGGGTGGCGCCGGCCAGCGGCTGCAGCACCTTGGGCAGGTCGCTGCGCATGCGGGTTCCCTTTCCGGCGGCCAGAACGGCAACGGCAAGCATGCGGGGAGCGGCGATTGGCGGGAATCTACCGGTGCCCTGCTGCCTTCCCGCCGTTTGGCTTCAAGCCTGCAGACGCGCCAGATCGTCCCAGAAGCCCGGGTACGACACCGCCGCCGCCTCGCTGCGGTGCAGCCGCGTGGGACCTTCGGCCACCTGGGCCGCCACTGCCAGGCTCATCGCCACCCGGTGGTCGGTTTCGCTGTCCACCTCGGCGCCGTGCAGGTCCACCCCACCGGTGATGTCCAGCCCATCGGGGTGTTCCACCAGCTGCGCCCCCATGGCGCCCAGCTGGCGGCACATCACGGCAAGCCGATCGGTTTCCTTGACGCGCAGCTCCGCTGCCTCACGGATCCGGCTGGTGCCCTCGGCCCGGCAGGCGGCCACCACCAGCACGGGGATTTCATCCACCAGGCGGGGAATGAGCTCGCCGCCGATGTCAAAGGCCTGCAGCGGCCCGTAGCGCACCCGCAGATCTCCCACCGGTTCGCCCGCCACCAGGCGCTGCTCCAGCCGCTCGATGCGGGCACCCATGGCTTCAAGCACCTCCAGCACCCCGGTGCGGGTGGGGTTGAGGCCCACGTTGCGCACGGTCAGGTCGGCGCCTGGGGTGATCGCCCCGGCCACCAGCCAGAAGGCCGCTGAGCTGATATCGCCCGGCACTTCCACCGCCTGCCCCACCAGCTCGCGGCCGGGTGTGAGGCGCACATGCCTGCCGGAGTCGCCGCCGATCTCGATGTCGGCGCCGAAGCCACGCAGCATCCGCTCGCTGTGGTCGCGGGAGCGGGCCGGCTCGATCACGCTGGTTGGGCCGGTGGCGGTGAGGCCTGCCAGCAGGATCGCCGACTTCACCTGGGCCGATGCGATCGGCGTGCCCAGCACGGCCCCGTGCAGCGCGGTGCCCTGGATCGAGAGCGGCGCCAGTTTGCCGCCGGCGCGACCGCGGATCTGGGCGCCCATGGCGGCCAGCGGTTCCGCCACCCGTCCCATCGGCCGCTGGCGCAGGGACGCATCGCCGTTGAGCACGAAGTGACAGCCGCTGCGGCCTGCCAGCAGCCCCATGATCAGCCGCATGGTGGTACCGGAATTGCCGCAATCCAGCACGTCAGCAGGTTCCCGCAGGCCTTCGAGGCCCACCCCCTGCACGATCACGGGCTGGCCAGCCGCGATCGGGCTGATCGTCACCCCCATGGCGCGCAGGCAGGCGGCGGTGCTGAGCGGATCCTCCGCCGGCAGCAGGCCGTCGATGCGGGTTTCGCCGGTCGCGATCGCCCCGAACAGCAGCGCGCGGTGGGAAATCGATTTATCGCCCGGCACCTGTACGGTGCCGCTCAACGAACGCGAGCCTTCCTGCCCGAGGGCACGGGCCGGGGGCGGTGAAGCGGCGACAGCCAGTCCCATGCCAGGGGAGCAATGGCCCGTGAGCCTAGGTCTGGGCCTGGGCGCCAAGGGCTGGTTGGTCCGGGCAGAGGAGGGCTGGTGCCACGAGGGCTGGTGCCACGAGGGCTGGAGCCTCGTCTGCTGCCGGCATCAGGGAATGGCCGCCGAGGGGGTGCCGAACAGACGATCACCGGCATCTCCGAGGCCCGGGACGATTTGGCTGGCCGCGTTGAGGTCGGCGTCGATGCAGGCGGTGTAAAGGGTGAGGTCGGGGAAGCGCTGCCCCAGGGTGTTGAGCCCGGGCCGGGCCGCCAGGGCCGTGATCACCCGCAGCCGGTCACCGCTCACCCCCTTGCTCTCGAGCCGTTCCAGCACCTGCACCAGGCTGCCGGCGGTGGCCACCATCGGATCGAACACGAGCACTCCCACCTGAGGCCCGATCGTTTCGGGCAGCGCGTCGTAGTACCAGGAGGCCGTGGCATCGGTTTCATTGCGGCGCAGGCCCACGTGAGCGACCCGGGCCGTGGGCAGCACGGCCTGGGCTCCCTGCCACAGCCCCAGGCCCGCCCGCAGGATCGGCACCGCCAGCAGGGGCACGCTGCCGTCCACCACGGTGCCTTCGGTGCTGGCCAGCGGCGTCTGCACAGTCACCCGCTGGTGGGGCAGCCAGTCGCGCACGGCTTCATAGGTGAGCCAGCGGCCCAGCTCGGCCATGGCGGTGCCGAACAGGGAAGGGGGGGTGTCCTGGTCTCGCAGCAGGGTCAGCCAGTGACCGATCAGGGGATGGGGCGGCACCACCACCCGCAGGGACATGCTCATGTCGATCGCGTCGCGGCCGTGGCTGCCATAACTTGAGGGCCCACGGTACGTGTGTTCTTGCCCCCCTTCACTCGCCCCGGTTGGCTCACCCCCCTGCTGGCCCTGCTGGTGGTCACGGTCGCCTGTCTGGGCCTGGTGGGCCCCCTGGCGCCGGCCCTGGCGATCACGGCACCCGAGCTGCGCGGCCAGCGGGCGCTGAAGGATCTGCAGCCCGACATGCATGGCCGCAACCTGCAACAGCAGGAGTTTCTGAAGGCGTCGATGCAGGGCTTCGACCTCAGTGACACCAACCTGCGCGGTGCCGTCTTCAATTCCAGCGATCTGCAGGGCAGCAATCTCAGCGGCGCCGACCTCGAAGACGCCGTGGCCTTCGCCACCCGCTTCGACAATGCCGACCTCAGCGGGGCGGTGCTGCGCAACGCCATGCTCATGCAGAGCCGCTTCACCGGGGCCACGATCGAGGGGGCCGATTTCAGCGACGCCGTCCTCGATCTACCCCAGCAGAAAGCCCTCTGCGCCAGGGCCTCAGGCCTCAATCCCCGCACCGGCGTGAGCACGGTTGAAAGCCTCGGCTGCCGGTAGATTGGCTCGCCGGTTCCAGGGGATTCATCCTCTGGAGGCAAGGGGGAAAGTCCGGTGCAAGTCCGGCGCTGTCCCGCAACTGTGAAGCCATCTCCGCGAGTCCTCGCGGCAAGGCCAGTCAGAACACCCGCCGGCGTTTCAACCCATCCAGTTCCGGCGAGGACCGGTCGATTCATGTTTCTTCAACACCGGGCTGCTGGCCCAGGCCGTCGTGCGGCCCTGCCAGCCAGTCCCCTGCTGCTTTTTGGCGCCCTGCTGCTCTTGCCCGTGCTGGCCACCCCCGCAGCTGCCCACCACCTGATGGAAACCTTCGCCCTGAAGGAGGGCCCGCTGGCGGGCCTGCTCAGCGGCATCGGTCATCCGTTGCTGGGTCCGGATCATCTGCTGTTCCTGCTCGCGCTCGGCCTGGTGGGCCTGGTGCAGCGCCTGCGCTGGGTGCTCGCTCTGCTGGCCGTGGGGCTTACCGCCACCGGCCTCGGCCTGCTGCTTCCCGCCCTGCCTGGCGCCGAAGCGCTGGTGGCGTTCTCGCTGGTGGTGGTGGGGCTGGTGGTGATTCAGCGGCTGCCTGTCTGGACCCTGCTGCCCGCTTTCGCCCTGCACGGTTATGTGCTCAGTGATGCCGTCAGCGGCTGGCAGCCTGCCTCCGTCGTTTGGTATCTGCTGGGCCTGCTGATCAGCCAGGGCGCCCTGCTGTGGCTGGCGCTCACGTTGGTGCAGCGCTGGCGCGCGGGCCTCGCTCCGGCGCGGCTGATGCTGGCGGCCGGTGTGCTGATCGGTGTGGGCTCCACGTTCGCCTGGTCCGCGTTGGTGCCCTGAGATGACACCCTCAATTCAACGGCGTCTGCCTGTCACCGTGGTGACGGGCTTCCTCGGCGCGGGCAAAACCACTTTGCTGCGCCATCTGCTTACCACCAGCGGCCTGCGCCTGGCGGTGCTGGTCAATGAATTCGGCGAAGTGGGCATCGACGGTGACCTGCTGCGCAGCTGCGGCTTCTGCCCGGAGGAGGAGCTTGATGGCCGCCTAGTGGAGCTCGCCAACGGCTGCCTCTGCTGCACCGTCCAGGACGACTTCCTGCCGACGATGCAGAAGCTGCTGGCGTCCGCCGATCGCCTCGACGGCATCGTGGTGGAAACCAGCGGCCTGGCGCTGCCCGAGCCCCTGGTGCAGGCGTTCCAGTGGCCCGACATCCGCACCCGCACCCGCGTCAATGGCGTGGTGACGGTGGTGGATGGTGAAGCGCTGGCCGGCGGCAGTGTGGTGGCTGATCCCGCCGCGCTTGAGCGGCAGCGGGCCGCCGACCCCAGTCTCGATCACCTCTCCGACCTGGAGGAGCTGTTCGACGACCAGTTGCGGGCGGCCGATCTGGTGCTGGTGAGCCGCGCCGATCGCCTCACGCCCGCCGAGCTGGACCGGGTGCGCGGGCGTCTTCAGGCCGCCTGCCGCCCCGGCGCCCAGGTGTTGCCGATGCAGCGCGGCCAGGTGCCGCCGGAGCTGCTGCTGGGCCTGGATCGCCCAGCCGGCTCGCCCACCCCTGCCCCCCATGGCGCGGCCTCCCACGACGACCATCACGACCACGACCACGACCACGACCATCACGATCACGCCCACCACATCCACATCCACAACCACCACGACCATCACGACCACACCCACGTGCCCATGCAGTCGGTGGCGATCCAGCTCGTTGGTGCCTTTGACCGTGAGGCCCTTGAAGCCACGCTCCTGGAGCAGATCCAGCACCAGGCGCTGCTGCGCCTCAAGGGCTGGCTGATTCAGCCCGGCAAACGGCGGCCCCAGCAGATCCAGGCAGTGGGTCCACGGCTCGAGTGCTGGTACGAGGACCACCACGTACAGATGGCAGCCCCGGCAGGCCCGGCTGACCCCGCCGGCCTGGCAGGCTCCGCAGGCTCGACAGCCCCCGCAGCCCTCGCCGGACTCGCAGCCTCCGCAGCCAGAAACACTGGCTCTCCTGTCAGCCCCGGCGAGGGTCGGCTAGAGCTGGTGGCGCTGGGTCTGCGTGTCGACCGCAGCTTGCTGCTGCAGGCGATCGACGGCACCCGACTCAGGGAGGCCAGCACCGGCCGGGTCTGAGCGGGCATTCAGCCAAGGTCAGCCGCGCCGTCTGCGAATAGATCGCAGACGGCGCGACTCATTCACAGACGGACCGCGTGGGCAATCCAGCGGCAGCCGGCCAACCCCGCCGCTTGCGTCAGTCCAGGGGGATGTCTCCCTGGGCGCAGATGCCGTCCCAGCAGAGAGCCTGATCGTCACTCCAGCGGGCCTTCACCGCCTGCCAGGCGCCGGCTGGCCTCTGCATTTCCACCATGCCCTTGCCGTCGTGGCGGAAGCTCAGCTGGGTGTTGTCGAAGCGGAGCCTCCAGCGCTCTCCCACCGCTTCCACCGTCATCACGCAGGGATGCCAGGGGCCCTCGGCCAGCCGGCAGCGCAGCGGCACCCGCTGCACCTGTGCCAGGGCCGGAGCCAGCAGTGCGGTGCCTGTCATGGCGATCAACAGCGCCACCATCCCCGCCTGGGCCAGCCGGGCACCCAGGCAGGGTTGGCTGGCGCCTGTCGCTTGCATCGCTCCGACCGACGAGCACTGCTTTGACCATGCTCCGCCGCCGATCCCGGGGGGAGGCAGGCTGCCAAGATTTAACAAACGACGTCCCTGCCGGTGCCCCGCTTTCAAGCCCGTGTGCTGGTCTCCCTGAGACCATCGGTCCTCGATCCGGCAGGAGAAGCCACCAGAGCCGCCGCCCAGCGGCTCGGCGTTGATGGCATCACGCGCCTGCGCATCGGCAAGGCGATGGAGGTGGAACTCGATGCGCCGGATCTCGAGGCCGCGCGCAGCCAGATCGAGCGGCTCAGTGATCGCCTGCTGGCCAATCCGGTGATCGAGAACTGGTGCCTTGAGCAGCTCAAGCCCGTGGAGGGCGCCGGGTCATGACGATCGGAGTGGTGGTGTTTCCCGGTTCGAACTGCGATCGGGATGTGCGCTGGGCGGCGGAAGGATGCCTCGGCATTCCCACCCGCTTTCTCTGGCACGAGGAGTCGAGCCTGGAGGGCATCGATGCGGTGGTGCTGCCTGGTGGATTCAGCTATGGCGACTATCTCCGCTGTGGCGCCATTGCCCATGTCTCGCCGCTGCTGAATGAAGTGGCCACCTTCGCGGCCCGTGGCGGCCCGGTGCTGGGCATCTGCAACGGCTTCCAGGTGCTCACAGAGATGGGCCTGCTGCCCGGTGCGCTCACCCGCAACCGCCAGCTGCACTTCCTCTGTGAAGCAGCACCGCTCACGGTGCACCCGGGCGCCTGTCAGTGGCTGCGCCACTACAGCGAAGGTGAGGCGATCAGCCTGCCGATCGCCCACGGCGAAGGTTGCTTCCAGGCCGACGCTGACACGCTGGCGGAGCTGGAGGGGGAAGGCCGGGTGGTACTGCGTTACGCCGCCAACCCCAATGGTTCGGTGGGCAATGTGGCAGGCCTCTGCAACGCCCAAGGCAACGTGCTGGGTCTGATGCCTCACCCGGAGCGGGCCTGCGACCCGATCACCGGCGGCACCGACGGCACCCGGCTGCTGGCCTCACTGCTGGGCTGATCGCTGCGGACTGCAAGCGGTGAGCCTCTGGTGAGGAAGCGGCAGACGGTCAACGTCTGGGCTTGGCGTCAGCCATGGGCGGCGAAGTACTCCTTGCTGCCCACCGGGTCGTCCTTCATGGTCGGGCTGCCTGGCGTCCAGTTGGCGGGGCACACCTCACCTTGATGCCCCTGCACGTGCTGGAAGGCCTTGAGCACGCGCAGGGTTTCCTCCACGCTGCGGCCCACCGAGAGATTGTTGATGGTGGCGTGCTGCACGATGCCGTCCGGATCGATCAGAAACAGGCCGCGCAGCGCCACGCCGGCTTCCTCGTCGAGCACCCCGTAGGCACGGGCGATCTCCTTCCTGAGATCGGCCACCAGCGGATAGGCGATCTCGCCGACACCACCGTCCTGGCGTGAGGTCTGGATCCAGGCCAGGTGGCTGAACTGGCTGTCCACCGACACGCCCAGCACCTCAGCGCCAAGCGCGGCGAACTCTGCGTGCCGATCGCTGAAGGCCGTCACCTCAGTGGGGCAGACGAAGGTGAAATCGAGCGGATAGAAAAACAGCACCACGTAACGGCCGCGGTACTGGGACAGCTGAATCTCGCTGAAGTCCTGGTCCACAACGGCGGTGGCGGTGAAGTCCGGCGCCTGTTGACCCACGCGCAGGGAGGCGTTGATCGTCATGGCGGAGAGAGGCTCAGGGACGGGAAGGCTGGGGAGATGGTTGGCCCTCGACGGCCAAGCGAGGGTGGAAGCCGGAGATTGCAGTGGCGGAGAGAGAGGTGCTGCGCTGTTTCTTCCCGCCCTGTGGGGCACTGTATCCAGCCCTGCCTATGTGCAGCGACCATGGCGTGTTCGTGTGGCGCTTGCAGCCGCTCAGCAGGGGCAACCGGCGCGCGGATCAGGGCCGCCGATCAGGGCCGCCGTTCAGGGCCAGGCGGGGCAGGTCAAGAACTTTTGTTGTGAAAGACTGGCCAAGCGCCTGGGCGGGGCCATTGACGCGGTAAGCAGGTGATGCGGCTGGCGGCTTCGTCAGCTCCTGTCCGCAGCACCGAGCGCCAGCCTGGAGCCCACCGGGCCTCGGTGGTCCTTCTCTTCTGCCTGCCCCGATGTCCTGGGATCCCGTCCTGCTTCGCAAGTACAACGCCACCGGGCATTTCCGCCTGCTCAGCCAGCTGCGCAGCGAAATCGTCTCCCACCCGGTTCAGCGTCCCCAGGCTGACGGCAGCCCGGCCCGCCGTGGCCGTGGGTCTTCGTCTTCCTCAAGGCGCTCCGGTGCCCGTGGTGGCGCCAGCGAGGCTGCGAACACCTCCTCGGATTACGGAACCGACTCAGCCAATTCCGCCCCCAGCTTTCGTGAGCGCCTGAACGCCATCGAAATGCGTTGACAGAGGCCACGAGGAGATGCCGGCCGGTGATTCAGCCAGCGAGAGGCTGAATCAGACAGCCAGACACTGAATCAGGCAGCCAGGCAATGAGTCATACAGCCAGACACTGAGTCAGACAGCGACGTGGTGAACCAGCAAGCCAGTCGCTTAGCCACGAAGTCAGTCGCTGAGCCTCAAAGCGACGGGGCAATCAGAAAGCAAGACACCGAATCAGCTAGAGAGTGGGTGAATCAGCGAATTGGGGTGCCATCGCTATCCAATGATCGATGACCAACGATCGATGGGAAAAGATCGATGGTCAACCGACGATGTCAAACAAGTGAGGGGCAACTGGATCCACCACTGGGTTGGATCGATGTTCAGGGCAATGGCTCGGGGGAGACTTGAACTCCCGACCTTGGGGTTATGAATCCCACGCTCTAACCAGCTGAGCTACCGAGCCCTGTGAGGAGAGCTTAAACGACGGCCTGACGCCTCCCGTGCGGCGCGCCTCAGGCGCGGCCGGGGAGGAACTCGAGGGGGTTCACGGCACCACGGCCGGGGGGATGGATCTCGAAGTGGAGGTGAGGCCCGGTGCTGCGGCCGGTGCTGCCCATCGAGCTGATCACGGTGCCCTGGCCCACCATCTGGCCCACCCTCACCATCAGGCGGCTGTTGTGGGCGTAGAGCGACCTGCTGCCGTCGCTGTGCTGGATCTCCACCATGTAGCCGTAACCGCCGTCATGCCAGCCAGCAAAGACCACCTGGCCGGAACGGGCGGCCATGATCGGCGTGCCGACGTTGTTGGCGATGTCGACGCCTTTGTGCATGCGCCCCCAGCGCCAGCCGAAGCCGGAGGTGAACACTCCTCTGGTGGGCCAGATCCAGGTGGTGTCGCCCTGGGTGGGGCCTTGCTCCACCTCAGGACGGCCACCGAAGGAGGGGAGATCCGGCCAGCTGAGGCCGCCACTGCCCACGGGATTGAGCCCGAGCACCATGCGGGTGCGGCCGGGGGCGGAGCGGGCCAGGCGCACCTGGGTACCGGCTACGAGCCGGGCAGCTTCCAGGCCGGGGTTGAGCCGCAGCAGTTCCTGGATGGTGAGGTTGTAGCGCTTGGCGAGCTTGATCAGGCTGTCGCCGAAGCGCACCACCCCGGTGGATTCGAGCGGCGGCAGCTCTGAGAGCGGCGCGGAGCGGCGGATCTGCTCGGGATCGAGGGCGGCCACGCTGCGGGCCCGGTTGGTGTCCCGCCCGGGGATCACCAGCCAGTCGCCCTGGCTGAACCTGTGGTCTTCATTGACGTCATTCATTCGGGCCAGGGGCGTTTCCTGGATGCGCAGCTGCTGAGCGAGCTCATCGAGGCTCACCTCTGCGCGCACCTGGATCCACACCCTGTCGCTGGCCTTGGGGAGCGAGGCGAGCTGCTGGAGCGCCTTGGATTCGGCCGTCAGCCCCAGAGCATCCCCGAAGCCGGCAGACAGCTCCTCAATCCCGCTGGAGCGGGAGTCGGCGATGCCAGGGATGGCCGCAGCAGCCACCAGAGAGAGAACCGGTAAGGCTCCCATCAGAGGCAGGATCAGTTGCGAAGGCTTCATGCAGATTCACCCATTGGACAAAACCCGGTGGAGAAGCCGCCATCCCCCGGGTCGCGCCGAGAGTAGCGGCCTGAACTCCTTTAGACAACCTGAAGGCCGGAACTCAGCGGGTTCAAGCCTTGTTGTCAGGGTTGGAGATCCCTGTCCCCAACTGGCGAATCGCCTCAAACAACACCACGGCGGCGGCCACCGAAAGGTTCAGGCTGCGCACCCCACCGCCGCTGCGCACCGAGCCGGGCATCGGCACGGTGAGGCGGGCATCGGCGGCGGCCAGCACGTCCGGCGGCAGACCGCTCGATTCGCGCCCATGCAGCAGCCAGTCGTCGTCCTGGAAGGCGAAGGAGGTGTAGGGCTGGTCCACCTGGCTGCTGAAGGCCACCAGGCGGCCGCCACGGCTGCGGCGGTGCTGCTCGAAGCTGATCATGTCGGCATGGCGGTGCAGCTGCACCCAGGGCCAGTAATCCAGGCCCGCCCGCTTCAGCTGCCGGTCGTCGATCTGGAAGCCCAGCGGTTCGATCAGGTGCAGCTCGCAGCCGGTGGCCGCGCAGGTGCGGGCCACGTTGCCGGTGTTCGGCGGGATCTCCGGCTCAAACAGCACCACGCGCGGCATGGCTCAGAGCTCCGGCACCGGCCTGCTCAGCCTCAGCAGATCGATCGCCCGCCCGTGCACCACCAGCCAGGCCTCGCTGCAGCGGGGCAGCAGCCGTTGCTGCAGCGCCCCGAGCCGATCGCGGAAGCGCCCGCCGATCGCCGTGGGGGGCACCACACCCCAGCCGGTCTCCTCAGCCACGATCAGCGTGGGAGAGCAGCAATGCTGCAGTGCCGACAGCAGCTGCTCCTGTTCCTGCTCCCAGGCGCCTGTGTCCAGCTCGAGGTGGTGCGCCAACCAGGTCCCGAGCGAGTCGATCAGCAGCAGGCGTTCGGCGGGGGCCTGCTCCAGGGCGGCGCTGAGCTGCCCTTCCACCTCCCAGGTGGTCCAGTCGGCTGGCCGGCGGCGGCGGTGCAGGGCCAGCCGTTCGCTCCAGCTGGCATCGCCCTCGAGGCGGGGGCCGGTGGCGATGTAGGTGACCGGCCGGCCGGAACGCAGGGCCAGGTGCTCGGCCCAGCGGCTCTTGCCGCTCCGGCTCGGACCGGTCACCAGGGTGAGCATGGCGTCAGCCCCCGCCATTCATGTTGCGCAGCGTGGCCACCGAAGATGGGGACACGCGGTTGAGATAGCGGAAGATCCAATACTTGAAGATCGTGGCCAGGATCACCGGGAAGGTGGCGATGAACAGCATCACGAAGTTCTCTCTCACCGGTAGTCCCAGGTGGGTGGCTACACCATCGAGCAACACAGTCCAGCCTTCAGGGCTGTGAAATCCCACAAAGATGTCGGTGAAAAGAATGATCGCAAAGGCCTTGGCACTGTCGCTCAGGCCATACACCTGTTCGTCGAGAAAGCCGCGCAGCACCCGGATGTCCTCGCGGGCCAGCAGACACACCAGCCCGAAACTGAGCAGCCCGAAGGCATCGGAGAGCACGTTCTTGATCGCCAGGGTGCTCTGACCATCCGCTTCTTCCTTCAGCTCGGCTGCGCGGCTGGCCAGGGCCTTGTGCATCGCCACCGGATCGGGGAGGTCTTCGCCCTTGAGCAGGGCATCGAATTCCAGCTCCGCCTTATACACACGCAGCTTCTCCACAGCCGCCTCTTCCAGCTGCGGCTTGGGGTACGTGAGGAAGGCCACGTCGGGCGCGAAGCGATCCACCAAGGGTGAAATCACGAAGGTGCGGCTGGCCTGCTGCACCATCAGCGGCACCAGCACCAGCAGCAGCAGGATCCGCAGCGAAACCAGGGTGGAGTCGCGGCGTCGGCGGAAGCCGGCCACCACGGTGGCCTCCGCCTGGGGATCCAGCTGCCTCCGCACCTTCTCCATCAGCCCCATCAGGCTGCGGGGCAACAACTCCGGCGAGCGGGTGAGGGTGGAGAGCGGTTTGCGGTTGGAGTAGCGACCCTCCACCGTTTCAATCAGCTGGAACTGGCGCAGCTCCTGGGGATCGAGTTCGTGGCGGCGGGGTTGGAGTTCCTCCACCACCTGCCGGCACAGCTCCAGAGAACTGCGAAACCGGCGCATCATCTGCGCCTGCACCGACGCCGGCATGCTCAGCTCAAGCTCCGGCCGCACCGGGCGGTCGTTGAAGTATTCGAGCTCGATGTTCTGGATCAGCAGGGCGGCTTCATAGGCGCGCTCCAGATTGCTGCGCAGATCCTTGGTGCGGGCCTTCCCGAAGGTTCCCATCCAGTCGGTCAGCCCCATGGGTGCTCAGCGGGAGAAAACCCACCAGGTGAGCATGGGCACCACGGTGCCCACCACCAACAGCACGATGATCCAGGTGAAGCCGTTGCTGGAGGCCGTTTCCTCCTTGGTGGGGATGTTCGATTCCACCGGCACGATCACCTGCTCCAGCGGAGGGCCTGGGTCTTCGCCGCCGGACAGCACGGCCGTGATGCGATCGAGCGCATCGAGTGAGGCCTGGCGGTAGCGCGATCCCAGCCGCATCGGAATCGCCATGGTGCGATCGGCGGTGTTGCGCAGCAGGGATTCAGGCAACTGGTCCAGCAGGGTGTCGCTGGCCACGACGGCGGCCGTGTTTGTCTGCGAATCGATCAGCAGGATCAGTTGGGCGGAGTCGTCGCTGGAGGCGGTGGCCCAGCGGTCGAGCAATTGCTGGCCGAGGGTCTCGAGATCGAGGCCGTAGTCGAGGCGCTGCACCGTGACCAGGCGGGCTTCGATGTGATCGGCCTGCAGCTCCTTGAGGCGGCGTTCCAGCTCCACTGCCGTGGCCCTGCTGAACAGCTCAGCGGGATCGATCAGGTGCTGCTGGGGCACAGCGGGATAGGCGCTGGCGCCGACGGCCCAGGCCGCCGTCACGGGCAGGAACTGGAGCAGCACCACGGTGATGGCAGCCAGTAGACGCAGCGGCAGACGCAAAGACCGGGCCTCACAGATGTCTAGTTCAGTCTGCCGCCCACAGGCCCCGCTGTGTCAGCGTTCGTACTCCTCCCGCCGGAATTCCATGGCCGGTCTTCCGCCGCCGGCACGGCTCTGCCTGGCTGCCGGCGTGCTCGGCCTGCTGCTGTGCCTGCTCAACCAGCTCACGGCCCCCGAGCTGTCTCCCGCTCTGGAGCGCGCGGCTGTGCTCGCCAGCCTGATGGCGGTGGGCCTGATGCTGGTGGCCGTGCTGTGGACGCGGGCCCTGCCGGCGGCACCGGAGCGGGTGGAGTTGCCCGGGCCCCAGGGGCTGGAACTTGATGAGTCCCTCCCGCCCTTGGCCCGGCAGGAACTTGCCTGGGGCAGCCACATGCTGCTTACCGCCACCCCGGCCGCCAGCGTGCTGCTGTTCTGGCAAGGGCGTGTGCTGCTGCGCCGTGGCGTGCTGGCGGACGAGCCCTTTCTCCCCGGCGCGATCTGCGAGCGGGCCCAGCGGACGGAACGCTGCGTCTCGCTCGTGGATCTGCGCCTTTATCCCGGCCGCCAGGAGTTCACCGGCCTGCCGCTGGGCACCCCGGCCGTGATCGTGCAACCCATCGGTGCGCTGGGTTGGCTGCTGGTGGGGGGCTGGTCGCCACGTTGCTTCAGCCGCGCCGATGAGCTGTGGGTGGAGGGCTGGGCCCGCAAGCTCAGAACGACACTGGAGGACGCTTCCGCGCCGGGCCCGGCGCCGGCGGCGGCACCGTGAGCTCGGTAAACACCCGCGCCCCCGGACTGACGAACTCGACGGTGCCGTCTTTGCCCACCCGGCCGCTGAGCGCCTCGCTGCGGGTGATCTGGCGGTTCGCCTTGCGCTCCAGCCGCACGCCCCCCTGGGCCTGAACCTCTTTTGAGGTCCAGTTCCACCGGCAGACGTTGGCCTGCAACCACTCGCCCGGTTGACGCACATCGCAGCCGGCGGGGATGAAGGCTGTGGTGTCCGCCAGATTCGCTTCCAGTGCCTTGCCACGCACCGAGAGCTGATCGAAGCGCCCCGTGAAGGGTTCGGCGCTTGAAATCCATTGCTTCTCCAGGTTCCAGCGGGTTCGCCCGGCGGCGATCTCCGTCTTGGCGGCGGGGTCGAGGAACTGCACCGGCGCGATCCCGTCGAACACCTGCTCGCGCGTGTTGCCCTCCAGCGCCGATGCGGTGAGGCGCTGGTCGGGCTTGCCGGGCTGCTGCCTCAGCGCCAGCACTGGCCCGGCCGCCTTCAGGTAGCCGCTCGGCGGATACCAGTCGGCTTCGCGGGTGAGCAGGTTGAGGCCCGGCTGGAGCAGACGGGGGGATCCGCGCAACTCCAGCTTGTCTTCGGCGATCAGGAAGCGGGCGCGCTCCGCTGTCAGGCGGGTGGAGCGGTCGGTGGCGACGGGCCGCCCGGTGATCTCGATCAGGGAGCGGGCGGGCGTCCAGCGGATCCGATCGCCCGTGATCGTGGCGCCCTGGGGGCCGATCACCACGATGCTCACCTTCCCTTCCAGCTGGATCACCTCGCCGTCGTTGATCACGGTGCCGCTGCCGGCCTGGATGCGGTAGCGCGGCTTGCCGGCCGCATAGATCACACCGCGCGGCTGCCTGGCGGTGGCCACGCGGCGCTGCAGGTCGTAGCGGGCTTCAGGGCTGGTCAGCTCCCACCTGGGCCGCCCCTTGGCATCCTGCTGGCGAAGGTTGAGGGCACGGAACACGAACGGCTGCGGTTTAGCCGGCGTTCTGGTGCTGCGCGTACAACCGAACAACGGCGCCCCCAGCAGCAGCACCAGCAGCAGAAGGCCGCTGCGGCGTGTGGAGCGGGAAGCGATCAAAGGGCTTCCTCCAGCTCGAGGCGGGCCATCACCGGCGCCGGCTCAGGCAGGGGTGTGCCCGCCACCAGGCCACCCCAGCGCAGCCGTTCGCTCCATGGCGGATTGGCAGGGACGTCGGTGGCGGCCGGTTCAGGCGCACCGCTGAGCACGGGGGCCTGCGCCAGCTGGACCAGCATGCGCGCAGCCAGATCCGGCAGCAGCGGGGCGATCAGCAGGGCCACGATCCGGGCGGCCTCCAGCACGGCGTAGAGATCATCCGCCACCTGCTCCACCCCCTCCTGCCGTTTCATGCGGCTCCAGGGGGCCTGGTCGTTGAGGTAGCCGTTGGCGGCCACGGCCAGCTGCAGCGCCCCCTCCGCACCAGCGCGGAAATCGAGCCGCTCCAGCGCCGCCAGCACCCGCTGCGTGGCCTCGGCGCTCGCCAGGGCCAGCGGATGCTGATCGGTGACGGCGCTGCTCACCGGCGGCACGGCCTCGGCGAACCAGCGACGCGCCATCGAGGAGGTGCGGTTGAGCAGGTTGCCGATCGTGTTGGCCAGGTCGTTGTTGACCAGATCGGTGAAGCGCTGCTGCTGAAAGTCGCCGTCGTCGCCGAAGCCGATGTCACGCAGCAGGTACCAGCGCACCGCATCGGGCCCGCAGCGCTCCAGCAGGGTGGCGGGGTCGAGCACGTTGCCCAGCGACTTGCCCATCTTCTGCCCTTCACGGGTGAGAAAGCCGTGGCCGAACACCCGCTCCGGCAGCGGCAGGCCGGCCGAGAGCAGCATCGCCGGCCAGTAGACGGCATGAAAACGCAGGATGTCCTTGCCGATCACATGCACCGACGCCGGCCAGCCCCGCTGGCTGAGCAGATCGAGATCGGGGGCATCACCAGGCTCCAGCAAGGCGGTGAGGTAGCCGAGCAGCGCATCGAACCACACATAGAAGGTCTGCGGTTCATGGCCCGGCACCGGCAGGCCCCAGGGCACGTTCAGGCGGGAGATCGAGAAATCACGCAGGCCCTGCTGCACGAAGTTCTCCACCTCCTTCTGCCGGCCGGGCGGGGCGATGAAGCCAGGACGGCGGATCAGCTCCTCGATCGGCTGCTGGTAGCGGGAGAGCCGGAAGAAGAGATTGGTTTCATCGCGCCACTCGAGCGGGCGGTGGTGAATGCTGCAGTTGGGGGCATCGGCATCGGCGGCCTCGTCCTTGAATTCCTCGCAGGCCACGCAGTACCAGCCCTGCTGGCGGCCCTCCACCACGTCGCCGGCGGCCTCGACCCGCCGGAAGAACTGATCCACCAGTTGGCGATGGCGTGGATCGGTGGTGCGGATGAAGCGGTCGTTGCTGATCTCCCACGCCTGCCACAGCTGCCGGTACTGGGCGCTGACACGGTCGCAGTGGGCCTGGGGCGTGAGCCCGGCCTGTTCGGCGGTGCGCTGGATCTTCAGGCCGTGCTCATCGCAGCCGGTGATGAAGATCACCCGTTCCCCCTTGAGTCGCTGGAACCTGGCCAGGGCGTCACAGGCCAGGGTCGTGTAAGCGCTGCCGAGGTGCGGCTTGTCGTTGACGTAGTAAAGGGGGGTGGTGAGCGTGTAGGTCATTCGGCGGGGATCAAGGGCTCGCTGGCCCGCCAAAGCGGCCCTGCGCCGGCGACGGATCCTACCGAGCGCCTCCTGGCGCCGGCCTTTCCGCCAGCGGTGACTCAGCACTCTCGGGCACTCTGACAACCTTTCCTCACCACCCGCCGCGCCGCCGATGGCCCTGCTTCTGTGTGACAGCCTCCCGCTGCCCGGTTGCCGCTGATGGGCGCCTCAGCGGAACGGGCCCAGGTGGTGGTCTGGGGCGGTGGCAGCGGCGGCGTGGCAGCGGCGCTGCAGGCGGCCCGCTCCGGCGCCGACACCCTGCTGCTGTCCCCCGGCGGCTGGCTGGGGGGAATGGTGAGCGCCGCCGGGGTCTGCGCGCCCGACGGCAATGAGCTCAGCCCCTGGCAGACCGGCCTCTGGGGGGCGCTGCTGCGGGCCTTGCAGCAAGCGGAAGCCGAAGGGCTCGATCACAACTGGGTGAGCTGCTTCGGTTGGCGGCCGGCGACGGCCGAACGGATCCTGCGCGGCTGGGTGGCGGCAGAACCGCGGCTGCGCTGGTGGCCGTGCTGCACCCTGCGTGGCGTGCGGCGCAAGGGCCGCCGGCTCACCGCCGTGGAGATCGAGCGGGAGCAGGAGCCCCTGTCGATTGCTCTTGAGGTGCTGATCGATGGCAGCGACCGGGGCGATCTGCTGCCCCTGGCGGCGGTGCCGTTCCGCTGCGGCTGGGAAGCCCGCGAACAGTGGGGGGAACCCAGCGCTCCGCCACAGCAGCAGCTGGAGACCGACGCCTTCTTCCAACGGCAGCCGGTGCAGTCGCCCACCTGGGTGGTGCTGGGCCAGCTCGGGCAGGGCCCCTGCCCCACCGGCCGGCCGCCGGCCCCACCCTTCGAGCGCTCCACCGAGGCCCACGGCCTGCTGCGCACGCTCACCTATGGCCGCCTGCCGGGCGGGCTGGTGATGCTGAACTGGCCCCTGCACGGCAACGACTGGCACGACGGCCTGGAGCGGGCCTTCAGCGCCGATCCGCAGCAGCAGCAGGCGCTGCAGGCGGAGATGCGGGCCCACAGCCTCGCGTTTGCGGCGGCCCTGGGCGAAGCCAGTGACGGCTGGCTGCAGACGGCGGCAGTGTTCCCGGAGGCGGCGACAGCCACGGCGCTGGAAGGCTCCTCGGCCCTGGCGTTGATGCCTTACTGGCGCGAGGGCCGGCGGCTGCATGGCCTCGCCACTGTCACCGAGAGGGATCTGCTGCCTCAGCCCTGCCAAGGCGGCGCCGCCGCCCGCCTGGCTCCGCTGGCCACCGGCCCAGACGGCACGATCAGTTCCATTGCCGTGGGCAATTACCCCAACGATCACCACTATCCCGGCCCTGACTGGCCTCTGGCCCCGAAGAGCTGCCGTTGGGGCGGGCGCTGGAGCGGCACCCCCTTCACGATTCCCTATGGCGCACTGGTGTGCGCCGACCTCGACAACCTGCTGGCCGCCGATAAATCCTTCAGCACCAGCCACATGGCCAACGGCGCCACCCGGCTGCAGCCGCTGATCCTCAACATCGGCCAGGCGGCGGGAGCAGCGGCGGCGTTGTGCGTCGCCCACGCTCTGCTGCCGGCAGAGCTGCCGGTGCGCCAGCTGCAGGAGGCTCTGATCAACGATCCGCAGGCTCCTGCCGGGCCGCTGCCCCTCTGGGACACTCCCTGGCACCACCCCGAGTGGCGCCAGCGTCAGCACGCCGCGCTGACTGCGCCCGAGCTTCTCTCGCCAGGCGGCGAGCTGCTCGGCGTCGCGCCGCCGGATCCCGGTGTTGCCCCTGCGGAGCCCCACGAGCGCCTGTTCCAGGGGAGCCTGCAGAGCGATGGCAGCGGCGGCTTTCTGCTCGACACCGGCGAGCGCCGCTGGCCTGTGATCACGCTGGAGCCCGGTCTGCACCACTGGCTGGCCGCGGTCGAGCTGCCGCGCCCGGTGCAGCTGATCGGTTGCGCCAATCCTTGGGGGCCCTGGCTGCGGGTGTCACGGCTCGCCGCAGACTGACGCCTGCGCTGGGCACCGCCTGAGGCCGCCTCAGCGTGCCTCGAGGCGCAGCAGGTCTGACAGCGAATCCACCATCTGCACGTGCACGGTGAGGCTGGTGCCAGGTTCGGCGGCGCCAGGGCAGCGGGCAGCCACGTCCAGCGCCAGCGCTTCGAGATGCACGAGGCCCAGCCGGTCTTGCTCCCGCAACCAGCGCAGGAACACCCCCTCCAGGCGCTCCTGGGGGTGCTGCTCGAACCACACCTGCTGCCAGTGGCGCTGGTCTTCGCGGCTGATCTGCACCCCCTCCCGCAGCGCCGGATCGAGTTGATCGAGCAGGGCGCCGAGGTCGGCTCCATCCAGGGGCGGCTGTTGCTGCTGATGGGCCGCCAGCTGCCGTTGCACCACCAGATCGGCGTAGCGCCGGATTGGTGAGGTGGCTTGCACGTAGGCGCTGAGCCCGAGGCTGAAGTGGTGGCAGGGCTGCACACCGGTGACACCCCGGGTGAGGCAGCGGCGCAGGGCCATGTGCCGCACCGGACCTGGGGGTAGGGCCTCCAGCTGGGCGGCGGGCGGCAGCTCGGCGCTGGGCTGTCCCCGGTAGGGAAGGGCCAGACCTTCGCTCACGCCATAGGCGGCGATCACGGCGCCGTTGAGGATCATCGCTTCGGCCACCAGCGCCCGGGCCGGGCTCGGGTCGGTGATCTCCACGCTTGTCTGGCCGTCCACCGCGCGGATGCGGCCCTCCGGTTGCTCCATCTGCAGGGCACCGTTGGCCACCCGCCAGCGGCGACGGCGCTCCAGCAGGGCGTCGATGCTGGCCAGGTCCGGTTCTTCCTTTGGAGCCAGTTCGATCAGGGCATCGCCGTCGGCGTAGGAGAGGCGATAGGTGGGCAGCACCCAGCTGCGCACAATCTCCACGGCAGCCACTGCACCGTCCTCATCCAGCTCGATCGCGGTGCTCCAGGCGGCACAACGCTGGCCCTGGCGCAGGCTGAAGGGGCCGGTGGCCAGAGGAAAGGGAAACATCGGCACCACCCGGTCGGCCAGGTAGAGGCTGGAGGCGCGGCGCCGTGCCTCCAGATCCAGGGGCGACTCCGGTGGCACCAGCCGCCCCGGATCGGCGATGTGCACCCACAGACGCTGGCGGCCATCGCCCAGCTGCTCCAGGGAGAGGGCGTCGTCGATCTCCTGCGTATCGGGATCGTCGAGGGTGTAGGTGCGCAGGGTGGTGAGGTCGCGGCGTTGGTCGTCGCCGGGTTGCGGGTCAGCGGCGGCCGCGATCAACTGCTCGGCCTCGGCCAGCAGCTCGGGCGCGAAGCCCTGTTCCCACACGGTGCGCTGCAGCGAGGGGAGGGCGTGGGGCTCCCACTGGCCCAGATCCACCAGCAGGCGTCGCACCGCCCCCGGCTCCGCACTGCAGTGGGCGCTGTGCAGAGCCTGGCGCAAGGCCACCGGCAACGGCGTGGTGGTATCCCCGCCTGCCAGGGCCAGCAGGTGATCGAGCTGGGCACGGGCCTGGGCGTCGAGGCTGCTCGGATCGAGCGGCTGACGTTGCTGCAGCAAAGCTTGCCAGCGTTGCTCCCGCAGCTGGCTCAGGCGTTCAAGGTGACGCTCCCGGCGCAGCTGGCGGAGATCCCGCAGCGTGCGGGGCTGAACCGCGCCGTGGCGCCAGCGAAAAAAGTGCTGCTCCGGCTGCTGCAGCACCAACCAGCAGGCGGCACGAGCCGCCGGTGTGTCGGCAGGGGCTACCAGGGCCACGAGCTCCTCCAGTGGCATGGCCGCTGGGGGTGCGCCATGGGAGGGAGCCCCGCCGGCGGCAGGCGAGGCCGGCTCACTCAGCAGCAACCAGGCGGCGCCGAGATCGCGGCTGGAGGGCCGCTGCTGTTGGAGAAGCTCCGCCGTGAGCGCCCAAGGGGGAGCAAGCAGAGAAGCAGGCGGGTTGAAGGTGCCTGGCAACGACACCAGGGGATCAAGCTCACGCAGCGGCACCTGTTGGCGCCTGGCCTCAAAGCCGACCCGCAGGGCCGCTTTGCTGCCGGACAGGGTGTCGATGACGGCAAGCTCAGGCCCCCTGGAGCCGTTCAGACCGACCAGGTCGCCGGGCTGAAAGGCCAAGACGAACTCAGCCTTCGGGGTTCACGAAGGGAAGCAGCGCCAGGATGCGGGCGCGCTTCACGGAATTGGTGAGGTCGCGTTGCTGCTGGGCGGTGAGCCCGGTGAGCCGGCGGGGCAGGATCTTGCCGCGTTCGGTGATGAACTTCTTGAGCAGATCGACGTCTTTGTAGTCGATCGGATCGCCGGGCTTGATCGGTGAAAGACGCTTCTTGAAGAAGGAGCTGGACATGGGGAAGGGCAGAAAGGAAGAAGACGTGGGGAGAGGACAAGCGGGAGGGCTGGCGGTGTTGACCGCGAGCCCTCACTCACTTGATCTCCTTGTGGTTCGTGCTCTTGTTGCAGTGAGGGCAGAACTTCTTCAATTCGAGCCGTTCGGTGGTGTTGCGGCGGTTCTTCTGGGTGGTGTAACGAGACACACCAGGAGACCGCTTGGCGGGGTTGGACCGGCATTCGGTGCACTCAAGAGTGATCACGAGCCGGACGCCCTTGTTCTTTGCCATGGAAGGACGTGCGCCGCTGAAGCGAGGCGAGCTGACAGCTGAACAACATACTCTCCGGCCTGCACCGGGCCGGTCATTAGGATCTCGACGTCTGGACGCCGTGGATTCGATGCAGGTCTCGCTCCAATGGCTGAGGGAGCTGGTGGCCTGCTCCATGCCCGCCGCTGAACTGGCCGAACGTCTATCGATGGCCGGCTTTGAAGTCGATGCGATCGAGGATCTCGCCGCCCGTGCCGCCGGCGTGGTGGTGGGCTTCGTGGAAGAGCGCAGCCCCCATCCGAACGCCGACAAACTCAGCGTCTGCCGGGTGCGTGTCTCTGCCGCTCCAGGCGACGACCTGCTGCAGATCGTTTGCGGTGCCCCCAATGTGCGGGCCGGAATCCATGTGCCCGTGGCTCTGGTGGGCGCCTACCTGCCGGCGGTGGATCTCACCATCAAACCCGCCGAACTGCGTGGCGTGGCCAGCAGCGGCATGATCTGCTCGCTGCGGGAGCTGGGCCTGCCCGAAAGCAGCGATGGCATCGCCGTGCTCGACGACCTGCTGAGCGACGTGCCTTCCCTCGGCACCCCGGTGGGGCCCAGCCTCGGTCTTGACGACCAGGTGCTGGAGCTGGCGATCACCGCCAACCGCCCCGATGGGCTTTCGATGCAGGGCATCGCCCGCGAGGTGGCGGCCCTCACCGGCGCAGCGCTCACCCTCACCGCGGCGGCTCCGCAGGTGCCCGCCGTGCCGTTGCCGGTGGCAGCCGCTGACGGCGCCGCGATCGAAGCCGGTGGGCTCTACAGCCTCACGGCCCTCACCGGCGTGAAGGTCGGGCCTTCGCCGGAGTGGCTGCAGCAGCGCCTGGAGCGGGCCGGCCTGCGGGCGATCAACAACGTGGTCGATGTCACCAATCTGGTGATGCTGGAATTCGGCCAGCCCCTGCACGCCTTCGACAGTGAGCGGCTCGCCCTGCTCGGCCCGGCAGGCTCTGCCACCGCCGAGCCCGGCGCCATCGGCGTGCGTCAGGCCGGCGACGGCGAAGCCTTCGAGGCGCTTGATGGCAGCAGCCATCGCCTCAGCCCCGAAGCCCTGCTCATCACCTACGCCAACCAGCCGGTGGCCTTGGCGGGGGTGATCGGTGGAAGCAACGCCTCGGTGCACCCCGGCACCGGCGCCATCTGGCTGGAAGCCGCTGTGTTCGCTCCCCAGGCGGTGCGGCGCAGCGCCCGCAGCGTGGGCCTGCGCACCGATGCCAGCCATCGGTTCGAGAAAGGCCTGCCGCGGGAGGTCACCCTGGTGGCGGCGGATCGTGCCGCTGCCCTGTTGGTGGAGCTGGCCGGCGGCGAGATCCAGGGCCGCTGGCTGCACCAGGCGCCTGTGGATCCCCGCCCACCGCTGGCCTTGCGACGCGATGCCCTGCACCAGCTGCTGGGTCCCGTGCTCGTCGATGGCGTGGCAGACGATCTGGCCGATGAACGGATCACGGCCACCCTGGAGGCCCTGGGCTGCCAGCTGGAGGACAGCGAGGAGGGCTGGTGGGTCACCGTGCCCCCGTCGCGGGCGATGGATCTGCAGCGGGAGGTGGATCTGATCGAGGAGGTGGCCCGGCTCGTGGGTTACGACCACTTCGCCAGCCATCTGCCGGACCCGATCTGTCCGGGAGGCCTGGAGCCTGCCCAGAAGGCCGAGCGCCTCCTGCGCCGTGGCCTCTGCGCCGCCGGCCTGCAGGAATGCTGCTCCCTTTCGCTCGGGCCTGCCCAGGCGCCGGTCAGCGGGGGCCTGGGGCTGACGGCGGCCGAGCGGGTGGCACTGGCCAATCCGCTGCTGGCGGAGTACGGCCACCTGCGTGATTCCCTGATCGATGACCTGCTGCTGGCGGCACGCCGCAACCTGCAGGCCTCGCAGCCGGGCTTCTGGGCCTTCGAGATCGGCCATGTGTTCCGTGCCGCTGGCGATGCCCCGGTCACCGACGTGATCAGCGAGGCGAAGCTGGCGGGGGTGATCTGCGGGGAACGGCGCTCCGAGCTGTGGAGCAGCGGTGGCAAGCCCCGGCCGCTGGGGTACTACGAAGCTCGGGGTGTCCTGCAGCAGGCCCTCGGCCAGCTGTCGCTGACCTGCGACGACCGCCCCCTGCAGGGCCATGCGCTGCTGCACCCGGGCCGGGCGGCGGAGCTGGTGCTCGAAGGCCGCGCTGTGGGCTGGTTTGCCCAGCTGCACCCGGCCCAGGCCGAAGCCCTCGACCTGCCGGAAGCCACCCATCTGTTCGAGCTCTCGCTGGAGCCGCTGCTACGCGCGGCCACCCGCAGCAACCGCTGGCAGCCCAGCTTCAGCCCCTATCCCACCGTGCCCGCCTCCGAACGCGACCTGGCCGTGGTGATCCCTGCCAGCGTCACGGCTGCCCAGCTGCTCACGGTGATGCGCAAGGCCGGCCGGCCGTTGCTGGAGTCGGCGGAGCTGATCGATCGCTACGCCGGCAGCCAGGTGGCCGAGGGCGCCGCCAGCCAGGCCTTCCGCCTGCGCTATCGCGATGCGCGCCGCACCCTCACCGAAGCGGAGGTGGAGCAGGCCCACGCGGCGGTGCGCCAGGCCGTCGAGAAGCAGTTCGGCGCCCAGCTGCGAGCCTGACCCCAGGCGGCAAAGACCTGACGCTCAGCTGGCGGTGAGCACCGCCAGCGCTTCCACGTGGCTGGTCTGGGGGAAGAAATCGATGGGTTGCACGCTCTGCAGCGTCAGCACCCCGTCCTGCGTGAGCCGGGCCAGGTCGCGGGCGAGCGTGGCGGGGTTGCAGCTCAGGTAGGCGACACGCCGGGGCGGGCAGGCACGGATCACGTCCGTGACCTGCTGGGGCAGACCTTTGCGGGGTGGATCGAGCAGCAGCCCGTCTGCGTCCGGCAGCAGCTCCACCAGCGCAGTGGCCACGTCGGCACTCTCCACCGACAGCCCATTGAGGCCATTGAGCGCCGCATTGAGCCGGGCCTGCTCCACGCTGGGCAGGTGCAGCTCCAGCCCCCGCACGCTCGCCCCGGCGGCCGCCAGCGGCAAGCCGAAGGTGCCGATGCCGCAGTACGCCTCCACCAGCGTGCGTCCGGCGCGTGGTTCGAGCGCGTCCAGCAGCAGCGGCACCAGCCGCTCGGCCTGGGGGGTGTGCACCTGAAAGAAGGTGTCCGGCGCGATGCGCAGCTCGTGCCCGCAGAAGCGTTCGCTCAGCCAGCCCCGGCCGGCGATCACTTCGGTGCGCGGACCCATCAAGGTGTTGGTGGGCAGGGGCTGGAGGTTCAGGCACACGCCCACCAGCTCAGGCCAGCGCCCCATCCATGCCTCTGCCCGCTCGCTCAGCCCGGGCAGCTGGCTGTGGCTGCTGATCAGGGTCACCAGCACCTCGCCGCTGTGATGCCCGACGCGCAGGCCCAGATGGCGAAGACCACCGCCCTCACTCATGTCCACGTCCACGGGCCAGCCGCTGGCTTCCAGCTCCTGCTTCAGTGGCGCGATCAGGCGGTCGATGCGCGCATCGAGCACCGGACAGCGATTCATATTGACGATCTTGTGGCTGCCGCTGCGGTAGAACCCGGCCCGCAGGGTGCCGTCGGGCCCGCGCTCCAGCGGAATCACGGCCCGGTTGCGATAGGCCAGCGGTTCAGCCGCCGCCAGGATCGGCTGCACCGCCAGGGAAAAGCCACCGATCCGCTGCAGGGCCTGCTGAACCAGGTCCTGTTTCCAGCGGGCCTGGGCCTCGTCGACGAGATGCTGGACGCTGCAGCCGCCGCAGCGCTCGGCAAGGATGCAGGGAGGACGTCGGCGCTCCGCCGCCGTGTTGTGCCGCTCAATCAGCTCCGCCACCACGTGGCCTTTGGCCTGGTAGGTCACGCGGGCCGTCACTGCTTCACCGGGCAGGGCCTGTGGCACAAACACCACCACGCCCCGCTCGCCGGCCCCTGCCGTGGCCGCACCCCAGCGGCCGACACCCTCGCCGAGGTGGTTCAACCCGGTGATGCTCAGCTCCAGTGCCGTGCCGGAGGGGGGCAAGAGTGGGGCCATCCAAAGACCTGCGTCACAACGGGCAGCCCCTGACCCTAAAGGCCACCCCGGATGCAAAGGGCCGTTACACAAAGGCGCTTCCGGCCATCGCGAGGGCCTCTTCTCGGTAAGATCGGCCCCAGCGTGGTGCTTTCGATGAGCGTCGTCAGGGACCTGATCCTGCAAGCCGATGATCAGTTGCGCTACCCCAGCGGCGGTGAATTGCGCTCCATGGCGGAGTTCCTCTCCGGCGGAAACCAGCGCATTCGTGTCGCCCGCGTGCTCACGGAAAACGAGAAAAAGATCGTCAATGAGGCGGCGCGGCAGCTGTTTCTGCGCAAGCCCGAATACGTGGCCCAGGGTGGCAATGCCTACGGCCAGCGCCAACGGGCCCAGTGCCTGCGCGATTTCAGCTGGTACCTCCGCCTCGTCACCTACGGCGTGCTGGCCGGCAGCACCGAAAAGATCCAGGACATCGGCCTGATCGGTGCCCGCGAGATGTACAACAGCCTCGGAGTGCCCATGGCGGGCATGGTCGAAAGCATGCGCACGCTCAAGGAGGCGTCGCTGGCGCTGCTTGCCACCGAGGATGCCGTCATGGCCGGCCCCTACTTCGACTTCCTGATCCAGGGGATGCAGACGCCCGGCTGAATCACGCCCATTCGTGAGGCCGGCTTCAGCTGGCCTTCGAGCAGCAATCGAAGGTGTGCGGAATTGTTGTCCCCTGCGGACGCGATGGGTCTGAGCTTTTGAGATGGCTCTCACTCTGATCAGATGTTGGTGGGAAGGAAACCTTGGTGGGGAACAAGCAGCACACCCTGCCGGTTTGTCAGCATCACACTGGAGCTCACGTGCATGGGCTGGTGTTGCAGGGAAGCTAGGTCGTAGGGATTGCAGTGAAGATGGTCGTAGATATTGCAGCGAAGTCAGATGTTGGAGATGCCTTGAAGACAGGTTTTGGTGATGCCTTGAAGGCGTTAGCTTGTGTTGCCAGCCAGGCGAGAGCTTGTTTAGCAGGGCAGGCAGGATGTCATCGTGTGATACCGGAGACTATGGCTGCCTAGCCTATCAAGTGTGGGCCATTCATCAAGTCGCCCAGTGCGTACTCGGGACTTTCTCCCTTCGCTTGATGATTCGATCTCAACGCTTCATTTACATCACTAGCTTGCTCTGTTGATGGGACGTTTGATCATTCAGCAGCCAATGGCTGGAGATCAACAGAGTGCGTTCTCTCTTTGCTGCATTCTGCAGGGATTGGATCTAAACATTGATTGACCAAGCCAGCTGTAATCGTGACCGTTGGTTCCTCCAGCATATCAAGATGCACCCCTGGCAACGTGTGAACATCAAGGCCTCCGGAAGCAAGTTGCCTCCAGGTCGCAGCACAGTCAGGGCTTTCATTGGCCTGAAAGATCACCACTCGCCCCGAATAAACTCCTGGAATGTAGCTTCTCAAAAGACTGTACGAACGCTCAAGAAACTGAGCCATGAAGGTTGCCTGAATGTCCTCAGGTGAATCGGCGGCATTGTTCGCATGGGGATCTACGCCCAACGATGCAGAGCCAACAGTCCCCCTGCTGGGAAAGCCGAAGCTAGAAGTCAGCCGGCGGACGCTGAGGACAGGGTGCGACGCTAGACGCTGAGACAGTGCGACACCTCGCCCAATTAAATGAGAGAACCCTTTCACAGGGCCCAGCCTTGAAGCGTGAACCAAGTTTGAGACGGCTCGTCGATGAATCTGAGAAAGGCCATGTGTAGATGAACTGACCCCAAACGCTCGGAACAACAACTCCTGGTCTTCAGAAGTGGCATGGGGATTGTTGAGAACCGGCGAATCAAACGTCAAGACTGGCCCAGCTACTACCTCACCACGAGCTTCCAGTTGCCTTGCCATTTCAAAGGCAATCACACCACCCATGCACGCACCACCCAATGAATATGGTCCCCGGTGGCCTATCTTCTTTACCTCCTCCAAATAGTGTGCTGCGACAAGCTCAACGCTCTCGCTAGCGGAAAATGGTTGGCCGAATCCATCTGCTTCTGTTTCTGCTCGGATTGCGTAGATTGGCCGGTCACAGCCGAGGCGAGAGACGAGGGCTCTGTAAAAGAAGACATAACCACCGCCTGCATGAACCAAGAACAATGGAGGCTTCTGTCCCAACGGCTGCATACAGACGACCAGCGATGCAGGTGGAATTGTCGCTTCGTCAATCATTGCAGCGATTGCTTTGATCGTGAGTGACTCACGCAACGCCGTGATTGGAAAACCTTCGGAATAGAGCGGGAATGCAGCTCTCAACTCAGCCAATAGCTGGACGAGAAGATCAGGTGTCTTGTGCAGTTGGCCAAGATCATCATGAATGCTGATCGGATGATGCTCAAGTAGCCGTTCAAAGATCTCCAATAGCGTACGTTCCGTCGCCGTCATCCTCTCACTTGGGTCTGACTGGCGCGCATCAGGACGTTGGGATTCGCGATTACCACAGCCGTTCATGAATCCCAGGACTTTTATGCTCAACTGCTCAATCGTTGACGCATCATGCAGGACCTCCAGTGGAATGACGACCTGGAAGTGGCTTGCCACCTTTGTGACCATCTCAGCAGCGAGCAACGAGTTGCCTCCTAAGAGGAAGAAATCATCACGAACTCCCACCGTTGGCAACTCAAGCAACTCCGACCATATCTGGGCAATGGCTTTCTCTGTAGGGTTGGGTGCAGCCATGCTCCTGCCTTTCGTCTGCTGTGATCGTGCTTCTCCAGAATGACTTTTTGAGCTACGCCACTCCGCCAAGTGCCAGTCTGGCTGGGCCTCGTCTGTCAGCAACAGGAACAACAGCTTGCTTTGCCTGCGCTGAATCTTTCCGCTTGAGGTTTTCGGAATCGAGCCTGTTCGCAACAGGACGATGGCATGCACTTCAAGCTCATGCTCTTGAGCCAGTGCGCGTCTCATGGCGCTGAAAATCTCGTCTGCATCAAAGCTGCGTAGATGCTGACGTTCAATTTCATGCATGACTACAACCTGCTCTTCGCCATTGGCTTTGACAGCGAATGCTGCGCAGCCGCCGGCACGCAAGGCCGGATGGGACTGTTCAAGAGTTAATTCAATGTCTTGTGGGTAGTGGTTCCTGCCACGAATGATCAGTAGGTTTTTAAGCCGTCCTGTGATATAAAGTTCACCACCCCGATAAAAACCGAGATCTCCGGTCCGCATGAACGGGCCCCCGCCCCCATCCTTTAGATACGCGTGGAATGTTTCATTGGTGGCATCCGGTCGGTTCCAGTATCCGGTGGCCACGCTGGGGCTTTTCACCCAGATTTCGCCAACGCCGTCAGCGGCGCATCTTGTATGACGTTCTGGATCCACGATCCGAATCTCAGCCCCGATGGCCGTATCCCCACAACCAATGATTGTGCTGGATTTGGCTGAACCAACGGCGAGCTCTACACGATGGTGTTCGAGGGCCTCACTGTTCAACGATAGCCACTGCGCCCCGCGTCCAATCCATTCAGCCGATACTTTGACGCTGGATTCAGCAAGTCCATACGATGGAGTAAAGCTTGAGGCTTGAAAACCACACGGAGCGAACGCTGAAGCAAAAGCGTCCAGCGTTTCGCGTTGAATTGGCTCTGCCGCATTGATGGCTACGAGCAAACTGCGGAGGTCAATGGTTGCTTTCTGCTGCGCTGTCAGCTTTCGTGAACAAAGGTCGTAAGCAAAATTGGGTGCAGCTGTGTGCGTACCGCGATAGCGCGAGATGGCTTCTAGCCAGCGCGAAGGCTTCGCCAGGAATGCCGCCGGAGGCATAAAGTAGCAGGGAAACCCAACATAGGCTGGCGTCAACATTCCGTAGATCAAACCGAGATCGTGGAACACAGGCAGCCATGACACCATCACGCTGGCACTGCTGTGACCCAATGAGCGATTGATGTCTTCCAGGGTCCACAACAGGTTGGCATGGGTGATCATCACCCCTTTCGGCGTCCCTGTAGAACCGGATGTGTATTGCAAGAACGCAAGTGTTTCCCCTGTGATCAAGGGCGGTAGCCACTGCTGTGCCATTGATGAAGGAATGCCATCCGTTGCAATCCAGGTGACACCAGCCAGATCTGCTTCTGCGTATTCCGAGGTGGAGAGCTTGGCGTGGAGCGCACTGTCTGTCAGTGCGAACTTGGCGGAGGCATCCTCAGCAATGGCCCTGAGCCGCGGCATCGGGCGCTTCGGATGAGGTGGATAGGCAGGCACCGCAATGACGCCTGCATACAAGCAACCCCAAAACGCTGTGATGTAGTCGAGACCGGAATGAAAAAGGAGAATGGCACGCTCACCTTCCGCTTGCCGTCGTTGCAACTCTGTGGCAATGGCTTGCGCTCGCGTGTTCAGCTCTCCATAGGTGAGGGTACCCGTCAGAATCTCCCCGTCGGCGAGAAAGGCAAGCGCCAACTGATGGGGTGTCTGCTCACTGCGTAACCGCAGCAGCTCGATCATCGTTGCGGCGACAGGGGAGGGGGCAGGCATCTAGAACTTCACCTTTTGGAGACAATGCACTGTGTTCGGGCACATCAATCTGTTCAAAACCGAGGCTTTTTCGGAAAAGGCACTAAGTCCCTGAAGGCCATCTCCAATCAATCTATTAACGCGGTCAAGCGTTGACACATGATCTTGAACTTATTATCTGGTGAGTGACGGACCGAATCTTGCCAGATAGCCGTGGGTTGGCTATCACCAAAGGAACCCTCCTTTTTCAGGAAAACCGCTCGCCCTCTTCTCCATGCATCCGTGGGCATGATCGAGAGGCTTCATGGATCGTTCCGGCGAAGACTCCCATCCGCAAGCATTGCCCTGCAGTGGGTTGAACAGCAGAGGTGCATCAGCTCGTCAGGTTGTCAGTGAATTGCTGGGTTTCACAGACATTTTCCATCCTCTTGGTGGTCCACTTGCAACTCTGCAACGCCGAGCTTTTGTTGCTGCCGGCAAGGGCTGGCACCCTTGTGGACCAGGCGATGGAACGCTGCTGGTGCTGGCCAGCGAAAGGAAACCACCGAACGGATTCCACTCTCCATCCGCAACGTCGTGGCACTGGCAGTGGTGGGTTTGCGGAAAACAACATCACCCCTGATCTGCTGCAACGTGCTCGCTTACGTCAAGAGGAGCATGCGCGGCCAGTCAGTGTGCTACTCCATCTCACTCCAGACCCATAGTGCGTCCAGGCATCAGTCTCACTGCAGACCCCGTAGAATGTCTCCAGCAGGCACATGTCCGTCATCACGCATCAATCGCCAGCCTGCATCGCAAAACCGCATGGATGCAAGCCAGTCACCAGGAACGAAGCAGCACAGAGGCAGTGCACGCAGCGCTTCGCTTCGGACGCCTTGAAGAAGGAGGATCCCATGGTCTCGTTTGAGGCTCATTGGTTTCCGCGCCATGGAGGCTTGCTCCGCTTTTGTGAGCAGCCAGCCCGGATCGCTTGCTGCCATGCCTGCCTGCGGGCGTTGATCGTGGTCCGACGGTCTCACGTGGCCCAGTCTGGACTCCCTGCAGGTCTCGCAGTTGGACCAGGACGGGAGTGCTGGGAAGCTTTTTTCTTGCGATTGAATCGGTGCTGATCGATGGCCTGATCGGTTGTTGCGGGTTTGGCCTTCGTTTTTCTGGTTCTTGGTTGGGTGGTGCCTATGCCCCACACCCTCACCGCCGCCTCCCCTTTTCGGCGTCAGGCGGTTGACCCGGTGATCGTGCTGCACTGATCAGGCTTCCACGCAGCCGCAAAAAGCGAGAGCCTGATCCGTATCCATCAGCAAGATTCATCGCCCCCCGTTGCGTACCTGTGTCTCATGCAGGTACGCGAGAAAGCCATTTCCTGCCACTCCCTTTCCCACAGCTTGTTCTCAGCTCCTCCAGGTTCCATGTCCAGCTGTTGGACAGGTGCCTTCTTGACTGTTGGACAACGGCCGCAGGATCCAAGCGCCATGGGCTTGGATCCTGCGGCCAAACCGGGAGTGAGCTGATGGTTGGTCCGCCTCCGCTGATGGCCAGGGGCCAGAGGACAGTCACCAGATGGCCATTCCCCTTGCTCAGTGGTCCACTGTTTGTCTGCTACTCGACAGAGGCCTTGGGTTGTCTGCTGGGCGCCATTGGCATGGGGAGGGCTCGGGTACACGGCGTTCTGACTCGTTGCCGATCTGGAAACTGAAACTGTGTGTCTGTTCCTGACGGTGCGGCTGGGGTGTTCGCTTGATGGTTCCTGCAGACCACCTTTCTGATCTTCTGGGTGGCTCGCGGCCGCTGCGCTCCCGGGAGGAGGAAGCCCAGCCTCCATGCTTTGGCAGCTGTCCCATGCTGGCCTCTTAACTAGACTAGCCATGCGTCTCACTCTGGATGGATGCGCGGACGTTCTTTGTCGGGGTGGATGTGACACCCGCTGAGGATGAGGCTCTCGCGTGCCACCGTGAAACCAGCCAGTGGGGCGCCATCGAAGAGACGGTCACCACAGAACGCACAAGTCTCGCGAGGATTCACTGGCGTTAGGAATGATCCTCAAGCTGAGACTGTCTGGACGTCGAGCCAGAAGACGTTCCAACCGACACGACACCGCACAAAACCTCTCACCTACGGCCTCAATCTCCCGAGCCTGAGCCCTCAGGGCGCCTGGCCATTCAGGTGGGGACGTTCCGGGCCACCGCCAGCAACGGAATGACCATCAGCAACCCAGCAGCTTCAACCACTCACGGGCTTGAGCTAAACCGCAGCTTCATCCACCCATGAGCTTGAGCCAGGCGGCACGTCAGCTGGATTTGCGATAAAGCTCCTTGAGCAGCTGGTAGGCCTCATTCAGGCGGCGCATGGTGTCGGCGCTGCCGCCGGAATCGGGGTGGTGCTGTTGGGCCTGCTCCCGATAGGCCTCGCGGATCCGCCTCAACGTGAGCCGTTCGCCGACCACGTAGGGGATCTCCAGCACCTTGACGGCCCCCTGCAGCGTCATCGTGTGCTCAAGGGTCTGGAAGGACGTGCCCTGCCGGCGGCGGCGGAAGCGGTGCACGAACCGCCTGATCAAGGTGGGCAGGCGCACGCTCAACGTGGCCGCGCTGAAGGGATCCTCCAGCAGTCCGGCGGCCACCATCACCCGCTCAAAGCTGGGGGGGCCAGCCGGCCAGCTCGGAGCACAGCCAACGATCCAGTGTTCCAGCGCCGACCAGGTGAAGGGTCGACCTTCCGCCTGGTCGGACTGGGGCCAGATCTCCTGACCGAGCCACACCATCGCCGCTTCAAGTACGGCTTCGTTGGCGGCTGTGCCGTAGAGGCCCACCCAGTGGGCACTGGCGGCGCTGAGGGCGGCGCTCAGATCGTGCTCGGAGATTTCCGGAAACGGATCACTGGGCCGTGTTGGCGTGCTCGGCTGCGGGTGGAGGCTCTGGCGTAACCGCGCCGATCGTTGCTGCACGAATCCCGGCAGATCGATTCCGCCTCCCGGGCCTCGGCTTCCGGAGCCGCCGCTGCCTGCTGCGGCCGTGGACCGCCCCTTGCGCAGACCCGGCAGAGTCCGAGGATGTCCACTGATCTCATTCGAGACTCGTCCTGTGTCTTGCGACGGGTCTTGTGCGAATTCAATGAGACCATCTTCCCCGGCGAACACCAGTTGCGTGCTCTCGCCGCTGGACGTCAGCACCAGGGCTCCCCGTTCGAGCAGCACCTCAGTCTCTTGATCGTCGCCATCGTCCTGCTCCGCCTCCTCGTCAGGGGAATCCGGCAACAGCAACTCCAGCAGGTGCTCCATGACCTGCCCGTGGGTGGAGAAGCCCCACTCCCGCTGAAGTTGCTTGAACTGCGCGATCCTTTCGGTCGGCAGCGTCATCGACAGAGTTTTGCGCTCCTTTCGTACCGGCTCAGCCACGTCGGAACCGATGGGAGTGGACCTAGCGCCCCATCATCTCCCTGAGGAACCGCTGTTGGGCCTCGGCCGCTTCCCGATAACGGCCAAGCAGCACGGTCTGGGTGCCGTCGTTGGAGCCTTCACCCGGCAGCTGGTTGAGCAGGGGCAGCGGGATGGACGGCAGCGGGCGGATCCATGCCGGCACCAAGGTGGGCAGAAAACGGGGGGCGGCGGCCGGTGCCGGGGGCGGCGGCGTGGGACGCGCGGGTGCCTGTGCAGGGGGCGGCGCACTGGCGGTGCGCCCTGAGGCAGGACGGGTGGCCGGCGCTGGGGCCGCCAGGGTGGGGGGAGCTTTGGGAGCGGGCCGTTGACGGGCCGCTTCCGCAGCGGCGGCACGGGCCATGGCAATCCGTTCTTCCCGTTCGCGCAGCTGAGCCAGCTGGTAACTGGGCACCACGCTCAGCAGGTGTCCGGGCGTGGCATCCGCTGGGTACACCATGCTCACCCGCACAGGGTTGTTCACACCGGGGACCAGATTCAACGAGGCAAGCGAAAGACTCTCGCCTGAGCGCAGGCCCACGTGCACATCGTTGTAGCCCTCCTTGGTGCGGATGCCGATCGAGCCGCGGAAGGCTGTGAACTGGCGCCCGTTCGCCGTGGGATGGCTCATCACCAGCTCATGGGGGCCGTTGCCTTTGAGATTCAGATCCACATCGAAGCGCACGCCGTAGGTGCCCACGTTGTCGAGGGAGGAATCAAGCATGCGGCTGGCCAGCGGGTTCACCTGCACCTCGCGGGTGCCGAAGGTGTGGCGGTTCGTGCTCGTGAAGGGCACATGCAAGGGGCCCTGATTGAGATCGTGCACCAGGCTCGCCTGGTACTCATCGCCGATCGCTACGCCACCGACCCGGGAAAACACCTGGCCGTAGTGGATCTTGGAGAGCATTTCCAGGTAGATGCGGCCTGGCGCGAGCATCCCCTGATCGAGCACGGCGAACAGATCGGCATCGGTTTCCGGATCCTCCGCTGCCACCACTGCCATCTGGAAGGGCCCGTCACTGCGGCCTCTCAGCAGGCCATTGGCGATGCCCCGGGCCGGCAGGCGTGTGTGAAACAGCACCCGGCGGCTGTAGGGAGGAACCACCAGGGTTTCCGGCATCTTGGGATCCAGCTCCCCGCGCAACATGATCACGGAGGTGGCATCGCCCGGTCCGGTGTTCCAGGGGCGCCGCCCCAGCGGTTTCACGCCCATCAGGTGATTGCCTTGATAAGGCGCTTCAAAGCTGTTGCGGACGGCGCCGCGCTCCATCTCCAGAGTGACGGGACGCGAGCCCGGGTTCATCACGATCGTGGCGATCGTGAGCTTGCCGCGCACATAACGGCCGCCGAGACGGCTGGCATTTTCGGGAAAGTACTTGTGGTGAACGTGAAGCCCGAAATCGCCGTTGAAGGTGTAGGTGGCGTTGTTGAGATATTGACGGGTTTCTGTGGCGATGGCCTGGCCCGGCGCCGTGTTGACCAGGATCCCCGGGCCGAAGACCTCCTCAGGCTGGTTGGAGTGCAGCACCGGCACGGTGTTGAACGTGCCGTTGAGCGGTCGGGCTGACTGGCCAGCCATCAAGGCCACGTAGGCGTGAGCGGCTGGCGCCTGCAGCACGAGCGTGCCGGCGATCACCATCAGACAGGGGCGAAGAAACCTTGTGGGAATCATGGGTCCCATTTGATTGATCTGGCGGGAGGACAACGGCAAAACGGTGGCGGTCGGGGGTGGATGTGGTGGGCGAGTATTCCCTTCCTGCCTGTGGTTTCGGCGCTTGAAGGCCAAGGTCACCAAGGGGTGGAGCTGGGAACGCATGGGCACCAGAACACTGGCTAGAACCTTCAGGCACTGTGAAATTTTCCCATGTTCCCGCCCTTTGCCTGTTACGGATCCGGCAGCGGTGATCCTGAAGCGATGCGTCGCCAGTATCAGCAGCGCAAGATGCGCATGCTGACCTACTGGCGCGACGGTGTGGAGCGTCAGCTCGCTGCCGTGAATGCGGCGATCAGCACCCTGGAGAAGCAGATGCAGCGCGATGGGGCCCAGCCGGTGGAGTGACGACCTGCTGAAGCCCGCGGTCGAGTTCCTGCCGCAGGCGCTCCAGGCCCTTGTGCAGAGCCCTGTGCACGGTCATCGGGCTCAGCTGAAGCCGGCGGGCCGCCTCCCGCAGGCTCCGCCCCTCGAGCACTACCTGCTCCACCACCTGGCGCTGCCGGTGTTCCAGCCGCGGCAGCAGGGCCATCGCCTCGACGGTTTCGCCATCAATGCAGGCGTCGTCGTCATGCTCTGCCGCCATGCTCTCCATTGAGGCTTCCAGCGGGGCCAGGCGGCGCAGCCGCTCCAGCTGCTCGAAGGCGCACCACTGAGCCACGGAGAGCTGCAGGCCGCTGCGCAGTTCAGCCTCACTCGGGCTCTGCCCGAACCGCGTCTGCCACTCACGGGTGAACTGCCGCACCCGGTCCTGCAGTTCCTGCTGACGCCGCGGCAGTCGGATGGCCGGGGCCTGATCCCGGAGGTAGTGCAGGATCGCGCCCCGGACGTGCTGGCGAGCAAAGGCGGAGAAGGGCGTTCCGGTGGATGGTTCGAAGCGCTCGGCGGCGCGGATGAGGCCCAACAGGCCCACCTGGATCAGATCATCCGCCCCTTCCCGGCAGAGGGCGGCGTAGTGCAGAGCGATCGGCCGCACCAGCTCCCTGTAGGCCTCCACCCGCTGGTTGCGTTGCCGCAGGTTGGCGTCCTGGCCGGCATTGGCGCCGCCATTGGAGTCGGCACTGGTGTTCGGGCTGCGCTTTGCGGCTGGCGTGTTCGCCTTGGTGGTGTGTGAGCTGTTGGCCGGAATGCTGGTTGACGGCGTGTTGATAGCCGCTGCGGTGGGTGAAGGGAGGTGTGTTGAAGCGACGCTCAGCGGGGCGGTGGAGCGCTGGGCCGCCAGAGGGGAGCAGGTCATGAACAGGGACGTGGAGATGAGAAGGAAGCTGTAGGGAGAACCGCCGGTCGTTCCGTCCGGTTCCTTTTCCAGAAAGATCCCTGGCTGCCACCTTCTGCAACCGCGCTTTCACTGAACTTTCTGTCGAGGCTGCACGACGGCGCCCACCGCCTCGCTCAGCCCCTCGCTTCTTCTCTGACTCCACGGCTCGTCGCTGGCGGGCCTTCTGCAGGCTCCAGTGCCGCGTCCTCGGCCGGCGCCACGGCGCGAAGAAGCTCCCAGGGGCCATGGCGATTCAGCCACGGCAGATCCGACTGCTCCGTCAGCAGCAGGTAGCCGGCGAAGCCCAGCGCATTGAGGCTGAAGCCCGCGGCGTGTTCGCGGGTTCGCAGGATGGTGAGAAACCAGGAGCTGGTGAACAGCAGGTTGTAGGGGCCGCTGGGCTCCCCACCCTCCGCCGGATCACCAAGGCCGAGCTCCAGCGCATGGCGGCGGTAGAGCGTCGCCAGGTCGGCCGGTCCGCCGCCTGCGGGGCGCGGGCTGAGCCGATAGCGCCAGGGCCAGGGTGGCGCCTGGCCCTGCAGCTGGGCGCGCAGGGCAGGCTCCAGCGGGCAGCTGGGTTCACCGCGATGGCGGGGCAACAGCTGCAGATGCCGGTGAGGCTGGCTGGCGCCGGCCCGACCGCTGCTGTTGAAGAACCACAGGCCCGTGGTGTCCGCATCGACATGGGCCACCGCCTGCCAGTCGGCGGCTGCGAGCCAGCCGCTCTGGGGCGCCCAGCCCTGGGTGATCAGCAGCAGATGGCCGGCTTGCACCGGGTACTTGTTCAGGATCACCGCATGGCTGTCGCCCAGTCGCGCCACCTCCAGCTGCTGCTCCCAGGGGAGAAAGGGGTTGGGTCGGGGCCCGCCGCTGCGCAGGTGACGAGGCACGGGCGAGTCCAGCTGGCGCAGCTGGAAGGGTGTCCAGGCTCCCGGCGGCAGCACCCGGGTGACGAGCGGCACCAGGGCACCGCGTTCGTGCGCGGCCTGGCTTTGCTGCAAGGCCGTTCGCCACAGGCGCTCAGTGCGCTCCACCGATCTGCAGGCGTGCCAGCGAGGCCCCACGGTAGTAGTGGCCCAGGATCTCGTTGTACCGCCGCCCCGCCAGGGCCAGTTGCTGGGCGCCTTCCTGGCTCATGCTCGCCCCCAGGTGACCGTGCGCTTCCAGCGTGATCTGGCTGTTGGCTGCATAGAGGCTTTCCACGATCCCCCCCTGGTAGCTGAGGATCAGGCCGTTGGTGCGGGCGGCCGCTTCGGTGGTGCGGCCATTCACCGTGGTGAGTCCCCGGTAGGCCTGCCAGCGGGTGGTGTCTCCCAGATGCCAGAACTTGTTAGCAGGCCGGGCCAGGTGGGCCAGGGCGTAGGAGCGGGCCGCAACGGCCTGGGCCTTGAGCGCCTCCATGGACCAGGACGTGGGCATTTCCGCCCCCACCACCGAGGCGATGTAGGCCTCCAGTGGCAGGTGATTGATCGGTGTGATGCCTCCCCGCTCCGCCAGCAGGCGCAGGCGGCCGGTGTACGGCTGGCCGTTCACTAGCAACGCCTCCCCGGGGGCGGTGTCGAGCCAGAGATCGTTGGCGCCGGCCCCGGCGCTCAGATCGACGGGGCTGCGGGCCTGGCCCTGGGCCAGCACCTGGCCCTCGCCGTTGCGCAGCCACCAGGGGCCCGTGGCCGAAAAGCTGGGCTGGCCTGCCTGCCGCAGCAGGGCCACCCGCACCTCGAGCGGAACCGGGCGGCCCGCGGCGGGCTCCACCAGGGAGGCGGGGGCATCCGGCAGCTGGGCAGGAGCGGGAGGCTGCTGGGCGCGACGCGCTTCGATGGCCCGCAGGCGGCTCTCCTCGCCAGCCGGGTCGGTGGCTTCCCCTGTGGTGCTGGCCGGGAGCAGCGCTTCCATCACCCGCGCGTCAAGGTCGGGCTTCGACTGGCTGAACGACTGGGCGTAGAAGCCGATGCCCAGGGCCACCACGCTCAAGGGCGTGGTGAGCAGCAGGGTGGTGCGGCGTTGCGGTGTGAGGGCCCGCTGCAACCGTCGCCCGAACCGCTCGCTGCCGAGCTTCAACCGACGCAGGGCACGCGTGCTTCGCGTCACCAGCTGCTGGCCTGCGGGCCAGTTCACAGACTTATCCCTCTGTTCACAACCATTTCCCACTGTTCGTTGGAGCGATCATGGCTGACAACGGCCGGAACATTCGGTTATCGCGCCGACGTGACCCCTGGATGGGGGCTGGTGGTGGCTTGTGAGGGAAGTGGGGCGCTGTGGGGTGTGGTGTGAGGGCAGTGGGGGCGCTGTGGGGGGCTTGTGAGGGCTTGGGGGATCGGTTCCTGCGGCTCACACCCATTCCTGGCGCAGGTTGCGCTCCATCAGCGCCCGCACCGCTTCCTGTGGAGCGACGCGCTGCTGCAGCAGGCCCACCACCTGCTCACAGATCGGCAGGTGCAGGGCATGGCGACGGGCCAGCTCCAGGGCGGCTTCGGCTGTGGCGGGCCCCTCGACCGTGGCGCCGATGCGGGCGAAGGCCGCCGCTGCGGAGTCACCCTCGGCCAGATGCAGCCCGAAGCGGTAGTTGCGGCTCAGGGGGCTGTTGGCAGTGGCCAGCAGGTCCCCCAGACCGGCCAGGCCGTAGAGGGTGGCGGGATCGCCGCCCAGTAGCTGGCTGAGCCGCCCCATTTCGGCCAGCCCGCGGGTCAGCAGGGAGGCCTTGGCGTTGGCCCCCAGCCCGAGACCATCACAGATGCCGGCCGCCACCGCCATGACGTTCTTGAGCGCACCGGCCAGTTCGGTGCCGATCGGATCGGCGTTGGTGTACAGCCTCAGCCGCTGGCTGCTCAGCTGGCGTTGCAGCTCGCTGGCCAGCGCGGTGTGGGTGGAAGCCAGCACGCTGGCGGCCGGCAGGCCCTGATCCAGCTCCGCCGCCAGGTTGGGCCCGCTCAGCACCAGGCATGCCAACGATGGAATGGCCTGCTGCCACAACTGGCTGGCTGTGCAGTGCTGTTGAAGGTCGATGCCCTTGCTGCAGCTCACCAGGGGCACAGCCCCGGGCCAGCAGGCGCTCAGGTGCTGCGCCAGTGTCGGCACCCCGGCCATGGCCACGGCCGAGAGCACCAGGTCTTGCTGCTGGAGCACTGCGGCTGGATCGCCGCCATGGGAGCGCGACCAGACCGCGAGCTCATGGCCCTGCTGGCGCAGCACGCTGGCCAGGGTGCGCCCCCAGGCCCCTTGCCCCAGAACGGCGATCCTCAGTGCCATCGCGCCATCATGCGCCATCCCCTCCACCGCTTCGCTCCAGGTGTTGCCCACGCTCCCGTCCCGGCCGCCCCTCAGCAGCTGGAGCGGCCATGCCCTGGTGGTGGGTGCCGGCGGCATCGGCCGGGCCCTTTTGCAGGCCCTGGCCGAGCGGGCCCCCGGCCTGTGCCTCTGGGGCGCCAGCCGTCGCGGCTGGAGTGCCCTGCCTGGAGAGCCGGAGCTGGGCGCACGCGCCCTGCAGCTGGACCTCTGCGAGGACGCCAGCCTGCAGGCTGCTGCCGCCATGCTGCAGGCCCAGGCCGGCACGTTGCGGCTGGTGATCAACACGGCCGGCCTGCTGCACGATGGCCCCGCTGTGCAACCGGAAAAGCGGCTCAGCCAGCTGAACCGCGCCGCCCTGGAGCGGGTGTTCGCGGTGAATGCCTACGGCCCGATCCTGCTGGCCCAGGCCCTGGAGCCGCTGCTGCCGCCCGCGGAGCCCGCGCTGTTCGCCAGCCTGTCGGCACGGGTCGGCAGCATCGCTGACAACGGCCTGGGGGGCTGGTACGGCTACCGCAGTGCCAAGGCCGCCCAGAACCAGTTGCTGCGTTGCCTGGCGCTGGAGTGGCGCCGTCGCCGGCCGCTGGCCACCGTGACCTTGCTGCATCCCGGCACCACGGCCACCGAACTCTCAGCGCCCTTCCGCGGCGGTGTGCCGCCGGAGCACCTGTTCAGCCCCGAGCGGGCCGCCCATCAGCTGCTGGACGTACTGGAGCTGCAGGGGCCGGAGCAGAGCGGCAGCTTTCTGGCCTGGGACGGCAGCCCGATTCCGTGGTGAAGGGGGGTATGGCGACGGGCTGTGAAGACGGGGGTGTGAAGACGGGACTGTGAAGCCGAGGTGTGAAGTCGGGGCATGCAGGCGGTGGAGTCTGCAGCTGGCGCGGGGGTGCCTGGACCTAGGAGACGTGCAGGCTGGTGCAAGCCGTGGGACAGCGGCGCTGCAACGGCTGCGCTGCAACGGCGGCTGTGCGGCGGTCGCGTTGCAACGGTTGTGGTGCAACGCCTGCTGTGCGGCGGCTGCGGTGCGGCGCTCAACCCACGTGGGCCAGCTCCTTCAGCAACTCCAGCGGGATCACCTCAAGCGCGGACGCTTCCGTGGCCTCCAGTCGCACCGGCGGTGCCACCCCGTCCTGGTAGGCCTCCAGCCAGCGGGCGGCGCAGATGCACCAGTGATTACCCGGCTGAAGACCCGGAAAGCCGTAGGCCGGCATCGGTGTGGAAAGGTCGTTGCCACGGGAACGGCTGTAGCGCAGGAAGACATCGTTCACCACACAGCAGACGGTGTGGCGTCCTGTGTCGCTGCTGTCGGTGCTGCAGAAACCATCGCGGTACCAACCGGTGAGTGGTGTGCATCCGCAGATCTCAAGCGTCTCACCGAGCACATTGCGGGCCACCACTGGCGCTGAAGAAGAACGCGGTTCCACGGATCGTGCCGAAATCATCCCAAAGTCTGCAGGACCAATGGCGGGAATGGCCCTGAGAGGTTGACGGAATCGGGGGGGCAGGCGTTAAAGGTCATTGTGCAGTGGTGCTGGAAGGCTCCCTTCTGCCGCCCTTACGACTTGCGATACCCCCTTCATGAGCTGGGATTTCACCGAAGATGCTGCCTTCATGGCGCTGCTCGACGCCTTCAAGGAAAGCGGTGAAAGCTCCGCGATGGAGTTTCTTGCCCACGGCGAAGGCGCCTTCCATTTCCAGGAGCTCACCCAGAACGCCGCCGGTGAGGGGATCGACCTTAGTGATTCGACTGATCTCCAGGCGTTTCAGCAAGAGGTGATCGACACGCTCGAAGATCTCTGATCCAGTTCTGCTGCTGAAGGAAGCCCCTGCCTTCAGAGCACGTCAGCATGCGGTCCTCCAGCCGCTGAGACAACCGCGGCAGATCCAGCACCAGGTGGTTCGGTGGCAGGCGATCCGGCAGCAGTCCTTTTCGCCACCTGCAACTCAGCTGCGCGCGCCTCTGCAGCAGTCGATTCAGCTTCAGCTGTTACAGCTGCGATCGATTCCGCAGCAGGTCATCCGGCTTCAGGCGATCCATTGGCAGGCGCCCTTGAGGAGGGTGGTTCAGCGCGATCACTCCAGCCACCCCCGCTGCGGCAGTGGCTGCTTCAGCCATAGAAGAAGGCGATTTCCTTGTCCTTGAGGCCCTCCCAGCCGGCAGCCTTGAGCCGGGCATCCAGGCTGGCCTGATCAAAATGCTTCGCCCCGGTTTTCACCACCCGGTTGCGCATCGACTTCTTCACGCCGCTGCGGGCCCGCTGGGCCTCCAGTGCCATCACCTCGCGGTAGAGGCTCAGCATCTCGGCCGGAATCGGCGAGCCGTCGAGGTCGAGTCCGGCGGCGATGGCCGCATCCACTCCGTCAGGTCCGGCAATGGCCATGGCAGCAGTGCAAGAGAGCGTCCCCAGCCTGCCACCGCCCCAAGCCTGGCAACGCCCCGGGGCGGCTTGCTCAGGCGCTGAAGTAGCGGGCCTGGCTGTGAAGGGCCACCAGGGCGGTGGTGCTCTGCTCGGGTTCCAGCTGGTCGCTTTCGTCCATGCTCAGCCCGATCCGCTCCGCTCCCAGCCACTGCAGCTGGGGTCGGGAATCGGCCACGTTGGGGCAGGCGGGATAGCCGAAGGAGTAGCGGCTGCCGCGGTAGCGCTGGGCCAGCACATCGCGCAGGGCGCTGGGTTCCTCAGTGGCGAAGCCCAGCTCGCGTCGGATGCGTGCATGGGTCCACTCGGCCAGCGCTTCTGCCATCTGCACCCCGAGACCGTGGAAATAGAGGTAGTCGGTGTAGCGATCGGCAGCGAAGAGTTCACGGGCAAACCCTGTGGCCTTCTCCCCCATCGTGACGGCCTGCATCGGCAGCACATCGGTGGGGCGGCCCTGGTCGAGGTCGCGGTAGAAATCGGCGACGCAGTAGCGGTTGCCGCCCCTCTGGCGCGGTAGCTCGAAACGGCCCAGTTCCCGTTCAGGGTCGACCGGATCGAAGACCACCAGCGCGTTGCCGAGTCGGCCGCATGGGAAGTAGCCGTAGGCCACCCGCGGGGTGAGCAACTGCTCCTCCAGGCAGCGCTGCATCCAGTGCTGCAACACCGGTTCGGCCTTGGCCGCCAGCATCTGCTCGTAGTCGTCACGGCTCTGCTGCTGCGTCTTGCGTAACTGCCACTGGCCGGCGAACAGGGCGTTGCGATCCAGGTAGCTGAACACTTCAGCCAGTGGGATCGCGTGCTCATCGAGCACGCGGCTGCCCAGGAACGGCGGCACGATGGCTGCTTCTTCCGGAACGGCCTCAGAACGATGGTCGTTGGGAGGCGCTGCCGCGCTTGCTGGCGCCTCTGGCATGGCTGCTGCCGCCGCTGGGTCCTCGGCTTCAGGGGCTGCCTGGGGCGCTGCTGCCGATCCTGGGGCTGCTGTGGCTGCTGCTGATCCAGCGGCTGCTGGTGCCTCTTCTGCACCGGCGGGGGCGGTTGTCGTGGCGTCATCGGCGGTGTCTTCGCCGCGCTCCAGCCCGAGTCCGGGCGGAATCTCGCCGCTGAAGCCTTCCGCATCGCTCCAGCGGTTGTTCTGCTTGGCCTCCACCAACGCGTCCATGAAGCGCAGGTCGGCGAAGGCATCCCGGCCGTAGATCACCTGCCCCCGATAGACCGCGCGGCAATCCTTGTTGACGAAGCGAGGCGTGAGCGCCGCTCCTCCAAGAATCACCGGCACCTGAATGCCAGCCTCATTGAAGGCCTGCAGATTGTCTTTCATGAAGGCAGTGGACTTCACCAACAAGCCGCTCATGGCGATGCAATCGGCCTGATGCAGTTTCTGAGCTTCGATGATCGCTTCCACCGATTGCTTGATGCCCAGATTGACCACCTCATAGCCGTTGTTGGTGAGGATGATGTCCACCAGATTCTTGCCGATGTCGTGAACATCGCCTTTCACCGTGGCGATCAGGAACTTGGCTTTGGCAGAACTCTCACCTTCCACCCGTTCCATGAAGGGTTCCAGGAACGCCACGGCGAACTTCATCGTTTCTGCGCTCTGCAACACGAATGGCAGCTGCATCTGGCCGGAGCCGAACAGCTCACCCACCACCTTCATGCCATCGAGAAGGAATGTGTTGATGATCTGCAGCGGTGGGTACGTGGTGAGGGCTTCGTTGAGTGAAGCTTCGAGGCCGATGCGCTCCCCATCGATGATGTGCTGGGTGAGGCGTTTCTCCACCTCCAGATCCGCCAGCTGCGGCCCCGCATCGCGGGCTTCCCGGGCGCTCACCCCCTCGAACAGGGTGCTGAGCGTGGTGAGGGGGTCATACACGCAGACATCCCCGTCGAAACGGCGTGCATCGGCGATCAGATCACGGCACACCTGCTGGTGTTCCTCGCTGATCTTGATCAGCGGCAGGATCTTGGCCGGGCTGATGATCGCCGCATCCATGCCGGCGGCACAGCACGCGTGCAGAAACACGGAGTTGAGCGTGATCCGTGCCGCTGGTGACAGCCCGAAGCTGATGTTGCTCACCCCCAGCACCACGTGCACGCCTGGAAGCTCGCTGCGAATGCGGCGGATCGCCTCGATCGTGGCGGCCCCATTGAGGCGGTCTTCCTCGATGCCGGTGGAGATCGGCAGCGCCAGGGGGTCGTAGAAGATTTCGTGCGCTGGAATGCCGAATTCCACAGCATCGCGATAGGCGCGCTGGGCAATGGCGAACTTGCGCTCGGCGGTGCGTGCCATGCCCTCTTCATCAATCGTGCCGATCACCACGGCAGCGCCATACTGCTTGGCCAGTTCGAGCACCTTGAAGAAGCGCTCATCCCCATCTTCGTAGTTGGTGGAGTTGAGCAGACATTTTCCGCCTGCCACCTTCAGGCCAGCCTCCATCTTCTGCCACTCGGTGGAATCGAGCATCAGCGGCAGATTCACATTCGTGACCAGCCGGCTGACCAGCTCATGCATGTCGCGCACACCGTCGCGGCCGACATAATCAACGTTGACGTCGAGCACGTGGGCGTTTTCCTTCACCTGGCCGCGAGCCACGGCCACCAGCCCATCCCAGTCTTCGGCGTTGAGAAGGTCACGCACCTTGCGCGAGCCGCTGGCATTGAGCCGCTCACCAATGATCAGGAAGGAGTTGTCCTGGTGGTAAGGGGTGACGCCATAAATCGAAGCGGCGGCTGGTTCGTAGTGGAACGCCGGCCGCTCCAGCCGTTGCTCCGGGCGCCGCACGGCCCGCTGGCGTGGCTGCAGATCGGCGGTGAGCTCTGAGAGGGCAGCGATGTGAGCGGGGGTGGTGCCGCAGCAGCCGCCGATCACCTGCACACCGAGATCATTGACGAAGTGCATGAGCTGCAGCTTCAGCTCCAGCGGTGTCAGCCGGTAGTGGGCCACGCCACCCACGTTTTCCGGCAGCCCGGCGTTGGGAATGCAGCTCACCACGAACGGGCTGTGCTCGCTCAGGTAGCGGATGTGTTCCTTCATCTGCTCAGGCCCGGTGGCGCAGTTGAGGCCGAGCACATCGATCGGGAAGGGCTCCAGGATCGACACCACGGCGGCGATGTCGGAGCCCACGAGCATGGTTCCGGTGGTTTCCATCGTGACCGACACCATCAGCGGCCGCCGCTGCCCGGTGGCGTTGAAGGCCGCTTCAATTCCCTGCAGGGCGGCCTTGATCTGCAGCACGTCCTGGCAGGTTTCCACGATCAGCAGGTCCACGTCGCCAGCGATCAGGCCTTCCGCCTGCTCCCGGAAGGCGTCGCGCATCGTGTCGAAGTCGATGTGCCCGAGGGTGGGCAACTTGGTGGTGGGCCCCATCGAACCGGCCACGAAGCGGGGCTTGGCGGGGCTGCTGTATTCAGCGGCGCAGGCGCGGGCCAGTTCGGCCGCCCGCTTGTTGATCGCGAAGGCCTGGTCTTCCAGGCCGTATTCGGCCAGCACGATCGAGGCGGCGCCGAAGGTGTCGGTTTCGATCACATCGCAGCCGGCCTCCAGGAACTGGCGGTGCACGGCCTGCACGGCATCTGGCCGGGTGAACACCAGCTGCTCGTTGCAACCCTCCAGGGCTGCCCCACCGAAGTCGGCGGCGGTGAGATCCATCTGCTGGAGTGAGGTGCCGGTGGCCCCGTCAAACACCAGCACCGGCCGCTCAGGTGCGTGGAGACGCTCCAGAAAACCCATGCGCTGGGTCGCTGGCGCCCCTGCCTGCTGCACCACTGCCGTCATCGATTACGCGTTCAAGGCCAGCTGCCACTGTAGGAAGTGCCGCTGGCTCACCCATCGAGTCGCACGCGGGTAACCCAGTGCTCGTAGGCGGGATCGCGGCCTTCGGTGATCGCGGTGAGAGCGCTGCGCAGCTTCTCCATGATGGGCCGCGGTCCGGCCAGATCCGTGGTTTCCACGCGCCGCACGGGCGTGACCCGGGCGGCGGTGCCACTGAGGAACACCTCGTCGGCGACGAACAGCTCCGTCTTGTCGACCGCGCGCTCCAGGGTGGGGATGCCCATGTCCCGCGCCAGCTCCAGGATGCTGGCGCGGGTGATCCCTTCGAGGATGTCCTGGTCGACCCCGGGGGTGATCAGCACGCCGTCGCGCACCATGAACAGGTTCATGCCGCTGGCTTCGCTCACCTTGCCGCGGCTGTTGAGCAGCAGCGCTTCATCGAAGCCGCTCTTGACCGCTTCCGTCTTGGCCAGGGAGCTGGTGATGTACGCGCCGCTGATCTTGCCGCGCAAGGGCAGGGAGCGGTCCTCCTGGCGGCACCAGCTGCTGATGCGGCAGCTCACCCCATCGGGGGAGAGGTAATCGCCGAGTTCGATGCCGTAGATCAGGAAATCGGTCTCGATGTCGTGGAGACGTGGCGCGATTCCCAGATCGCTGGTGTAGACGAACGGCCGTAGATAGATCGGGGTGGTGGGCCGGTTCGCCTGCAGGAACTGGTGAATCGCATCGAGAATCGTGGCCTCCGGCAGCTCGGCCAACAGCAGCCGCGCGCTCTGGGAGAGGCGGCGGGTGTGCCGGTCGGCACGGAACAGCAGGATCTCGTTGGGATCGGCCGGGTTGGGCAGGGCCCGCATGCCGCCGAAGGCGCCGGTTCCGTAATGCAGGGCATGGGTGGCCACCGAAATCGTGGCTTCACCGAAGGGAACACAGCGGCCGCCGAACCAGGCGTAAGGAAGAAACTTCTGCATGCGGAAGCGCGTGGTGATGCGGCGCCGGCGGCGTTCGCTGGTGCGATCTTCTCACTGCCGGGGCCGAAGATGGCGTGATGCACCGTCTTGCCGCCGTCCCCGGCCTGCCTTCCGGCTTCGAAGACTCCCCCTTCGTCGAGCAGGAGTCCACGCCGTTGCTGGTGCTCAGCAGTTCGGACACCGATCTGCAGACCCTGGCAGCCGTTCTCGCTCGGCAGCCCAGTGCGGCGCCGGTGCGGGGGCTGAACCTGGCGGCGCTGGCCGCGCCGGCGGTCCTCGATCACTACATCGCCACCAGCCTGGCCAGCACCCGCGTGGTGCTCGTGCGGCTGCTCGGTGGACGGGGCCACTGGAGTTATGGGCTGGAGCAGCTGCGTGCCTGGGCGGAGCGCCAACCCGGACGCCAGCTGCTCGTGGCGGCCGGTACGGCCGATGAGGAGCAGGAACTGGCCAGCCTCGGCAATGGGCCTGTGGAGCTGGCCGTGGCGATCAGCCGCTGCCTGCGCGAGGGCGGTGCTGACAACCTGTGCCGCGTGCTCGACTGCCTGGAGGCGCTCGCCGCTGGCCAGCCGGCAGCAGCGCCGGTGCCCTTGCCCCTGGCCGACCCCCTGCCCCACGACTGGCGCGCCGAACCTGGGGCACGGGTGGGGGTGATCCTGTACCGCGCCCTGTTGCAGGCCGGCGACGATCTGCTGGCCAGCGCCCTGCTCCAGGCCTTGCGTCGCCATGGACTCTGCCCGCGAGCGCTGTGGGTGAGTGGCCTGCGCGATCCCGCCGTCCAGCAGGGGGTGGCCGACCTGCTGGCCAGGGAGGCGGTGCAGGGGGTGCTGTGCACCACCTCCTTTGCATCGGTGCAGTTCGAGGAGGCGGGCCTGGGAGCCCCGCTGTGGGACCGGCTCAACGTGCCGGTGATTCAGGTGCTCTGCAGCACGCGCAGCCGCGAGCAGTGGGCCGCCAGCAGCATCGGGCTCGGGCCGCTTGATCTCAGCCTGCAGGTGGCTCTGCCCGAGCTCGATGGGCGGATCACCAGCCGGGTCGGTGCCTTCAAGGAGCTGGAGCGGGCCGATGCTTCGCTGGCGGCGGCGCTGATGCACTACCAGCCGGATCACGAGCGGCTCGACTGGATCGCCCGCCTGCTGGCGGCCTGGGTGGAGCTGCGCCTCACCCCGGTGGGGCAGCGCCGTGTGGCCCTGGTGCTGGCCAACTACCCCACCCGCAACAGCCGCCTGGCCAATGGCGTGGGGCTCGACACTCCCGCTAGCGCCGCGGCGATGCTGCGCTGGCTGGCGGAAGCCGGCTACGACCTGGGCCTGACTTCCACGGGCCTGCCCACCGGCCTGCCCGCCGAGCCGCCCACCGAGCCGGCCGCAGGGCTGACCACAGGCCTGCCTGCCGACGGGGATGCCCTGATCCAGCAGCTGCTGGCCGGACGCACCAACGACCCGGAAAGCCAGCACCGGCCGCCGCTCGATCACCTGCCTCTGGCGACCTATCTCGCCTGGTACCAGAAACTCCCGGCGGCGGGCAGGGCCGTGCTGGAGGCCCGCTGGGGGCCGCCCGCTGCGGATGAAGGACTGGAACAGGGGCCGGCGGGTGCCGGCTTCCCGATCCGAGGCCTCCGCTTCGGCGCCGTGGCCGTGCTGGTGCAACCGGAGCGGGGCTACGGCCGTGACCCCAGCCTCAGCTACCACTCCCCCGACCTGCCGCCCACCCACGCCTACCTGGCCCAGTACCTGTGGCTGCGCCAGGTGGCCGCCAGCCAGGTGGTGGTGCACGTGGGCAAGCACGGCAACCTGGAATGGCTCCCCGGCAAGGGGCTCGGCCTCTCTGATGAGTGCTTCCCCGAGTGGGCACTGGGGCCCATGCCCCATCTGTATCCCTTCATCGTCAACGATCCGGGCGAAGGCTCCCAGGCCAAGCGCCGCGCCCAGGCGGTGATCCTCGATCACCTCACCCCCCCGCTCGATCGGGCCGGGCTGCACGGCCCTCTGCAGGAGCTTGAAGCCCTGCTCGACGAGTACTGGGAGGCCCGACAGCTGGGCAGCGAGCGCGTCGCTCCCTTACGGGAGCGGCTGGCCGTGCTGCTCGCCTCCCTGGAGCTGCCCGCCGCTGGCGCCGCCGCAGGCGGCCCAACTGCAGGCGGCCCAACTGCAGGCGGCCCAACCGCGGACGGATCACTTGCGGAGGGCGCAGTTGTGAGCGGCGCCTCTGCCCAGGCCATCGATGACCTCGAGGCGCGCCTCGATGGCGCCGATGGCTATCTCTGTGAGTTGAAGGAGGCCCAGATCCGCACGGGCCTGCATGTGTTCGGCCACCTGCCCGACCCCCAGCCCCTGCTGGAGTTGCTGCTGTGCCTGGCGCGCCCTCCCCTGGCCGAGGGCCCTGGCCTTACCCAGGCCCTGGCCGCTGATCTGCAACTGGAGCTGGACCCATGGGCTGATGCGGAGGAGGCGCCGCTCAGCGCGGCCGATCGCCTCCGCCTCCAGGCGTTCCTGGCTGCCGGGGCTTCTGCGTCTGCTTCGGTTTCTGCCCCTGCCGAGACCGCGCTGCGCCGCTGTGGTGATGCCGTTGCCCTGCTGGAAGCACAGGCGCTCGATCTGCTGCGACCGCTGCTGGCGCCAGGCATCGCCACTGCCCTTGCCCCTGCTGCCGGCTCTGCCAGCGTCACCACCACCTCCACTGCCGCCGCCTCTTCCGCTCCTGCAGCGGCGGCGGTGGGGCCAACCACCAAGGCCGTGCTGGAGCGTGTGCGGCGTCAGCTGCTGCCGCGTCTGCTGGCCTGCGCGAGCGCCGAGCGTCAGGCCCTGCTGCGGGGCCTGGCCGGGGAACGCATCGCCGCCGGGCCTTCCGGGGCGCCCACCCGCGGCCGCCCTGATGTGCTGCCCACCGGCCGCAACTTCTACAGCGTGGATCTGCGCGGGCTGCCCACCGAAGCCGCCTGGGACCTGGGGCGTCGCAGCGCCGCCCTGCTGCTGGAAGCCCACCTGCAGCAGGAGGGGGATGACCTGCGCCATCTGGCCCTGTCGGTGTGGGGCACCGCCACGATGCGCAATGGCGGCGAGGACATCGCCCAGGCCCTGGCGCTGATGGGCGTGCGGCCCGTGTGGGACGGACCGACCCGGCGGATGGTGGATCTGGAGGTGATGCCGCTCAGCCTGCTGCAACGGCCCCGCGTGGATGTGACGCTGCGCATCTCCGGCCTGTTCCGCGATGCCTTCCCGCAGCTGGTCGACTGGATGAATCAGGCCAGCCGGCGGGTCGCTGCTCTCGACGAAGACGCGTGGCACAACCCGCTGGCGGCCCATGCCCGCCAGGAAGGCCACAGCGGCAGGGTCTACGGCTCGGCGCCGGGGGCGTATGGGGCAGGGCTTCAGGGGCTGATTGACAGTGGCCAGTGGGAGCAGCGGGGCGATCTTGGTGAGGCTTTCCTCAACTGGAGCGCCTGGCGCTACGACGCCAGCGGTGACGGTCGTTGCGAGGCCAGCCCCGATCGCGCGGGGCTGGAGCAGCGGTTGCGTGAGGTGGAGGTGGTGCTCCACAACCAGGACAACCGTGAGCACGACCTGCTGGATTCAGACGACTACTACCAGTTCCACGGAGGCCTCAGCGCAGCCAGCGAACGGGTGCGTGGCAGCGCTCCGGCCCTCTGGTTCGCCGATCATTCGCGCCACCAGCGGCCGCGCGTGCACCGGCTGGAGCATGAATTCGACAAAGTGCTCCGCTCACGTGTGCTGAACCCGCGCTGGATTCAGGGCATGCTCGCCCACGGCTACAAAGGCGGTTTCGAGCTCGCCGCCAGCCTTGATTACCTGTTCGCCTACGACGCCAGTACGGGCCGGGTGCCGGATTGGAGCTATGGCGCCATCTGCCGCCAGTGGCTGCAGGACGAGGACGTGCTGCGGGCGCTGCGGCAGTCGAACCCGTGGGCGCTGCGGGACATGGCCGAGCGGCTGCTGGAGGCTGCCAACCGCAAGCTGTGGCAGGGCGCGGACCCTGCCCAGCTCAAGTACCTGAAGGGGCTGGTGATCGGCAGCGAGAGCCTGATCGAAACCTGAATGTGTGGTTCGCGGCCCTCAGGTTCGCGCGAGCAGTTGACAGGCGCTCCCGCTTGGGCACAAAGCCAAAAGCTGAGTGCCGATCCAGGAGTCGCTCCGATCGGAACCTGCATCCGGGTGGCTGGTCAAATCACCACAAGGGGCTTGGTGCCGCTCGGGAGCGAGCCAAGGGTCTGGGGCGTCACACCCTCACACCCAAGACCCCTCACACCCTCAGACCGAAGACCACTCACACCTAGGACGTCGAAGTCGTCGAAGACGTGGACCCGTGGCCGCTCCCGCGCCGATCAGTTGTTGAGGTCGCGGGCCATGGCCTTGAACGGGTCAATGTCGCCGGGCTTGGCCGGCTTCTGGTTGAACTGGGGCTGGGAAGCGCCGGCGGCATCGGGCTTGCGGCCTGCAGGGCTGCCGCCGGGAGTGTTGACGGCCACTGCCGCGCCCTTGAGCCGCTGACCCAGTTCGGCGGAGGTGAGGCGGGCCGCAAAGGTTTTCTTCACCGGCTTGGGCACGCCACCGGTGAGGCTGGTGCTGGATTCAGGTGCCGCGTTCACCGGCAGGCCGCTGCTGGCTTTCTCCAGACGCGCCGACATCGAATCGACTTCCTGCACCATTTCCTTATCGCCCGGATTGTCGGCATTGCCGGGGAAGGTGCGCCGGATCTTGTTGGCGCGCCGCATGTACTCCACGTTGCCCATGGAGCTGGAGGTGTCGGGGTCGAGGAAGAACGTCTGTTCGCCCTGCTTGGCGGCGGGCTTCTCGGGCTTGGCCGGCTTGGAGGAGAAGCCGCTGTCCTTGGCACCGATGTTCAACAGACGATCGAAGAGACCCATGGTGAGGGAACGGAAACCTGTGGCAAACCCTAGCGGCCTGACAAGGCCAGTCCATGGGTATCGGTACCACAACTTCTCAGCATCCCCAGGCCCTGCAGCTGGCTGGCGATCGCGTCGCACACCAGAGGTGTGGGCTGCCAGCGGCTGGCCATGTCGTAGTCGTAGAAGGCTTCGGCCCCATCGAAACCCAGCGCGGCTGCTGCGGCGATCAGCTGCTGGTGGGGACGGCGGTAGCGGGCCGGATGGGCCAGCAAGGCCAGGCCACCGGCGGCATGAATCGCCTCCCGCACCTTGCCGGCGCGCAGCCCTGGCCCCACCACCGCATGGCCACGCACGTAAGGCGCCAGGGCCGGGTGGTGCAACTCAAAGCCCAGGGCCAGCACATGGACCAGGCATCCCTCCAGCAGGCAGCTGATCTCCACCCCGCTCCACAGCTGCGGCACCCGCTGCCCCAGCCGCTGGCGCTCCTCCAGGTGCGCACGGGCCGGTGGGTAGGCCGCGATGCTGTGGTGATCGGTGACGGCGAAATGCTCCAGGCCCATGGCCACCGCCTGGTCGGCCACGGCAGCCGGTTCGAGGCTGCCGTCGCTGCATTGGGTGTGGCAATGAAAATTGAGCCGGGTGGGGCAGCTCTGCGCGTCCACCGCCGCCAGCACGTCCACGAGTGGGTGGTCAGCCGGCACCGGCGATCGCCTCCCGTTCGGAACGCAGCCGCCGCCAGCGGGCATAGAACTGGATCGAGGCCGCCATCGCCACCACCAGGGCCACCAGGAACCAGGTGGCCGCTCCGGTTGGGAACTGGGCCTTGAACACCACCAGCATCACCACCAGCACCAGCATCAAGGTGGGCAGCTCATTGAGCGCCCGCAGCTGCCTGCCGCTCCAGCGGCAGGTGCCCGCCTTGAGCTGCCCCATCAGCCTGTAGCAGAACCAGTGGTACACGAGCAGAGCCAGCACCACGGCCAGCTTGGCGTGCATCCAGCTCTGTTTCAGCCAGATCGGCTGCACCAGCAGCAACCCCACCGCCATCGCCACCGCCACCACCATGCCGGGCGTGGTGATGATGTTGGCCAGCCGGCGCTCCATCAGCTCGTACTGGCTGTGGAAAGCGGCGCGCAGAGGCTCCTCCAGCGCGTCGGCTTCCACGTGATAGATGAACAGGCGCACCAGATAGAAGAGTCCGGCGAACCACACCACCACGCCCACGATGTGGAGGGTCTTGAACCATAGGTAGGCCTCGGGGGGCAGGGCCAGGGCCGGCATCGGCAGCGAAGGGATGGCCCGTTCAAATTAGGCGGCACCGGTAGGGGCTGATCCGCCGGCCTGCTCCAGGTGGGCCGCCGCCGCAGCGGCGACCGCCTGCCGCTCCTCGGCCGGGAGACGATCCAGCTGGGCGATCACCAGGGCCATGCGGGGATTGCCGCGCAGCAGGGCTTCGTGGCGATCCAGGAAGTGCCAGTAGAGGGTGGTGAAGGGACAGGCCGCTGGCCCGGTGCGCTGCGCCGGATCGAAGCGACAGCTTTTGCAGTAGTTGCTCATGCGGGCGATGTAGCGGCCGCTGGCGGCGTAGGGCTTGCTGGCCAGCAGCCCGCCATCGGCGAAGACCCCCATGCCCAGCACGTTGGTCTGCATCACCCAGTCGTGGCCGTCGATGAACAGGCGGTGGAACCAGGCGGTGAGGGCCTGGGGATCGAGCCCTGCCAGCAGGCCGTAGTTGGCCAGCACCATCAGCCGCTGGATGTGATGGGCGTAGCCGCTGCGATCCAGTTCGCCGAGCACCTGGTCGAGGCAGACCATGCCGCTGCCGCCCAGCTGCTCGAACCAGAGGGGCAGGGGCTGGGTGTGGCCGAAGTGGTTGCGGCCTGCATATCCCTCGCCGAACCAGTGGTAGAGGCCGTGCATGTATTCGCGCCAGCCGAGCAGCTGCCGGATCACCCCCTCCAGGCTGGCGAGCGGCACCGCTGGCTCCGCGCTGCTCGCCGAGGCCGTTCCGGCCGCCTCCAGCCGGCGGATCACCTCAAGTGGTTCCAGCAGACCCAGGTTCAGATAGGGGCTGATCAGGGCATGCCAGAGCGTGGGCTGGCCGCTGACCATCGCGTCCTGGTAGGGGCCGAACCCGGCCAGGCGGGTGGCCACGAAGTGATCGAGCACCTGCAGCGCCTGCTGGCGGGTGACTGCCCAATGGAAAGGCTCCAGCTCGCCGGGCAGGGGCGCTTCACCGGCGGTGGCCCGCTCCGCATCGAGGCGCCGCACCTTCTCGATCACGGCCCGGGTGATCGCATCGGGGCTGAACTGCAGCGGGGCCGGCCCTGCCAGTCCCTGACGCGGTGGCTTGCGGTTGTCCTTGTCGAAGTTCCACTGCTGGCCGCGCGGTTCGCCGTTCTCCATCAGCACGCCGAAGCGGCGCCGCCCCTCCCGGTAGAAGAGCTCCATACGCAGTTGCTTGTAGCGGCCCGCCCAGGCCGCGAACGCCTCCCGGCTCCAGAGGAAGTGGTTGGAGGGCAGCCACTCGAGCTGCACGCCGGTGCGCCCGCCCAGATCGAGCCGTTCGATCGCCTGCCGGAAGGGACGATCCGCCGGCTCCATCACCCGCAGGGTGCGGATGCCGTGGCTCTGGATCCAGTTGATCAAGGTGGCGCCGAATTCCTGTGCCTCCAGAAGGTCCACCTGCCAGCCGAGCGCCTGCAGCTCGGCGCTGAAGTGCCGCATGGCGCTCCACACCAGCACCAGCTTCTGGCGGTGGTAGCGGCGGCGGGCCACCACACCGCTGCTCTCGATCAGCACCACCCGCGCCTGGCCGGGGGCGCTGCTGGCCAGGGCAGCCTGCTGCGCGTGCAGCTGGTCGCCCAGCACCCAGAGTCCAAGCCCTGTCATCGCTTCTCTCCTGCTCAGCGCACGAGGGTGGAGCCGGCGCCGCTGCCGATCCGACCGTCCGGTTCCCGTGCAGCGCTGACGGCAGCGTGATCGGCCTCGGACCCAGTGTGGTCGGACCCGGGGCCATCGTGCTCAGCTTCGGGGTGGAAGTAGGTCCAGATCTGCTGGGCCAGGGCGGGCCCCACGCCGGGCGCCGCAGCGATCTGGGCCGGGCTGGCCAGCTGGATCGCATCGATCGAGCGGAAGTGCCCCAGCAGCTCCTTCACCCGCTTGGGTCCCAGCCCGGGGATGTCGCTCAGGCGCGAGCGCTTCATCCGCTCCCCCCGCTGCTGGCGGTGGAAACTCACCGCGTAGCGGTGGGCTTCATCCCGCAGACGCCGCAGCAGCACGACGCCGAGCTGATCGGGCTCCGTCTCCAGCGGCTGGCTGGCGCCGGGCAGGAACACTTCTTCCCGCTGCTTGGCCAGGGAGCACACCACCAGGTCTTCGTGCAGGTTGAGCTCCCGCAGCGCCTCCATCACCGCCGAAAGCTGTCCTTTGCCACCGTCGATCATCACCACATCGGGCCAGTCGTTGAGGCCACCGGTGTGGAGGGCGGTGCCTGTGGCCTTGCGCAGTGCCACCAGATCGGCCCCTTCCGCTTTCGCCTGGGCCCAGCGGCGGAAGCGGCGGCGCATGATCTCGGCCATGGCCATGAAGTCGTCGGAGTGGCCGGAACGGATGCTGCTGCTCTGGATGCGGTACTTGCGGTAGTGCTGCTTGGCCGGCAGCCCGTCCACGAACACCACCTGCGAGGCCACCGCATCGCTGCCCTGGATGTGGCTGATGTCGTAGCCCTCCACCCGCCGCGGCGGCTCGGACAGGTCCAGCAGTTGGGCCAGGTCTTCGGTGGCGAGCTGGTGCTGCTCGGCGCTGCGCTGGGCCCGGCCCAGCTCGAAGGCCGCATTGCGTTCCACCAGATCGATCAGATCGGCCTTCTGCTGGCGCTGCGGGTGCAGCAACCGCACCTTGCGGCCCCGCCGCTCACTCAGCCAGTCTTCGACCGGCGCCTGCTGCGGCAAGGGGTGCTGCACCAGCACCTCCGGCGGGATCTCCACCGGCTCCACCTGGCTGTAGTGCTCTTCCAGCACCCGTTGCAGGATCGCCCCGGGGCTGGCGACCGTGGCATCGGCGGTGTAGCCGAGCCGCCCCACCAGCTTGCCGGCCCGCATCTGGAACAGCTGCACGGCGGCCACGCGCGCATCGGCCGCCAGGGCCAGCACATCCCGTGACACCGAGGCATCGGGCAGGGCCATCTTCTGGTCGGCGGTGAGCTGCTCGAGCCCCTGCATCTGGTCACGCACGCCGGCCGCCGCCTCAAAATCCTCCCGTTCGGCGTAGCGCTCCATCTGGGCGCGCAGCAGCACAAGCAGTTCGTCGCTGCGGCCCTGGAACACCATCGCCACCTTACGCAAGGTGTGCTGGTAGGCCTCAGGGCTGATCTTTTCCTGGCACACGCCCGGGCAGCGGCCGATCGCAAAGTTCAGGCAGGTGCGATCCCGGTAGAGGGGCTGGGGGCGCTGGCGCAACGGAAACACCCGCTTGACCAGAAACAGGGTGCGGCGCAGCAGACCCACATCCACATAGGGCCCGTAGAAGCGATCGAGCGAGCTGCGCAGCCGGCGGCGACGGGTGATGAAGATGCGCGGGTAGGCCTCGCTCCAGGTGATGCAGAGATAGGGGTATTTCTTGTCGTCCTTGAGCAGCACGTTGAAGTGCGGCTGGTGGTTCTTGATCAGGTTGGATTCCAGCGCCAGCGCCTCGGCTTCGCTGTCGGTGACGATGAACTCGATCTCCGCCACCTGACGCACCATCAGGCTGATGCGGGGGCTGAGATCGTGGGAATCACGGAAGTAGCTGCGCACACGGCTGCGCAGGCTCTTCGATTTGCCGATGTAAAGGATGCGGTCGTCCAGATCGCGCATCAGGTAGCAGCCCGGCTCGGCCGGCAGCTCCTTCAGCCGCTGGGCCAGGCGTGCCTGATCCTTCAGCAGCGGCTGCAGCGTGGCCCCCATGCCCAGTGCTCCCGCTGAGGGCGGCTCAGCCGCCGTACTGCCAGCCGGTGGCGGACAGCTCCAGTGCGGCGCCATCGCGGTGCAGCTGGGCCGACTTCACCTCCGCCACGAACACGGTGTGATCGCCGTGGGCCACCTGGCCCACCACCACGCACTCCACGGCGCCGAGCGCCTCATCCAGCACGGGCAGGCCCAGGGGCCCGAGCGTGAAGGGGGCGGCATCGAAGCGGCCGCCGATGCCTTTCTGGGGCTTGAAGAAAACCGCTGCCAGGTCTTTCTGGTCAGCCGAGAGCACGTTGAGCGAGAAGCGGCCCGTGCGGCTGATGATGCCGTTGCTGGTGGAATCGGCGCGCACGGCCATCACCACCAGCGGCGGATCGAACGACCCCTGGGTGACCCAGCTGGCAGTGAAGCCGTTGACGTCATCGCCCTCGGCCACGCCGCAGATGAACACGCCGTGGGGGATCTTGCGCAGCAGGGTTTTCTTGGCGGCGCTGTCGAGCACGGGAGCGGCGGCGCCGTCGACGTTGAGATCCACAGCCATGGCCTGGTTCCTGGAGGTGGTTCCAACCTTAGGCAGGCCGGAGGCGGGCACCGCCCGCGACCGCCACCAGCAGCCTCCATAGGATCCCCCCGCCGCTCACGCCGCCGGGCCCCTCGCCCCCGCTCCCATGAAGGCCCTCTACCCCGGCAGCTTCGATCCGATCACCCTCGGCCACCTCGACCTGATAGAGCGCAGCAGCCGCCTGTTCGAGCAGGTGCTGGTGGCGGTGCTGCAGAACCCCTCCAAGCAGCCCAGCTTTTCGCTTGACCAGCGGCTGGCGCAGATCCGCCGCGCCACCGCCCATCTCACCAATGTGGAGGTGGGCAGCTTCGACGGCCTCACCGTGGAGTTCGCGCGCCGGACGGGCACGGGGGTGATCCTGCGGGGGCTGCGGGCGATGAGCGATTTCGAGTTCGAGCTGCAGATCGCTCACACCAATCTCAGCCTGGCGCCGGAGGTGGAAACGCTGTTTCTGGCCACCGCCGTGCCCCACAGCTTTCTCAGCAGCAGCGTGGTGAAGGAGGTGGCGCGCTTCGGTGGTGAGGTGCGCCACCTGGTGCCCGACGGAGTGGCGGAGGAACTCGCCAGGCTCTTTAATCAGACATTCCCGCCCCGATGAGATGACCGAGACTCGGATCAGCGTGCTGGAACAGCTCGAACAACTCGAAGAGATCGTGCTGGAGGGCTCGCGCATCCCCTTCAGCGGCGGCCGGCTGGTGAACGAGCAGGACGCGATCGAGGTGCTCGACACGATCCGCGAGCGGCTGCCTGCGGAGCTGGAGAAGGCGCAGGAGCTGCTGGCTCAGCGCGACACCTTCATCGCCAAGGCGCGGCAGCAGGCCGAAGAAATCATTGTGCAGGCCCGCCGCGAGCGGGAGCAGCTGATCAATGCCGCCTCGGTGCGGCAGGAAGCGGAACAGCAGGGGGCGCAGATCCGCGAGCACACCCGCCAGCAGTGCGAGCAGATGCAGCTGGCCACCCGTCAGCAGGTGGCGCAGGCGGAGCAGGAGCATCAGACCCGCCTGGCCCAGATGGAGCAGCAGTTCGGCGCCCGCCGCCAGCAGCTGGAGCAGGAAGCGATCCAGCGGCGCCAGCAGCTCGACGCCGAATACACCGAGCTCAAGCGTCAGCTGGGCGATCAGCACGAACGCAGCCGCCAGCAGAGCCTGCAGGAGATCGAGCAGATCCGCCAGGAGGGCTTGCGGATCCAGCGCGAGAGCCAGGCGGAGGCCGAACGGCTGCACACCGACGCCCTGCAGTTCCGTCAGCAGACGCAGCAGCAGTGCGAACAGCTGATCTCCCGCACCCGGCAGGAGGCGGGAGCGGTGCAGGAAGGCGCCAACCGCTACGCCGAGCAGGTGCTGAGCGAGCTGGAGACCCGGCTCGGCGAACTCAACAAGGTGGTGCACGCCGGGCGGCGTGAGCTGGGGCGGCTGCAGACCAGCGAGGCCCCTTCGGCCAGCGATCGTGCCGGCCTCCAGCCCGCCGCTGAGGTCGAAACCAAGGAGGTTCCCCTCACCAGCCGCGCCCGCCGCGCCGCTTCCCGCCTCAGGCAGGTGGCTGGCAGAGGCTGACGATCTGCACGTCGCGGAGCACCCGGCCGATCGTGGTGTTCGGAGCACCAGCCCCATTGGAGATCAGGCTCACGTAGCGGGGCCCATCCGTGGTGTCGAGCACGCCACTGATCGAGCGCACGCCCGTGAGGGTGCCGGTTTTGGCGTGGAGCCGTCCGTCGAGGCTGGTGCCCTTGTAGAGGTTGCGCAGCGTGCCGCGCCGGCCGGCTACGGCCATTGAGGCCATGTAGTTGGAGCCGTAAGGGTGCTGGGCCATGCGCAGCAACAGGCCCACGAGCAGGCGGGAGGTGAGCCGGTCGCCGCGGTCGAGGCCACTGCCGCCCATCACCACCACACCTTCGGTGGGCAGCCCCTGGGCGCGCAGCCACTGCAGGGCAGCCTGCCGGCTCTGCGGCAGCGACCAGGTGCCGCTGGCCTGGCGCAGCAACACCTCAGCGGTGAAGTTGTGGCTTTCGGAATTGGCCAGGCTGAGCAGGTTGTGCATCGGCGCTGAGGGTTCCTCATGCAGCAGCACCGATCCTTCCGGCAGCGGTGCCAGGGACGACACCATGGCCAGCTGCACGTTCCGCCCCCCCTGGCTGTTCAGCGTGCGGGTGAGCAGGCGCTGCAGACGACCGGGTGGATTGGCCACAGCCATGTCGATCGCGTTGCTGGTGATGGCCAGCCGGGTGATCGGCGCCCCGTAGGCGTAGGCGCGATCCTCCGGATGCCAGCCCTGGGGCCACCAGGCCTGGGGCGGCTCTTCGGCCAGCTCCAGGCGCACGCTGGCACCCGGCAGGCCCGGCCCACCGCCTGAGCCCAGGGCCAGTTGGGCGAAGCGCTGCAGCTGGGGCAGATCGAGATCGGGATCGCCCTCGCCGGTCAGGCGCAGGGTGCCGTCAGGCAGACGCCAGAGCCGGGTGGTGAGGCGGTAGTCGGGGCCCAGCTGGTCGAGGGCGAAGGCGGAACTGACCAGCTTCTGGTTCGAGGCCGGCACGCGCGGACGCAAGCCGTTGACATCGGCGAGCAGCCGGCCGTTGCCATCGGCCACGGTGACGCTCCAGACGCCGATCTCGGGACCGAGCTGGGCGCGCACCCGTTGCTGCAGGGCCGGGCAGCTGACCTGGGTCTGCAGCTGGGGCAGACCGACGGCCGGCGGCGCCGGTGGCAGGCTCGCCATCGGCACGGCCATGGCCGGAGCGCAGGTGGCCAGGGCCAGCCCAAGGCTGAGGCCGAGGCGGCTGAGCTTCTGAGCGGAACGGGTCATGTCAGCTGACTCCGAGTTTCAGACCGGACACCGTGCCGCCGATGCGGAAGTCACGGCCCTCAAGCTCGACCGGCGCGCCGATCTTGAGGTTCTGGTTGCCGAACACCACGCCGCCGCTGGTCTTGCGCCCTTTGCCCTCAAGCACGAAGCGGGCATCGAGCGAACCGAAGACGGCCTGGTTGGGGTCGATGGCGGTCACCACCCGTCCGTCGGGCTGGACCGCCACGAGGCGGCGTTGCAGAGGCACCAGCTCCTGCAGCTTCACCGTGCCGTGGGGCTGGTTGCGGATCACGATGCTCACCTCACCGTCGTTGCGGATCGAGCGGATCAGGGCCTGAGGATCCGCCACCGAGGCTCCCCGCACATCCACCATCACCGTGACCGGCTGCATGGCGCCGGTGGCTTCCGCCACCGCACCGCTGAGCTTCGGGCTCCAGATCACCCCGGCCAGGGCCATCAGCACGGCGGCAGCCGCTCCGACGTCCACCAGACTCCAGGAGCGGCGGGTGGTTTGGGGCTCGGCGGCCATGGCGCAACGTTCAGACACGCAAGCTTAAGGAGCCTGGCCAGGGCCCACCAGGGGGGTGGAGGCCCTGATTCGCACACCGGAGCTGCCGCAGGCCGTCAGTTCCTCAGGCTGCCGAGAAAGCGATCGAGGGCCTGCAGACCGCCTGCCACCGTGGCCGCCTGTCCGGGGCTGAGCGTTTCCGCCACCTGCTCCGCATCGGGCTTCTGCTCGAAGGTCTCCACCAGGCGGTGGCCATCGGGGTCGTTGCGGTACAGCTCCCACGGGCCGGGGAAGCATCGGCGCAGGGCGCCCTCGGGCAGGGGCAGCAGGGCATAGGCACTGCGCCAGGTGGAGAGGAAGCCCCGCCGCCGCTCCCGCGCCACGCTGCCAATGCCGACGGCCGCATCCTCGAGGCTGCCGTTGAGCAGCACCACCCCGCCGCGATGGTTCAGGCAGAGGCGCTCGACAGCGTCATAGTCCGACGGTCCCGGCGCCACCAGCAGCAGCAGCGGATCGCTGTCGTCGGCGTCGCGCTGTGGGTTGCTGCCAGGGCCCTGAGCGGCGCTGGAGTCCGCCGGCAGTGTGCTGGCGGCGTGTGAATCCAGAGGCTCTGCCGCAGCTCCTGCACTCGTTCCAGAAGCAGCACCAGCTTCAGCACGAACCGCCGCTCCAGCCCCACTGCCATCTCCAGCCTCAACCCCAGCTCCAGCACCAGCGGCGGCCGCGTTCAAACGTTCCTGATCCTTCAGGCTGCCGGTGCGGGCGGCCAGGTCAGGGGCGTCGCGCTGGGCCAGGGCGGTGGCACCCGCATCGGGAAACACCAGGCGGAACTGCCGCTCCTGCGCCTGCAGGGCCTGGCCGAGCCGCAGCACCAGCGGCAGCAGACGCAGCCCTTCAAAGCGGAACTCCAGGGTCCAGCGGCCGGTGGCGCTTTCCGCCAGGGCGGCGGTCAAGCCCTCCATGGCCTGGGCTTCGGCGCTGAGCAGATCGGGAGGAAGCACGCTGAATCGGTGGCGGGCGCGCCGACCCTACTCAGGCTCCTCAGCCCTCCCGTTCCAGCCGCTGCCGCGTGCGCGCCTCCAGGGAGTTGCTGGCCAGGGTCACCAGATCATCAAGCGAGCGGCTGTTGAGCAAGGCTTCCACCCGGGCCCGCGCCGCCGCATTGGGGCAGTCGTCGGGTCGCTGACAGCCGTTGGTGCATTCCACCGCGCAGTTGACGGCTGGATCCGCAGCGGCCGCCTCGGGCAGGTCCGAAGGTGCGCCCAACGGGCTGGTGTCGGCGCCGCCCGCGAGGGCGCCGCTCAGCGCGGAAGGGACAGTGCCTTCGATGCCATCGCTCTGCTCCGCCCTCTCAGCAGCTGCGGGCGCATCGGGCGGCAGCTCACCGAACAGCTCCGGCGCCAGCACTCCGTCGAACACAGGCTCCGCCGGCCCGCTCATGAACAGGTGATCCGAGCTGGTGTCCCAGTCGATCCATAGGGTGCCGCCTGGCAGATCGACGCGGGCCGAGCGTTCGCACAGGCCGAGGCGATGGCTGGCCACGAGGGTGGCGCAGGCGCCGGTGCCGCAGGCGAGGGTGGGCCCGGCCCCCCGCTCCCAGACCCGCATCACTAGATGGCTGGGGCTGAGCGCTTCCACGAAGTGCACGTTGGTGCGGGCGGGGAAGGCCGGGTGGCACTCCAGCAGCGGGCCGAGCCGTTCCAGATCGACGTCTGCCACTGTCTCCACCGGCAGCACCACATGCGGGTTGCCCATGCCGGCGGCGGCCACCGCGAAGCTCTCGCCCGCCACGCTCAGTTCCCCCTGAGGCAGGCCGGCCGAACCGATCGCCAGGGTGGTGGGTACCTGCTCGGGCACCAGGAAGGGCGTGCCCATGTCGACGCGCACGGAGCCATCGGCCAGCAGCTCCGGCACGATCAGGCCGGCCAGGGTTTCCACCACCCAGCGGCGACCCGGTGCGTCGCCATCGCTGTCGGCCAGGAAGCGGGCCAGGCAGCGGATGCCGTTGCCGCACATCTCAGGCTCGGTGCCGTCGGCGTTGAAGATGCGCATGCGCAGCTCCCCGTCCTGCTCGGGCGGGAGCGCCAGGATCACCCCGTCGCCACCCACGCCGAAGCGGCGGTCGCAGAGAAGGCTCACCCTTTCAGGGGTGAGATCGAAACAGAAATCAGCGGTGGTGGCGTTGCGGCCGTCGAGCAACAGAAAATCGTTGCCCAATCCCTGATACTTGCTGAACGCCAGCATCCCGTTCTCCCAGCAGGCCTGGGTCCGATCTTATGGAGATCACCACCCTTGATTCGAGCCTCCCGGGCGTGCGCCAGCTGCAGCACTGGATCCGGGGGCGCAACCAGCTGGAACTGCTGCTGGTGGATTCCGTGCAGGTCACCGGCGCGTTGCTCTGGCAAGACCCGGAATTTCTCGCTCTGCGCGGCGAGCACGAGGGCGACCCGGTTCTGATCAACCGCCGCATGGTGGTGTCGATCCGCTGCACGCCCTGAGCCGGGGGCACCGGAAACGGCTGTGGCACGATCGGGCGTGAGAGTGAACGGCTGAACCCTGCGGCCGCCGCCAAGTCCGTCGTGCCCGAGAAGCTCGTGTCCGAGAAGGTCATCGCCGAGACCGGCCCCACCGATCCGTCCCCTGGAGCCGAGAGCGGCCACGCCACCGCTCCAGAGGTGGGTCGCTACCAGCCCGCCGCGATCGAGAGCCGCTGGCAGGCCCGCTGGCAGGCCGAGGGGCTGGATGCCACGCCGGAACCTGGCCCGTCGTCGGCCGATGGCACTGCGGCAGCGGACCAGACCTTCTACGCCCTTTCGATGTTCCCCTATCCCTCGGGGAACCTGCACATGGGCCATGTGCGCAACTACGTGATCACCGATGTGATCGCCCGTGTGCAGCGCCAGCGGGGGCGCAGGGTGCTGCATCCGATGGGCTGGGACGCCTTCGGGCTGCCGGCCGAGAACGCCGCGATCGAACGGGGCATCGACCCCGGCGACTGGACCGATCGCAACATCGCCCAGATGCGTCAGCAGTTGCAGCGCCTTGGTCTGTCGATCGACTGGAGCCGTGAGCTGGCCACCTGCCACACCGACTACTACCGCTGGACCCAGTGGTTGTTCCTGCAGTTTCTCGATGCGGGCCTGGCCTACCGCAAGGAGGCCACCGTCAACTGGGATCCGATCGATCAGACCGTGCTCGCCAATGAGCAGGTGGATGGGGATGGCCGCTCCTGGCGTTCCGGCGCGCGGGTGGAAAAGCGGCAGCTGCGGCAGTGGTTCCTGCGCATCACCGCCTACGCCGATGCGCTGCTCGACGACCTGCCCCAGCTGCAGGGCTGGCCGGAGCGGGTGCGCACGATGCAGGCCAACTGGATCGGCCGCTCGGTGGGGGCAGACCTGGAGTTTCCCGTGCTGGCGCCGGACGGCACCACCCAGGACACCACCATCACCGTGTTCACCACCCGCCCGGACACGGTCTACGGGGTGAGCTACCTGGTGCTGGCGCCGGAGTACCCGCTGGTGGCCACGCTCACCGCGCCCGAGCAGGAGGACGCGGTGCGTGTGTTCTGCGAGCGGGTGGGCTTGCAGAGCGAGCAGGAGCGGCTGGCCGACGACCGGCCCAAGCGGGGTGTTCCCCTCGGCCGTTCGGTGCGCCACCCGTTCACGGGGGAGGCGATTCCGCTCTGGATCGCCGATTACGTGCTCGCCGATTACGGCACCGGTGCCGTGATGGGCGTACCGGCCCACGACCCGCGTGATTTCGTCTTCGCGCGCCAGTACGAACTGCCCGTGCGGCGGGTGATCGTGCCTGAGGGCGCCGACGAACACGACTGGGACGGCACCGCCTGGACCGAGCCCGGCGTGTTGATCCATTCCGGGCCGTTCAATGGTCAGCCGTCGGGGCAGGCGAAGGCTGCGATCGTGGCCCATGCGGAAGCGCAGGGCTGGGGCCGCGCCCGGGTGCAGTTCCGCCTGCGCGACTGGCTGATCTCCCGCCAGCGCTACTGGGGCTGTCCGATTCCTGTGGTGCACTGCGACCATTGCGGCGTGGTGCCGGTGCCAGCCGAGCAGTTGCCGGTGGAGCTGCCCCGTGGTGTCGCCTTCAGTGGCAAGGGAGCGTCACCGCTTGCCCAGTTGAACGATTGGGTCAATGTGCCCTGCCCCAGCTGCGGCCGCCCTGCCCGGCGTGAGACCGACACGATGGACACCTTCATGTGTTCCTCGTGGTATTACCTGCGCTTCAGTGATCCTCACAACGACTCACTACCGTTCGCCAAGGAGACAGCCGACCAGTGGCTGCCGGTGAACCAGTACGTGGGTGGGATCGAGCACGCAATCCTGCACCTCCTCTATTCCCGTTTCTTCACCAAGGTGCTGCGCGACCGCGGCCTGCTCGGTTTCGATGAACCGTTCCAGCGCCTGCTCACCCAGGGCATGGTGCAGAGCCTCACCTACAAGAATCCGCACACCGGCAAATACATCGCTCCGGCCGATGTGGCCGATGCCAATGATCCCCGCGATCCGATCAATGGTGAGCGGCTGGAGGTGTTCTTCGAGAAGATGTCGAAGTCGAAGCACAACGGCGTGGATCCTGCGGCCGTGATCGATCGCTACGGCGCCGACACCGCCCGCATGTTCATCCTGTTCAAAGCTCCGCCCGAAAAGGATCTGGAGTGGGATGACGCAGACGTGGAGGGCCAGTTCCGCTTCTTGCAGCGGGTGTGGCGCCAGGTGCAGGGCGCCCGCGGCCGTGGCGTGTCGATGACGGCCACGGTCCCTGCTGCCCCGGCGGACGCGGCCGCCCCAGACACGTCCGGCAGTGACCGGGAGCTGCGCCGTTGCGTGCATGCGGCGATCGCAGCGATCAGCGATGACCTGGCCGATGGGCGCTATCAGTTCAACACCGCCGTGTCGGAGCTGATGAAGCTCAGCAATGCCATGGGCAGCCACCTGGAGGCTGTCTCGGTACCGGTGGCCGAGGAGGCGGTGCGCACCCTGCTGGTGCTGCTCGCGCCCTTCGCCCCTCACCTGGCCGCGGAGCTCTGGGAGCAGCTGGGCGGCGCCGGCAGCGTGCACCGCCAGGGTTGGCCCGAGCTGGATCCGGCCGCCCTGGTGCAGGACACCATCGCCCTGGTGATCCAGGTGAAAGGCAAGGTGCGGGGCAGCCTCGATGTGCCCGCCGATGCCGATGCCGCCACCCTTGAGCGCCTGGCCCTCGACAGCGACATCGCCCGCAAGTGGCTGGACGGCCAACCGCCACGCCGAGTGATCGTTGTGCCCGGCAAGCTCGTGAACCTGGTGCCCTGAGCCCTGGTTCGCTGAGACTTGATGGCCTGGGACCTCACGCCTCGAACCATGGTTCTCTGCAGGCTTGACCCCGCTTCCCTTTCAGGCCAGCAGGACGGCGGCGTGGTGGCGCAGGTGGTCGTCGATGAAGCTGGCGATGAAGAAGTAGCTGTGGTCGTAGCCGGGCTGTAGCCGCAGCTCCAGTGGGTGGCCGGCGGCGGCAGCGGCGCTGCGCAGCTGATCGGGCTTCAGCTGCTGGTCGAGGAACGGGTCGGCGCTGCCCTGATCCACCAGCAGCGGCAAGCGCTCGCTGGCCTGGGCGATCAGGCTGCACGCATCCCAGGCTGCCCAGCTGCCGCGCTCAGGGCCCAGGTAGCGGCTGAAGGCTTTCTCCCCCCAGAGGCAGCTGCTGGGCTGGGCGATCGGCGCGAACGCTGACACCGAGCGATAGCGGCCCGGGTTGCGCAGGGCGCAGATCAAGGCCCCGTGGCCGCCCATCGAATGGCCGCTCACCCCGCGCCGCTCGTTGAGCGGCAGAGCGCTCTCCAGCAGGGCGGGCAATTCCGCCACCACGTAGTCGTGCATGCGGTAGTGGGTGGCCCAGGGGGCTTCGCTGGCATTCAGGTAGAACCCAGCTCCCAGGCCGAAATCCCAGGCGCCGTCGGGGTCGCCCGGCACGTCTTCGCCTCGGGGGCTGGTGTCGGGGGCCACCAGGGCCAGGCCCAGGGCGGCTGCCAGTCGCTGTGCGCCCGCCTTCTGCGCCATGGTCTCGTCGGTGCAGGTGAGCCCCGAGAGCCAGTAAAGGGCCGGCACCCGGGCGCCGGCGAGCGCTTGCGGGGGCAGAAACACCGACACGTGCATGCTGCACCCCAGCACGCTGGAGCGATGGCGGTAGCGGCGTTGTGCGCCACCGAAGCACCGGCTTTCACTGATGGCTTCGAGAAGAGAGTCGCTCATGGACGGAGATGCCGCAGAAGGGGAGGGATCGGTGCTGGGCTGCCCATGGCCAGTGACGATGCCGGAGCGTCTGTGCCCGGGCCTGAGAGGCCGTCGATCAGCGTGGCGCTACGCCCCCAGGATCAACCGGCGAAATCAATCACCGTGCGGATGCTGGCTCCGGCGTGCATCAGATCGAAGGCTTCATTGATGCGATCCAGCCCCATGGTGTGGGTGATGAAGGTATCGAGTGGGATCTCGCCCCGCTGATAGCGCTCCACGTAGCCAGGCAATTCCGTGCGGCCACGCACGCCGCCGAAGGCCGACCCCCGCCACACCCTGCCGGTTACCAGCTGGAACGGACGGGTGGAGATCTCCTGGCCAGCGCCCGCCACACCGATGATCGTGGATTCCCCCCAGCCCTTGTGGCAGCACTCAAGGGCGGCGCGCATCACGGCCACGTTGCCGATGCACTCGAAGGAATAATCCACGCCTCCATCGGTGCGCTCGATCACCACCTGCTCGATCGGGGTGGTGCTGTCCTTCGGGTTGATGCACTCGGTGGCACCCAGCTGTCGGGCGATCGCGAACTTATCGGGATTGGTGTCGATGCCGATGATCCGCGCGGCCCCGGCCATCACCGCGCCGATCACCACCGCCAGACCGATGCCGCCGAGGCCGAACACCGCCACCGTGCTGCCCGCCTCCACCTTGGCGGTGTTCAGCACCGCGCCGATGCCGGTGGTCACGCCGCAGCCCAGCAGGCACACCTTGTCGAGCGGGGCATCGCGGTTGATCTTGGCCAGGGCGATTTCCGGCACCACCGTGTATTCCGAGAAGGTGGAGGTGCCCATGTAGTGGTGGATGGTCTGGCCGTCCTTGGAGAAGCGGCTGGTGCCATCAGGCATCAGGCCCCGCCCCTGGGTGCCGCGGATCGCCTGGCAGAGGTTGGTCTTGCCGGACAGGCAGAAGCTGCAGCTGCGGCATTCCGGTGTGTAGAGCGGGATCACGTGATCCCCGACCGCCAGGGAGCTCACCTCCGGCCCCACGGCTTCCACCACACCGGCGCCTTCGTGGCCCAGCACGGCGGGAAAAATTCCTTCCGGATCGCTGCCGGAGAGGGTGAAGGCATCGGTGTGGCACACGCCTGTGGCCACGATCCGCACCAGCACCTCGCCGGCTCGTGGTGGGGCCACGTCGATCGTGGTGATCTCCAGGGGCTGACCGGCCGCCCAGGCCACCGCGGCACGTGAACGGATCATGGACTGCCCCCCGAGACCAGCCCCATCCTGCCCCCAGGGGTTGCGGGCTCAGGAGCGGCGAAACACCAGGGAGGAGGGGGTGCCCCAATCGCCGCTGGCCACGTAGCCGCGGGGATTGCCGCACAGGTGGCGCAGGATCCAGAACAGCGGCTCGGGGCTGTCGATGCCGAGCTGAGCCTGCAGGCTGGCCAGATCGTGGGCCTCGCCATCGGCCAGCAGCGCCTCCAGCCGGCTCTGCAGATCCAAGATCACGGCGGCCGCCTTCTTGCCCGCCTCCACGCCCGGCTGGTCGTAGGCGTTGATGTTCACCAGCTCCGCGTAGAGACCCACAGCGCGCTCGAACAGCGCCACCAGGGCGCCCAGCAGGCGGGCATCGAAGCGCCGCATGCTCAGCGTGATGCTCTGCCGTCCCCCTTCCGAGAGGGCGGCGCGGGTTCCCTGCAGGAAGCCGTCCAGGTAGTCGCCGGGATGCTCCCCGTGCAGCGGCGGCACATCGCCGGGATCTTCGAGCACCTCGATGAACGTGACGAAGAAGTTGTCGATGCCGTCGCGGAGCTGCTGGACGTAGGCGTGCTGGTCGGTGGAGCCCTTGTTGCCGTACACGGCGATGCCCTGGTAGGCGGGTTCACCGTTGCGATCGAGCCGTTTCCCCAGCGACTCCATCACCAGCTGCTGCAGGTAGCGGCTAAAGACCTCGAGGCGGTCGCGGTAGGGGAGCACCACCATGTCGCGGTGGCCCTTGCCGTTCCCTGCCACGTACCAGGCCGCCGCCATCAGCGCCGCCGGGTTGGCGGTGAGCTCGGCCACCCGGGTGGCCTCATCCATCTCGGCGGCACCGGCCAGGAAGCCGCGCAGATCCGCCTGGATCAACGCGGCGGGCAGCAAGCCCACGGCGCTGGTGATGCTGGTGCGGCCCCCCACCCAATCGAACATGTCGAAGCGGCGCAGCCAGCGCTCGTCCTCCGCCAGCCGGTCGAGCTGGCTGCCCACCATCGTGACCGCCACCGCCTGATCGGCCCAGCTGCCGCCGAGCGCCTCCAGCCGGGCCCGCGCCTGCTCCATGCCCAGCCGAGGCTCCGGTGTGCCACCCGATTTGCTCACCACCACCATCAAGGTGGTGCGCAGCCGCTCGCCGAGGCCTGCCAGGGTGCGGCTGAACCCCTGCGGATCGACGTTGTCGAAGAAGTGAAAGGGCAGGCCCTGACCCTGCTGCTGCAGCGCCCGCAGGATCAGCAGCGGCCCGAGGCCGGAACCGCCGATGCCGATCCACAGCACATCGGTGAAGGGCGCCAGGCCCGGCGGCTGGATCTCACCGGAGAGCACCTGCTGCGCGAAGGCTTCAATGCCGTCGATCTCCTGGCGGATGTGGGCGCCGATGGCTGGCTCGGGCGCCAGCTGCGGCGCCCGCAGCCAGTAGTGACCCACCTGGCGCCCCTCATCCGGGTTGGCGATGGCGCCGGTCTCCAGCGCGGCCATGGCCTCGAAGGCGGAGGTAAAGGCGGGGGCCAGCTCCTCGAAATGCTGCGGGCCCACTGCCATACGGCTCACATCCAGCCACATCCCCAGCCCTTCGTGGTGCCAGAGCAGCGAACAGAACCGTTGCCACTGTTCCGCCGAAGGCTGCGGCTTGAAGTCTGGAAACGTGGTCATGCGCCCTGGTGGAAGTGACAGGTTCTGGCGATGAACCTATCGGTGGAATCGCCCTCTGAACCGTGACACAGCGCATCGCCGTGAGCCGGAACACGCAAGCGGCGGAATTGTATGGACGGCCACACAAACGGCCCAAGGATCAGGACCAGCCAGTGGACGCCGGTAGAGTTTATTTAACAATTGACTCCAAAACCCGGTTTGAAGGCCGCCTTGAAGCTACGCGTTCCGCTTGGCTCCCTTCGCACACCGGCGTTGCTGCGAGCCTCCAGCTGGGTTCTCGCCCTCGGCCTGCTCAACGGCCAGGTGGCCACCGTGCGCCACCCCGATGCTGTGGCGCTGCTGAAGCTGCACGAAGCTGCCAGCACCACCAGCCTCGAAGCCCGCAGCGGCAAATCCGCCAAGCTGGCGGTGGAGGGTCTGCGGCCCAATCCAGTCGATTTCACCCCGGAAGAACTGCGCGAACTGCAGCGCCGTTTCGGCGTGCATGGGCCCCAGCCGAAACTGGCCCAGTTGCTCACCCATGGCCTCGATCAGCTCACTCCGCTCCGGGCCCACACCGTCAGCCGCATCGAGGAGCTGAGGCCGGTGATCGTGAGCGAGTCGCGGCGCCTCGGCGTGAACCCGATGCTCGTGGCCGCCGTGCTGTTCGACGAGATTCAGCGGGCGAAGCCTGGCGAAGATCTGCCGATGGCGGCCGATTCCGGCCTCTTCAAGACCCACGGGCCTGCCCAGCTGGGGGTCGATGAGTTCGTGCATCAGGGCTTGCTTCCTGTTGATGCCAGCCCCGAGGAACGGGCTGCCGCACGGCGTGAGCTGCTGATCCCCGAGCGCAATGTGCAGCTGCTGGTGGGCAAGTTTCACCGCCTCTCCACCCTGCTGGGCTTCCCCACCGACCGCCTCCTGCAAGCCAGCGCCGGCCCCCGCGATGCCAAGGCACTTGCCACCCTGGCCTACCTCCACAACGGCAAGCTGGATTACCCCGCCCGGATCCTGAGTTACATGCAGGATCCCGCCCTCCACGCGCTCATCTACGGCGAACGCAAGCCCCAGGTCTCCCCGCTGATCTGAGGCGCTCCCGCCTTTGCAGATCCTCACCGCCTTGAACGCGCGCAGAAGCCCGCTGACGCAGGATCTTGACAGGCTCGCTCCTCAGCCCGCTCGCTTCAGCCGGCCTTGCAGAGCATGCCGAGCGCCGCAAGCCGGTTCTGCAGCTCCGACCACCTGAAGCTGCGGGGATCGGCCCGCTCTCCCCCCAGATCCACATACCGATGGGTGGTGATGTTCTGGGGAGGAATACTGAAACGGCGCATCCAGTCGGTCAGCACCACCGCCAGAGCGTCGTACTGGGCAGCGCTGTAGCCGCTGTGCTCCGCGTCGGCATCCTCACCATCGAGCGGCGTCTCCAGGCTCAGGTGCAGGGCGAAGTTGTTCACCGACCCGCCCACATCCGGGTTGGTCATCACCCACTGGCCGTTGAAGGCGGAATTGCCGGCGCCGAAGGCGCGGTAGGCGGGATCGAGCGCCTGCACCACCTGCCCCTTCTCCCCGATCATCAGGTGGTAGCTCACCTGGTCTTCGTCGCGGGGGTGGGGGGTGAGGAAGGTCTGCACCGCCGATTGCATGCCGTAGACCGTTTCGTGCAGCACAACCACGCGGGGGTTGGGATCCACCGGGTTGCCGAACGCATCGCTGCGGAAGCGGCTGCCGTAGTTGGTGGGATCGATGGTGAGGCGGTCCATCTCCAGCGGCAGCGCGGTCACCATCGCCTCCAGGCGACGGCTCAGCGCCGGATCGGCCGTGCATTGGCGCCTCAGAGGGCTCACCCAGCGGTCATGGGCCGGTGGCGCGGGGGCAGGGCGGGCATTGGGCGACGGTGCGGCGGCCGGGGCTGGGGCGCCGGAACGGGGGGCACCCACCTGCTCCAGCAGCTCCAGCAGGGAAGGGCTGGCGTCGGAGGGGTTGCTGGCGGAGAGCTCGCGCCCCAGCCAGCCCAGGCCACCGAGGCCCAGCACCGCTACCGCAGCCAGTGCCACAGCCCCGCCCCGTTCGGGCGCCAGTTGGCGGGCGCGCAGCACCAGGCCGCGGACGTGGTTCAGCATGGAACCAACTGCAACCATTGCTCGCGCAGGGCCAAGGCGGCCGCCGGGCCATCGGGATCCGGCTGCAGGCTCCAGCTCTGCACGGCCGGCGCTGCGGGTTGCAGGGAAAGGCATCGCAGTCTGCCGTGCCGCCCGATCGTGAGGTTGTGGCTCCGACCCTCCTGCCACCGGTGCGTGAGATCGCTGGGCTTGTGCAGCCGCCAGCCATCCAGGGCAATCAGCTCATCCGCCACGCACAGGCCCGCCGCTTCCGCCGGGCTGTGGCGCGCCACCTTCTGAACGCTGAGCCTCGAATTGGATGTGCTGCAGACCAGGCCGGTGAAGGGAGCGGTGTCCTGTTGGGGCATCAGCACCAGGCCCACGCCGCGCAGCGCCTCGCGCAGGGGCGGATCCTCCTGCCCCTCCAGCCAGGCAGGCAGTTGCTCACGCAGCTCAGGCAGCTGGGCGGCAAAGGCCTCGACCAGATCGGCTTCGCTGTAGCCCCGTCGCCAGCGGCCGTGCGTGTGCCACAGCGCACGCAGCACGGCAGCCAGTGATGACCCGGCCCGGCGCAGCTGCAGATCCAGCACCAGGGCCACGACGGCACCTTTGAGGTAGTAACTGATCTGATTGTCTCCGCTGTAGGCGTCCTGCCGGTAGAGCTTCACCCAGGCTTCCTGGCTGCTCTGGCGCAGGGTCTGGCCGAGCAGGCGGCCGGGGGTGAGCAGGTAGCGGCTGAGCTCAGCGCCCAGGTCGTCCCACAGGTCGGCGTCGGTGCCGATGCCGGCGAGCCGTGGCAGGAACTGGTCGTAGTAGCTGGTCACCCCCTCGGCGAACCAGAGGCTGGGAACCACCATGGGGCGGTCGTAGTCGATCGGGGTGAGCTCCGCCGGCCGCAGCCGCCTCACGTTCCACTGGTGCAGGTATTCATGGCCCACCAGCTGGAGAAATCTGCGGTAGCCACCGGGCTTGGCCAGCTCCTCCAGGCCGTACTGCAGCACGGTGGCGTTGTCGTGTTCAAGGCCGCCGAAGCCCCGCTCCAGCAGGTGCAGCACAAACAGGTAGTCCGCGGCGGCCGGAGCCGCTTCACCCATCAGCCGGCAGCAGGCGGAGCACACCGCCGCCACGTCGTCGAGCAGCTGTGGGTAGCGCTCCAGCAGCGGATTCGGGTCTCCCCCCACCGCCGACCAGCACACCCAGCGGTGCGGCACCCCGTGCACCACGAAGTCATGGCAGCGGTGCGGGCCGGCTTCCACGGGGGTATCCACCAGCTGGTCGAAGCTGTCTGCGATCCAGCGGTGGTCGCTCGGTCTGTCCAGGGAGGGCAGCGGCACGAAGGGCTCCCAGCCGTCCGGCAGCAGCAGGTGCAGATGGTGCGGCGTCCAGCGCGCGCCGTTCACCTGCAGGGCCAGGGCGGCCAGGGTCAGGCAAGCGTGGTCGTCGTCGAGGTGGCAGGTGCGCACCGTGAGCTCGGTGGCCATGGCGGCGTAGCGCAGCTCCGCCGGCAGCGCTGGTTCGAGCTGGGCTGTCCACACCGACGGCTCACGCCGCACCAGCGGCACCACGGCTCCCGCCTGCACCAGCTCCAGGTTCTGCAGCTGGCGCACGTAATCGCGCTGCAGGTACGAACCCGGTGTCCACACCGGCAGGCGCAGCTCCAGCGCCTGGTGGGTGGGAGTGAAGCGAAGCCGACAGCGGATCAGATGCTGGCGAGACGCCGTCAGATCCAGTGTGAGCTCCACCGGATCCAAGGGCGTCAGGCGGCGAGGTGAACGTGAGCCTGGGGCAGCTCGCGCATCGCCTGGGCCAGGGCGACGCGGGCGGCGTAGCTGCGGGTGACCGCCGCCAGGAATCGCTGCATATCAAGGGAGCGGCTGAGCCGCTGCAGGTCCCCCACCACGGCCAGGGAGCCGTCACGCTGGCGTTGCCAGCCCAGTGCAGCGCCATCGAGGCGCACCTTCACCGCCACCGGCACCTGCTCATCGTTGAAGCCCTGCAGCACACCACCTGTCTGAGGGCTCGCACCGAGTTCCTCAAGGGTGGCGACCAAGTGATCGAGATCGCTCACGACCGTTGGCAGGATGGAAAGGTGGGACATGAACCCGATGCCTGCTGCGGCAGACCATAGCGACGTGAACGCCGGCATCCAGTGGCCGTTGTCACAGCCCTGGCCGGCGGCGCACCCTCCGCTGCGGCTGGGAGTGATGGCCTCGGGCCACGGCTCGAACTTCGAGGCGCTGGTGGCCAGTGCCCGCCACGGCGACCTCAACGCCGGTGTGGAGCTGCTGGTGGTGAACCAGCCGGGCTGCGGGGCCATTGAGCGGGCCGAACGGCTGGGCATTCCCTGGCGTCTGCTCGATCACCGTGGCTTCAGCAGCCGGGAAGCGCTGGATGGCGCCCTGATCGAAGCCTTCACGCAGGCTGAGGTGGATCTGGTGGTGATGGCCGGCTGGATGCGGATCGTCACCCCCGTGCTGATCGAGGCCTTTCCGCAGCGTCTGGTGAACATCCATCCGTCCTTGCTGCCCAGCTTTCGCGGCGTCGATGCGATCGGTCAGGCGCTGGCGGCGGGGGTGACCCTGGCGGGCTGCAGCGCCCACCTGGTGACCGCCGAAGTGGATGGGGGGCCGATCCTGGCCCAGGCCGCCGTGCCGGTGTGCCCCGGCGATGATCATGCCCGCCTGGCGGCGCGCATCCAGCAGCAGGAGCACCGGATCCTGCCGCTGGCGGTGGCACTGGCCGCCGAACGGCTGGCAGAGGCCAGCGCAGCCCGGCCGCTGCCGGCTCAGGGATAGAAGGGCAGCAGCGGCAGGCCGGTGCAGGCGGGCAGCCCCGCCAGCAGGTTGAGGCACTGCACGCCCTGTCCGGCCTGGCCCTTCACCAGGTTGTCGATGGCGCACATCACGATCAGCTGGCTGGTGCGCGCATCCACCTGCACCGACAACAGGGCTCGGTTGGTCTGCCGCACCCACTTGGTGGAGGGATAGGTGCCCACCGGCAGCACCTCCACGCAGGGGCTCTGGCGGTACGCGGCCTGCAGCAGCGTGGTGCAGTCGGCGGCGGTGAGGCCGGGATCCCGCAGGCGGCCGTAAACGGTGGCCAGCAGCCCGCGCACCATCGGCATCAGGTGAGGGGTGAACTGCAGCCGGATCGGTTGACCGGCCGTGCGGCTGGCGGATTCCTCAATCTCGCTGGTGTGGCGATGGCCCACCACTCCATAAGGCGCCACCGCTTCGCCGGCCTCGGCCAGCAACAGGTTCTCCTTGGCGGCTCTGCCACCACCGGAGGTGCCGGTCTTGGCGTCGATGATGATCCCGCTGGTTTCAATCAGGCCCTGGCTGAGAAACGGCATCAGCGCCAGCAGACTGGCTGTGGGGAAACAGCCGGGGGCTGCCACCAGCCGGGCAGCGGCGATCGCCTCCCGCTCCCACTCCACCAGGCCGTACACCGCTTCTTCGCACAGGGCGTCGTCGTGGCGCGGATGCTCCTGGGCTTCCGCTGCATACACGCTTTTCCACTGGCTCAAGGAGCGGTAGCGGTAGTCAGCGGAGAGATCCACCACCTTCACCCCGCGCGCTACCAGATCGGGAACGAGACGCGAGGCGAGGCCGTTCGGCAGGCTCAGCACCGCCAGATCGGCCTCCGCGGCGATGGCGTCGGGTTCTGGCACGCGCACCACCAGATCCCTGGACAGCGGCAGAAACGGCGTGATCGCATTCCAGCGCTTGCCGGCACTGCGTTCTCCACCCAGAAAGGTCACCTCCAGGTGGGGGTGGTCATGCAGCAGCCGCAGGGTCTGCAGACCGCCATAGCCACTGGCGCCGATCACGGCCACGCGCCGGGCTGGTTCTGTAGGAGCCATGCGGTAGCAATTGGGAGGGGAAAGCGTACTGGTCGTCCTGCGATGTCTCCACGGAACGCAGGTGCGCTGGTGGAGAATGAACGTTGATGGTTCACGTCCCCTGGCTCTCCGTTCCGGCCCGCTCCACGATCTCGGCAGCGTCGAGGCGTCATCGCCAGCGGCGCAGGTAGGAGGCGGCGATGCTGCAGAACCGGCCATCCGGTTTGATCCCGTGGCGGATGCCTTGGCGGCCATTCGCAACGGCGAAATGGTGGTGGTGGTGGATGACGAAAACCGTGAAAACGAAGGCGATCTGATCTGCGCGGCCCAGTTCGCCACACCGGAACAGATCAACTTCATGGCCACCGAAGCCCGGGGTCTGATCTGCCTGGCGATGGAAGGCGAGCGCCTCGATGCGCTGGAACTGCCGCTGATGGTGGATCGCAACACCGACAGCAATCAGACCGCTTTCACCGTGAGCGTGGACGCGGGCCCTGAGAACGGCGTGTCCACCGGCATCTCCGCCGACGATCGGGCCCGGACCATCCAGGTGGCGATCCATCCCCAGAGCCGGCCCCACGATCTGCGCCGGCCCGGCCACATCTTTCCCTTGCGCGCCAAGCGCGGCGGCGTGCTCAAGCGTGCCGGCCACACCGAGGCGGCGGTAGATCTTTCCCGTCTGGCTGGGCTGTATCCCGCCGGCGTGATCTGTGAGATCCAGAATCCTGATGGTTCCATGGCCCGGCTGCCCCAACTGCAGACGTACGCACGCCAGCACGGATTGAGGCTGATCAGCATCGCCGATCTGATCAGTTATCGCCTCACCACCGAACGGTTCGTGCGGCGTCAGGCGGAAGCCATGATGCCCAGCGCCTTCGGCACCTTCCGCGCGATCGGCTATCGCAACGAACACGACGGCAGCGAACACGTGGCGATCGTGAAGGGCAACCCGGAACGTTCCACCGGCTCGGTGCTGGTGCGGGTGCACTCCGAATGCCTCACCGGCGATGCCTTCGGTTCCCTCCGCTGTGACTGCCGGCCCCAGCTGGAAGCCGCTTTGCGCATGATCGAGGACGCCGGCGAAGGCATCGTGGTGTATCTGCGCCAGGAAGGGCGCGGCATCGGCCTGATCAACAAGCTCAAGGCCTACAGCCTCCAGGACGGCGGCCTCGACACAGTGGAGGCCAACGAGCGCCTGGGTTTTCCCGCCGATCTGCGTAACTACGGCGTAGGCGCCCAGATCCTCAGCGATCTGGGGGTGAAGCGGCTGCGCCTGATCACCAACAACCCCCGCAAGATCGCCGGCCTGGGTGGCTACGGCCTCCAGGTCGACGACCGCGTGCCGCTGGAGATGGACGCGGGCCTGCACAACGCGGCCTATCTGAGCACCAAGCGTCTGAAGCTGGGGCATCTGCTGATGCAGCCCCCCGGCCTGGAGCCCCCCCAGCCCACCAGCCTCGGCCTCACGGCGGTGCTGGCCTGGCAAGGCAGTGGCAACGATCCCGCCCGCACCGAAGCGGAGCACTGGCCCCAGCTGCGTGCCTGGGCCCAGCAGCGCAGCCTCGACCTGCGGCGGGAAGAGCATCCCCGTCTCCTGGCCCTGCTGCAGCAACCGGAGCTGGCCCTCCTGCTGGCTTCCACCGATGGTCACGCCCTCGGCCGCGACGACCTCACCGCCTTGCTCGGCCTGTTGGCGGAATGGCCCGGCTGCAGGGCGGTCACCCTGCTGCTCACCCCCGATGCCCAGCGCAGCAGCCACCCCAGCGCCACCCTGGAAGCGGAACTGCGGCCGCTGCTGGAGTTGCGCCAGGACGGCCCCACCCTGCCCCGCCAACCCGGCTCGCTGCTGCGCTGGCAGTGAGCGAGTCTGAGGCGGTGAGCCGGAGGCAGTGCGCTGGCAGTGAGCCGGATCGATCAGGTCCCGCCGTTGGATGGCGGATTGGTCAACCCGGCCAGAGGCGTTCAGGCCAGGATTGTCACCTTGTTGATCTTGGTGCCCTTGCGGATAGCGAGCACCACATCCACGTTTGAAGCCTGGCCGAACACGGTGTGAACCCCATCAAGGTGCGGTTGGGCGTCGTGGCACAGGAAGAACTGACTGCCGCCGGTGTTCTTGCCGGCGTGGGCCATCGAGAGGGTGCCGGCCTGGTGCTTGCGGCTGTTGATCTCACAAGGGATCTTGTAGCCGGGGCCACCGGTGCCGGGGGCGCCGGCTGCGCCGGGCCGGGTGTTGGGGCAGCCGCCCTGAGCCATGAAGCCATCGATGACGCGATGGAAGGCCAGGCCGGCATAGAAACCGGCTTCGGCCAGCTTCACGAAGTTGGCCACCGTTGCGGGCGCATCGGCATCGAACAGTTCGATCTCCACGGTGCCGGCATCGGTCTCCATCTGGGCTTTGGTCACGGCAGGCTCGGGAAAAACGGACTTTATCCACTCTCAGGTAGAACAGTGCCCCACCCTCCGCTCGGGGATCTCCCCTCACCCCTGACGTCATGAGTGCCACCGCTCCCGCTCCCAACGGCTCCGCTCATGACCTGGGCAGTGCCCGGCTTGGCATCCTCGGCGGCAGTGGCCTCTACGCCATGGAAGGCCTGGAGGATGTGCGGGAGCTCTCGCTCGACACCCCCTTCGGCGCTCCTTCCGACAGCCTGCGGCTGGGCCGGCTCGGCGGCCTCGAGGTGGTGTTCCTGGCGCGGCACGGTCGCCACCACAGCCTTACGCCCACCGAGGTGCCCTACCGGGCCAACATCTGGGCCCTGCGCTCTCTGGGAGTGCGCTGGATCCTCTCCTGCTCGGCGGTCGGGTCGCTGCAGGAGCCGCTGCGCCCGCTCGACATGCTGGTGCCGGATCAGTTCATCGATCGCACCCACCAACGCCCGCTGAGCTTCTTCGGCAATGGCGCCGTGGCCCATGTGGGCATCGCCGATCCTTTCTGTCCCAGCCTCAGCCGTCTGCTGGCCGACGTGGCCGACAGCCTCATGCCCGCCGGCCGCCAGCTGCACCGCAGCGGCACTTACCTCTGCATGGAAGGTCCCGCCTTCTCCACCCGCGCTGAATCCAACCTCTATCGCAGCTGGGGGTGCTCGGTGATCGGCATGACGAACCACAGCGAGGCTCGCCTGGCGCGGGAGGCGGAGATCGCCTACGCCACCCTGGCCATGGTCACCGACTACGACTGCTGGCACAGCGATCATGCCTCGGTGAGCGTGGAGCTGGTGATCCAGAACCTGCACGCCAATGCGCAGCTGGCGCAGCAGGTGGTCAAGGTGGCGGTCGAGCGCATCGCCGCCCAGCGGCCCGCCAGCAGCGCCCACAGCGCCCTGCGCAATGCCCTGATGACGCCGAAGGAGCGGGTGCCAGCCGAAACGCGTGAAAAGCTCGACCTGCTCACCGCCCCCTACTGGGGCCCCTTCGTGCCGGCTGAAGCTGCCGCCTAGACAAGCCCGTCCACCCGGGCGCCCGCCCCAGGCGCTCAGTGGCTGAGCTGGACGCCGAGGGCGGCCAGAGCTGGCCGCAGGTGGCCGCCGGCCGCATCGAGCGCCGCCGCCGCCGCTGCGGCATCCAGATCCGTGACCGCCATCAGCAGGGCCCGCTTCACGGAGCCGCCCGCGGCCTCGAGCAGCTGGATGCCGCGCGCACGCTCCACCCCAGCCAGATCCCGCAGGATGCGAAGGGCCCGGTCTTCCAGCTTGCTGTTGGTGACTGCCACATCCACCATGCGGTTGCCGTGCACCTTGCCCAGCTTCACCATCACGCCGGTGGAGAGGATGTTGAGCGCCATCTTGGTGGCGGTGCCGGCCTTGAGCCGGGTGGAGCCGGTCACCAGCTCAGGGCCGGTGAGCAGGCGGATGTCGATGTCGCAGGGCATCGGCGCCTGTGAGGTGGGCACGCAGGCCATGCCGATCGTGAGGGCGCCGAGGCGCCGCGCATGCTGGAGAGCGCCATGCACATAGGGGGTGGTGCCGCCGGCGGCGATTCCCACCAGCGCGTCGGCGCTGCAGAAACCGCGAGCTTCCAGATCGCTCTGGCCGGCTTCGGCGCGGTCTTCCAGGCCTTCGGAGCTGCGCAGCAGGGCCGGCGCCCCACCCGCCAGCACGCCTTGCACGAGCTCGGGCGGGCTGCAGAAGGTAGGCGGGCACTCGGCGGCATCCAGCACACCCAGGCGGCCGGAGGTGCCGGCACCCAGGTAAAAGAGCCTGCCGCCGGCGCGCAGCCGGCTCACGATCGCGTCGACGGCGGCGCTGAGCGCCGGTGCCGCTGCTGCAACCGCCAGTTGGGAGCAGCGCTCCTCTTCGCAGAACAGGTCCACGATGGCGCGGGTTTCCAGCTGATCAAGCGCGCTGCTGGCGGGATTGGGCTGCTCGGTGAGCAGGTGACCGCGGTCGCCGGCGGTCACACCGAAGGCGGAGGCCTGGCTCATAGCAAGCCTTCAAGCCGGCGCCGAAAGGCTTCCAGCTCATCGCTGGCCGCAGAAACCTCGGCGTCGGCCACGCCGTCATCGGTGGAAACCAGGCCAGCAGAGGCTTCTGCCGCACCACTGGGCTCGCTGTCGTCCTCGTTCCAACGGCTCACATCCATGTTGCGTTCCGGCGGCGAGATCCACAGCCGCTCCTCCGGCGACTGGGGCAGGAAGCCCTTCTCGACGAAGCGTGCCTCGTAGCCCGCCTGGGCGCAGAACAGCTCCATCTCCTCCCGTTCCAGCGCCTCCACCGAAGGCAGCGGAAAATCCTGGGCCTCCAGCAAGCCCGCATAGCGTTCGGCGTCCTCGGGGTCTTCGAACAGCAGCACCACCGTGTGGCCGCCGAGTTCGAGCGAATGGATGCCTTCGTTGTCCGTGCCGGCGTCAAACAGCAACACATGGACCGTCATCGAGCGCTCCAACGCCATGAGGGCAGTGTCTCACCCCGCGCCAGTGGTCAGCTCAGGCACCGGTCAGCCGGCCTCTGCTTCCGCTTCGGCCTGCTCGGCCAGTTGCTCCAGGCGCCGGTAGAGAGCGGCTTCGGCGTCATCGAGCTGCTCGGGCACCACGATCCGGATCTCCACCAACTGGTCGCCACGCTGGCCCTGGTGGGCGAGCCCCCTGCCCCGCAGCCGCAGCAGGCGCCCGCTGGAGGATCCAGGCGGAACGGTGAGCTGCACATCACCCTGCAGGGTGGGCACCACGGCGCGGCAGCCGAGCGCGGCGGCGGGAGGGAAGAGATCCAGGGTGTAGAGCACGCGCAGGCCATCGATGCGCAGACCCTCCGGCGTGCGTACCCGCAGCTGAATGAAGTGGTCGCCCCCACCCGGCGCCACACCGGCCAGCCTTAGCCGCCAGCCGTCCCCGGCCAGCGGCGGGGTCCAGAGCTCCACCACGGTGCCGCCTGGCAGGGTCAGTTCCAGCCGTTCCCCGGCCAGGGCCTGTTCCGGGGTGAGCTCCACGGTGGTTTCCAGATCAGCGCTGGCCTGCACCGGCGGTGGCGACGCGGGCGCCTGGGTCACGCGCCCGCCAGCCCGCTCAGATTCCCACGCGCTGCCTCGATCCCCTCCCCGCGCACGACCGCGCGGCTCAGGTGCTGCAGCGGCAGCGTCAAACGGGTCCGGCGGCTCTGCGTCAGCGAAGTCCTGCGCTCCGTCGGCCTCATCACTCTCGTCGTCGCGGGCAGCCGCTGGGGTGCGACCGAACAGGGCCTCCAGATACTCCTCAAACGCTGGGAAGCCACTGGCGAAGCGATCACGGCTGCCGCTCGGGGCACCGCTGGAATCCTGTCCCCGCTCCCAGGCCTGGCGGCGCTTGGGGTCACTGAGCACTGCATAGGCCTCATTGACGCGCTTGAAGCGCTCCTCGGCCACGGGATCGTTGCCATTGAGGTCGGGGTGCCAGCGGCGGGCCTGCTGGCGGAACGCCCGCTTCAGGGCAGCGGCGTCCGCACCGGGTTCAAGCCCGAGGGTGGCCCAGTGATCGATGGCCGCCGGGGGGGAGGCGCTGCGGGTCACCGCGCTCAGTCCTCCGACCAGGGGTCATCGGCGGCCGCTCTCACGCGGCGGGGGGGCGGCGCTGCCGGCTCCTCGTCGCTGGAGGGGCGGTAGCGGTTGCCATCGGCAAAGCCCGGGCGCCCACGGCTGGAGAGGTTGCGAGGTCTGTCGTCGTCAACTCCGTCACCATCAGCGTCGCCATCTGGGTCGCTGTAGCGGGGAGCGCCGTAGCTGGGGGTGGGATAGGGGGAAGCGCCGTAGCTGGGCGGGCCGTAACTCGGCGGCCCATAGCTCGGTGCGCCGTAGCTGGGCGGCCCATAGGCGGGTGGGCCGTAGGGCGCCGGGGCGTCGTAGGCGCTGCGGTTCAGCGGGGCGGAGTCCCAGGCGTCACGGCGCGGGCGATCGCGGCCGCCGGGGCGGTCCCAGTCGTCATCGTCGTCGGCGAACAGATCATCCTTGAGGGAGCCGAGCGTGTTCTTGAGGCCCTGCAGCGGCCCCGCCTCGCTCTTGCGCTCACTCACCAGCCGCCGGTTGAGCCCGTAGAGCGCCTCCTGCAACTGGCTCACGGCCAGATCCAGTTCCACCGGATCGTCGCCGCCCACCAGCATCTGCACGTCGCGCAGCGCCATCTCCACCGATCGCTGCTGCCGCTCCGCCCCATAAGGCCCCAGCTCCAGCGCCGCATCCCGGAGCCGCCGCTCCGCCTGGGCCACCAGCGTCTGGGCGCGGTTGCGCCGGTCAACCTCAGCCCGCTTGCGCCGGTCTTCCACCGCCTTGCGCTCCGCCTCTTCCAGCAGGGCGTTGATCTCGTCCTCGCTCAGGTTCGAGCCCCCCTGGATGCTCACGCTCTGCTGCCGGCCGGTGGTGCGGTCGGTGGCCGACACCTGCAGCAGCCCGTTGGCGTCGATGTCGAAGGACACCTGCACCTGGGGGACACCGCGGGGGGCGGGAGGGATGCCGGAGAGACGGAAGCGACCCAGTGATTTGTTGTCGGCCGCCATCTGCCGCTCGCCCTGCACCACGTGCACTTCCACCGCCGACTGGTTGGCCTCCGACGTGCTGAACACATCGGAGCGACGCACCGGGATGGCGGTGTTGCGCGGAATCAGCACCTTCATCACGCCGCCGATCGTCTCCAGCCCCAGCGAGAGGGGGGTGACGTCGTTGAGCATCAGGTCGCGCAGTTCACCGGTGAGGATGCCGGCCTGCACGGCCGCGCCGATGGCGACCACCTCATCGGGATTCACCGACTGGCAGGGCTCGCGCGGGATGAGGGTGCGGACCATGTCCTGCACCATCGGCATGCGGGTGGAGCCGCCCACCAGCACCACGTCGTCGATCTCTTCGGCGGCCATGCCCGCATCCCGCAGGGCGCGCTGCACGGGCCGCAGCAGCCGGTCGAGCAGATCGGGGCAAAGCGCTTCGAACTGGCGGCGCTCCAGCACCACCTCGATGTGCAGCGGGCCTTCCGGACCGGTGGCAATGAACGGCAGGGACACGGGCGTGCTCGCCACCCCGGAAAGCTCCTGCTTGGCCTTCTCCGCCGCCTCGGTGAGGCGCTGCAGGGCCTGGCGGTCGCGGCGCAGGTCGATGCCATGGCTGCTAAGGAAGCCGTCGGCCAGCCAATCGACGATGCGACGGTCCCAGTCGTTGCCGCCCAGCTGGGTGTCGCCGCTGGTGGATTTGATGTCGAAGACGCCATTGGCAATGCGCAGCAGCGAGACGTCGAAGGTGCCGCCACCGAGGTCAAACACCAGCACCCGCTTCACCAGGCTGCGATCGAAGCCGTAGGCCAGGGCCGCTGCCGTGGGCTCATTGAGAATGCGCTCCACCGTGAGCCCTGCCAGGCGGCCGGCGTCGCGGGTGGCCTGGCGCTGGGCATCGTTGAAATAGGCAGGAACGGTGATCACCGCCGCTTCCACCGGTTCACCCAGGTAGGTGGCGGCGTCATCCACCAGCTTGCGCAGGATGCAGGCCAGCAGTTCCTCGGGGGCGTATTCCCGCTCGGTGGCCGGGCACACCGCCCGCACGTTGCCCTGATCGTTGGCACGCACCGTGTAGGGCACCGCCAGGCTGTCGTCGTCGAGCTCGTCCCAGCTGCGGCCGACGAAACGCTTCAGATTGGCGAAGGTGTTGCGGGGATTCAGCACCAACTGGCGCCGGGCCGGCTGGCCCACCAGCAGCTCCTGGTCACGGTTGAAGCCCACCACCGATGGCGTGGTGCGTGTGCCCTCGGCATTGGCGATCACCTGGGGACGGCCGCCCTCCAGAACCGCCACCACCGAGTTGGTGGTGCCCAGATCGATGCCGACGATCCGACCCATTGAGCCTCAAACTGAAGAACCAAACTACCGGCTTCCCTGTCGGGCGGCTGCTGCAGCGCCCTCGGTCTGCCCAGGCTCAAGCCAGGGTCTCAGCCCAGGACCCCGAACCTGTCCAACCCACCGGGCCGCCCATGGCCAGGGCCATCTGGTGTGGCCGTTAACGGCCTCTTAGTGGAATTCAAGCAGGGTTCCGCACTAGTTTTTAGGTGGACGCTGAACCATTGAGTTGAACCAACCGTCCTCCCGCGCCCACGATCAATGACATCCGCGCCCCAAAAAGATCCATTCACGTTGCGGCGCAGGCCGGCGTCTGATCGCCTGATCGACAGTGGTTTTCGCAATCTCACCATCGTACTTGCCTCGTTTGTGGCAATTACCCTGCTGGCGATTTTCGTCACTGTCTTCCAGGGGGCGAAGGAGGCGATGCATGCGTTCGGAGTTTCGTTCCTGACCACCTCCAGCTGGAACCCCGTTGATAACGAATACGGGGCGTTCACGGCGATCTACGGCACGTTGGTGTCTTCGATCATGGCCCTGGTGATTGCCGTTCCGCTCGGCGTCGGCACCGCCATCTTCATCACGGAAAACCTCATTCCCCTGCGCTGGCGTGAGGTGATCGGGGTGATGGTGGAGCTGCTGGCCGCCATTCCCTCGGTGGTGCTGGGCTTGTGGGCCATCTTCGTGATGGAGCCCTTCGTGCGGCCCTTCCTCCAATTCATCTACGACACGCTGGGCTGGCTGCCAATCTTCAACTCCCCTCCCCAGGGGCCGGGCATGGCGCCGGCGATCATCATTCTGGTGGTGATGATTCTGCCGATCATCACGTCCATTTCAAGAGACGCCCTCAACCAGGTTCCCACGGAACTGCGCCAGGGAGCCTATGGGGTGGGCAGCACCCGCTGGGTGGCCATTCTCAACGTCATCCTTCCAGCCGCAGTGTCGTCGATCATGGGCGGGATCATGCTCGCTCTCGGACGGGCCATGGGCGAAACCATGGCCGTCACCATGATCATCGGCAACTCGAACAATTTCAGTTTTTCCTTGCTGGCACCCGGCAACACCATCGCTTCGATGCTGGCCAACCAGTTTGGCGAGGCTGATGGCGTGCAGGTTTCGGCACTTCTCTATGCCGCTTTGGTTCTGATGGTGCTCACCTTGACGGTGAACATCATTGCGCAGTGGATCATCAAGAAACTCAGCCTGAAATACTGACTCCCATGACCACCGCCTTTCCTGCCGCTTCCAAGTCGCTTCGCTTCAACCCCGCTCTGAAGCGCAACCGTCTCGATCAATCGTTGACAGCCCTTGCTGGCTTGTTCAGCACCATTGCGGTGCTGCCCTTGGTGCTTGTTCTCCTCTACGTGTTGCTCCAGGGAGGGCGGCTGATCAGCATCAGCCTGTTCACCCAGCTGCCGCCAGCACCCGGTCTGGAAGGAGGCGGCATCGGCAATGCCCTGATCGGCACCGTCACGGTGACATTCGTTGCTTCGCTGATTGCCATCCCGGTGGGCGTGGGTGGCGGAGTGTTCCTGGCTGAATACTCCAAGGGGGGCTGGTTTGCCCAGTTCATCCGCGTCGGCAACGACATTCTTGCCGGCGTGCCTTCCATTATCTGCGGCGTGTTCGTTTATGGCGCGATCGTGGCCACACGCGTGTTCTTCGGCCAGTCGTATTCAGCGGCGGCCGGTGGTATCGCTCTGGCGGTGCTCATGCTGCCCACGGTGATCAAAACCACCGATGAGGGTCTCAAGCTCGTTCCACGCGAGCTCACCTGGGGGGCCATCGGCGTCGGGGCTTCCAAGTTCGTGACCGTCACTCGCATCACCCTGCCCAGTGCCTTCACACCGATCGCCACCGGTGTGGTGCTTGCGATTGCCCGGGCTGCGGGTGAAACAGCACCGCTCATCTTCACAGCCCTCTTCTCGCCCTTCTGGCCCGAGGGTCTGTTCAATCCGATCGCCACCATGTCGGTGTTGATCTTCAACTTTGCGATCATGCCGTTCGAGGCTCAGAACGAACTGGCCTGGGCCGCTTCGTTCGTGCTCGTGGTGCTGATCCTCGCGGCGAATCTCTTTGCCCGCTGGTTGCGCCGCTTCGCCTCCAAGTAAGCCGGCAGCGGCCCTTTCCTCCTCCACCTCTCTTCGCCTTCGATCCCACCCCTCTTTGATCCCATGACCTCGACCCTGCAAGCGAAACCGGCTCCCAGAACCTGTCTGGCCCTTGAGGACGTCACGATCAGCTACGGCAGCTTCGAGGCGGTGCGGAACGTCCACATGGAGATTCCCGCTGGCAAGGTCACGGCCTTCATCGGACCCTCGGGTTGCGGCAAGTCGACCGTGCTGCGAGCCCTCAACCGCATGAACGATCTGATCGAGGGCTGCACGTTGAAGGGCCGGGTGGTGTTCGACTCCCAGGACATCTATGCCAAGGATGTGGATCCTGTGGAAGTGAGGCGGCGCATCGGCATGGTGTTCCAGAAGCCCAACCCCTTTCCCAAATCGATCTACGAAAACATTGCCTTCGGCGCCCGGATCAACGGCTACAAGGGCGACATGGATGAGCTGGTGGAGCGCTCCCTGCGCAAGGCCTTCATCTGGGATGAAACCAAGGACAAGCTCAAGGAGAGCGGCAATGCCCTCTCCGGCGGCCAGCAGCAGCGCCTTTGCATTGCCCGCGCCATTGCGGTGGAGCCTGAGGTCATCCTGATGGACGAACCCTGTTCAGCGCTTGACCCGATCTCCACCTTGAAGATCGAGGAGTTGATGCACGAACTCAAGAAGACCTTCTCGATCGTGATCGTCACCCACAACATGCAGCAGGCGGTGCGGGTGTCTGATCAGACGGCCTTCTTCAACGCAGAAGCCGTTGAAGGCGGCAGCGGCAAGGTGGGGTATCTGGTGGAGTTCAACGACACCGAGCGCATCTTCAACGCCCCGGCGCAACAGGCCACCCAGGACTATGTGACCGGCCGTTTCGGCTGATCAACACCAACACACGGCCTCACTCCCTTGGTTTGCTGCTTGCCAGGCAGATTCGTTCCTCTGGTTCGCGGACTGCCAGGCAGATTCACTCTCCTGGTTAGCGGCCTGCCCAGGCTGATTCACCCCCTTGGTTCGCGGCCTACCCCGGTCGCGAACCAAGTGATGATTTTGATTTGAAATGACTGGCCTGGTTCAACCGGCGCCCGACCAGCAGTGAGCAGCTGGGCTTCTCCCCGCAGCTAAAAAAAAGACCGGCTTGAAGGCCGGTCTTTGTGAATCTGGACGGAGAGGGAGGGATTCGAACCCTCGATAGAGTTGCCCCTATACAGCATTTCCAGTGCTGCGCCTTCGACCACTCGGCCACCTCTCCAGCGGCTGTCATGGGGCAGGTGGCAATGTAGCAGCAGGCCGTTTGTGGTTCACGTCAGGCGATGACCAAGCGTTTTCCGATCACGGTGCACTGGCGCCAGCAGAACAGGGTGATCCAGCTGGATGTGCCGGAGGGCGAGTACGTGCTGCGCAGCTTCGAGCAGCAGGGTCAGCCGCTGCCGTTCAGCTGCCGCAATGGTTGCTGCACGGCCTGTGCCGTGCGGGTGCTGTCCGGGGAGATCGATCAGCGCGAAGCGCTCGGCCTCTCGCAGGAGCTGCGCAAGCGGGGCTACGGCCTGCTCTGCGTGGCCCGCGCCACCGGCCCCCTGGAAGTGGAAACCCAGGATGAAGACGAGGTCTACGACCTGCAGTTCGGCCGCCATTTCGGTCGGGGCCGCATCCGCCCCGGCCTGCCGATCGAAGAGGAGTGACCGTCCAGCCATGCCCCTGCAGCCCTAAAGGTCCAGCCATCAACGCCCAGACCTGACAGTCCAGCTATCAACGCCCAGCCATGACCCCCCTGCCATGAGCATCAGCCTCCAGCCCCCGGCCGCCGGCCTTCCCTCTCTGTCCCAGCAGGCTCTGCAGGCCTCCGGCCTCAGCGCTGCGGAACTTGAGCGTCTGGCCGGGGTGGCCCGCCGGGCTGCTGCCGCTGGTGGATCTGAGCTCACGCGTCATTTCGGCAAGCTGCGCCAGATCCGGGAGAAAGGCCGCGCCGGGGATCTGGTCACCGAGGCCGACCTGGCTGCGGAGCAGGCGGTGCTCGCGGTGCTCGCCGCTGAGAGTGCCGGTGTGGCCGTGCTTGCGGAAGAGAGCGGCCGCAGCGCCAACCGCTCCGACCTGGAGTGGTGCGTCGACCCGCTCGATGGCACCACCAACTTCGCCCACTCCTTCCCGCTGTTCGCCACCTCGGTGGGTCTCACCTGGCGGGGCCTGCCGCTGCTTGGGGCGATCGAGGTGCCGGCCCTGGCGGAGCACTACTGGGCGGCGCCTGGCCTGGGCGCCTGGTGCAACGACCAACCGATCCAGGTGAGCGGCTGCACCGAGCTCTCCGCCTCCCTGCTGGTCACAGGATTTGCCTATGACCGCACCACCCAGCCCGACACCAACTACACAGAGTTCTGCTGGTTCACCCACCGCAGCCATGGGGTGCGGCGCGGTGGGGCCGCCGCGGTGGATCTGGCCTTCGTGGCGGCCGGCCGCCTTGATGGCTACTGGGAGCGCGGCCTTTCGCCCTGGGACCTGGCCGCCGGCGTGGTGCTGGTGGAGCAGGCGGGCGGCATCGTGAGTGCCTACGACGGCACGCCGCTGGTGCTGGCCGACGGGCGGCTGATCGCCACCACCCCCGGCCTGCACGCCGCCCTGATGGACGGGCTGGCCCAGTGCCGCCCCCTGCCTGGCGCCTTGTTCGGGGCTCCCGAGCTCTGAGCAGGCCCCGCGCCGCTCCATAGGATCCAGCCGCTTCCCTTCACCTTCTTCTTCCCATGGCCCTGCAACCAGCCGCCGGCGCCAGGGATCTCAATCCCGTTCAGGTGGGCGGCAACCGCCGCCTGCGCGAGCGTCTGGCGGAGGTCTATCGGCTCTGGGGCTACCAGGAGGTGGCGCCCCCGTCGGTGGAACGGCTCGACACCCTGCAGGCCGGCGGCGGCATCGCCGAGCAGGACGTGGTGCGCCTGGCGGCAGAAGAACCGCTGGGCCTGCGGCCTGAATTCACGGCCTCGATCGCCCGGGCGGCCTCCACACGCATGGCGTCTCGGCCACGGCCGCTGCGTCTGTGGGCGGAGGGTCCCACCTTCCGCGCTTTCGTGGGCGATGCGGGCGGGCAACGCATCAGTGAGCAACTGCAGAGCGGCGTGGAGCTGCTAGGGGTGCGCACGGCCTCCGCCGATGTGGAGCTGATCCGGCTGCTGCTGGCCTGCACCGAAACGATCGGGCTGGAGCCCAGCCACGAAGCCCAGCTGCTGGTGGGCCACCACGGGCTGCTCAGTGCCCTGCTCGAGCGCCTGCCCGCCCAGCACCGCACCGCCTGCCGCCGTGCCCTCACGGGCTTCGATCCGCTGGCCCTGGCCGCCATTCCACTGGAGCCGACGGATCAGGCGAAGCTGCAGGCCTTGCTGCGCCTGCGCGGGGAACCGGCCTGGGTGCTGAAGGAGCTGGAGCGGCACCTAGGGGCCAGCCAGCTGCTGGCGGAGCTGGCCACCACCCTGGAGCTGGTGCGTCCGGCGGCCGAGCGTCTGGGGGTGCAGCTGCAGCTGGATCCCAGCTTCCAGCCTCACTTCGATCTCTACGACGGCATCGTGCTCAAGCTGGTGTGTCGCGGCGCGGCGGCACCGGTGGATGTGGCCAGCGGCGGCCGCTACGACGCCCTGGTGGGTCGCTTCTGCGCCGATGCGGCCCTGGCCGCCGGCGTGGGTTTCGCCTTTTCGATCGAGGACATCCGCGAGCTGCTCAGCGGCACTCCCGGCAGCAAGGAAGCGGCCAGGCAGGCGGAGCGCCCGCTACTGGTGGCCTACAGCCACCCCGACGGACTCGCTGCCGCCCTGGAACGGCTCGATCAGCTCCATGCTCAGGGCCGCGCTGCCGAACTCCTGCCGGAGCCGCTCGGCTCGCACGCTGAGGCGGAGGTGGTGGCCTTCAGCCGCGACAGCCAAGGGCTGGAGTGGCTTGGCTGAGCCGGAGGCAGGCCTGACGGATTTCTAGGATCGCGCCACGCTTGCGCCCGTCCTTTCATGGCCCACACGATCCTCACCGACGTCTGCGAGGGCGTGGCCGATTGCGTGGATGCCTGTCCTGTGGCCTGCATCAAGCCGGGCTCCGGAGCCAACAGCAAGGGCACCTCCTTTTATTGGATCGAATTCGACACCTGCATCGACTGCGGCATCTGCCTGCAGGTGTGCCCGGTGGAGGGGGCGATCGTGCCGGAGGAGCGGCCGGCCGAGCAACGGCGCAGCTGAGCAATGGCGCGGCTGCGCAACGGCTCAGCTGAGGTGTCACCCTCCCGCCACCGGCATCCGCTCTGGACGCGGGTCTTCCACGGGTTCAACCTGGTGGTGCTGCTGGTGATGGCGGGCAGCGGCCTGCAGATCTACAACGCCCATCCCGTGTTCGGCGGTCGTGATGGTGCCACTGTGCCGGAGCTGTTCACCCTTGGCGGTTGGCTGGCCGGCGGCCGCGACTGGCACTTCGGCTTCATGGGCCTCTACGCCCTGAACCTTGGGCTCTGGATCGCCCTGCTGATCCAGCGGCGTCGTGCACGGCTGGTGCAGAGCAGTGATCTGGCCACGCTGACTGCCAGTTCGAATCTGGGCAAGCGACGCCTGGCCGCGCACCGGCTGATCTACACCTTGATGCTGGTCCTGCTGGCCTTCGCTCTGATCACGGGCCTGGCGATGTACAAGCCGGCTCAGTTCTGGTGGCTGTCGGGCCTGTTCAGCTTCGGGGAACTGTTCGGTGCCACCAGCTGGCACACCTTGCGTGTGGCTCACCTCACCACGATTCCCGCCATCGCTCTGCTCACCCTGGCCCATGCCGCCCTCTCCTGGCGCATTGGAGGATGGCGGCTCTGGCGCTCGATGATCGCTTGACACCCGAGAGCCCCTGGCTGACCCGCCGGCACTTGCTCGGCCTCGCTTACAGCAGCGGGGCTCCCTTGCTGCTCGGCGGCTGCGCTCTCAATCGCTTCAGCGAGCAGGTGGGGAAGGCCACCCAGCCGTTCAATGAGCGCCTAGAAGCGTTGCTGCAGGGGAAGGGCAAGGTGCCTGAATTTCGCCGCGATCAGGTGGATCCGGCGGCCTTGCTGGTGAACAGCTTCAATGGCGTGCCGCGGCTGGATCCTGCGCGCTACCGCTTGCGCGTTGAGGGGCTGGTGCGCCAACCGCTGCAGCTGAATCTGGCCGATCTGGCCGCTCTACCCCAGCACGAGATCACCATCCGCCATGTGTGCGTGGAGGGTTGGGCAGCGATCGTGTCCTGGTCGGGGGTGCGCCTCGCCGATGTGCTGGCGTTGGCTGGATTGTCCAGCCTGGGCGGCTACGTGGCGATCGAATCGGCTGATCAGTTCTTCACCACCTGGGACATCGCTTCCGCGCTGCATCCCCAGACCCTGCTGGCCACCGGCATGAACGGCGCGCCGCTGCCGGTGGTGAACGGAGCCCCCGTGCGCCTCGCCTCTCCGATCAAGCTGGGCTACAAGCTCAGCAAGTGGGTGACGGGGGTGGAGGTGATCAGCTTCCTCGATCCATTGCGGTGCGGCACCTGGGAAGACAATGGCTACGAATGGTTTGCCGGGCTCTGAGCTGGAGCTCTGTGAAGGAATTCAGTGTCTGAATTGAGTGCCGGAATGAAGTGGTGGATGTTGGTTGTGAAATTCCGCGATGGTATTGAGTGATGAAGTTCGTGATGGAATTCGGTGACTCAATTCGGTGATGGAGCTTTGTGATGCCATTCCTTGGATGAAAGCACCATCAGAGGCCCTTCCCAACTTGCTTCTGATGCACGATGTAACTCCGTTGCTGACCCTGCCTCTGCTGCTGAATGCGATGCCTCACCTTCCTGCTATATCCAAAGGCAGCAGCCGCCCCAAGCAAGGGCAGTGGGCCGGGCACCTCGGCAGGAGTGGGGTCGGCAACGGCTTCAAACCTGACCGGGCCAGCAATGAGGCCCTCGGGAAGAGGGTTGCGTCTGGTTGGCGGCACTGGTGCCCAGATCCCAGAAATAACACCCAACCTGAGAGGCACGGGCTGTTCGAGGGGAGTGAGTCGCGCAAAGCGCAGCAAACCAAGAGGAGGCTCCCCAACAGTTGGAGAGGGGAGGAGACCAGTCCAAATGATGTTGTTAAACGGCTCTGTTGGAACCGCCTTCAGAATGATGTCGCCGTTGCTCGTGCTGAATCCACCGTCTCCCAACGCTGCTGAGGATTCAAACGTGTAGGCACCAAGTGTTTGCGCTGGCCCACTGGTGATGGATACACTCACAGGTGGGTCTGTCTGAAAATCGGTGTTATCCGCGAGGCCGGTGATCAGGCCTGTGATTGTTTGGCCAGAATCAGTGAAGGAGAAGGAGAAAGAGAGTGCTGAAGCGGGAGCTGGAGCCAGAACCGGGAACCCCGCCATGCAAATTCCCGCAAGCCAACTCAATTGTTTACGCGAGATACCAACTGACAACAACCCTTTCATTGCGCTGCGCCAATGAACCAAATTTTTTCATCATACCAGCATCACCTTTTTCTGCAAAGTCCCATTGCTACACTGAAACACTGCACTGTGCTCCCACCCAAGGGCAGAAGGGTCCCCACTTCCCACTGGACCCCGCGTTCGCGACACATGAACAGCAAGGTTCAACAGCGGGATGCAAGAGTGCGGTCAGTGCCCAGCCAGGCCAACAAGAGCGGATCGAGGCTCAAGCCCCCTCGTGCCTGCTGTCGTTGTTCAGGCGTTCCTGGCCCTTTGTCGATCGCTACCTGTGACCGGGGCTGTTCGGATTGCTTTGGCTGAACCCTCCCATCCAGCGTGATTGAAGTGGCGTCTCGTGTTTTGGGCGGCTGACGCCTTCGGCTCCCATACCCTCAGATGTCCGAGGTCTGTCGTCTCGCCGAACCCCCCGGAGCTCACCCAGAACGAGGGCCCGACAGCGGCTCGGTCGACACTCCTCGTGCCTGCTCGCACCCCTGCCTCGCGTAGCTCCACGCTGCTGCCACCCCAAGGGTTCGGAGACCCCTCCCTGCCACGTCTTGAGCCGGTCCAGGGGGATCCCTAAGGTCACCTCAGTGACTCAACTGCCATGACGGTGCTGGAACAGGGCCAGATTCAGATCCACACCGAGAACATCTTTCCGATCATCAAGAAGGCCGTGTATTCCGGCCATGAGGTGTTCCTGCGGGAACTGGTGAGCAATGGAGTGGATGCCATCAGCAAGCGCCGCATGGCGGCGATGGCCGGAGATTGCAGCGAGGGTGAAGAAGGCCGGATTCAGATCCGCATCGATCGCGAAGCCAAGACCCTCACCATCAGTGACAACGGCATCGGCATGACGGCCGATGAGGTGAAGCGCTACATCAACCAGGTGGCCTTCTCCAGTGCCGAAGAATTCCTGGAGAAATACAAACGGGAAGACGATGCCATCATCGGCCATTTCGGCCTCGGCTTCTACTCCAGCTTCATGGTGGCGGCCAAGGTGGAGCTGGTGAGCCTGAGTGCTCGCCCCGATTCAGAGGCCGTGCGCTGGAGTTGCGACGGCTCCCCCAACTTCAGCCTCGAATCGGGCGAGCGCAGCGAGCCTGGCACTGATGTGATCCTGCACCTGCAGGAGGAGGAGATGGAATATATCGAGCCGTCCCGCATCCGTTCGCTGATCACCACCTACTGCGACTTCCTGCCGGTGGAAGTGCAGCTGGAAGGTGAAACAGTCAACAAGCGGCTGGCACCGTGGCGCCAGAGCGCCCGCGACCTCACCGACAACGACTACATCGAGCTCTACCGCTACCTCTACCCCTTCCAGGGTGATCCGCTGCTCTGGGTGCACCTCAACACCGACTACCCCTACAACCTGCAGGGCATCCTCTACTTTCCCAAGCTCACGGGCCGTGGCGATTGGGAGAAAGGCGAAATTCGCCTCTACTGCAACCAGGTGTTCGTCAGCGATTCGATCAAGGAGGTGGTGCCTCGCTACCTCCTGCCTCTGCGCGGTGTGATCGACTCCCCCGACATCCCCCTCAACGTCAGCCGCTCCGCTCTGCAGACCGACCGGCGCGTGCGCTCGATCGGCGGCTTCGTGGCCAAGAAGGTGGGGGATCGGCTCAAGCAGCTCCAGAAGGACGAACCCAGCCGCTACGCGGAGATCTGGGAGGGCATCGCCCCCTTCATCAAGATCGGCGCCATGGAAGACGACAAGTTCGCCGAGCAGGTGGCGGATCTCGTGCTGTTCGGCACCACCGCCGCTGCTGCCGACCCCGAGCCGATCGCCGTTGGTGGCAAGGCGTTCACCACCCTCGCTGCCTACCGCAGCCGTCTGTCGCCTGAGAACGACAAGCGCATTCTCTATTGCACCGATGAGGCCGGCCAGGCCGGTGCCCTGGCGCTCTGGCAGGGCCAGGGAGCAGAAGTGCTTCTGGCTGATGCCCTGATCGATGCCCAGTTCATCCCCTGGCTGGAGGCACGCCACGAGGAGCTCACCTTCCGCCGCGTCGACGCCGAACTGGACGACAGCCTGCAGGAGAAGGAGAGCGAGCTCAGTGATTCCCAAGGGAAGGACAGCTCCGAGCAGCTGCGCAGCCTCTTCAAGCAGGCCCTGGGCAACGACAAGGTGACCATCCAGGTGCAGGCCCTCAAGGGGGAGAGCGCCCCGGCGGCCCTGATCCTGTTGCCGGAGCAGATGCGGCGCATCAATGACATGGGCGCCTTCATGGAGCAACGGCTGCCCGGCCTGCCCGACCACCACGTGCTGCTGATCAACCGCCGCCATGCCCTGGTGGAAGGGCTGCTCAAGCTGTCCGCCGGCGCCGTGATCACCGGGGGCGGCAGCTCCCCCAGCCAGCAGCTCGCCGACGACCTCAGCCGTCACATCTACGAGCTGGCCCGGCTTTCGGTGGGAGGCCTGGAACCCAACGAGCTGGCGGGCTTCCAGCAGCGCAGCTCCAACCTGATGGGTCGCCTCATGGAGCGGGGCCTCTGAGGCCTCGCCTCCTCTTTGCTAGATTCGCCCCTTCGGGCCTGGCCCGTTTGTCATTTTCAGCAGCTGAACGTCATGTCCCGGGTTTGCCAACTCACCGGTAAGCGTGCCAACAACGGCATGGCGGTCAGCCATTCCCACGTGCGCACCAAAAAGCTCCAGCAGGTGAATCTGCAGGAGCGCCGCCTGTGGTGGGCCGAAGGCAACCGCTGGGTGAAGCTGCGCGTGGCCACCCGCACCCTTCGCACCATCCAGAAGAAGGGTCTGGGCGCCTACGCCCGCGAACTGGGCATCAACCTGGCCAAAATCTGAGCCGGTTCGTTCCGGTTCAGTGAAGCGTCGACAACTCCTGCAGGCTTCCGTCCTGTTTGCTTTTGCTTGGCTGGCACGTCCGCGTGAGGCCACAGCAATGGGTGGAACCCTGCCGGAGCTCGACCGTCCAGCCCCACCTTTTCGTTTGCCGGCCTTCACGGCCGATCAGCCTGAAGCCACCACCCTCGGACTTGAAGATTTCCGCGGCCGCTGGCTCGTGCTCTACTTCTATCCCAAGGATTTCACCGGCGGTTGCACGCTGGAAGCGCGAGGCTTTCAGAACGATCTGGCCCGCTTCCACAGCCTTCATGCTGAGGTGGTGGGAATCAGTGCCGATGCACTCGATGATCACGCTGCCTTCTGCGACAGCGAGGGATTGGCCTTTCCGCTGCTTTCCGACCCAGGTGGCAAGGTCAGCCAGCTTTACGGCTCCTGGCTGCCTCCTTTTTCCCAGCGTCACACGTTTCTGATCGATCCTGAAGGCGCGCTGCGGGCCCGCTGGGTGGCGGTGCGCCCCAGTGGCCACAGCCAGGAAGTGCTCGATGAACTCGAGCGGCTGCGTCAGCTTCCCAGCGGTTCACTCACCACCTGATGAAGGAGTGGATCTGCTGAGCTCCCTGCAGCATGGGTCATGGTTTGTGCTCGCGCCGTTTCAGGTGGCACGTCCGGCTCGGCCATGCCACCGTGCCAGGACCTCAACATTCGGTTGACGTCTCGCGCAGGAAACAGCAGCGTTCAGCTGCACCCCGATTCTCTCTCCGTGCCTGAGAGCCTCGCCCTGATCACTGCGATCGTCGTTCCGTTCATCTTCAAGCTGGTGGGCGCCGTCGCCCTCTGGATTGCTGGGGGCTGGCTCATCACCCTGGCCGTGCGCCTGTTGCGCAGCTCTCTGCGCCACAGCAGCCTCGACGCGACGGTGGTGTCCTACCTGCTCAACATCCTCGCAGCGGTGCTGCGGGTGATCCTGGTGGTGGCCATCCTTGGCTTCTTCGGCATTGAAACGGCCAGCTTCGCTGCACTGCTGGCCGGTGCAGGCGTGGCCATCGGTGCGGCCTGGAGCGGGATGCTCGGCAACTTCGCCGCCGGGGTGTTCCTGCAGATCTTCCGCCCCTTCAGCGTGGGCGATTTCATCACAGCTGCCGGCGTCACGGGCACTGTGGAGGAAATCGGCATGTTCGTGAGCTCGGTGCTCTCTCCCGACAATGTCCGCAACATCATTCCCAACGGCAAGCTCTTCAGCGACAACATCCAGAACTATTCCGTGCATCCGTTCCGACGGGTGGAACTGGTGGCCCAGCTCGACAACAGCGCCGATGTGGCCCGTGCCGTGGCCCTGCTCAAGGAGGGCCTCAAGAGCATTCCCAACCAGTACGACGGCATGCCGGGAGATGTGGAGGTGCTGGAGTTCACTGAGCGCGGCCCGAAACTTGCCGTTCGCCCCTACACCCACACGGACAACTACTGGCAGGTCTACTTCGACACCAACCGCATGATCGTGGATGTGCTGGGCAGCAATGGCTTCCCGGTGCCGAGCATCCCGCTGGCAATGGCCGCTCCTTCCAGCAACTAGCAGGTTGTGGTCTCTGGCCGCTGATCACCCTCTGCGGCCAGGCTCACGGCTTGTCGAAGAAGCCGAGCGTGCTCAGCCAGTAGGCAATCGCCCCCAGCGGGATCAGCACGCTGAGCAGGATCTGCAGTTTGACGCGGTCCATCGGAGAGAAGCAGAGGTCACCGGCTTGCCAGTCAAGCCGCCCGACCAGCCGGCCGCGAGCCACAGACGCCAAACAGCCCAGCTGCGAAACGGATGTGGCCAGCATTCCTGCTGCGATACCGGAGGGCCGTCCATCTCTCTACCTGCCGGAAGCAGTTGTCAGCCCAGCTGCTCGTGCAACAACGCAGCGTGAACGGCCGTTTGCTGGCGCAGATGCTCAATGGTGGCTGCTACCGGCGGAATCTCCGCCGCGCTCAGCCAGCTCTGCTCCAGGGGCCCTGCCTGGTGACCTTCCATGGCGGTTGCTTCCAGATCAAGGCAGGGGCAGGCGAGCGCATCAGCGGCCCTCTTCACCTTGGGGTCGTAGCTGAGTGCTGCGCAGGGGGCTCCTGCCAGGGCAGCCAGGATCAGGCCATGCAGCCGCATCGACACCACCAGCGTGGCCCCATGGAACTGCTCGCAGGCCTCCTGTGGATTTCTCACCTGCAGCTCACGGCTGCGTTGCGCAAGCCCCTGCGGCAACAGCCCCCTCTCCTTCAACTCCTGCAGTAAGCCCGTGTCCTGCTCACGGTGGAAGGGCAGCCAGTGCACCGGCCGGTCCAGGCGGCACGCCACCTGGTCAAGGGCCTGCAGCAGCACGGCCCAGCCGCTGTCCGTGAGCAGGCTGGTGGGGCGCCAGCAGAGCACGATCGGCCCGCCCGGCCCCTGCCAGGACTGCGCCGGCAACGACCACACAGGGTCACTGCCCATCGGCGCCTGCACGCCCCACTCAGCAGCCAGAGCTGCTGATCCGGCATCGCGCCAGGTGATCCCCTGCACCAGAGGTAGCAGGCGCTGCACCAGCAGGCGGCTGCGGCGACGGCGCAGCGGGCCCAGCCCCTGGCCCCAGAGCAGCACAGGCAGGCCGGCCAGGCGCGCCCGCAGGATCAGCGCCGCGTAATAGACCAGGCTGCCGAAGCTGGTGACGTCCTGCAGCAGGCTGCCGCCACCCAGCACCAACGCATCGCAGCCCCCCAGAGCCTGCAACACCGCCGCCAGGCTGCGGCGGTCCACGGTGCGCACGCCAAAGCAGCGCTCCACCTCCTCCTGGTCGAAAGCGGTGACAAGCGGATCACAGCCTGAAGGCAGCTGCGCCAGCAAGGCGGTGAGCAAGGCATCGTCGCCGAGGTTGTGCTCGCCGTAGTAACCGCAGAGGAGGGGATGGGTCGGCATCGGACCTGCCGCTGGCGAACTGGGTGGGGGACTCCGACCGTACGCTGCCAGCCTTGGAATACCTCTTGGGCAACCCCTTGGGCAACCCCGTGAGGCACCACTTGGGGCACCCCCTCCGAACCATCACCTGCGATACATCATGGGGTGACAGGGGTCAAAAACCAAATCCGGCGACGGCCGGACGTGCCTCCAGCTGCGGACACCAGCGGTGATCGATGGGGGCGGTCTGGACTCAGGCCTGGCTATGGCTGAATATCAGGCCTCGCCTCTGCTGAGTTTCTGGTCTGCCAGCTGCACTTCCGCTTCCAGGCCTCGACGCAAGTGCTTGGCGAGCGTTGACATCATCTCCTTGAAGCATGGTTGTGCCTCGGAATAGCTTGCACTGAACACCATGCCGATCACATCTTTGTCAACCGGTTCAGTGCCGAACACACGCAGTTCCGCAGGGATAGGCAACGCCGGTAGTTGTAAATGACTGACAACCTTGAGCATGGTGGCTTGCTTCTGACGAACGCGGCGATCGGAGCTGATCTGCACCTGATAGCCAAGTTGCTTGAGGCGCCTTGTCAGCTTGGGGTGGCAAACCTCAGGATCCACCAAAAGGGTTTGTGGCTGAGCGTCTTCATCGGCCAAGGCAGCGACAGGTCCGATCCGCCACAGCGGAATGTAGATCAACACCTCTGCCATCAATTCCACACCCTCAACCCGCAGCAATTGCCTGCGCTGCTCCATCTCCAGGTCATAGAGCGACCCCACAAAGACATCAACAATTCGCTGCCTGAGCAAATGCAGACTGCGACTCAGATTGGACTCAGACCTGGCCCAGATCTCGATCTGCAAAGAGCTGTCATTGATTGAAAGGGGGATGTAGGGGTCAATTTCGACCCTGCACAGGCGCAAGGCGGTTCTCAGCTGTTGAGAGAACGTGCGGAGCGCGCCAAGGAGGTCAATGAAGTTGTTTCTGGCAGCTGTAGTCAGCAATTCCTCAATGTCACGATGAGCGCGATTCAGCGTGGCTTGCGAATGGGCACAGCATTTGGCGGCCTTGTTGCAGCTACCTGAATACAAGCAGAGTTCGTAAAGAGGCAAGTTGCGCATCACTGATCGTGGATCAAGAAATGGCGCCAAGGGTGCTTGGGCTGATGCCTCCGTTAAGTGCTCAGTTGATTTCCCCGTTAATGACTCCGCTGATGGCTCCGTTGATGTCTCCATGGCTGCATCCGTGCACTTGTCGGGCTCTCCCAATTCCTGGGTCGCCCAGAACCTTCCTGGTCAGGTCAACAGCGAAATACCTTCATCCCCTCATCAGTCAACAACGCATCAACGGCTTGGAAACGATTCCCCACAACTCTTCACTGCACGTGTGAGGGCCAGCAACTCCGGTGGCCTGCCCATGGCGCGCGCCTCGTGCGGCCATCCAGTTCACAGCGACCAGCCGCCAGGGCCTGCCTTCCCATCAGATCGCGGGGGTCCTTACATTGAGCGTCAGGTGCGGGCGAAGGTTCCGATGCATGCCCTCTCCCTGCCCACCTGGTGGATCCACATTGCCTCGGTGCTGGAGTGGATGCTCGCCATCGCAGCGATCGTGCGCTGGGGGGAACGGCGCCATGAACCGCAGTGGCGCTGGCTGGCCCTGGCCATGCTGCCTGCCCTGGTCAGCGCCATGGCGGCCTGCACTTGGCACCTCTTCGACAACACCGAAGCCCTGCGTGGCCTGGTGGTGTTCCAGGCCTTCACCACCTTGATCGGCAACATCGCTCTGGCGGTCGCCGCCTGGCAGTTGCTGCCGTCCCCGCGCCAGGCATGACGGACCTCCTGTCGTTGCCGGTGATGCCGCTCCACGTCATGCCGATGCCTGGCATCGCTCTGCTCGCTGCCCACCACCACTTCGTCGATCAGCTTGCTGCCCCTTTCCTGGCCTTCACCATGGCCAGCAGCGTTACCGCCAGCACCGTGCTGAGCGTGGCCGTTGGCGCTGCTGAGGAGGGATGGCGCCACGGCCTCTGGTTGCTCGAGCCGCTGGCGACCGTGGATCCCGCGCCTCTGTTCGTGCTCTCGCTTCTGCCCTATCTGGCCTTCCTGCGCTGGGCCGGGCGCAGCGGCCGCTTCCCGCCTCTGGCCTTGCGGGGCTTTCAGTTCACGCTGGTGTTCGTGGCCGTCACGATCGTGGCCGCAGTGGTGGCAGAACTCCGTTTTGGACAACAGCTGGCGGATGTGGACCCCTTGCATGGCGCTGCCGAGTCCTTCCTCACCGTGGCCAACCTGATGGTGTTGCTGGGCTTCAGTGCCGCCGCCGCTGACGCCCCACCGCCTCAGAGCCATGAACAAGTTTTACGCCCGGGTGAGGATGGAGTGGTTCACCCGGAAGATGGGGCGTCGGTTTCAGATCCAAGATGATCGCTCCGCTCCTCGCGCTTGCCCCCGCTTCGATTTCCTGGTCACCGAAAGTGGCTCTGGTGATGATTGTCTGCAATGTGATTGCCATCGGCATCGGCAAGGCCACCATCAAGTACCCCTCCGAAGGTGCCCAGCTGCCCAGCCCTCAGTTCTTCGGCGGCCTGAGCCATGCCTCCCTGCTGGCCACCACCAGCCTGGGCCACATCTTTGGCATCGGCGCCATTCAGGGCCTGGCCTCCCGGGGTGTGCTCTGAGTTAAGGGCCCGTGGGGTGGCGCTTCAGCGCCACCCCAGCAGGTAGGGGAGCATCCGCCCCCCGTAACGCTCAAAGCGGTAGTGGAACAACAGGGCGGAGAGATCGCTGGCGGCGGCGGTCTGCTCCAGGCCGTGCAGCAGAGCTGAAAGCCTGCGGTCTCCCCGCTCGTCCACCAGCCCAAGCCAGGTGCGTTGGGCCAACCTGCCGCTCAGGCTCCAACGCCAGCCCAGCACGCGTTTGAGTTGGCCTGGGTAGCGCTCCAGCGGCCGTTCGTTGCCGGCCAACGCCTCCACCAACGCTGGCACCAGCAGGCGGCCACTGGCCATGGCGTGGCGAATCCCCTCACCGCCCAGCAGGTTGGCGGTGCTGATCGCGTCACCCAGGCCCAGCAACCTGCCGCGGCGGTGGGGTTCACGGCGACGTACCGAGCTGCGGATCACACCGCCGTGCCGATCCACCACCTCCGCCTCCTGAAGCAACCAGCGGCGCTGCAACTGCTGCAGGCAGCCGCCAAGGGCCGGTTGAGCTCCCTCACGGCGAGGATCCTCCAGCCGGCACACACCCAGTTTCAACAGGCCGGGCTGCATGGGAAACACCCAGCCGTAGCCCTGGGGCATCCACTGGGAGCCGAGGCAGAAGCTCAGCCGGTTGCTCCAGCGGCGCCAGAGCGGCTCCGGCACCTGCAGCAGCCATTCCACCCCCACCCCACGCACCAACGGATCGCTGCTGGGGGGAGGGTCACCGATCAAGGCTCGCCCCTGACCGCTGGCGTCCACCACCCAGTCGCTCTCCACCTCCACCCCCGCACCTGAGGCCCCCACCAACCAGGTGCGCAGGCGATCGCCCACCGCCTCGCAGCGCTTCGCCCGCAGGCCCAACGCCAGGCGAGCCCCCCAGCCGCTGGCCTGCAGCCCCAGCCAGTGGCGCAGGGCTCCGAAGTCGAGCACGGCCCCGAGCGGTTGGTCCTGGCTCCAGTGGCGCTGCTCGTCGCCGGGGCCGAACAGCTGCCAGCCGCTCCAGCGGCTGCCCACCACCTCGGGCGGCAGACCGAAGCGTTCGATCGCCTCCAGCGGCAACGCGGCGCTGCTGAAGGCACGGGCCCGCAAATCTCGCAGGGCATCCACCACCAGCACATCCACGCCGCTGCGGGCCAGGCCCCGGGCCAACTCACCGCCCGCCGGCCCGCACCCCACCACCAGCACCTGGCAGCGCAGCCGTTCGCATGAGCTAAAGGCGCGATTCAGACCGTGAGGGGCTGGCGCAGCACGCCTAGCTGGAAGCGCTGCAGGATGCGGGTGGCCATCTGCGGCGGGGTGAGCCCCAGCGCCTCCTTGCTCTGGTCGGGGCTGGCGTGGTCCACCAGCACATCTGGAATGCCGATGCGCAGCACCGGCACCAGCACGTCGTTGTCGTTGAGGGCTTCCACCACGGCAGCGCCGAAGCCACCGGGCAGCGCACCTTCCTCCATGGTGACCACGCGGCCGATGCGTTGGGCCAGGGGCACGATCAGGGACTCGTCGAGAGGGCGCAGGAAGCGGGCATTCACGACAGCCGCCCGCACACCCTGTTCCTGCAGCAGCCCGGCGGTGGCCATGGCCGGGTAGACCATTGCGCCATAGGCCACGATCAGCAGATCGTCGCCATCGGCGAGCTGTTCGCCACGGCCGATGGCGATGGGCTCCCAGCCTTCCTCCACCAGCGGCACCCCTTCACCTTCGCCCCGGGGGAAGCGGATCGCGGTGGGGCCGGTATGGGCGATCGCCGTGACCAGCATGCGCTGGAGCTCGGCTTCATCCTTGGGTGCCATCACCGTGAAATTCGGAACGGCGCGCAGGTAGCTGATGTCGTACTGGCCCTGGTGGGTGGGGCCGTCGGCGCCGACGATGCCGGCGCGGTCGAGCACGAAGGTGACCGGCAGGTTCTGGATGCCCACATCGTGGATGAGCTGGTCGTAGGCGCGCTGCAGAAAGGTGCTGTAGATCGCCACCACCGGCTTGACGCCGTTGCAGGCCATGCCCGCCGCCATGGTCACGGCGTGCTGCTCGGCGATGCCGACGTCGAAGTATTGGTCGGGGAGCGCCTTTTCGAGCAGGTCGAGGCCGGTGCCCGTGGCCATGGCGGCCGTGATGCCCACAACGGTGGGATCAAGCTCGCAGATCTTCACCAGTGTTTGGCCGAACACCTTGCTGTAGCTCGGTGGCTTCGGCTTGCTGGAGGGGTAGGCCTTGCCGGTTTTCAGATCGAAAGCCGACTGGGCGTGATAGGCCACCTGATCGGCCTCGGCGTAGGGGTACCCCTTGCCCTTGGTGGTGACCACGTGCACGAGCACCGGGCCTTCGCAGCGGTGCGCCGCCTGGAAGGTGCGCATCATGCCGGCGATGTCGTGGCCGTCGACCGGGCCCATGTAGGTGAAGCCCAGCTCTTCGAACACGGCGCCCACCTTGGGCACCGAGAGCCGCTTCATGCTCTCTTTGAGGGTCTTGAGCTCAGGCGGCAGCTCGCCATGCATGAAGGGCAGGTGCTTGACCGCCTCTTCGGCGCTGCCGGAGAGAAACTGCAGCGGCGGGCTCAGCCGCATGCGGTTGAGGTAGGTGGAGAGCGCACCCACCGGCGGTGAGATCGACATGTCGTTGTCGTTCAGCACCACCAGCAGGCGGGTGTGCGGCAGGTGGCCGGCATGGTTGATCGCCTCCAGCGCCATGCCGCCGGTGAGGGCGCCATCGCCGATCACCGCCACGCACTTGAAATCCTCGCCGCGCCGATCGCGGGCCAGGGCCATGCCCAGGGCTGCCGAGATGCTGGTGGAGGCATGGCCGGCACCGAAAGCATCGAAACGGCTCTCGCTGCGCTTCAGGTAGCCGGCCACGCCGCCCTGCTGACGCAGGGTGTCGAAGCGGAGGTAGCGGCCGGTGACCAGCTTGTGGGGATAGGCCTGGTGGCCCACATCCCACACCACTTTGTCGTGGTCAAGATCCAGGGTTTGGTAGAGAGCGAGGGTGAGCTCGACCACCCCCAGGCCGGGGCCCAGGTGGCCGCCGCTGCTGGAGACCACCTCCAGGTGACGCTCCCGGATCTGCCTCGCGATGCCTTCCAGCTCGGCGACGCTGAGCCCATGCAACTGATTGGGATGGCTCAGCTCGCTGAGATGCATGCCCCGGCCTGTTCAGTACAGGTCAATCTACGTTCCCCCTCCCGCCGGTTGGCGGCAATGGTCACCAATGGGCAGGGGAAGGCGAGTGCTGAGGCGGCGAGCCGCCTGAGAACGGCCTCCAGAGCGAGGCTGAGCAGCCTGCGGAGTGCGTTGAGGAGTCGCGCGCAGCCAGCCTCCGGCCGGCCCTTGTCACACTGGGTCGATGAGCGACTACCTCCAGCGGATCCTGCGTGCCCGCGTCTACGACGTGGCGATCGAGTCGCCGCTCGATCCGGCGCCCAATCTCTCGCGCCGCATCGGCAACAGCGTGCTGCTCAAACGGGAGGACCTCCAGCCGGTGTTCTCGTTCAAGCTGCGCGGTGCCTACAACCGCATGACCCACCTCACCGCTGAGGAGCTGGAGCGGGGGGTGATCGCTGCCAGCGCAGGCAACCATGCGCAGGGGGTGGCGCTGGCTGCCGGTCGCCTCGGCTGCCGGGCCGTGATCGTGATGCCGCTCACCACCCCTGAGATGAAGGTGCGCGCCGTGGCCGCACTCGGGGCCGCGGTGGTGCTCCATGGCGACACCTACGACGAGGCCTGCCTGGAAGCCCGGCGCCGCGCGCGGGAGGCGGGCCTCACCTTCATCCATCCCTTCGACGACCCCGAAGTGATCGCCGGCCAGGGAACGATCGGTCTGGAGATCCTGCGCCAGTGCTCCTCCCCCCCCGATGCGATCTACGTGGCGGTGGGCGGCGGCGGCCTCATCGCCGGCATCGCCGCCTACGTGAAAAGCGTGTGGCCGGAGGTGGAGGTGATCGGTGTGGAGCCGGTGGATGCCGATGCCATGACCCGCTCCCTGGCGGCCGGCCGTCTCATCCGCCTGGAGACGGTGGGCCTGTTCGCCGATGGGGTGGCGGTGCGGGAAGTGGGTGAACACACCTTCGCGCTGGCCCAGCAGCACGTGGACGCCATGGTGACGGTGACGACCGATGAGATCTGCGCCGCCATCAAGGACGTGTTCGAAGACACCCGTTCGATCCTGGAGCCGGCCGGCGCCCTGGCCATCGCCGGTATGAAGGCGGATGTGCAGCGCCGCCAACTCCAGGGCCGCAGCTTGGTGGCAGTAGCCTGCGGCGCCAACATGAACTTCGATCGCCTGCGCTTCGTGGCCGAGCGGGCCGAGCTGGGCGAGGCGCGCGAAGCGATGGTGGCGGTGGAAATCCCCGAGCGGGCCGGCAGCCTGCGGCAGCTCTGCGAGCTGCTGGGCTCCCGCAGCCTCACGGAATTCAGCTACCGCATGGCTGACCCGAAACTGGCGCATATCTTTCTGGGCGTGCAGATCAGCGGCGCCGACGACACGGCCGGCCTGATCGCCCAGCTGCAGGCGAGTGGCTTTCCCTGCCTCGATCTCAGCGGCAATGAGCTGGCGAAGCTGCATCTGCGCCACATGGTGGGGGGCCGCCGGCCCCAGGGCTTCAGCGGGGAGGGGCAGGAGCTGCGCCAGGAACTGCTCTACCGCTTCGAGTTCCCGGAACGGCCGGGTGCCCTGATGGCATTTGTGAGCGCCCTGCACCCCAACTGGTCGATCAGCATCTTTCACTACCGCAACCAGGGTGCCGACGTGGGGCGGATCGTGGTGGGGGTGCAGGTGGAGCCGGAAGACAACGGCGCCTGGCAGACCTTTCTCGATGGGCTGGGCTACCGCTACTGGGACGAGACCGACAACCCCGCCTACCGCCTTTTCCTCGGACCCGTGCTGCCGCCGATCCCTGCCCTGGCCTGAGCCTGAACGGCTGCGGTACGTTCGGCCCAGCCTCTGCTGGTCGGCTCCATGTCCAGCGACGACACAACGGGCCTCAGCGGCGGCTCCCTGGGTGCGGCGGCCCCGGGCGCCGCTTCCCTGTCGCTGGCGGCGCGGATCGAGGCGATCCTTTATCTCAAGGGCCGGCCCCTCGATCTGGCTGAACTGGCCCGGCTCGCCAGCCTGGAGCCCGGCGTGGCGCTCAGCCCCGAAGCGGTGGAGCTGGCGCTGATCACGCTGATGGCCGACTACGCCCATCGGGACACAGCTCTGGAGATCCGCCAGGAGGGGCGTCAGTACAGCCTGCAACTGCGCGAGAGCCTCAGCGGTCTGGTGCAGAACCTGCTGCCGGTGGAGCTCTCCACCGCCACCCTGCGCACGCTGGCGACCATCGCCCTGAAGAAACGCATCCTTCAATCCGATCTCGTGGAACTGCGCGGCTCCGGGGCCTACGACCACATCAAGGAATTGCTGGCCCAGAACTTCATCGAGCGCCGCCGGCAGAGTGACGGGCGTTCCTACTGGCTCAGCCTCAGTGAGAAGTTCCACCGCACCTTCGCCGTGCGCGGTGTGGCGGAACTCCCCGGCGTCCGCACGCCACCACGCCCCTCCCCATAAAGTCGAAGCACGAGCCGATGGCGCCCATGTCCCTGACGATCCTGAGCCAGTTGTTTGCGGTGCTGGCCCAGACCCTCAGCATCTACAGCCTGGTGCTGCTGGTGCGGGTGCTGCTGAGCTGGTTCCCCAATCTCGATTGGAGCAACCCGGTGCTGTCCACCGTGAGCTCGATCACCGACCCCTATCTCAATGCCTTTCGGGGGCTGATTCCGCCCATCGGCGGCCTTGACCTTTCTGCCCTGATCGCCTTCCTGGCGCTCAGCCTGGGTCAGAGCCTGCTGGGCGCAGCGAGTGGCTCGCTGATGGGCGCAGGTTCCGGCTTCGGTTACTGACTCCACCCGCTGATCACGGCGGCTGAGGCCTGCGCGATCAGCTCAGTTCCTGCCCCTGCACCGCCTGCTCCAGGGGGAGCAGTTCATCGCCTTCCGCCGCGCGGGTGCGCACCGGGGCGCTGAAGCCATGGGCACGGGCCTTGCGCACCTGCAGAGGTTCTGGCGTGCCGGCGGGAACGGCCAGGCGCAGGGCGAAATCGGAGCGGCCGGGCGGCACATCCCCGATCGAGCCCACCCGGCTGCGGTTCTGGAGCACCGGCTCCCCGCTGGCATCCACGATCACGGCGAACACATCGGTATCCACAACGGGCTTGCGGCCCGGGTTCACCACCACGCCCCGCAGGGCATAGCAACTGGCTTCGGCGGCACGGCGCAGGAGGGGTTGGGCGCCCGCATCAGCGGCCGGGCAGGCCTCCAGGGTCACCTCACTCACCACCAGATCGGCGGCCCAGCCAGGCGCCACAGGACCGAGCAGCACCAGGGCCAGCAGCAGGGAAGCCAGCCGCGCAGGCGACAGGAGCGACCCGAGCTGGCGCTGAAGACCGCGAGCTGGCCAGGCTTCCAGGGCGCGGGCACACCTCCGGCTCAAAGCTTGAGACGCGGATTGGATCGGTGCGGCGGATCGCCCCCAGCGCACGGCATGAACAAGGCGATCGCGCAGGTTCTGCATGGCACTCCAGGAACGCAGGGGGTGAGAAAACAATGGCGAAAGACGGACTCAGGCGCGCCAGCGGGGAGAGGCCAGGGACGCCAACAGGGAGTTGGCCAAGAGCGCCAGCCCAGCAAGGAGGGGGCCCGGCGCGCCAACAAGGCGACAGAGTGATGGCACGGACTGCCAGTGGCAACGGCCCAGGTGCGGCGAGGTGGGGGCAGTGCGAAACCCTGCGAGGCCCCTTCGGGGCTGACGGTGGGTTCAGCGCTGATCGCCGCTGCCACCGATCACGTTGCGGCGCTGCCGGTCAGCCAGCTTGGCGAGGTTGGCGGCTGCCACCGTGTCGAGATCGAAACCGAGTTCGCTGGAGAGCTGAGCCACGTACCAGAGCACGTCTCCCAACTCGAGCATGATCGCGCCGCGCACGTCCGCGTCGAAGCTGCCGTCCCCGTCGCGCAGCACCTTCTTGACCTTGTCGGCCACTTCGCCGGCCTCACCGCAGAGCCCCAGGGTGGGGTAGATGGGATTGCTTCCCACCGAGGGGTAGCGGGCGGTGGAGCGCGCTTCCTGCTGGTAGTGGTTGAGATCCATGGCGGCGGGCGCGGCGGGTGCCTGGTGGTTTCGGATGGTAGTTTCCGCTCACCGTCCGGCGCTCCGATGGCTCCACCCGATCTTTCGCGTCGCACCAAGATCGTGGCGACCATCGGTCCGGCCACAGAAAGCCCTGAGCGGCTGCGCGAGCTCATTCACGCCGGTGCTACCACCTTTCGCCTGAACTTCTCGCACGGCGATCATTCCGAGCACGCCCTGCGCATCGCCACCATCCGTCAGGTGGCCCATGAACTGGGCATCCACGTGGGGATTCTGCTCGACCTCCAGGGGCCGAAGATCCGGCTGGGGCGCTTCGAGCAGGGGCCGATCACCCTCGCCAACGGCGATCCCTTTGCGCTCACCTCCAGGGAGGTGCCCTGCACGCAATCGATTGCCACGATCACCTACGACAAGCTCGCCGATGAGGTGCCCGCCGGCAGCCGCATCCTGCTGGATGACGGCCGGGTGGAAATGGTGGTCGATGCGGTGGATCAGACGGGTCGCACCCTCCACTGCACGGTGGTGGTAGGTGGCGTGCTCTCCAACAACAAGGGGGTGAACTTCCCCGATGTGCAGCTCTCGATCCGGGCCCTCACCACCAAGGATCGCCAGGACCTCGCCTTCGGGCTGCAGCAGGGTGTCGATTGGGTAGCGCTCAGCTTCGTGCGCAATCCCTCCGACATGCAGGAGATCCGTGAACTGATCGCCACGCTCGGGCACAGCACGCCGGTGATCGCCAAGATCGAGAAGTTCGAGGCCATCGATCAGATCGACGCGATCCTGCCCCTCTGCGACGGGGTGATGGTGGCCCGCGGAGACCTGGGTGTGGAGATGCCTGCCGAGGAAGTGCCGCTGCTGCAGAAGGACCTGATCCGCAAGGCCAACATGCTCGGCATCCCGATCATCACGGCCACCCAGATGCTCGACAGCATGGCCAGCTGTCCGCGGCCCACCCGCGCTGAAGTGAGCGACGTGGCCAACGCCATCCTGGATGGCACCGATGCGGTGATGCTCTCCAACGAAACCGCCGTGGGTGACTATCCCGTGGAAGCGGTGGCCACCATGGCCCGCATCGCTTTGCGGATCGAGCGCGACTACCCCACCCGGCACGTCGATTCGCACATGGCGAGCACAATCCCCAATGCGATCAGCCAGGCGGTGAGCACGATTGCGCGCCAACTGCAGGCGGCGGCGATCCTGCCGCTCACCAAAACCGGGGCCACCGCACGGAACGTCAGTAAGTTCCGCCCCTCCACCACGATTCTGGCGATCACCAACGATGTGAACGTGGCCCGCCAGCTGCAACTGGTGTGGGGCGTGAACCCCCTGCTGATCGGCAACCAGGACTCCACCACCAGCACCTTCACGCTGGCGATGGGGGTGGCCCAGGAACAGGGCCTGCTCAAGGACGGCGATCTGGTGGTCCAGACCGCCGGCACCCTGGCGGGCGTCAGCGGCTCCACCGATCTGGTGAAAGTGGGCATCGTTTCGGCTGTGCTCGGTCGCGGCCTGGGCATCGGCGATGGCTCGGTGAGCGGCCGGGTGCATGTGGCCAACAGCCCCGAAGACGCGGCCCGGCTGGAGGCCGGCGAAATCCTGGTGGTGCGTGAAACCACCGTGGCCTACGTGGAGGCGATCCGTAAATCGCGGGGGGTGATCGCCGAAACGGAGGGCAGTGACAGCCACGCCGCCGTGATCGCCCAACGCCTGGGCGTGCCGGTGATTGTGGGCGTGGCCAATGCCACCACCGATCTCCGCCACGGCGAGTTCGTCACGCTGGAGCTGCGCGAGGGCCTCGTGCACCGCGGTGCGCGCAACCACACCCAGGGCGGCCGCCAGACCAGGGCTGACTGAAAGTTGTCTTATTCCGTCTCTGCAGCGCTGATTCCGACCCAGCCGAGCATTCGGCTGATGTCATGCGCCACGGCCATCAGACCAGCACGGACTGAGCGAAAGCCGTTGCAGCGCAACAGGTTCAGGGCCAAGGTCC
>CALRJS020000003.1:0-128112 GCA_943367595.1 Sphingobacterium thalpophilum
ACCTTGGCCCTGAACCTGTTGCGCTGCAACGGCTTTCGCTCAGTCCGTGCTGGTCTGATGGCCGTGGCGCATGACATCAGCCGAATGCTCGGCTGGGTCGGAATCAGCGCTGCAGAGACGGAATAAGACAACTTTCAGTCAGCCCTGCCGGCCAGAAGCCCTGGATCGTGGCATCGCCGTACAGCTCCTCACGGATGCCGTCGGTGGACAGCACCTCGTTGGGCTGACCCAGCTGGGTGAGGCGGTGGGCCAGCACAGCCGCCAGGGTGGTTTTGCCACTGTCAGGTGGGCCGATCAACAGATGGCAGCGGAGAGCGTCGGACATGGAGGAAAGGTGAGGAAGGAGGCGATGCGTCGAGGACGATCAGGAGCCATTCATGGGCAGGAACCAGGCTGGAACGGGGCCCGCGCTTGGCTGGAATGTGCGCTGCAGCAAGAACGGGCGGTGGATCCGGCGCTGAGGGGGAGGCCTTTCAGGCGGTGCTGGCCGAGTGGGCGGACCGCAGGGCGATCACACCCGCACCACAGGCACCGCTCAACCCAGCGAGAGGCTGCCTGCCATAGGGTCCAGCGAAAGGTTCCGCTCCCAGTCGTTCAGGGAAGGACCCGGCACGCGAGGCCCGGCCGATGTGGGCGAAGTGGGAGCCAGCCAGATGGTGCGGCTGGAGCGGGCGCTGCTGAGCTGTTGGCGGAGCGCTTCCACCTCCAGCACCAGAGCGCTCAGCTCGGCCGACGGGGGCGAGGCCTGCCAAGCCCGGCGGCTGACAACGACATCGCGCACCTTGCTGCCGATTCCGATCACCTGACGGCGTTCACGAACAGCAATGGGCTGGGGCTGGCCGTGCTGATCGAGCCCTTTGGAGCAGCGCTGCACCTTGGCGGTGAAGATCACCTCATCGCCGGGCTGAATGCCGGCCGTGGTCCAAACCTCGCGCAACCGGAACCAGCAATGGGCCGGCAGAAGTGGACGGTTGCTGCGGGCGTGGTGGAGCCCACGAATGCAGACGGTGTGGATGGTGTCCGGACCGCTGGCAAAGCTGCCGAAGCGGTCGACGACACCGCGAAAGCGGTGCACTTCGCGGTGCAGGACATGAAGGGGAAGGATGAAGGTCATCAGCTGGTGGTGCAACTGACGCCATGGTGAGGGGGGCAGCAGGCGCCAGGCAGCCTGTTGCTGCGAAGGACCGAATGGGGAGGGGGTGGGTGGAGTGGTCTACATAGCTGAAACGACCGTTGGAAGTGAAAAGTCAAGCAGGGGAATTCGGTCATTCGCACGTAAAACGTACTGCCTAGGGGAAACCCAGCGACAATTGGTGCAGCTCCGAACCAAATTGATGGCCAACACTCCGAACTGGCAGCACCACTCGCGCAAGTCTCTCAAAGGGCGTGGTTGCTGCAAAGGCGCCCTGCGTGCGCGACGTCAGGCTCTTCAAGCCCTGCTGCGACAGCTGAATGGGGTGAAGCCCAGAGACTGAGGTGAAGAGGGTATTCTGACTAGCACTAAGCTTCCCTTCACTGAACAACTCTGCTATCCACGATCTCAATGCCTAGGCTGACAACTAAGCCCTTCAACCTTTTTCGCCTGCGGAGACGAATAAGACTGGCATCACAGAATATCACAGAGTTTTTAGTTTGCCTGCCACTCCTAGCAAAAGGCCCTGCCGTCATTCTACTGGGGCTAGGAATTGGCACGGGCGCCAACCTGATCAACCACAATGCATACTGGAATTATACGGTATATAGCGTTCAAACTGTAGACTTTAACATTCTTGCAAACGTACTTCCTTCCGCAATCAGAGAGCCACTGTTAAATCGCAACCAAGCAGAGCTCAGAAGATTGCTAGACTCAAATTACAGTTTATTCGGGATCGTTCTTTCGATATGCGAGCCGAATACTGATTGCTCTTCAGAGAAGTTCATTGCAAGCAGTGGCTTTACAATTGAAGATGATGGTTCCTCGATTCGCCTGATCGGAGACAAGCCTTGGAGCCTGCGGGCATCTCGCGCTTGGACTGGGATTCTGAAAGAAAAATCGAGTTCGCGAGAAGACTTTATCAACCATCTCAAGCACAATGAAAGCGTTGACAAGCAAGGTGTCTACTTAAACTCCAACGAACCCGACTTTACATATAACTTGACTGGTAAACAAAAAAGACACATAAGAGAAAGAGGCATTAGTACGTCTGGCAAGATAGGTTATCTGTATTTCATTCGCAACACAATTCCACCTTTTGCAGATGAGCTCACAAGTTCTCTTGGACGCCTCTTTCGAATTAGAACTACAACACTTCCAGGATTTCTATCTACACGTCAAGGCGTCATCCTGCAAACATATCTGATGTCTCTGCTGCTAGCACTCTTCCTTTGGGTTGTTTTTGAGCTACTTGCACAGCATGTAGAATCGGTAGCTCTCCAAGAACAGAAGCTCAGATTCTTTCGTACTAGGTATTCAGCCGATCTCTTCAGCAGACAGATCGACAGCTTTTCCCATGATCTGAAAACGGCCAGCCAAAGGGTTGTGGTGATTATGAATGATTTAGTCTTAAGATCGTACACTGACATGCGCAGCATTGTTCACGACATTCAAAAAGCCCCCTTAATCAACAGCCGTGACAACTTTGACGAGTTGATAACCTTGCTCAAACTTTCCAGTTACCCCCCTGACCAAGATTCAGCCGAGATCATTGACAAGCTAAAGACCACGTATAACCAGCTGAATTTTGTTGTGAGTGACATGCGCTCAGCAAGTAGCACGGGCGTTGCGGAAGTCCTGGATATCAACAGAATACTGGAACAGTTTGAACATCGCTAGCCACCGATCCAGCAAGACAATCCGATGAAACTGAGAATCGACAGGCTTCCACAACCTGCTTACATCATTGGCAATGAGTGGCATATCTTGAGCATCATCCGCAATGTTTACTACAACTCATTGGCTGCGGCGATTGAAAAGACATTAGATTTGCCACGCCATGAGCGTGACACCTTTATCCCAGAGATGGTAATCACCTCCCAATTGGTCGACAACTGCGTTGAGGTAGTGATCAAAGATAATGGGCCTGGCATTCCTGAAGATAAGCTGGAAACCCTGTATCAATGGCTACCATCAAGTGCGGCCAACCTGGAAGCCGACAGGGAGAGTGGCCATGGAAGCGATATCGTAGCGACTTACATCATGCTAAACAATGCTTCTGCACGAGTGGCCAACCTACTGAAACCTGATGGAGCCATATGTGGGGCTAAGGTGGTACTGCGGTTCAAACTGACTTCTCCTACTAGCTGAATCATGCCAAGGATTCTTATCTCTGAAGATGACCAGGCGACTTCCAACGAGTGGAGAAAACTGATTACAGATTTTCTAGATAACGAAGAAAACGTGGCTAGAGAATCAATCCAAGTAGACCAGGCTTTCAACTTCAGGTCAACTCTTGAGTTTCTTGAGGACTATGACTATGACCTAGTTCTTTTGGACCATCAGCTTGAAGCCTCAACTAAGACCCTGACAGGATTAAGTGTATTAGATAGACTAGAAAAAAGGAACGAAGGAGTCAATATACTGTCGAGCAAGTTTCTTGTCCTCACAGGCTACGACGACAGCAGTGTGGCCAGGGACTACGAGCGCTATGGCTGTCTTGAACAGCTGATCAAGCCAATAGAGAAACCCCAGTTCAAGGTGGCAATGATTCGGGCTTGGACCAAGCTGAGACTCGGTGAAGAAGAGTCGGATTGGGAAGAGGCGTACAATCTACTCAGCGGAATGGGGCTAATCCAGTCGCTGGAATCTCTACAAAGAGATATTGAGAATGCCGCTGGTCTTCAGCAGCTGTATGATGAGTTGAAGCAGCAAGTTTCAGGCAAACTACCTAAAGAACAGCTTGCTTCCTTCGAGGCAGCGCGAAAGGCTCTTGCCAGTAGCGCTGGATCCGCCCACTGCATTCTGCCATATCTCGAAGGGTATGATGTAACAGAAGGGTTTCTGAGAGATGTCAATCAAGCGTTCCAAAAGGATCGACTTGCTTTCTGGATTCTACAGGCGTACCTCAAACGCTTCCAACAGCAGGAAGGAAGAGTGAGAAACCTGCACATAGGACCTACGGGTCATGCCGAATACCGAATTGGTCGCAGTTACAGGCTGTATTTTCGCGAAGCAGAAGGCCGAAAGATTCTTGAGCATTTTGGCCACAAGAACGTACAGCAGACTATCATTGACAATCTCAAGGGACCTCTTCCGTCTGTCGTACGAGACCCAAGAGAGTTTCTTCACTGAGAGCACTCTTCCTTGTTACTTGATTCACACATCACTCATCCTTGAATTGGCCAAGTAACTGACCACGGACAACAACAAGCCGATCCGGCTCTCAGTGGGGGGGGTGTCCACGTGGTTGGAGGCACGAACGCGTGCCCTCAACACAGAGTCCTAAACTGTACATTCAAGGATATCAAGGCCACGCGGAAGGATTTTACCGCAGCATGGGATCATTGGGCCCCGCTCTCAGGAAGGATGTCGCCCATCTGATCAGCATGTTCAAGGACTTGATGACTATGTCAATGTGTCGTTTCAGCGAAGCCGTCTGGCTGCCGGATTCTGCGTAGGCGATGCTTTCTCGATGAGAAGCTGTGGGTTGCTGTCAGGAAGCGGATGAGTCCGCCACAGTCTTAGTGCTTGGCGTGGATTGCCGAAGAGCTGGTCTTTTCGCTCGTCACCCTCCGCAATCGGGCGAAAGCCTGGTGTCTTCAGAGAGAGGTGGTGTCCGCATTCGAGAAGGACCCTTCGGGTTGGAACGTCGCAGAACAGTTCAGCGATTCTCCTCCGCAGCGCTAAACCGCGAGCTCGCTCCCCTGATCCCAGCCCACCACACGCGCCCGCTTATCTGCTGACGTGTGCCAACAGCACCCCATCCACCACAATCCGGTCGTTCGCAGCAGCGAGGGCACTGAACACCGGCGACACCCCCACCATGGGCACATCGCCGCTTTCGCTTCCATGGCTGCTTCGGCATCGCCTCCTCCCGACCATCCCCTCGCCTCGCCGGAAACACTGCTCGACTGGGTGGAACATCATCCGGACCTTCAGCATCTGAAGGCGGATCAGCGCAGTGCGGCGCCGCCACCGCTCTGGCGCCAGCTCGCCGGCCGGATCCGTGGGCTGATGGTGGCGTCCCCTGCAGACTTTCACGGCACCGCCTATGTGACGGCCGCCACCCACAAGGATTCGCAGCTGGTGGCGAGTGGCGTGACGGCCAGCAACTGGATCGACGGCGCCGGCAACTTCAGCCTCTTTCTGTTTGCCTGCGGTGCCGGGAATCCGCTCGGTTGGATCACTGCCTCCCTGCTTACGGGCCTGCTGTTCAAGTTCGACAAGGACATCTGCACCACCGTGGCGCGTGGCCGCAAAGGCAACAACCGGGTGGCACTGGTGGCCATCCTGTTCGGTCTCGTGCCGCTCAGCCTGCTGAAGTCATTCGGCACCGGCCTTGGCGTGGAGGTGCTCCAGAACCGCACCCAGCTGGAGCAGCTTCAGGCCACCAAGATCGTGAACGGTGTCCTCGACGACAAGCGCCGCCAACTGAAGCGCCTGGAGACCCCGGATGCAGGCACTGCGGCGGTTCAGGCGCAATGCCGCACCGGCCAGGCCACGCTTTCCCGGTTGGCCTATGGCGACCCTCGCTGGATGAGCCTTCAGGTGGAGCTCTACGGCGAGTGGAGCCAGCGGCGTACGGATTGGAGCCGCACCACCCGCAGCGGGCAGCGTCCCATCTGCGTGGAGCTGAAGCTGCTGGAAGATGCCCAGCGGCAGCGTGTGGCCGCCGAGCGTGAACGGCTGGAGACAACCGAGCGAGAGCGTCTGCGCTTCGGCAACGATCAGCGCTTTCTGCAGAACACCTTCCCCGAGCGCTTTGCGGCCACCTTCGAGCCCGATGGGGCCTTCCGCTCGCCGGTGCAGCTGGTGACGGTGGGCATCGAGAACTTCTTCACCATGCTCAGCCGCGGGCAATGGGCCGCCATGGGCCTGTCGATCTATGTGCTCTCCTTCTCGCTGATCACCAGCACGGTTGTGTGCGCCCTGGTGATCGCCCACTCCCGCCGCCCGGGTGTGGCGCTCTCCTGGAGCGACGATGTGCGCCAGGAACGGGATCGCTGGCTGGCCGAACAGCTCCACGCCTACGACAGCAGCGCAGCTGCGGGCGAGAACAACACCGACGGCAAAAACAGCAAAACCGGTGACAACAACACCGAGAGCGACAACGGCGGGAGGCTCAGCTGATGGCCCTCAACCTTGAGCCACGCCACTGCCAGCGACGCGGGCTGTTGCTGCGCTACACCCATCACGTTGAGCGCACCGGCCTCAGCCTTCACCCGGCGCTGGAGCAGCGGCTCAGCAGCTTCCAGGAGGCTCGCGTCGCAGACGCCCTCGAGCCTCTGGCGGAACCCGCCACTGCCACCCCAGCGCTGGAGCCTGAGGCTGAGCTCTCCCCGGCACTGCCAGGTTCCCCCGCCTCTGCGCCCGCCCTGCCGGCGCCGCCGCCGTCGTTCGATCCGCCGGTCGCCACAGCCTCTGCCACCGGGCCGGTGATCACGGTCAACAACCTGATCAGCAGCCCCGCAATGCCCGGCGAACCGATGCGCCGCACCGTGGACACGCTGGCGGTGGATGCCGAGCCGTACGACCTGGGCCCACCGGCGGCCGCTGGCATGGAGTGGATGGCGGATCAGACCAAGCCGCCTTGCAGCATCAGCCCCACCCTTGGCGATCCAACGCGGCTGGCGCTGCTGCGCGCCGTGCAGGACATCCGCCGCACCGGCCGCTGTGATCACCCCGGCCTGCAGGACAGGGTCGCAGTGCTGGATCAGGTGCCCAGCGCCATGCGCGGCAACGTAGCGGCCTCGCTTGAGGGGGCGCTGGACTCCAGTCAGCGGTGGCTGGGCGAGCTGCAGGCTCAGTTGCAGCCCATCGACGCAGCCTCAGCGCCGAGCCCGGCGAGCATCACCGCCGTTGCCGTTCAGCTGCGCCACTGTCGCCGCCAGCTGGCCGACCTGCTGCGCAGCTTCGGGCACGAGCTGCACGCACCGCTTCAAGCGATGCTTCGCCGTCAGCTGAGGCGGGCCCGCCGGCTCGACTGGCAGCTGCGGTGGCACTTGCTGGCCGGCCGTGAGGGGCAGGTGTTGGCGGCGCTGGCCCTCACACTTGTGAGGGTGCTGCAGGCTGTCGTTGGGGTGTGGCGCGGGGAACGCGCCCCGTGCTCGAGCGATGGAGTGACTGGTCCCCCGCCGCTGCCGGCGTGAGACCAGTGGCACACGCATCAAGGCCTCAACGGGCAGCGCCCGCCGGCACCTTGCCAACACCCAGAGCGCGCAGTTCCTGCAGCAGGGTCTGCAGCACCTGTTTGGCGTCGCCGAACACCATCGAGGTCTGGGGGAGTTCGAACAGGTCGTTGCGGATGCCGGCGTAGCCGGAGCCCAGGCTGCGTTTCACCACGAACACCGAGCGGGCCTGGTCCACCTCCAGCACGGGCATGCCGTAGAGCGGACTGCCGGGATCGCTCTTGGCACGGGGGTTCACCACGTCGTTGGCGCCCAGCACGATGACCACATCGGTGCGGGGGAATTCCGGGTTGATCGAATCCATCTCGATCAGCTGGTCGTAGGGCACATCGGCCTCAGCCAGCAGCACATTCATGTGGCCCGGCATGCGGCCGGCCACCGGGTGGATCGCATAGCTCACCTCAATGCCCTGCTGCTCCAGCAACTTGGCCAGCTCCTTGAGGCTGTGCTGCGCCTGCGCCACCGCCAGGCCGTAGCCGGGCACAAACACCACGCGTTCGGCCGCTTCCAGCGTGAGCGCGCATTCCTCCGCGCTGCAGGAGGTGACGTTCTTGTAGCCCTCATCCTTGGCGCCATCGGCGCCCGCCGCCGGCGCCGCGCCCATGGCGCCGCCGAACAGCACCGAAGTGAGCGAGCGGTTCATCGCCGTGCACATCACCTGGGTGAGGATCAGGCCCGCCGCGCCCACCATGGCGCCCGCCACGATCAGCAGCTCGCTGCCCACCACGAAACCGGCCGCCGCCGCCGCCACACCGGAATAGGAGTTGAGCAGCGAGATCACCACCGGCATGTCGGCGCCGCCCACCGGCAGGGTGAGGCCCACGCCCAGCAGCAACGACAGAACCGTGAGCGGGATCAGCGCCACCGCCATTCCTTTCAGCACCAGGCCGCAGCACACCAGCGAGGCCACCGCCAGGGTGATGTTGATCGCGTGGCGCTGGGGCCGTTGCGTCCAGCCGGGGGTGCCCAGCCATTCCTGCAGCTTGCCCATCGCCACCAGCGACCCGCTGAAGGTGATGGCACCCACCAGCACCGACGCCAGCACCGACACCTGGCCCAGCAGATCGAGTGGCGTGGGCAGCTGGGCGGCGCCCACGGCCACCAGCAACGACGACAGACCACCGCAGCCGTTGAACAGCGCCACGGTTTCGGGCATGGCGGTCATCGCCACCTTGAAGGCGAGCAGGGCGCCGAGGCCGCCGCCCACCCCCAGACCCAGCAGCATCCACGGCCAGCCGTCAAAGCCCTGGTGCAGCAGCAGACCCGCCACGGCCAGCAGCAGGGCCAGGGCCGCCAGGCCATTGGCCGCCCGTGCCGTGCGGATCTTGGCCAGGCCCTTGAGGCCGAGGGCTAGCAGCAGCACGGCCCCGAGTTCGAGCGTTAGTTCTCCCATCAGTTCGCTCCCTTGCGTTTGAACATGGCCAGCATCCGGTCGGTCACGAGAAAGCCCCCGACCACGTTGAACAGGGCAAAGCCCAGCGCGGTGGCGCCCAGCAGGCGCAACGCCGGTGTGGGCGCCTCGGCGATCAGCACCAGGGCCGCCAGCAATGTGATGCCGCTGATGGCGTTGGCGCCGGACATCAACGGGGTGTGCAGGGTGGGGGGCACCTTTCCGATCAGTTCGAGCCCGAGCAGGCTGCCGAGCACCAGCACCCAGAGCGCTTCGGTGCCGCTGAGAACGCCGCTCATGCCGCCACCTCCACCAGCGCGGGCCAGAGGTCGGGGCGGCGACAGGCGCCGGCGTGGGTGAGCAGGCAGGGGTCCAACAGGGGGTCCTCCGGGGAAATGGTGAGCAGGTCGTCGACGAGCAGCTGCTCCAGCAGCGCCGACACATTGCGCGCGTACAGGGCACTGGCGTGCTGCGGCACCGAGGCCGGCAGCTGGCCGGCGCCGATCACCCGCACGCCGCCGATCTCGACGGTGGTGTCGGCTTGGCTGCCGGCCACATTGCCACCCTGGCCCACCGCCAGATCCACCACCACCGATCCGGGCCGCATCACGGCCAGCATCTGTTCGGTGATCAGCAGCGGTGCCGGCCGGCCGGGCACCAGCGCCGTGGTGATCACGGCATCGGCTTCGGCCAGGTGCACGGCCAGCTGCTGGCGCTGCGCTTCGAGGAAGGCCAGGCCGGCCTCGCGGGCATAACCGCCCGACTCACCGGGGGCATCGCGTTCGGGCGGATCGATGAAGCGGGCACCGAGCGATTCCACCTGCTCCTTGGCGGCCGGCCGCACATCGCTCACCTTCACCACCGCACCGAGGCGGCGGGCCGTGGCCACCGCCTGCAGGCCGGCCACACCGGCGCCGAGCACCACCACCTTGGCCGGCTGCACCGTGCCGGCGGCGGTCATCAGCATCGGGAAGAAGCGATCAAGCTCGGCCGCTGCCAGCAGCACCGCCTTGTAGCCGGCGATGTTGGCCTGCGAGGAGAGGGCATCCATCGTCTGGGCGCGGCTGATGCGGGGCAGCAGCTCCAGCGCCACTGCCGACACGCCCTGGTGGGAGAGGCGCTCGATCAGGGAGCGGTTCTGATACGGCTCCAGCAGGCCCATCAGCAGGCTGCCGGAGCGCAGACGCTCCACATGGCCAGGGCCGCCCTCGGCTTCCAGCCGCGGTGGCGCCACCGTGAGCACCACATCGGCGCGCTCCCAGCCTTCAGCGGCTCCGGCGGGCAGGACCTCCGCGCCGCTGGCCGCAAAGCTGTCGTCGCCGTAGCCCGCCTGCTGACCGGCGCCGCTCTCGATCGCCACCGCACAGCCCTTGTCCGCCAGGCGGCGGGCCGTTTCCGGCGTCGCAGCCACCCGTCGTTCGCTCGGGCTCCGCTCTGCCGGGATCCAAACCCTGATCACGCTCCACTCCCTCCACACGGATCTCCATGTAAAGGGCAGGAGGACCGCCAGGAACCCGCTGGCCCCTGCCGTGTGTTCATGCCACCACATGCGTTCATGCCGCTGCCGGCAAGCGCACACACCACGGCAATCCGTAGCCGCCCACACATCCCCGCCGCGATCGGCTCCCTAAATCGAGTGGGTCATCCACGCCGACCTCACCATGGCCACCTACGCGATCACCATCGAGGGCGGCAAGACCTTCGATTGCCCCGACCATTAATACATCCTCGATGCCGCAGAAGAGCAGGGCATCGATCTGCCTTACTCCTGCCGTGCCGGTGCCTGCAGCACCTGTGCCGGCAAGATCCTGGCCGGCAGCGTGGATCAATCCGATCAGAGCTTCCTCGACGATGACCAGATCGCTCAGGGTTTTGCCCTGCTGTGCGTCAGCTACCCGATGAGCGATTGCACCGTGCTGCCCGGCGTGGAAGACGAGCTCTGACCCCGGAGCTGCGCGCGGCTCCTATCGCTCAGGCCCCCACCACCGCGCGGTAGGTGGGGTGCCAGCGGGCCCGCTCCAGGCAGGCGAGCGCTTGCTCGGCCGTGCTGGCGTGGCGGGCCACACCGGCTTCCACCGCCGCCAGGGCCACCGCTTCCGCCACCGCGGTGGACACCACCGCCACCTCGGTGAGATCCGGCATCAGCGGCGCCTCGGGATCGCTCCAGGCGGGAATGCGCCGCGCCAGTGCCTCCAGGCCCGCGTCGATCATCGCTTCGCTCACCTCGCTGGCCCCCACCGCCACGCTGGCGAAACCCAGGCCGGGGAACAGGAAGCAGTTGTTGCACTGGCCGATGCGGCGCAGCCGCCCCCCCACCTCCACCGGCGCAAACGGGCTGCCGGTGGCCACCAGGGCCCGCCCCTCGCTCCAGCGCAGCAGATCGGCGGGTTGGGCCTCCGCCAGCCGGGTGGGATTCGACAGCGGCAGGATGATCGGCCGCGCCACGGCGGCAGCCATGCGTTCCACCACCGGCTGGCTGAAGGCACCCGCCACCGTGGAGGTGCCGATCAGCACGGTGGGGCAGACGCGCTCCACCACCTCGAGCAAGCCGATCGCGCCATCGGCGTCGCGGCGGAAGGCCTCCAGCTCGGCCAGCGGGCGCGCCATCGCCCTGGCCATCTCCGGGATCTGCTCCGGCGGCTGGCCCGTGTGCACCAGGCCGTAGCGATCGATCAGCCACAGGCGGCGGCGCGCCTCCTCAGCGGAAAGGCCGCTGCGCTCCAGCAGCCGCACCAGGCCGTCGGCGATGCCGCAGCCGGCGGTGCCGGCGCCGAACACCACGATGCGATGCTCCGTGAGCGGCACGCCGGCCCCCTGCGAAGCGGCCGCCACCACGGCGCAGGCCACGCCACGGGTGCCCTGGATGTCGTCGTTGAAGCTGGGCAGCTGCTGCCGGTAACGGGCCAGGTTGCGGTGGGCATTGCCCGCGCCAAAATCCTCCCAATGCAGCAAGGCCCCGGGAAACACCTCGGTGACGGCCTGCACGAAGCGGGCGATCAGGGCGTCATAGGCGGCGCCGGCCAGGCGTGGCTGGTGGCTGCCGGGATAGAGGGGATCGTCGAGCAGCTCGGGCCGGTCGGTGCCCACATCAAGCACCACCGGCAGCGCCCGGTGCGGATCCAGCCCGGCGCAGAGGGTGTACACGGCCAGCTTGCCCTGGCAGATCTCGATGCCGCCCACCCCCTGATCGCCGATGCCGAGGATGCCCTGCGCATCGGTGACGAGGATCAGATCGATCGGCCCACTGGCCGCCTGCCGCAGCACCGCCGCGAAGCGGTCCTGATCGGCCGCCGCCAGAAACACCCCGCCGGCGGGGCTGCGGTAATCGAGGCTGAAGCGCTGGATCGCCGTTCCCACCGTGGGGGTGTACACGATCGGCAGCACCGCTTCGACGTGGTCGGCAAGGAAGCGGTGGAACAGGGTGCTGTTGGTCTGGCGCAGGCCATGGGCGAAGCGGAACTTCTCCATGTCGCTGGCCAGGCTGCAGAAGGCCTTCCACACCCGGGCCACCTGGATGTCGAGCGACTCCACGGCATGGGGCAGCAGCCCCTCCAGTCCCAGCGCCAGCCGTTCCGCCCGGCTGAAGGCCGTGCCCTTGTTGAACTGGGGATCGGCGAGCAGTTGGTGCCCGCGCAGGCTGGTGGTCAGGGGCGCATGCGTGGCCGAGGGCGCAGGCGTGGGCAAGGACGAAGCGCTCAACGGCCCCTCAGCAGCCGGGATGCCGGAGCGTACGCCAGTCGCCACAGCCGGTGCTGACCTCCAGGCCGATCCCGACCGGACCACCGGCCAGGCCGCCGCGCTGCTCCTGCCACCAGCCACAGGCCGCCTCCCAGGCCGCCTCCATCGAGTCGTAGGCCTCATCGAGCACGGGGTGAGGCTGTCCCTGGGGATCGACGAGCCGGTAGATCCGCTGGACTGGTGCTCCGGGCAGGGCAGAAACCATCACGACAGGCATCACTGTGCAGGATCCTGCGCGGGATCGGGGCCGTTGGCTGTGCCCACGCCGACGCTCCGGGCCGGCTGTGGCGCAGCCTGAGGCCGGCTCAGGCCTGCGTGCTTGCTAAGGCCTGTGGCGTGGCAGCGGCGCGTTGCCAGAGGGCCAGGCCGCCGCCCTTGCCCCGTGCCGCCAGCCACGACCCCTCGAGATCCGCCGCGATCAGAGCAAAGAACGGCAGGCCGGCCACCGGCAGGCTGCTGAAGGGGGCGTCGGCGGGCAGCGGGCGATCCAGCAGTGCATGACCGCCCAGCCGCAGCTGCAGGCGCAGGAAGCGAAACAGCAGCAGGGGGCGCCGGCCCTGCAGCCGGGCCTCGCCGCAGAACCGCAGCTCCAGCATCCCCAGCCGCACGCTGTTGGTGATCTCCAGAGGGGCGAGCTCTGCGGCGCCAGCAGGGGCTGCAGCAGGGTCGATAGCAGCGGCGGCAGGAGCGGCTGCACCGGCCGCCGCTGCTGGGACATTCAGGCTGAGCGAGGCGCCGAGCCCGCGCAGCAGGGTGCTGGCAAGGTCTGCCGGGGTGGAGCGGCCCCGCGGCCAGGTGCGCTGCAGGATCCAGGTGCCCAGCAAGGACTCGCGGCTCAGACCACTGCCGTTCTGGCGGCTCTGGCGCTCCAGCGCCAGCAGCTGCGGGCCATCGGGCAGGGAAACGGGCATCGGTGGAGATGGAGGGGAACGGGGGGAGGGGGCTTCGTGAAGCGGGGTATGGATCGCTGGACGCCACCGGATGCCGTTTTTAGGGTGGATCTGGAGGCGCCCCTGTGGCACTCCCCACCGCTAACCGACGAGGGCCCCATGCGCACCCATGACCTCGAAAACCATGACAACCTCTACGCCGATGAGGTGGGCATGGAGGCGGGCGAAACCCGCGCCGATGCGCTCAACCATGCCCTATTGGCCACCGGCGCGATTCTGCTGATGGTGGCCGCCCTGGGGGTGGTGTTGATCATCAGCTGAGCCCTGCCCATCGCGCCTCTGGCGGGGCTGCGGCTGGCAGGGATGCGGGTTGATGCACCAGGGAGATGCCGTTGGGTGATCAAGCCCGGTGACGCAGCCGGGTGCGAGGAAACCACCTGGAGCAGCCGGAAGTGATGAAGTCAACGGGTGCAGCTGGCTGTGATGAAACCCGGCGATGGATTCGGGTGATGCAGCCTGCTGACGCAGCCCAGTGCGATGAAGTCACCTGGTACTGCCAGCGGTCAACCAGCCAGGTCGTGCAGCCCAATGGGACAGCCAGCTGATGCGGCCAAATCGGACAGCCAGGTGTTGTGACCCCATGGCGGGGCTAGGTGGAACGATCAGTAGAGCCATCAAATGGCGGGGCCAGGTGTTGTGACATCCAGCTCTTCCACGGTCCACGTGGAAGGTGGGTCTTTGGCCTGCCCTCGTGCTCAGCAGGAATGTTGCAGCTTGAACCCTGACAGCCCTTCGCTTCGCTGGAAGGCCAGCCGCTGAGGCAAGGTGGTGAAAGGCGCAGGCCGGGGTGACTCGGTAGTGAATGCTGCACTGATTGCACCTGCCCATCGACTAAAGACGAACAATGTTTCAGGGGTGAGCCGATGTCCAAGGACAAACCGAAAGAAGAGAAAGTCAAAAAGGGTAAGAAACATCAATCCGGCAAGAATCGCCACAAGAAGGGCCGCGGCAAAGTGCTCTCCTACCCGCTCGGCTCAGGCGATGCCTACGGTCCATCGCCGATCCTTGACGACTTCTCCGAGCAATCCGAAGGACGATTAACCAAACTCGACAAGAAGCTCTATGAGAAAGAGCTGGCTCGCCTGCAGGTGGAGCTGGTGAAGATGCAGTACTGGATCAAGTCGGTGGGCTACAGACTCGTGCTGCTCTTCGAAGGCCGTGACGCAGCCGGCAAAGGTGGAACGATCAAGCGCATCACCGAGCCGCTCAACCCACGCGGCTGCAATGTGGTGGCCCTCGGCACCCCTTCCGACCAGCAGAAAACGCAGTGGTATTTCCAGCGGTATGTTGAGAATTTCCCCTCCGCCGGTGAGATCGTGCTGTTCGATCGCAGTTGGTACAACCGGGCCGGCGTGGAAAAAGTGATGGGCTTCTGCACGCCCGAGCAGGTGGATGAATTCATGCTCTCCTGCCCGGAATTTGAGCGGATGCTGGTGCGCAGTGGCATCATCCTGATCAAATACTGGTTCTCAGTCAGCGACGAAGAACAGGAAGCCCGTTTCCTTTCCCGGCTGGAAGATCCCGCACGGCGCTGGAAGTTGAGCCCGATGGATCTGGAATCGCGCGATCGCTGGGTGGAGTTCTCCAAAGCGAAAGACGAGATGTTCGCCCACACCAACATCCCCGAAGCTCCCTGGTTCACGGTGGAGGCCAACGACAAGCGCCGCGCCCGCTTGAACTGCATCCGCCACCTGCTCAGCAAGGTGCCCTATGAAGACATGACACCGGCCCCCTTCGAATTGCCGCCGCGCAAGAGCGGCAGCGATTACCAACGCCCACCGATGAACGAGCAGTTCTTTGTGCCCAACATGTATCCCTGACCCAACATGTATCCCTGAGCAGAGAGATTGCCCCTGAGCGCACGCAGAATCAGATCATGTTGCGGGGGGCAGGGGATGTGAACAACTGCTGGAAGGCCAGCTTGCGGTCAACGAGTGGCTCCAGCGTTTGATCCCAGAGGGATTCGAAGTAGAAGAAGGCCACACCAAACTGTCGCTCCCTGGCAGCCCTCACCTGCGCTTCAATCAACTCAATCGGAACCGGGCGCCGGCGTTGGCCGGCCATGATCGCCACCGCGGTAGGAATCCTGGTGCGCGATTCCAGCAGGGCTGCTTCAGCCAGAAGAGGCAGGAAGGAATCAAGATCGGGGCGATAGAGCTGCACGATCAACTCATCCACAAGGCCACGCCGAATCCAGCCGAGCCAATCCTGGAGCTGCAATTTGTAGGCGAAGTCGTAGTAGTTCGGGGAAACGGACAGCACCGCTGAAGGCTTGGCCGCATGCACCGTGTCATGCACCCGTTGCATGAAGTCACTGATCTTGTCGGCGCGCCACTTCAACCAGGCCGGGTCGCGTGGATTGGTGGGAGGAGCCTTCTTGGTTTCCTTCCGATACAACGCCGTGGTGACGTCGTCATAACCGAAGTCACTCGGCAGGCTCATGTGATCGTCGAACTGGATGCCGTCGCCGTCGTATTGGCTGATGATTTCCTGCACCATCTCCAGGATGAACGCCTGCACTTCAGGGTGCAGGGGGTTCAACCACACCACCTCACCGGCGGCGCTGATCGACGTCAGGCCGCCGTCCTGCTTGCGGGTGAGCCATTGCGGATGAAGGCGGGCCAGCTCCGAGCTGGGTGGGGCCATGAAGCCGAACTCGAACCAGGGGATCACCAGCAGGCCCCTAGCATGGCCAGCCTGGATCAGCTCAGCGAGCACGTCCTGCCCCTGCAGGCCGCGGAACGTGAACGACTGAATGCCGCGGCGCTGGGCGGATGCACTGGCGTAATAGGCGATGCCGCTGTTCCACACCACCGGATAGATGGTGTTGAAGTTCAGCCGCGCCAGCTGCTCCACCGCCAGCTGCATCCTGTCGCGGTCGCGCAGCACCGGCATGTCGTTGCCGGTCATCCAGACGCCGCGGATCTCGGCGCGGTTGAGGCTGAACGGCCGCGTCTGCGCCACGGGAACCGAGGAAGTCGCCGGAGCCGCCACAGTCCCCGGAGTCCCAGGAGTCGCAGAGGCGGGCGGTGGCGTCGGCGGTGCACTGGGCCCGAAGCTGCGGGCAGGCGGCGGCGGTGGTGGTGGCGGAAATGAGCCGATGGCGAATCCCGGCAGCACCGTGGCAGCGACGGCCACGAGCACGAGAACCAGGCGCCGCAGCCAGCGGTGTCTGAAGAAGGGCATCGGCGGGGGGCTGGGCACGGGCTGAGGGAGCGGATCGGCGGCGATCTCGGCCTCCCGATCGGGAGCGCGAATTGTGCCGCTTTGTTGCGGCTCTGTCATGGGCGACACACAGATCAGCGCACCCGGCATCACATGCCGATCTCTGCCTGCCGGGAGCGGCCGTCCTGACACCCTGACGGCAGCGGCGGCCGTGACACCATGCCGGCACCGTCGCGGCCCGAACCCGTGCCTCCAGACACCATGCGGGCGATCGTGCAGCGCCGCTACGGCCCGCCTGAGGTGCTGCGTCTGGAGCAGGTGCCCAGGCCCGTTCCGGCTGACGATCAGGTGCTGGTGTGGGTCCGGGCCAGCGCCGTGCATGCCGGCGACTGGCATCTGATGCGGGGTGACCCCTTCATCAGCCGACTGATCTATGGCGGGCTGCGCACGCCCTCGATCTCCACCATCGGCACCGACATCGCCGGTGAGGTGGCGGCGGTGGGCGCTGCAGTGACGGGGGTGCAGGTGGGGGAGGCGGTGTTCGGCGATCTGTCGGAGGCGGGCTTCGGTGCATTTGCGGAATTCGTCTGCGCCCCCGCCACGGCCCTGGCGCCCATGCCCGCCGGCAGCAGCTTCGCGGAAGCGGCGGTGTTGCCGGTGTCGGCGCTCACCGCTCTGCAGGCACTGCGCGACGCGGGCAGGCTGCAGGCGGGACAGCGCGTGCTGATCCACGGCGCCTCCGGGGGCGTGGGTTCGTATGCCGTGCAGATCGCCAAGGCCTTCGGCGCCGAGGTGACCGGCGTCTGCCGGGCCCAGAACCAGGCGATGGTGCTGGCCCTGGGCGCCGACCATGTGAGCGATCTGGGGCCCGCCGATCTACGCCGCCAGGCCCAGCGTTTCGATCTGATCGTGGACATGGCGGCCTTTCTGCCGATCCGCTCCTGGCTGCCCCTGCTCACTCCCGCCGGCACCTACGTGCTGGTGGGGGGCGACTTCAGCCGGCTGCTGCGCGCCCTGTTGCTCGGCCCCCTGTTCTCCAGGCTGCGCCGCCGCAAGGTGGTGGCGGTGATGCGGAAGCCGACGCGGGCGGATCTGCTGGTGCTGAAGGAGCTGGTGGAAGCCGGGCAGCTCAGGCCCTGGATCGATGGGCGCTACCCGCTCGACAAGCTGCCGGACGCCGTGCGCCGCCTCGAAGCCCGGCAGGTGAAGGGGAAGCTGGCGATCGAGATCTGACAGGCAGCACAGGCAGCCCAGCGGCAGCCCAGCGGCAGCCCAAAGGCAGCCATAGGGAAACCAGAGGCAGCCCAATGGCAGACCGACGGCAAACCGAAGGCTGACCAGATGCATGTCACAGGCAGCGAGAAGCCAGCCCCAGACTCCCCCCGCGTGGGTTGAACGGCAGCCACAGCTGACCACCTTGCTAGGCGCGACCGGCGCAGCAACGCTCTGGCTCAGGAAGGCGGGTCTGGCTCCAGGCGGATCAGCTGGCCATCGCTCGGGGCATCGGTGAGCACGTAGAGGAAACCATCCGGCCCCTGGCGCACATCGCGCACCCGCGCGCCGATGTCGATGCGGTGCTGGCCGCTCACCCGGCCGCCGGCATCGAGCGTGAGGCGGTGCACCGCCTGCGACACCAGGCCACCGGCAAACAGCTGGCCGTGCCAGGCCGGCATCCGCTCACCGTCGTACACGACCAGCCCCGAGGGGGCGATCGCCGGGGTCCACACCAGTTCCGGGTCCACGAACCGCGGCGAGCCGGTGGCGGCGGAGATCGCCGGGCCGAAGTATTCGCGGCTGTGGGTCACGACCGGCCAGCCGAAGTTCGCCCCAGCCCTGGGGCTGTTGAGCTCGTCGCCGCCCTGGGCGCCGTGCTCGGTGGCCCACACCCGCCCGCGGCCGCGGTCGTAGGCGAGGCCCTGGATGTTGCGGTGGCCCAGGCTCCATAACCCCGGCAGGGCGCCGGGATCGGCGGCAAAAGCGGCGGCGGGCACCGGTCGGCCCGCGTCGGTGAGGTGCACGATCTTGCCGAGGGCGCTGGCGCGGTTCTGGGCCTGCACACGGATCAGGGCCCCATCGAGCTGCACGGGTGGGTTGCCGCCGTCGCCGATCGCCAGCAGCAGGGTGCCATCGGGCAGCCACAGCAGGCGGGAGCCGAAGTGCTGGCCGCCCGCCTTGCGCTGGGGCACCTCGAAGATCACCTGCAGATCCTGCAGCGCGCGTCCGTCGAAGCGGGCCCGGGCCAGGCGGGTATGGTTCGCCGCTTCCGTACCGGCGGCATAGGTGAGATACACCAGCCCGTTGTCGGCGAAGCGCGGATGCACCGCCACATCCAGAAGCCCGCCCTGGCCCCGCGCCAACACCTCCGGCACCCCGGCGATCGGGGTGGGATCGAGGCGGCCGTTCCGCACCAGGCGCAGCCGGCCGGGTCGCTCGGTGATCAGCAGATCACCGCTCGGCAGCCACGCCACCGACCAGGGGTGCTCCAGACCCCCCACCACCGGCACCTGGCGCACCGCCTCACGCGGCGCCTCGGGGCTGAACAGCAAGGGCGGCCGGACACCAGCCGCGGCATCCACCACTGACGCCCCGGGCGAGGTGGCATCAAGGGCGGGCGAGCCCGGCAGCGGGCCGCTGAGCGGCCGGGCCTGACAGGCCGTCACCAGGGGCATGGCGAGCAGAAGGACCACACGCACGGGCCCAGCGGTGGAGCCGGGGATCCTGATCACGGGCCACAACCAGAGCAGGGGCCACGATGCTGGCCCAGAATCACAGGCGACGCGCTGCCCTGGCCGCCTCGCCCATGTCCCCATGGCTACCCGGCCGGTTGATCGCTGCCAGTGGGCTGGCGTTGGTGCTGTTTCTGCTGGCCCATCTGGCCGGTGTGGCCCAGCTGGTGCTCGATCCGGCCGGTTTTGAAGCGCTGGCGGCCTGGCTGCACGCCAGCCCCTGGTTGCCGGCGGCGGAACTGGGGCTGGCCCTGGCCGCCCTCACCCACGTGGCGCTGAGCCTGCAACGGGTGCTGCACGCTGCCCGTGCGCGTGGTGAGGCCGGCTACACCCAACTGCGCAGCCGTCGCCCCGACCGCCTCGCCGCCTTTGCCTCCCGCACCGCGCCGCTCAGCGGCAGCGTGCTGCTGCTGTTTCTGGTGGTGCATCTGCGCCAGTTGCGCTGGCAGCGGCCGCCGGCCGGGCTGGAGGCGCAGGCGGTGGCCCACGCGCTCAGCTCTCCCTGGGCTCTCGCGCTTTACCTGGCGGCGGCCGTGGCCCTGGCCCTGCATCTGCTGCACGGAAGCGAGAGCGCCCACCGCAGCCTGGGCCTGCTGGAGGCCGCCAACGCAGAGCGCCTGCGCAAGGGCGGCTGGCTGCTGGCGCTGCTGTTGGGCGGCGGCTTCGCCCTGGTGGCGGGCCTGGCTGCCGGTGCGGCAGGTGGCCTGGTGGCGGGAGCTGCTGGAGGCCTGGGGAACCTGAGGAGCGCGATGGGCCTGGTGAGCCCGATTGACCTCGTGGGTCTGCAGCCATGAAGCTTGATCCCCAGCTGCCCGGCGGGGTGATCCAGGACGCCTGGACGCAGCGGCGCCGCGAGCTGCCGCTGATCAGCCCGATCAACAAACGGCGCTTCAAGGTGCTGGTGGTGGGCAGCGGACTGGCGGGGGCCTCCGCCGCCGCCACGCTGGCGGAGCAGGGCTTCCGCGTGACCCTGCTGACTTATCACGACAGCCCGAGGCGGGCCCATTCGGTGGCGGCGCAGGGGGGCATCAATGCCGCTCTCAACTACCAGAACGACGGCGACAGCGTCCAGCGGCTGTTCCTCGACACCGTGAAGGGAGGCGACTTCCGGGCCCGTGAGGCCGGCTGCCACCGCCTGGCGGAAATCAGCGGGGCGATCATCGACCAGTGCGTGGCCCAGGGGGTGCCCTTCGCGCGGGAGTACGGCGGCACCCTGGCCAACCGCAGCTTCGGCGGCGCCCTGGTGAGCCGCACCTTCTACGCCCGTGGCCAGACCGGCCAGCAGTTGCTCTACGGCGCCGTGCAGGCCCTGCTGCGTCAGGTGGACGCCGGCCGGGTGGAGCTGCTCACCCAACGGGACGTGCTGGATCTGATCACGGTGGAGGGGGTGGCGCGCGGGGTGGTGTGCCGGGTGCAGGCCAGCGGCTGCCTGGAGGCCCACACCGCCCATGCGGTGCTCCTGGCCAGCGGCGGTTACAGCAACGTGTTTCACCGCTCAACCAACGCGGTGAAGTCGAATGCCAGCGCCATCTGGCGGGCACACCGGCGCGGTGCCGCCTTCGCCAACCCCTGCTTCACCCAGATCCATCCCACCTGCATCCCCAGCGGCGATCCAGGCCAGAGCAAGCTCACGCTGATGAGCGAAAGCCTGCGCAACGACGGCCGCGTGTGGCTGCCGGCCCAGACAGGCGATGCGCGAGCGCCGGACGCCATCCCCGAAGCCGAGCGGGATTACTTCCTGGAGCGCCAATACCCCACCTACGGCAACATGGTGCCCCGCGATGTGGCTTCGCGCCGGGCCAGGGAACGCTGCCTGGAGGGCCACGGGGTAGGCCCCGGCGGCCGATCGGTGTACCTGGATTTCAGTGACACGATCCACCGCGAGGGACGCGCCGCGATCGAAAGCCGCTACGGCAATCTCTTCGCCATGTATGAACGCATCACCGGCAGCGATCCCTATGCCGAACCGATGCGCATCTACCCGGCGCCGCACTACACGATGGGGGGGCTCTGGGTCGACTACAACCTGATGAGCACCATCCCCGGACTGTTCGTGCTGGGTGAAGCCAACTTCTCCGAACACGGCGCCAACCGGCTGGGCGCCAGCGCCCTGATGCAGGGCCTCGCCGATGGCCTGTTCATCGCCCCGGCCACGGTGAGCGGCTGGCTGGCTGGCCACCTGCACACGGAGGTGAGCGCCGATCATCCAGCCTGCCGCGACACCATCGCCGCGGTGCAGGCCCGCATCGACGGCCTCGGCAGCAGCGGCCTCGGCAAAACTAGCGGCGGGCACAGCTGCGACAGCCTGCACCGGCAGTTGGGGGACACCATGATCGCGGCCTGCGGCATCAGCCGCCATGCCGACGGCCTGCGCGCCGCCATGGCGGAGGTGCGGGCGCTGGAGCAGGCCTTCGCCCAGGAGCTGCGCCTGCCGGAGCCGCGTGCGGGGCGCAATCCCGAGCTGGAGAAGGCCCTGAGGCTGGAGGACTTCCTGCAGCTGGCCGGCCTGATGCTGCGCGATGCGCTGGCGCGGGAGGAATCCTGCGGCGCCCACTTCCGCGAGGAGCACCAGAGCGCCGATGGTGAAGCGCTGCGCGACGACGACAACTTCTGCCACATCGCTGCCTGGCAGTGGACCGGTGAAGGGCAGGAGCCGATCCGCCACTGCGAACCGCTCCACTACCGCCACGCCACGCCCAGCCGGCGCAACTACCGATGACCAGCGTTCCCCTCCGGCTCACGCTGCGCCTCTGGCGTCAGGAGAGCCCGCAGCAGCCCGGCGCCTTCGTGAGCTACGTGCTGGAGAAACTCAGCCCCGATCTCTCGCTGCTGGAGGCGCTCGATCGCCTGAACGAACAGTTGCTGATGGCCGGTGAGCGGCCGGTGAGCTTCGATCACGATTGCCGCGAGGGCATCTGCGGCGCCTGCGGCTTCATGGTCAACGGCCAGGCCCACGGCCCCCAGCGCGCCACCAGCGTCTGCCAGCTCTACCTGCGCCACTTCCGCGATGGCGACACGCTCACGCTCGAACCCTGGCGCGCCCGGGCCTTTCCCCTGCAGCAGGACCTCAGCGTCGACCGCTCCGCCTTCGACCGGATACTCGCGGCCGGCGGCTACGTGTCGGTGAACACGGGCAGCGCACCGGCGGCCAATGCCCTGCTGGTGGGCCGCGAGCAGGCGGAGCAGGCCTTCGCCGCCGCCAGCTGCATCGGCTGCGGCGCCTGCGTGGCCGCCTGCCCCAACGCCTCCGCCAGCCTGTTCGTGGCCGCCAAGCTGGGCCATCTATCCCTGCTGCCCCAGGGGCAACCGGAGCGGCAGCGGCGCTCCGCCGCCCTGCAGTCCGCCATGGCGGCGGAGGGCTTCGGCAGCTGCAGCAATCAGCTGGAGTGCGCCGCCGTGTGCCCGAAAGAGATCTCCGCCGACTGGATCAGCCGCATGAACCGCTCCGGCTGACCGATGCACCGACGGGGCCGCTCGACCGGCCGACCGCCGTTGCGGCTGCAGAAAGGCTGCCAGATCCGCGCACGCTGCCATGCTGACCGCAGAACGATGAACTTCTTCGTCAAACTCACCGATGCGATGGCGAGCCGCCAGTCGCTGCTGATCACCGGTTTGGATCCCAACCCGGAGATGCTGCAGACCTGGACCCGCCATCACCCCTCCAGCGGCTCGTTCCTGGCTCAGGCACGGCGCTGGATCAAGGCGGTGATCGACGCCACCGGTGATCACGTCTGCGCCTACAAGCCGAGCCTTGGCTTCTACCAGGCGCTCGGGCCGATCGGTATCGAGCTGCTGCATGAAGTGCGCGAGCTGGTGCCGCGCGACATGCCGCTGATCCTGGATGCCAAGCACGGCGATCTGAACACCTCCTCGGCACTGGCCCAGTACGTGTTCCGCGAGCTGGGGGCCGATGCGCTCACCCTCTCGCCACTGGCCGGCCAGGACATCGTCGCCCCGTTCCTGCTCTACCCGGACCGGGCCGTGGTGATCACCTGCCACAGCTCCAACCCCGGCGCCCGGGTGTTTCAGCACCACCCCGACGAAGATCGGCCGCTCTACACAACGGTGGTGCGCGAAAGCCAGCTGTGGGCCACCGCCGAGCAGCTGCTGCTGGAGGTGGGCACCAGTGATCCAGCGGTGCTGGCGCGGGTGCGCAGCGAGGCACCGGAGCGCTTTCTGATCCTGCGCAGCCTGTGGGAGCAGGAGGAGCGGCTGGAAGCTCTGCTGCAGGCGGGCCTGAATGCCTCCGGCGACGGCCTGCTGCTGCCCCTCCCCCAGCACCTGCTGGTGGAGAAAGGCATGGCGGCCGGCACCAGCGCCCTGCGCACCCAGATCGAAACCATGCGGCACCGCTGGCTCAGCAACGTGGCCGACCGCTGTGACCTATGGCTGCCGGCGCCGGAGACGGGCGCGGCCGCTGCTTCCCTTGAGAGCGATGGGGAGGAGGGTGCGTCCCTTGGTGCTGGCGCTGGCAACAGCGGGGGTGGCCCGCTCAACGCCGCCGCCTCCAGCGCCGCCGGTACCCGCGCCGGCACGAAGGGGAAGGCTTCGGCGCAGAACGCAGCGGGCAACGGCGCCGCGCGCAGCTCAAGCGGGCGTGACGCCGGGCGCAACGCAGACGCCGCCGGCACCGGGAGCGGCCGTGCGAAGGGTGAGGGGGCAGGGCGCACCAGCCGTGTCAGCAGCGTCGATCCGCTCGATGAGCTGATCGTGGAACTGTTTGACGTGGGCTGCCTGCTGTTCGGTGAGTACGTGCAGGCTTCCGGCGCCGTCTTCAATTACTACATCGATCTGCGCCAGATCATCTCCGACCCCAATCTTTTCCACCGGGTGCTGCATGCTTACGCCGGCCAGCTGGAAGGGCTGCGGTTCGATCGGATCGCCGGCATTCCCTACGGATCGCTGCCCACCGCAACCGGCCTGTCGCTGAAGCTGCACCTGCCGCTGATCTACCCCCGCAAGGAAGTGAAGGCCCATGGAGCAAGGCGGTTGATCGAGGGCGACTTCAACGAGGGCGAAACCGTGGTGGTGGTCGACGACATCCTGATCACCGGCGGCAGCGTGCTGGAGGGGATCGGCAAGCTGGAAGCCTCGGGCCTGGTGGTGCGCGATGTGGTGGTGTTCATCGACCATGGCGGCCAGGCTCGCCAACGGCTGGCGGACGCGGGCTACCGCACCCATGCGGTGCTGATGATCCCGCGCATCACGAGCGTGCTTATGGCCGCCGGCCGGCTCAACAGCGACCAGGCCAGCCTGCTGGGCGGCGGTGGCGTGCATTCCGAGGGCTGAACTCCGATGCTCACCTGGCCATTGCTGGAGGGAATGGGCACGCAGCTGATCCCCATGGCCACGGCCGCCGGCACGCTGGCCGCCCACATCCTGGCCACGTCGACGACACCAGCAGCGGTGCAGGAGCTGGAGGCAGATGTGGGAGGAGCGGTGCAACACAGCCTCAACGCCATTCCCTATCAGCAGCAACTGCTGTTCGTCGGAGTGGTGTTCATCGGCACCCTGGCAATCAGCCGCTTTTCGGTGAAGGTGGGGATTCCGGCGATCCTTGGTGTGCTTCTGCTCGGGCTGAGCATCAACATCACCACCTTGAACATCACCCATGCTCAGGCTGAAAACTTCCATGTGCTGTGCCTGGCATTGCTGCTGTTCTATGCGGGCCTGAAAACGGATCTGATCGCGATTCGTGGATTTCTCAAGTATGGAATTCTGCTGGCCGTGGGTGGTGTGCTGGCCTCCTCCCTGTTGCTGGGGGAATTCTGCTGGCCGTGGGTGGTGTGCTGGCCTCCTCCCTGTTGCTGGGGGCATTCATCTGGTGGCTGTCCAATGCAACGGCTGATCCCATCAACCTGTCTGGCAGCATGCCCTTCGGCGCGGCTCTGCTTACCGCCGCCTGCCTCGGCTCCACCGATGCCGGCGCCACCTTGAGCGTGCTGCGAGACATTCAGAACAAGGTGCCCGAACGGCTGCGGCATCTGCTGGAGTTTGAATCATCGGTGAACGATCCCTCAGCCCTGCTCTTCTTCGGACTTGTGGTTGGACTGTTCGTGACCTCAGAAGTCGGCACGGGTCCGGTCAGCCTGCAGGCCACCGCACTCAATGAGCTGCGCAAGTTTGTTCAGCAGCTCTCCGGTGGCCTGCTGCTGGGCTTCATCTTCGGTTATCTGGCGATCTTCGTGATCAATCATCTGGTGAGCGAGCGCTCCCAGCTGTTGGTCGTGGCGGTGTCGATCGCCTTCGTTGTGTATGGCACGGCGTTCTACCTGGGTGCCTCCGGGCTGATTGCCATCTACATCTGCGGCTTGTTCCTGACCAACATGAGCTATCGCCTGCCGGATATCACGCATGTAACTCTGCAGGAGGTGTTGTTGCCGTTCAACACCATGACCGAAATCTGCGTGTTTCTGGTGTTCGGTCTGCTGGTGCATCCCGCCGACCTCGTGGATTCCCTGCCGGCGGGTCTGCTCACGGCCGCGGGCCTGATGCTGATCGCCCGGCCCTTCAGCGTGCTGATCTTTCAAGCCCAATCCCCCTTCAGATTTCGAGAAACGCTGCTGATCAGCTGGTGCGGCTTGCGAGGGGCGGTGCCGCTGGCCCTCTCCTATGAACTGGTGGCCTCCATTCCACGCCTGCGCGGTATTGACCCGGCTCAGGTGGAAGCACTCGCCCGCGACTGCCAGAGCACCATCTTCATCGTGGTGGTGCTGAACCTGCTGCTGCAGGGCCTCACGCTTCCGATGGTCTGCCGTTTCCTCAACCTCAGCCCCGATCCCGCCGGCGACGCCGAACCACCCTCAGTCGATCCGCACACGGTCTCGCCGGGCTGAGAGAAGGGCTGAGCGATCACTCCCGCAGCACGGGTCTGCAGCATGGCTCTTCAGGACGGGTCTGCAGGGCGGCTCTGCAGGACAGCCCTCAGCCCCCCCCAGCTCCCTGCCCCCAGCTCCCACGCCCTCAGTCGACCAGGCGCCAGGGCAGGGTCTGGCCGGCGTGGAACGGCACCAGCACCTCCACACCGCCGTTGCCATCGGCCAGCTCCAGGCGCCGTGGCACCGGCACCGGCTCGCGGCGCAGTTCCACGGTCTGCTCGTGGGGCGGCAGGCCGTAGAAGCGGGGGCCGTAGAGCGACGCGAAGGCTTCGAGCCGGTGCAGCGCCCCCTCCTGTTCGAACACTTGGGCGTAGCTCTCCAACGCATGGGGCGCATTGAAGATGCCCGCGCAGCCGCAGGCCGCCTCCTTGGCGGAGCGGCGATGGGGGGCGGAATCGGTGCCGAGGAAGAAGCAGGGGTTGCCGGAGACGGCGGCACGGCGCAGGGCCAGGCGGTGCCGTTCCCGCTTGATCACCGGCAGGCAGTAGAAGTCGGGCCAGATGCCGCCGCTGAACATCGCGTTGCGGTTGAGCTGCAGGTGGTGGGGGGTGATCGTGGCGCACAGGCGTGGGTTGTCGCCGCCCGCCTGGCTCTCCACGAAGGCCACCGCTTCGCTGGTGGTGATGTGCTCGAGCACCACCCGCATGCGGGGATAACGCTCCAGCAGCGGCTGCAGGTGCCGCTCGATGAACACCGCTTCGCGATCGAAGATGTCGATCTCCGCGTCGGTGACCTCACCGTGCAGGAGCAGCGGCATGCCGATGCGCTCCAGCGTGTCGAACACGGGCGTGAGCTTGGCGATGTCGGTCACGCCGTGGGCCGAATTGGTGGTGGCGTTGGCCGGATAGAGCTTCACGGCCGTGAAGATGCCGGCCGCATGGCCCCGCTCCAGTTCCGCCGGATCGATCGTGTCGGTGAGGTAGGCGGTCATCAGCGGCTGGAAGCGGCTGCCGGGCGGCAGGGCGGCCAGGATCCGCTGGCGGTAGGCCTCGGCCATCGCCGCTGTGGTGATCGGCGGGCTCAGGTTGGGCATCACGATCGCCCGCCCGAACGCCCGCGCCGTGGCCGCCACCACCGCGTTGAGCAGGGGGCCGTCGCGCAGATGCACGTGCCAGTCGTCCGGGCGGCGGATCACCAGGGAAGGGGAAGCCGGCTGCGGCGCAGCGGAGGAAACGGACATCAAACGGCGACCCAGGCCCGGACCTGAACGCCATCATCGCCCTCGTCTGAGGGGATGGAGAGCGGTCGTGCAACGTGTGGGCGTTGTGACCGGCACTCCTTGTGTCCTGCTGGCAAACTGCGCTCACTTCGCCACAGCCCCTGATGCTTCAGCTGCGATCACCGCGCCTGCAACCATCGCGCCTGCAGCCTTCACGTCTTCAGGGGTCGCGTCTGCGCTCCCTGCTGGCGGCGGCTCCGGTGGTGCTGTCCTTGCTTCTTACCAGCTGCGCCAACGACGGCGGCGGCGGCGAAGGGGTGCAGAGCCAGAAGATGGACACGATCCGCAGCCGCGGCAAGCTGGTCTGCGGCGTCGACGGCAAGCTGCCGGGCTTCAGCTTCCTCGGCCCCGACGGCACCTACAGCGGGCTGGATGCCGACACCTGCCGGGCGGTGGCCGCCGCCGTGCTCGGCGATCCGTCGAAGGTAGAATACCGCGACCTCAACTCCAGTGAGCGCTTCGCGGCCCTGGCCAGCGGCGAGGTGGACATGCTGGCCCGCAACACCACCATGACCCTGAGCCGCGATTCGGCCGGCGGCAACGGCATTTCCTTTGGTCCCACCACCTTCTATGACGGCCAGGGCCTGATGGCCCCGGTGGCCAGCGGCATCAAGACCCTCAAGGATCTGGCCGGCAAGCCGATCTGCGTGGAGAGCGGCACCACCACCGAGCTCAACCTGGCCGATCGCATGCGCGAGCAGGGCATCGCCTACACCCCGCTCAAGTTCCAGACCGGCGATCAGACCTACGCCGCCTACCTGGGCGGCCGCTGCGTGGCCGTGACCAGCGACCGTTCCCAGCTGGCCGCCAAGCGCAGCAGCTTTCCGCAGCCTGATGCCCACATCCTGCTGCCGGAAGTGATGAGCAAGGAACCGCTCACCCCCGCCACCGTCAACGGTGATCCCGCCTGGGCCGATGCCCTGCGCTGGACCGTCTTCGCCCTGTTCCAGGCGGAGGAACTGGGGATCACCCAGGCCAACGTGGCCGCCAAGGTGGCGGAAGCCAAGGCCAACACCAACCTGGCCGACCTGCGCCGTTTCCTCGGCGTGGAGGGGGATTTCGGCAAGCAGCTGGGCCTGCCGGCGGATTTCGTGCCCAAGGCGATCGCTGCGGTGGGCAACTACGGCGAGATCTTCGAGCGCAATGTGGGCACTGGCTCCCCGCTCAAGCTCGAGCGGGCCGAGAACCGGCAGTGGAAAGACGGTGGGCTGATCTACTCCCCGCCCTTCCGTTGAGCACCGCGCGATGAGCGACATCCAGCGGGTTCCCTGGTGGCGGGATCGGCGCGTGGTTCCCTGGCTGGTCCAGGGGGCTGTGGGGCTGGCGATCCTGGTGGTGATCGCCCTGCTGATGGGCAACCTGGTGCGGAACCTCACCGCCGCCGGGCTGCTGCTCACCTGGCGCTGGCTCGGGCAACCCGCCAGCTTCGATGTGGCCGAAAGCCTCATCCCCTTCGATGCCTCCATGCCCTACTGGCGCGTGCTGCTGGTGGGGCTGGTGAACAGCCTGCGGGCGATCGTGGTGGGCCTGGTGGGAGCCACGCTCCTGGGCACGGCGGTGGGCATGGCCGCCTTCAGCGGCAATGGGCTGCTGCGCCGCCTGGCGCGGGTGTATGTGGAGGTGATCCGCAACATCCCCCTGCTGCTGCAGCTGCTGTTCTGGTACTTCGTGGTGTTCCTGGCGCTGCCGAACAGCACGGCGGCCCTGCAGCTCCCTGGCGTGGTGCTCTCCAAATCGGGGTTGTATCTGGCCTGGTTCGCCGAGGGGTTCCGCTGGCAGGGGCCCACCCTGGTGAAGGACGTCTGGCAGGCGCCGCTGCGCCTGTCGGTGGAGTTCTCGGCCCTGATCACCGGCCTCATCACCTACACCGGCGCCTTCGTGGCCGAGGTGGTGCGCGGCGGCATCGCCGCGGTGCCGCGCGGGCAGTGGGAAGCGGCCACTTCTCTGGGCCTGCACTGGAGCGCCACGATGCGCACGGTGGTGCTGCCCCAGGCCCTGCGGGTGATCGTTCCAGGGCTCAACAGCCAATACATCTCCCTGGCCAAGAACTCCGCCCTGGCGGTGGCTGTGGGCTACGCCGATCTCTATTCCGTCTCTGAAACCACCCTCAACCAGACGGGCCGCGCCCTGGAGGTGTTCCTGCTGCTGCTCGGCGCCTATCTGCTGATCGATCTGGTGATTTCGGTGCTGATGAACGGCGTCAACCAACTGGTGCAGATTCGCGAGCGCTGATGACCTCCTCCTCCTCTACGCCGCTGCTACCGCCTCGGCCCGCTCCCCCCTCCGCCCGCCGCAGCTGGCGCGGGGCGTTGCGTGAGGAGCTGTTCGCCACTCCGCTCGACGGGGCGATCAGCGTGGTGCTGCTCGCTGCCCTGCTGGCTGCCGCGGTGGGCCTGTGGCATTGGGCCTTCCGCCAGGCCCAATGGGCGGTGATCCAGGCCAACACCACCCTGTTCGCCGTGGGGCGCTACCCGCTGCCGCAGCAATGGCGCCTGTGGCTGCTGGTGACCCTGGCGGCGGCCACGATCGGCCTGAGCTGGGGCCTGCTGCGCAGCCATCCGCGCGCCGATCGCACCGGCACCCTCTGGCCCGTCAATGATCTGGTGGCCATCGCCGTGCTGGCCTTTCTGGCCGCCTGGCTGCCGGCTGCGCTCAAGCTGCCGCTGCAGCTGCAGCTGCGCTGGTGGGCGATCACGGCGCTGCTGCTGGTGCTGCGGGGGGTGTCGGGGCAGTGGGGGCGGCTGGTGCCGCGCCGCCTGCTGCGCTTTCTGCCCCTGTTCTGGCCGGCGCTCTACCTGTTCGGCATGGTGCTGATCGCCGGCGGGCTGGGTGTTCCGCGCGTGCCGCCATCGGAGTGGGGCGGCCTGCTGCTCACCCTGCTGATGGCCAGCTTCGCCATCCTGCTCAGCTTCCCGATCGGCATCGTGGTGGCCCTGGGCCGCCGCAGCACCCTGCCGCTGCTGCGCTGGAGCTCGGTGCTCTACATCGAGTTCATCCGCGGTGCCCCGCTGATCACCCTGCTGTTCCTGGGGCAGAACATCCTCGGCTACATGCTTCCCGGCGGCTGGGCACCCGACCGCGTCTGGCGGGCCGCCTGGGTGCTTACCTTCTTCTGCGGGGCCTATCTGGCGGAAGCCGTGCGCGCCGGCCTGGCGGCAGTGCCCGTCGGTCAGCTGGAGGCCGCCCGCTCCCTGGGGCTGTCGGTGCCGCAGGCCCTGCGGCATGTGGTGCTGCCCCAGGCCCTGCGCATCGCCCTGCCCGCCACGGTGGGGCAGTTCATCTCACTGCTGCAGGACACCACCTTGCTGTCGTTGATCGGCCTGCTCGATCTGCTCGGCACCGCCCGTACGGTGATGGCCAACCCTGAATTCCTCGGCAAGAACGCCGAGGTGTATCTCACCCTGGCGGTGCTGTTCTGGTGCTGCTGCGCCGCCCTCGGCCTCGGCAGCCGGGCCCTGGAGCGCCGCCTCGATCCTTCCCATTCCCCCACCTGACCATGACCGCCAGTCAGCCGATGATCGAGGCCCGCGGGGTCCAGAAGTGGTACCCCAACGGCTTCCATGCCCTGCGCGGCGTGGATCTGAGCGTGAGCCGCGGCGAGGTGGTGGTGATCATGGGGCCCTCGGGCTCGGGCAAAAGCACCTTCATCCGCACCTTCAACGCCCTCGAAGACTTCCAGGAGGGCTCGATCACGATCGATGGCATCGCCCTCTCCAACGACCTGCGCAACATCGATGCGATCCGCTGCGACACCGGCATGGTGTTCCAGCAGTTCAATCTCTTCCCCCATCTCACGGTGCTGGAGAACCTCACCCTGGCGCCGGTGGTGGTGCGCAAGCGGCGGCGGGCCGAGGTGGAGGCCCAGGCCCTGGGACTGCTGGAGCGGGTGGGCATCGCCGAGCAGGCGGGCAAGTATCCCGGCCAGCTCTCCGGCGGCCAGCAGCAGCGGGTGGCGATCGCGCGCTCGCTCTGCATGGAACCCCGCATCCTGCTGTTCGACGAACCCACCAGCGCCCTTGATCCGGAGATGGTGGGGGAGGTGCTGGAGGTGATGCGCGCCCTCGCCGCCGACGGCATGACGATGGTGGTGGTGACCCACGAAATGGGCTTTGCACGCGAGGTGGCGCACCGGGTGGTGCTGATGTCGGAGGGGCAGATCGTGGAGGAAGCAGCCCCCACCACCTTCTTCACCAACCCCCAGCACGAACGCAGCCGTCAGTTCCTGGCCCAGATCCTCTGAAACGCTTCAGCCCAGCAGCCCGGCCCAGCTGGCCAGCAGCCGCGCCACACCGATCACCACGGCCGCGCCGATCACCTGCAACGCCGACCAGCGTCCAACCAGGAGTGCAAAGGTGGCTGCAACGATCACGAGCAGGGCGCCCCAGTCGAGCCGTCCACTGACGGCATCGGGCCAGAGCACATGCCCGGCGAAGAACACCGCCAGGTTGGCGATCACGCCAACCACCGCGGCGGTGATCGCGGTGAGTGGCCCGCTGAGGCGGATGTCCTCGCGGCTGGCTTCCACCAAGGGCCCGCCCGCCAGGATGAACAGAAAAGACGGCAGGAAGGTGAACCAGGTGACCGTGAGGGCCGCCAGCACCGCCAGGAGCAGGGGGCTGGCCCCATCGCTGAGGCTGGCGGTGGCCGTGTTCCAGCCGCCCATGAAGCCCACGAAGGTCACCACCATGATCAAGGGCCCCGGTGTGGTTTCACCCAGGGCCAGACCGTCGATCATCTGATCGGCGCCCAGCCATTGGTAGTGCTCCACCGCCCCCTGAGCCACATAGGGAAGCACCGCATAGGCACCACCGAAGCTGAGCAGGGCGACGCGGCTGAAGAAGCGGGCCATGGTGGCGAGCAGCCCATCCCAGCCACCGAAAACGGTCACCGCCGCCAGCGGCAGCGCCAGCGCCACAAGACCGGCCAACAGGATCAGCGCTAGGCGGCGGCGATCGAAGCGGGCGTGATCTGGGGTTGGAGTGGTGTCGCCATGCAGCGGGGGCCGCTCGGCCGTGGGCTGCACCAGCCCTGCAACGGCGGAGGTGTGGCCATGACCGGCTCGCGCGGGCGGGCTGAACATCTCGGGCCGCCAACGGCCGCCGAGCCAACCCAGCAGGGCCGCCGCGGCGATGATCAACGGAAACGGCAACGTGAGCAGGGTGAGGCCAGCAAAGGCCAGCACCGCGATGGCCAGCAGGACGCTGTTGTGCAGGGTGCGGCGGCCCAGCCGCCAGGCCGCCTGGATCACAATCGCCGTCACGGCCGGCTTGAGCACCCAGAACACCGCGGCCAGCAGAGGCAATTGCCCCCAGATCGCGTAGATCGCCGCCAGCGTGATCAGCAGCAGCAGCGAGGGCAGGATGAACAGGCTGCCTGCCACCAGCCCGCCGGGGATGCCGTGCATCAGCCAGCCGATGTAGGTGGCCAGTTGCTGCGCTTCCGGCCCCGGCAGCACCATGGCGTAGTTGAGCGCATGCAGAAAGCGCCGTTCCGAGAGCCAGCGGCGCCGCTCCACCACCTCGCTGTGCATCAGCGCCACCTGACCGGCCGGCCCCCCGAAGCTGATCATTCCCAGCTCCAGCCAGTAGCGGGCGGCAGCGCGGAATGACACAGGAGACGTCTCGCTCCGGGAAAGGTTCGTCAGGGTGATCGCCCGTCCAGCAAGCAAACAACACTAAGTCGCCGGCTTAAGCGGGGAACCTGGCTCATCGGCGATCAGGTGCAGATCCACATGGCGGCCCAGCAGCCGCTGCTGCAGCTTCTCCGCCAGGGAGCGCCCCAGCAGCGCCCGGCCCCGGGAGCGTGGCGACTGGCCCATCACGATCTGAGTGATGCGCCACGTACACCCCAGCTGCCCGTGCGGCTGGCCGCCGGGAGCCGTGTCACGGTTCGCCTGTGCTTGGGGTGTTCCGTTGCCCTTGCTACGGGATACGCGGATCGGGAGGCACAAGCTTTTCAGGTCCTACCCGGATGGGCTGTTGCCGATGACACGACGTGCAAGCTCAGGGGGTAGCGTGTCTGCCCTTGAAACCTTCGATCACTTCCGAGCAAATCTGTTCGCTGGCATTCAGCAGCCTCAGCTGCGTCGCCTGGGCGTGTTCCTGCTGGCCGCGGGAGCTGGCCTGTTGCCCCTGATGGCGGGATCGGCCCATGCCGCTCTGACCAAAGTTCCCACCAACGGCGCCGACACCCTGTTGATGCTGATGGGTTCCGCCCTCGTGTTGCTGATGACACCGGGCCTTGCCGTCTTCTACGGAGGCTTCACCCGCGCCAAGAATGTGCTCAACACGATGATGATGAGCTTCTTCATGATGGGGCTTGTCGGTGTTCTTTGGGTGGTGATCGGCTACAGCCTTTCCTTCGGTGTGGGCTTCAAAAGTCCGTTCATCGGCGGCCTGGAGTTCTTCATGATGAATGGAGTTGGAGGTCCATTGGGTGATGCACCTCTGGCCGATGGCTTCGCGATCAGCGCCACCAGTTTTGCTCTGTTTCAGGGCATGTTCGCCATCATCACCCCGGCGCTGATCAGTGGTGCGCTCGTGGAACGGATCAGCTTCAAGGCATGGTTCTGGTTCACCCTGCTCTGGAGTGTGTTCATTTACTGCCCGATGGCCCACATGGTCTGGGGCGGTGGCTTCATCGGACCGCTCGGCTCGATTGGCGCCATCGATTTTGCCGGTGGAACAGTGGTGCACATCGCCTCAGGCGTAGCCGCTCTGGTTGCCGCGGCGATCGTCGGACCACGCAACGCCTTTCCCGATGCCACGCGCCCACCGCACAACGTGCCGTTCATTCTTCTCGGTGCAGGCCTGTTGTGGTTCGGCTGGTTCGGCTTCAACGGCGCCAGCTATTTCGCCGCTGCAGGAGCTGGCCTGTGTTTCGTTACCACCTCCACATCCGCATCGGCCGGCATGCTCACCTGGTGCCTGATCGAATGGTTCAAAGGGGGCAAGCCCACCGCCGTCGGCGCAGCCACAGGAGCCGTGGCGGGCCTGGTGGGAATCACCCCAGCGGCCGGCTTCGTGACGATCGGAACCTCCCTGCTGTTCGGGGCGCTGACCGCGGCGGCGTGCTTCATCGCCATCCAGATCAAATCCGCCATCAAATTTGACGACTCCCTGGATACCTTCATGGTGCACGGCGTCGGCGGAACCGTGGGAGCCCTGCTCACTGGCCTGCTGGCCGCCAGCGTGCTCGTTCCTGAGGATTACTTCCCCCTTTCCGCCAGAATCCTCGCCGAAAGCGGAAACTTCGGCCTGTTCATTGCTCAGTTCAAGGCCACAATTCTCACCTATGCCTTCGTTGGCATCGGTACCGCCATCATTCTCTACGTCGTGAAAGCCAGCTGTGGGCTGCGCCTTGAGCCTGACGATGAAGAGCGTGGCGTGGACATCGTTTGCCACGGAGAGGAAGCCTACGAGCCAATGACGAATTAGAATTTATTTGGTAGCTTTGCACAATTGGCCAGAACCTGCCTAAGCTCAGGCCTGGCTTCTTTCAGCCCAAACCCCAACCAGCGGCTGAGTCAGCTCCTCCCGGGCACTTAACCGCTGTGGCCATCGCTTTCTGCCGTTGGCCGTTGGGTGGGCACCCACCAGTCCCTTCATCACCGCCTTACTGAATTCACCATGAAAAAAATCGAAGCGATCATCCGGCCCACCAAAATCGATGATGTGAAAACAGCCTTGGTGAATGCCGGAATCATCGGCATGACCATCACCGATGTGCGTGGCTTCGGCAGACAGAAGGGCCAGGTGGAAACCTATCGCGGTGCGGAATACACCATTGAATTCATCACCAAGGTGAAGGTGGAAGTGGTCGTCGAAGACGACAAGGTGGACACCGTGATCGCCGCAATCACAGGCCCTTCCCGCACCGGTGAAATCGGCGACGGCAAGATCTTCGTGCTGCCTGTGGAGGCTGTGGTGCGCATCCGCACCTCGGAAACAGGAGCGGCCGCGATCTAACGCTCTCCTCCAAACCTGAGCGTACGATCATCGTCTGAAAGCGTCTGAGCCGACCCTTGAGCAACGATCCACGCGGATCAGGCACCCAGTCGCTCAGACGCCTGCTGATCGGAGCCCCGCTTCCCACCAGCGCCCACGCCGAGGAACGGCTCACCAACGCCGAAGCTCTCGCCATCCTCAGCTCTGACGCCCTCTCCTCGGTGGCTTATGCCACCCAGGAGATCGTGCTGGTGCTGGGCATGGCCGGGGCCGCCGCTCTGCAGTTCACGCTGCCGATCACAGGCTTGATCGTGGCGCTGATGCTGGTGGTGGCGATCAGCTACCGGCAAACCATCAAGGCCTATCCCCATGGGGGTGGCTCCTACCGGGTGTCGCACGACAACCTCGGCGTGATCCCCGGCCTGTGCGCCGCCGCGTCCCTGTCGATCGACTACACACTCACCGTGGCGGTGAGCACAGCCGCCGGCATCGCCGCGCTCACCTCCTATTTCCCCGGCCTCGACGCCCTGCGCGAACCGTTGTGCCTGGTGGCCGTGGGCTTGCTGATGCTCGCCAACCTGCGCGGTGTGCGCTCCACGGCCCGGCTGCTGAGCCTGCCCACCTTTCTGTTCATGGGAACGGTGTTCACGCTGGTGGTGGCTGGCCTGATCCAATGGGGCCAGGGGTCGCTCATCGCTCAGCCGCTGGCCGAGCAGAGCCGGCTGCTGACCAGCGAGCACGGCACCACGCTGGCGGCACTGGGGCCGGTGCTGCTGATGCGCGCCTTCAGCTCCGGCTGCGCCGCCCTCACCGGCATCGAGGCGATCAGCGACAGCGTGATGGCCTTCAAGCCGGTGGAGTGGCGCAATGCCCGCCGCGTGCTCACTGTGATGGTGATCCTGCTGGCGTTGATGTTCAGCGGCATCAGCGCCCTGGCCACCGAGCTGGGGCTGGTGGCGCAGGACACCGGCCCCACCCTGCTTTATCAGCTGGGGGAGCGCATCTTCGGCAATGGGCCACTGCTGCTGCTGCTGCAGCTCGCCACCCTGCTGATCCTGCTGCTGGCCGCCAACACCGCCTTCGCCGACTTTCCCCGCCTGGCCGCCTTCCTGGCCCAGGACGGCTTCATGCCCCGCCAGCTGGCTTCCCTCGGCGACCGGCTCGTGTTCACCAACGGCATCGTGCTGCTGAGCAGCTTCGCGGCGGTGCTGTTGCTGGTGTTCGACGGCAGCGTCACCCGCTTGATCGCGCTGTATGCCGTGGGGGTGTTCGCCAGCTTCACGCTCTCGCAGGCCGGGATGGTGATGCACTGGTGGAGGGGGCGCAGCAGCGCCGAGGGCTGGCGAGGCAAGGCGCTGGTGAACGGGCTGGGCTGCCTGGTCACCGGGCTGGTCTGCGGCGTGCTGCTGTTCAGCAAGTTCTCCGAGGGGGCCTGGCTGGTGGTGGTGGGCGTGCCGCTGCTGGTGAGCCTGTTTCTGGCGATCAAGACCCACTACGGCCGCATGGCCCGCCGCCTCGATCTCAACCCTGACGCCCCGCTCAGCCTGCCGCCGGCCCCCGCCCAGGGCGGCACTCCGGTGGTGGTGATGGTGGGCGCACTCAACCGCGGCAGCGCCGATGCCGTGCGTTACGCCCGCAGCATCGCCGGCCCACTGGTGGCGGTGCATGTGGATCTCGATGGCAGCGGAGCCGAAAACTTCCGCCAGCAATGGCGCCAGCGGCTGCCCCAGGTGCGCCTGGTGGTGCTGCCCTCCCCCTACCGCTCGCTGGTGGATCCGATCACCTCCTTCGTGCACCGCTTCGAAGCGGAGCACAACAAAGATCCCACCAGCTTCTGCACCGTGGTGCTGCCCGTGTACGTCACGCGCCGCCCCTGGGAGAAGCTGCTGCACAACCAATCGGCACTGAATCTGCGCCGGGCCCTGCGCAACGGCGGCACCCGCGTGGTCACCACCGTGGGCTTCTATCTCTGACCCTGCACTGATCCAGCTCTGATCCCAGCTTGAGCCCGCAGCGATCCCACTCTGGGCCCGCCGGAATCTCCCTACCCTCGGCAGCAGCGCGTTCAGACCGCTCGATCCCATCACCTCTGTTTCCTTGCTCCTTCCTGCTCTGATCGCCCCCACCGCCCACCTCAGCCCTGGGGCGTTGTTCAGCCAGTCGTCGCTGTTCGGCTTCGGGATCGCCTTCAGCCCGCTGCACATCGCCGTGGTGGCGCTGCTGCTGCTGGGCCCTTTCCCGCTGCGGCGCTCCTTCGCCTACGTGAGCGGCTGGGCGATGGCCAACGGCCTGGCGATCCTCGCCCTGATGCTGGTGGGCGATCGCTTTTCCCTGGCCCTCAACCACGGCGAGCAGGGGCAGGTGGCGATTGACCTGGTGGGGGCGGTGGCCCTGCTGGGCATCGGCCTGTTCCAGCTCACCCCGGCGGCCGAGCTCGGCCACGAGGGCATGGCGGTGAAGCTGCTCAACCAGCTGCCCGATGTGCGCACGCCGTTGCTGGTGCTGATCGGTGCCACCAGCGCCCTGCTCACGCCGGAAAACCTGGTGTTCTATCTCAAGGAAGCGGGCCTGCTGCTGGTGAACCAGCCGGGGGTGAGCCGCGATCTGGAGCTCACCGGTGTGTTCGTGCTGGTGGCCAGCTCGCTGCTGCTGCTGCCGCCGCTGGCCTGGATCGCCACCGGTGGCGGCATCCGCGAGCCGCTGCTGCAGGTGGAAGGCTGGCTGGTGCACCGGGCCGAATGGGTGGTGGGCGTGCTTGCCCTGCTGATCAGCGCCTACCTGGCCTGGGAAGGCCTGCACGGCTTGTGGATGCTGCACGGAGCCGCGCCGCTGTGATCGCGCCCGAGCCACTGAGCACCCTGTCGGCGGTGCTGGTGGCTCTGGCCCTGGTGATCGTGGTGTCGAAACTGCTGGGGCGCCTGCTGGCCCGCTTCGATCAGCCGGCGGTGATCGGCGAGATCCTGGGCGGCATCGTGCTGGGGCCCTCCTTGCTGGGGGCGGTGGCACCCCAGCTGCAGCAGGCGGTGTTTTCTGCGACGGTGCTGCCCCAGCTCAACCTGCTCTCGCAGCTGGGCCTGATCCTGTTCATGTTTCTGGTGGGGCTGGAGGTGAACCCGGAGCATCTGCGCGGCCGGATGCGGCTGGCGGCGCGGATCTCGCTGGCGGGCATCGCTCTGCCGCTGCTGCTGGGGGTGCTGCTGGCCGTAGGCCTGGAGAGCGTGCTTCCAGAGCTGTTGCCGGGAGATCGCACCCTGCCGGGCCTGTTGTTCATGGGCACGGCGATGGCGATCACGGCCTTTCCGGTGCTGTCGCGCCTGCTCAAGGAACGGGGGCTGCTGGGGCTGCCGCTCGGACAGCTGGTGATCAGCTGCGCCGCGATCGACGACGTGGTGAGCTGGGTGCTGCTGGCGGCGGTGGTGTCGTTCACCCGCTCCGGATCGGCACTGGGCGCCCTGCCGGCGCTGATCGGCACCCTGGCCTGGGCACTGCTGCTGCTGCTGGGTCTGAGGCCGTTGATGCACCGGCTCCAGGAGCACTACCGGCGTGAGCGGCAGTTGAGCCCGATCCTGGTGTCGTTGCTGTTCGCCGGAGCGATTCTCTCGGCCGTGATCACCGACTGGATCGGTGTGCACTACATCTTCGGTGCGTTTCTGTTCGGCCTGGCCCTGCCCCGCTACGGCCCGCTGCTGCGCCGCCTGCGGCTGCACATCGAGGATCTGGTGCTCACCTTGCTGCTGCCGGTGTTCTTCGCCATCAGCGGCCTCAACACCCGGATCGCGGATCTCGATCAGCCGCTGCTGTGGCTGGCCCTGCTGGCAGTGCTGGGAGTGGCGATCGGCGGCAAGTTCATCGGCTGCTGGGCGATGGCCCGCCAGGGAGGCTTGCCTGCCCAGCAGGCGGAGGCGGTGGGCTGGCTGATGAACACCCGCGGGCTCACCGAACTGGTGATCCTCAACGTGGCCCTGAGCCTGGGCGTGATCAGCACCACCCTGTTCACAATGATGGTGGTGATGGCCCTGGTGACCACCGCCATGGCGTCTCCGCTGCTTAGCAGGCTGGGGCTCAGCCCGGCAGCATCACCCGGTTGATCACGTGAACGATGCCGTTGTCGCAGACGATGTCGGCGGAGAGCACGGAGGCATTCTTCACCTCAAAAGGCTCGGCGCGGCGGATCGGGATCGGGGCACCCTCCAGGCTCTCCCAGCTGGGCTGATCCACCAGCTCGCTGCGACTGTGAGCGCCGGCGAGCACGTGGAACTTGAGGATGCGCGCGAGCTGGGGCGGGTTGTCCACCAGGGTCTGCACGGTGCCGGGCGGCAGGGCGGCGAAGGCTTCGTCCACCGGGGCGAACACCGTGAAGGGGCCAGGGCTCTCCAGGGCTGCGGTGAGGCCGGCCACCTCCACCGCTGTGAGCAGGGTGGAGAACAGGCCGGCGCCTTTGGCGGTTTCGATGATGTTGGCCATGGCTGGGAGTCTCTAGCGGTAGTCCTGGGTTTGCACATCCCGGAGGCGAGCCTCGGGGCGAAGGAAGCGATCCATCTGGGCCTCGAAGAAGGCCCGGTTGGCCTTGAGGTGCTCCGGATCGGGATCATCAAGGGGGAACAGCAGGGCGCAGCGCAGCGCCTGGATCACCGCTGAGGTCACGTTGTACATGGAGCGCTGGAAGGTGATGCCCAGCTGCACGAGGATGTCGTCTTCGCCGCGTTTGTGGTTGCGGTAGAGCTCTACCAGGTAGGGCGGCAGGAAGTGGAGCATGTCCTGCATCAGCAGGGTGGGCGGGATGCCGGCTGAACCCACCGGGAACACATCGGCATAAAGGATGCCGTAGTGGAAATCCGCCTGCTCCGACGGCACCTGATCAGCCTGGGCGTTGTAGCTTTTGGTGCCACGGAAAGGGGCCGTGCGATAGAACACCGCTTCCACATACGGCAGGGCCGCCTCATACAGCCAGGTGAAGCCTTCCGATTTGGGGATGATCTCGATGCATTCGCCGCCGATGTACACGTGGTGGTAGATCGGCCGCCCCGCCACTGCAAAGATGCCGTTCACCAGAAAGTTCATGGCGTCGGGAACGCCGGAGAAGCCGCCTTCGTCGTAGATGTCGCTCATCTCGAAGAACACCGGTGCCATCACCTCCCAGAAGAGGCCAAGATTGGCGTAGTAGCTCATCTTGCGCACCTGCTCCAGGAACATCTCCGGGAACAGCTTGTGCAGGCCAAGCATCAGCGGGTTTCCCTTGAAGTAAGCGAGGATCGCCCGCTCGGCGTTGGCCTTGTAGGCGTCGCTTTCCAGATAGTCGTAGAAGCGGCCGCCCATGCCCTGGTGCCAGAACATGGCATCCATGCAGGCCTCCGCGAACTCCATATTGATGCGGTCGTGCCAGAGGTGATGGAGCAGCTTCGGCAGCTTGCCGGCTTCGCCCTTCTCCATGAACTCCAGCAGCTCCGGGTGGGCCGTGGCCGGCCCGCGCCAGATGCGCAGCTTGGAATCGTCGCCCGCATAGGAATTGGGCAGGTCGAGGTACTCCTGGCTCGGGAAATACTTGAAGGCCGGCAGGGGATCGAGGAACACCCGTTCGGCGATGTAGAGCAGATCGCGCCAGTAGAAATCCATCGGCACGGCATAGGCCTTGTAGATGCCGATGATCTGCATCAGGTTTTCCGGCGTGTCCGGCAGCATCGAGCCGCCGGCTTCGAGCCGCTGCACCACCTCAGCGAAGGGGTGGGTGGAAGGGGGCAGGGCGGTGGCGGGAGTGGTGACGGTCATGGCCGGAGAGCCAGCGGGGTGGGCAGGTGCAGGGGCGCCAGCGGAGCATGGAGCGCCGGGATCGTGAGTGAAGTCAGGAACTTGGCAGGTAGGGCCTGCGAAGCGTGTGCCTGCGAGGTGAGTGCACGCGCAGGCAGGGTGGCGAGCGTTGGCAGTGCTGCACGAGGGGCAGCCATCGCCAGGGCGTTGATCGGCGGGCGGGAGAGGGCGAGGGTGCTGGTGGTGTCTTCGCTCCAGCCCAGCAGGATCTGGGGCCAGAGGCCCGCCAGGATCACCAGGAAGGAGAGGGCCAGGGCCGGCAGCCGCTCCACCCAGGTGGTGCTCACGTAGTCGGCGGTCTTGTTGTCGAGGCGGCCGAAGCCCACCCGGTTGAACAGGCGCACCGCATACACAGCGGTGAGGCCCGAGGCCAGGATGCAGCCGAGCGTGGGCAGCGGGAACACCGGCCAGCTGCCCTGGAACACCACCATCTCCGCCAGGAAGCCGGCCTGGCCAGGCACACCTGCCGCGGCCATCAGGGCCAGCAGCAGCAGGCCCAGGGTGAAGGGCAGGCCCCGGCTGGGGTTCATCAGGCCGGAGAGAGCGGCGATCTCGGTGGTGCCCGTTTTCGCCTCGATCTTGCCGACCAGACAGAACAGCAGGGCCACAATCATGCCCTGGGCGAGGATCTGGGCAATCGCCCCCTGCAGGCTCAACGGCGTGGCTGCGGCCAGCGCCAGCACCAGCAGGCCCATGTGGCCCAGGGCACTGAAGGCCACCAGGCGACGCATGTCCGTCTGGGCGATGGCATTGAGGGCGCCGTAGAGGGCGCTGACCATGCCCACCACAGCAATCCACGGCGACCACTCGGCCCAGGTGTCGCCCAGCATGCCGATGCCGAAGCGCAGCAGGCCGTAGGCCCCCAGCTTCGAGACCACACCGGCGAGCTGCATGGCCACGGGCGTGGAGGCCTGGCTGTAAGTGAGCGGTTGCCAGCCGTGCAGCGGAAAGATCGGCATCTTGAGGCCGAAGGCGAGCAACAGCAGGGCCAGGATCCAGCGGCTGGCGCCCTCGGGCAGCACCGCCTTGGCCATGTCGGCGTAGGCGAAGCTGAAGCCATTGCGGTTGAGCAGGGCCAGGGCCAGCACGCCCGCCAGCAGCGCCATCCCCGACACCGCTCCATACATCAGATAGCGGATCGCAGCGGTGGCACGCCGCTCACCCCCCCACACCGCCACCAGCAGGGTGGTGGGGATCAGCGTGATCTCGTAGGCCAGCACGAACAGCAGGCCGTTGCAGGCCAGGAAAGCCCCGGTGAGGCCCACGTTGGTGGCCAGCACCATGGCGTAGAAGAAGCGCCGCCGCGGCTGGCTGATCGGCGTGGCGAACACCGCCATGAAGGAGAGCAGGGCGGTGAGGCCGGCCAGTGGCAGCGACAGGCCATCCAGGCCCAGGTGAAGCTCCAGGCCGAGCTGGGGCAGCCAGGCCTGGCGGAGTTCCGGCACCGGATGGCCCGCCAGCCACAGCAGCATCAGCAGTTGCACCGCCGGAGCGAACACCGCCACCCGGCGAGGCCAGGGCCCCGGCAAGGGGGCGAGACAGAGCAGCAGCACAGCCGCCAGGGGAAGCAGCAGAAGGGTGAGCAGCATGGGAGATCTCGATGGTCTGCTTCAGAGGGAGAGGAAGGCGGGCGTGTGGCGGGTGAGGATCCACAGCCCCATCAACACCACCCCCACCAGCACGGTGAAGGCATAGGCCTGCACCCGGCCGGTGGTGCTGAGGCTGAGGCGGCGCGCCCCTTCCAGGGCCAGGTCGCCGCTGCGGTTGCTGAAGCCATCCACCAGGATGCGATCGACCCAGCTGCTGGTGGCCGCCAGCGCCGCCACCAGACCCACCACGGTGCGGCGGTAGAGGCCTTCGGTGTGCAGATCGGCGGCCAGCCACTCCTGCAGCCCGGCCAGGGGGCCGGACAGCTTGGGCAAGTGCTCGGTGGAGAACAGATAGAGCACCGACCCGGCCGTGATTCCCAGCAGCGTGGAGGCGAGTAGCGGCAGCGCCATCGGACCCCACTCCGCGCCGATGCCGGCACGACTGATCAGGATCGGCAGGTGCAGCACCAGGCCGGTGGCCACCATCGCCGGCAGCACCATCAGCCAGAGCACTTCGGCGGAGCGCTTGGTGAACACCGAGGGCTTGCCGCCCCAGATCAGCCCGAAGATCCGCACCAGTGCCGCACTGATCAGGCCATTGGTGACCAGCACCACGGCGGTGAGCAGCAGCGGGGCTTGACTGGCAGAAAGGCTGGCGGTCATGGCGCGCAGGGCGCCGAATCCGGCCAGCGGCGGCAGCCCCACCAGGCCGGCGCCGCCCACCAGAAAGGCGATGCCCATCAAGGGACGGCGCGACCAGAGGCCACCAAGCTGGGTGAGGTCCTGGCTCACGTTGCTCGACACCACCGTGCCCAGGGCCAGCAGCACCAGGGCCATCGGCAGCGGATAGACCAGCAGCATGCGCCAGGCGGTGTCACCGGCACCGGCGCCCACGGCCAGGAACAGCAGACCCAGCCAGCTGCTCACCAGAAAGGAAACGGCCCGCTTGATGTCGATCTGGGCGAGGGCGATCAGGGCGCCCACCAGCGCGGTGGTGCCGCCCACGACCACCAGCACGGCCTGCACGGTGGGGCTCACCGACAGCAGCGGTTCGAGCCGCAGCAGCACCCAGGCCCCGCCCAGCACCACCACGGAGTTGCGCAGCACCGTGGAGGGGAAGGGGCCTTCCATGGCCTCGTCAAGCCAGAGGTGCAGCGGGATCTGGGCGCACTTGCCCATCGGGCCGGCGATCAGGGCCAGCAGGATCAAGGTGAGACCGGGGCTGGGGGTGGCCTGTTCGGCCCAGGCATTGAGGGCGTTGATGTTCCAGCTGCCGGCCACCGGCAGCAGCGCCACCAGGCCGGCCAGCAGCACCAGATCGCCCACACGCTTGGTGAGGAAGGCATCGCGCGCCCCCTTCACCACCAGGGACTGATTGAACCAGGTGCCCACCACCAGATAAGTGCCGAGCGTGAGCAGCTCCAGCACCACATAGGCGAAGAAGAGCGAATCGGTGAGCACAAGTGCGCACAATCCCGCCTCAAACACACTCAGGCAGCCGAAGAAACGGGGCCAACCCCAGTCCATCTCCAGATAACCGATCGCATACACCTGAGCCAGCACGTGGATGCCGCAGATCATGGTCATGGCGATCAGCACCGGCGTGTTGATCGTGGCGTCGAAGCGGATCGACAGGCCGGCGGTATCCAGCCAGGGCCAGCTGCGGGTGAGAGGGGTGCCGCTGAAGGCGATCCAGGCCGCGAGGCTGTGCAGGAACGCCAACAGGTTGAACAGAAGATTGATGTAGCCGGCGGGGCGTGGGCCGGTGCGGGAGATGAGCCCGGGCACCCAGAGCAGGGAGAAGAACGCTCCCAGCAAGGGATAGAGCGGAATCAGGAAGGCCGTCTCAAGGACGGACGTTGCAAAGGAGGCCGTCTCGGGCGGGGGGACGGTCATCTGATCGCGAGGCTTCCGGGATGATCGCGAACAATAGGGATAGGCCGACGGCGTTTGGGGGATGGATGAAGAGGTATTGCCAATGGCCAGCCCAAGCAAGCGTGATCAGTGGGCCGGCGGATCCGTCAGCGGGCTGAACCGTGAACAGGCTCACCCGTGGGCAAGCCTCGATGAATCCCTGAGCCAGCGGATCCATGAATCCCTGGATCAGCAGATCTGTGTTTCCGCCAGCAACCTGATCCTGGCTGGCGTGGAGACGTAGATCCGTGCATGCGTGAATCCCTGGATCGGTAGATCCATGCACAGAATCAGCATTTGTACTTAGCGGGTTAACGAATGGTGAATGCAGCGAAGGCCGTGAGCCAAAGCGCCGCCGCCCCCAGCTGCACCACCAGGGTGGGCACCCCGAAACGCAGCCAGTAGCCGAAGGAGAGCGGCGCGCCCTGCTGCCTGGCGATCCCGGCCCCCACCAGGTTGGCGGAGGCGCCGATCAAGGTGGCGTTGCCCCCCAGTGTGCCGCCCAGCATCAGCGCCGCGAACAGCGGCAGGGTGTCGGCGGCAACGGCCCCCTCCACGCCGACGAGGCCCGCCTGCCGGCAGGCCTGGATCAGGATCGGGGTGAGGGCCGCCACCAGCGGGATGTTGGGCACCACCGCAGAGAGCAGGGCGGTGGCCAGCAGCAGCAGCGGCACCGCGCCCGGCTGCCCCACCTGTCCAGCGAGGGCCACGGCCACGGAGGTGAGCACGCCGGTGTGCTGCAGCCCACCGACCAGCACGAACACCGCCATGAAATAGATGAGCGTGGACCAATCCAGTTGTCCCAGCAGGCGATCCACCGAGATTAGGCCGCTCTGATGCACGATTACCAGGCTGGCGGTCGCCCCCGCCAGGGCGATGGCGTCGGGGGTGAGCGGCACCGGCAGCAGCTCGCCGCCCACGAACAGGCCCAGCATCAGCACCACCACGATCAGCAGCAGCCCGAGGGCGCGGCGGTGGTGCAGCGGAGGCGGATCCTGCTCGGGCAGCTCGAAGCGCGCCTGCCAGAAGCGCGGATACAGCCAGGGCAGGGTGGCGATCAGCACCAGCACGCCCAGCAGACCGGCACTGGAGATCTGGCGCAGATAGGCGCCGAAGCTGAGGCCCATGCCCGTGCCCACGATGTAGGTGGCCGGATCGCCGATCAAGGTGAGCAGCCCGGCGCTGTTGGCGGTGAGCACCAGCAGGATCAGTAGCGGGCGGGGATCCAGCTTCACCACCCGCGCCACGGGCGGCAGCAGCGGCCCGATCAGCAGCACGGTGGTGGCATTGGGAAGCCAGGCGCAGATCACGGTGGTGAGCAGCACCACGCCGATCAGCAGCCGCCAGCCCTTGCCCTGCGACAGGGGCAGCAGGCGGTGGGCCACGACGGGGAATACCCCGGTGGCCTCCAGGGCGCGCACCAGCACCATCATTCCGAACAGGAGCGTGAGCGTGCCCTGGGAGAGCGCCACGCTCTGCACGGCCTCCGGCATTGTGAGCACACCGCTCACCAGCAGCAGCACGGCTCCCAGCAGGGCGGCGGCGGTGAGATGGGTGAGCCCCAGAGCCGTGGCCACCAGCACCCCGACGAAGGTGGCAACGGCGAGCAGGGCGTCCATGGACATGCGGGAGGGTGAGGCGAAAGGGGCGCGACTGCGGGCTCAGGCCTCGGCTTCCTCGGCTGAACGTTGCTGATGATGGCGCCGGCCAGAGAGCAGGCGCGGCTTCGCCTCGGTGCCTGGATCAGCCGGCGACGCCGGACAGGCCGACGGCCGCCTGCAGGGCCTCGTGGCGGCTGATCTCGGTGTGGGAAGCATCCAGCAGCTTGAACAGGCGCAGCCGCTCGAGCCGTTGACGGGTGGTGCCATGCGCTCCCACCACATAGACGTTGCGCCCCTTCTCCACCGCCTCCTCCACGGCGTTCTCGAGGGCCAGTGCCGCGGTCACGCCCAGGTGGGAAACGGAACCCAGATCGAACACGATGCTCTGGCAGTCGGTGATCGCGTTGTGTTCGCGGGCGATCGCCTTGGCCACGCCGAAGATCATGGCGCCGTTGAGCTGGAAGAGCAGCACCTTGCCTTCGCCCTGATCCAGCAGCACCTTCTCCTCCGGGGTGAGATCAAGCTCGCCGTCGCCGGTGCTGATCGCCTTCACACCCCTGGATTGCAGGGCATTCATGCGCTCGATGGTGAGGAAGTTGGCTACGAACACGCCGATCCCCACCGCCACCATCAGATCCACCAGCACGGTGAGCAGGATCACCCCATACATGATCGCGGCGCCTTTCACCGAGAGCAGGTGGGCGCGCTTGAGGAAGCCCCAGTCGATGATGTCGATGCCCACCTTGAGGGCGATGCCGGCCAGCACCGCCATCGGGATCGAGGCGGCCAGGCCCGAGGCCCCCAGGATCACCACCATCAGCACGATCGCGCGGGTAAGGCCCGAGAGCGCACTGCGGCCGCCCGCCTGAATGTTCACCACCGTGCCCATGGTGGCGCCGGCACCGGCGATGCCACCGAACAGGCCGGACATCACGTTGCCCAGGCCCTGACCGAAGAGTTCCTTGTTCGAATCGTGCTCGGTGCGGGTGAGGCTGTCGGCCACCATCGAGGTGAGCAGGGCGTCGATGCAACCGAGCATGCCCAGCACGGCCCCGTAGAACACCATCCGCTGGAGTTCACCGGGATAGAAACTGGGCAGCTGCAGCGGCGGCAGGCCTGAGGGGATCTCGCCGATGCGGCGGATGTCGGCATCACCGAAGGCCACCAGCGAGATCAGCGTGCCCGCCACCAGCGCCAGCAGCTGGGGCGGCACCAGCTTCTTGAAGCGAGCCGGCGTGAACCAGATGATCGCCACGGTGAGCGCGGCCAGGAACGTTTCCACCGGCTGGATCTCGCCAAGCAGCAGGGGGACGGACTCCAGGGTGCCGAGCACGCCGCCAGCGGGAATCGCCTGGCCAAGGAAGGGGCCCACCTGAAGAATGATCAGGATGATGCCGATCCCGGACATGAAACCCGAGATCACGGTGTAAGGCATCATCGTGATGTAGCGGCCCAGCTTCAGCACCCCGAACAGGATCTGGAACAGGCCCGCCAGGATCACCACGGTGAAGGCCATCGCCAGCCCGTCATCGGGATGGGCCGCCGTGAAGGTGGCGATCACGGTCGTCATCACCACCGTCATCGGGCCGGTGGGCTCGGAAATGAGGGTGGGAGTGCCACCGAACAGGGCGGCGAAGAAACCCACCAGCACGGCACCCCAGAGGCCGGAGGCGGCGCCAGCTCCCGAGGCCACCCCGAAGGCGAGCGCCATCGGCAGGGCGATCACCGCAGCGGTGACGCCGCCGAACACGTCACCGCGGACGTTCTGAAGGCTGATCCGGTTGGTGATGCCCACGCGGGTTCGCCTTGCCTCTGAACCGTCACCGTACGCAGGGTGTCCAGATTCGGCAGGGGCCGCAGGTCATAATTGCGCCCTCAACCGGTGTCCTCAGTGCTCAGCGTCGTCGAAATCATCGTTGGCATCCTGCTGCTGTTCGGCGGTGGCGAGCTGTTCGTGCAGGGGTCAGTGGCGCTCGCCCTGCTTCTCGGCATTCCACAGCTGGTGATCGGCCTCACGGTGGTGGCCATGGGCACCAGCGCTCCGGAACTGTTCGTGAGCGTGCTCTCCACCCTCCAGGGCGCCGACGACATTGCCGTCAGCAACATCGTCGGCAGCAACATCTTCAACGTGCTGGTGGTGCTTGGCTGCAGCGCCTTGATCCTGCCATTGCGGGTGCACAGCCGTCTGATCCGGCGCGATGTGCCGATCCTGCTGGCCGTGTCGATGGCGGTGTGGGGCATGGCCTCGCCTGGACGCATGACCTGGCAGGCGGGGTTGGCCCTGCTCACCGCCCTGGTGATCAACACCATCTGGGAGATCCGTTCCGCCAAAGAGGATGGCGATGCAGACAGCGACATCGATCCCGATGAGGCAAAGGGCGGCTACCTTCCCGCCTTCATCAAGCTGGCCGCCGGCCTGGGCCTGCTGGTCTGGGGCTCCCAGATCCTTGTCAAAGGGGCCACGGCTGTGGCATTGAGCCTGGGGGTGAGCGAAACCCTGATCGGTCTCACCATCGTGGCGGCGGGCACCTCCATGCCGGAGCTCGTCACCTCGATCGTGGCCGCCTTGCGCGGCAAGGCCGATCTGGCCATCGGCAACGTGATCGGCAGCAACCTGCTGAACCAGCTGGTGATCCTCGGGCTGTGTGCGTTTATCTCCGGAACCCGCGGCCTGAGCGTGGATCCGGTGATCGTTCACCGCGACCTGCCGATCATGGTGGCCACCACCGTGGCCTGCCTGCCGATCTTCTTCACCGGCGGTGTGATCACCCGCCTGGAGGGCGGCGTCCTGATCGGCCTCTACGGCCTCTATCTGATCGAGCAGATCCTCCCCTACACCTTCCCGGGCCTTGACGGCCCGATCGAGCGCTTCACCCTGATGGCCCTGATTCCTGTCCTGGTGGTGCTGCTGGGCTGGCAATCGATGAAGCACTGGCGCCAGACACGTCGCCAGCCCGGCTGAGGCCTGGCGCAGCTTTGTCACCCTCCAGGCGGCAACCCTGAACGTTCGGGCGGGTCTGCAGTGCTCAAGCGGCTGTTCTGTTGCTCAAGAGACCGTTCTGTTGCTCCCGGCCGGTTGGCGGATCAACCACAGCTGGTCGCCCTGCACCCACAGCAGCAGCAGCCCGGTGGGGGACTGCACCGAGACACCGTGCGGCTGGCTGAGGCCCATGGCCTGGGCGGCCGCCAACGGCAGGCGCCGCAGCTCGACAGCTTCCGGCAGGTCACTCAGGATTTCGGGCCTGTTGCTGGCCGGCGCGCCGGTGTCCCAGAGCAGCCGGTAGGAGCGATCGGCGTTGGCATCGAGCCGGAGGTGCCGCCGCGCCAGGGCCGCGCCGGCAGCCTTCTGGCCCTCGGCCTTGGCCGGACGGTCCGCAGCCGTTGGTGGGGCGGCGGCGTCTGGGCCGGCGCCAGTTGAAGCCACGGAGCTTGAGGCCGCAGAGTTTGAGGCAGCGGATTTTGCTGCGGCGGCCCCGGCTTTGCTGTGCAGCTGGGCCACCAGCTCAAGGGCGTAGGCGGCACTGGCCGGGAGGCCGGCAGAGGCAGCCGGCGGCACCCCCCAGGCCAGGCCGCTGCGGCCAGCGCTGCCTGCGGCGTTGCGGGGAGCGGGCGCCGCAGGGGCGGCGGAACGGCGCGGGGTCACCTGGCCGGCTTCGAGCGGCGGCGGTGGTGGCGGCGGCAGCGGCAGGCTGTTGCCGAAGGGCAGATCGATCGTGCTCAAGCTGGCCGCCAGCGCCACGGGCTGACGGGCACCACTGCTGAAGCGCAGCAGCTCCGGGGTGTTGTCGGTCACCGGCAGGCGCGGGGCCGGTGGGCGGGGTTTCGCCGTGAGGCTGCTGCCGGAGAGCCAGAGGGCATGGGCTCCCACGGCGATGCCCACCGGCAACAGCCAGCGGGAGGTGCTGATCGCCGCCAGCCAGCGGCTCCTGGCGCCCGCCAGCGCCCAGGCGGGCAGAGGAAGGCGCCGGCCTGCGCCAGGGGGCGGGCCGTGAGGCGGCAGGGGCTCGCCGTCAGGAGGCAGGGGCTGGGGCCGCGGCGGGAAGTTGAACGTCAAAGGGAAGCGCACTGGCATCGAGCAGGGGAAGGAATCGCTGCACAAGCCCCCAGGAGGTGGTGGGGGAGGGAATCAGCCGCACCCGGGCCTGGGCATTGATGCGGCGGGCCTCCTGCAGCAGGGCGGGCAGCTGGCGTGGCTGAACGGAGCGGTTCCAGAGGCGCAGCCGCCCGTCGGCCTCCAGGTGCAGCACCACCACGCCGCGGTGGGCCGGCGCCTGGGCGAGCTGCTGGGGCAGCAGCAGCAGCGCCAGGCTGAACAGGCCAAGGGCCGTCCCCAGCAGCCCCAGCCACAGGCCCTGCTCAGCGGCCGTGGTCGACCCGGCCGCGCCGATCGGCAGCACCGACCGGCCTGGCGAGAGCCCGGAGAGAGCAGTGGCACGCTCTGTGGATCTCACAGCGGGCCCGGCAAGCGATCGATCCACACCGGCTGGCGGCTGTGGCGACGCAGCCAGGCCAGGTCGTTGCTCACCTGCCTGGTGGAGCGGGCATCGGAGGGCAGGAAGCGCACACCACCGGGGTTGGTGGCCCCACGCAGCTGAGCCACCAGGGCCCCTTCACTGATGGCGTTGCCATCGAGGTACCAGCTGCCGCTGGCGGCGCGCACCAGGAACCAGGGGGGCTGCAGGCCCTGCAGCGCGGCGGCACGGTGGCGCGGCTCCGGCTGGCGCAGGACCACGGGCAGGGCCGCCACGGCGGTGAGGGCGATCAGGTTGAGGCCGGTGATCGCCAGGAGGCGAAGGGTCATGGGGCCTCGGCCGCAGCGCGCAGGCAGGCCAGCTCCAGACGGCTGCGTTGCCACTGCCGCAGGCCCTGATTGGTGCGCAGCAGCACGGCAGCGATCAGGGCCACCACCAGGCCCAACCAGGTGCTGACCAACACTTCGCTGTAGCCCACCACGCTGGCGCCGCTGGGCAGGGTGAGGTCGGGGCCGAGCGCGGCGAGCACACGCATCAGGCCGCTCACTGTGCCGATCAGGCCCAGCAGAGGACCGATCAAGGTGGCGGCTTCCAGCACCGGCTCTCCCTGGGCCATCGCCAGCTCCAGCTGGGCCAGCTCCAGGCCTTCCCGTTGCTGGCGGCTGGGGCCCGCGGGGGTGGCCGCCAGGGTGTCGAGCAGGAGGCGCTCCTGGCGGGTGGAACTGAGGCCCCAGCGCTGCCAGTAGCGCAGACGCTCCACGCCGATCGCCAGCACCACGATCGAGAGCAGCAGCAGGGGAACCATCACCGGACCACCGGCACGCAGCGCCGCGAAACCCATGCCGCCGCCCAGTTTCCCTTGCTTTGCAATGGCGAAACTAGGGGGCCGGGTGGCCGGGGCTGTGTCGTGCCAGAACTTGACAAACGTGTGGAAACCTTTCTTCGCTCTGTCACCGCACTGGCGTGGGTTCCGCCATTGCCGGTGCGCCTTCACCGCGCCGGGCGCTTCGCTGGCTTGGTGGTAGCTGGCTTGGCTTTCGCTGGCTTGGTGGTCGCCGGCATTGCGGTAACTGTTGCTGGCCTTGCTGTGCAGAGGCTTGGGCAAGGTCTGCTCAACCTCGAGCACTGGCCGGGGCACAGGCTTCGGCAACGGCTGGCCGCCCACTGGGCGACGGGTTCGACGGCGGGCTGTAAGCGCAGACGCACAGCCTTCGAGCCAGCTGGCCCTGTTGCTGCCAGGCTGCTCCTATCCAACTGATGTTCCGATGACCACGATCTTCGCCGACAGCAGCTTCAGCATCGGGCGCACGCCGATGGTGCGGCTCAACCGGGTGGTGGGTGACAGCAAGGCCACCGTGCTGGCCAAGATCGAGGGCCGCAACCCCGCCTATTCGGTGAAGTGCCGCATCGGCGCCGCCATGATCTGGCAGGCGGAGAAAGATGGCCTGCTGGGTGCCGGCAAGGAGCTGATCGAACCCACCAGCGGCAACACCGGCATCGCCCTGGCCTTCGTGGCGGCGTCCCGCGGCATTCCGCTCACGCTCACGATGCCTGAAACCATGAGCCTGGAGCGGCGCAAGCTGCTGGCGGCCTACGGCGCCAAGCTCGAGCTCACCGAGGGCCGGCTCGGCATGACCGGAGCCGTGGGCCGGGCCCGCGAGATCGCCGCCTCCGACCCCGACCGCTACGTGCTGCTGCAGCAGTTCGCCAACCCGGCCAACCCGCAGATCCACCACGACACCACCGGTCCGGAGATCTGGGCCGACACCGATGGCGCCATCGATGTGCTGGTGGCCGGTGTGGGCACGGGCGGCACGATCACGGGTGTGAGCCGCTACATCAAGAACACGCTGGGCAAGCCGTTGGTGTCGGTGGCGGTGGAGCCGGTGAACAGCCCGGTGATCAGCCAGACGAAAGCGGGCCAGCCCATCCAGCCCGGCCCCCACAAGATCCAGGGCATCGGCGCCGGCTTCGTGCCCGACAACCTGGACGTGGGGCTGGTGGACCGGGTGGAGGCAGTGAGCGATCAGGAGGCGGTGGCGATGGCCCGGCGCCTGATGCGCGAGGAGGGAATCCTGGCCGGCATCTCCTGCGGTGCCGCCACGGTGGCGGCCCTGCGCCTTGCTGCGGAGGAGGCCTATGCCGGCAAAACGATAGTTGTGGTGCTGCCCGATTCCGGCGAGCGCTACCTCAGCTCCGTGCTGTTCGAAGGCGTCTTCGACGAGGCCGGGCTGGCGATCGCAGGGCGCTGAGCGGCAGCTGGGCCGGCACAGCGGCCTTCAGTTGGCGGGAGACCGGCTGTCACGTTCCCGCCACCAGGCCCAACCTTCGCGGTTGATCAGCAGGCCGATCAGCACCAGCACCACCATCAAGGCCACCTGATCGGCGCGTGAATCGGGCACGAGGATGTCGGCGATCAGATGCGGCAGGTTTGACACGGTGTAGACCACGCTGATCCAGAAGTGCAGCCACCGCCACGGCCGCCAGCGCGCCCCATGGCCCGGATCACTGGCGGCATAGGCGATGGTGACCACGCAGGCGAGTGGCACCAGGAAGTAGCCGAGCATGGCGCCGAACAGCAGCGGCAGCATCGCCACCGGCACCTGGCTCTCGATTTCCGGCGACTGGCCGTGGAACAGGGGCATCAGCCCCAGGTCGACATGAAACAACATGGCCAGCAGCCAGGCCAGCCATAACCAGCGCAGACGCATGGCCCGGTCCACGGCGGCAGGCCGATCAGCCGGAAAAGAAAGTGGGGGCAAGGGATCCCCGGGGGTCCGCCGCCGACCAGCGGGGGTGATTGACTCGGCCATCGTCCTCACGTCCGTCGCCGTTGTCAGCATCGCTATTTCTGGCCAACCCGGCTGCGTGGGCGCCCTGGTTCACAGCCAGTCCAGGCATCGCTGCAACCGACGGCCCGGCACTGAGGGATGAACCATGAGCGCCTTTCTCACCGCTGCTTCCGAGCCGGCCGGTCTGATCACGCTGCTGGTGTTCGCCGGGGCGATCCTGTTGTTCATCACCGGCTGGCTGGCCCCGGAGGTGACCGGTCTGCTGGCGGCCGCCCTGCTGGTCAGCTTCAAGGTGCTCAAGCCCGATGAGGCAGTGCAGGGGTTCGGCAGCCCGGCCCTGATCACCCTGATGGGCCTGTTCGCCGTGTCGGCGGGGTTGTTCCGCAGCGGCGGCCTCGATCGCCTGCGGGCCCTGATTGGCTCCGATGCGGTGCGCAGCCCCAAGCGCATGATCGCCTTGATGGTGGGTGTGGTGGCTCCGCTCTCGGCGTTCGTGCCCAACACCCCGATCGTGGCCACCCTGTTGCCGGTGCTGGAGGGCTGGTGCCAACGCCGCGGCATTTCCCCTTCCAAGGTGCTGCTGCCCCTCTCCTTCGCCACCGTGCTGGGGGGCACCATCTCCCTGCTGGGCACCTCCACCAACCTGCTGGCCAGTGATGTGAGCCGCCAGTTGGGCTATGGCTCGCTGGAGCTGTTCAGTTTCACGGCGATCGGGATTCCGATCTGGCTGATCGGCTCGGCCTACGTGCTGTTCTTCTCCGAGCGCATGCTCCCCGATCGGGGCCTGGAGGGCGACGACCTGCTCGGCACCATGGCGCGTGAGGGCTATTTCACCGAGGTGCTGATTCCAGAGGAGTCAGAGCTGATCGGCCAGTCGCTGCACAACAGCCGGCTGCAGCGCCGTTTTGACGTGGACGTGCTGGAGCTGCACCGAGGCAGCGAGAGCTTCACCGCTCCCCTGGCGGATCAGGTGCTGCAGGCCGGCGACCGGCTGATGCTGCGCTGCAACCGCGACAACCTGCTGCGCCTGCAGCAGGAACACACCGTCAGCCTGGCGCCGATCACCGACCACGACGACGACCTGCAGGAACGGGCCGGGGCCGGCACCAGCTCTCCCCAGCGGGTGGTGGAAGTGCTGCTGCCGGATGGCTCCACGATCGTGGGTTCGAGCGTGCGGGATCTGCGTTTCCGTCAGCGTTACAACGCCACCCTGCTGGCGGTGCGGCGCGGCAATCAGGTGCTGCGCGAGCTGCTGGGGCGGGTGCAGCTGCAGGCCGGTGACGTGCTGCTGCTGCAGGCCCCGCTCGATGCGATCCGCGGCATGCAGGCCAACAACGACCTGGTGCTGCTCGACGAACTCGAGAAGGACCTGCCCACCACCAGCCGCAAATGGGTGGCGGTGCTGATTTCGGCGCTGGTGATCCTGCTGCCACTGTTCAAGTTGCTGCCGCTGATGGCGGCGGTGCTGCTGGCCGTGGTGGCGATGGTGGCCACCGGTTGTCTGCGGCCTGGGGAGCTGCAGCGCTCGATCCGCTGGGACGTGATCCTGCTGCTCGGCTCGCTCTCCAGTTTCAGCGTGGCGATGCAATCCACAGGGCTGGCCGAGGCGCTGGCCACCGACCTGTTGCGTTCGATGCAGGGCTGGTCGCCCTATCTGGTGTTGCTGTCAGTGACGGTGCTCGCGCAGATTTTCACGGAGGCCCTCAGCAACGGCGCCACGGTGGTGCTGCTGATCCCGATCGCCACCGAGGTGGCCAAGGGTCTGGATCTGCCGCCGATGGCCTTCATCTTCGCCGTGATGTTCGCTGCCAGCCAGAGCTTCCTCACGCCGATCGGTTACCAGACGAACCTGATGGTGTTCGGCCCTGGCCGCTACCGCTTCCTCGACATGACCCGCTACGGCCTGCCCCTCACCCTCACCCTGGCCGTGACGATGCCCTGGCTGATCTGCCGCCATTTCGGCATCTGAGCCCACACTGGAAGGCAGCGGCAAGGCCTCCGGTGCTCAGCAAGCTGATCGAACGTCTGCAGCGCTGGGGGTTCAGCTGGAGTGGCTGGAGCGACAACCGCCGCGGTGAATGGTGGCTGGCGGCCCAGCTGCTGCTGATCGCCGCGCATCTGCTGCCGGCCATGCCACCGCCCATCAGCCTGGGCATCGACTGGCCGCTGCCCCTGCGGCTGGTGGGTCTGGCCCTGCTGGCCGTGGGTCTGCTGCTGGCCCTGCAGGCGTTCCTGAACCTGGGCGACAGCCTCACGCCGCTGCCCGAACCGATGCCCGGTGCGGCTCTGGTGACGGCCGGGCCCTACGGCCGCTGCCGCCATCCGCTGTATCAGGCGGTGCTGCTCTGCTCGCTGGGCATGGTGATCGCCCTGGGCAGCTTGCTGCACCTGCTGCTGCTGGGCCTGGCCGCCGTGCTGGGTGGCAAGGCCAGACGTGAGGAACGGGCCCTGTGTGCCGCCCATCCCGACTACCCCGCCTACCGGGAGCGCACGCCGGCAATCGTGCCCTCACTGCCCTGGCTCGACTGGCGCTGAGTCGGGTGGCGCTGAGTCGAGGCGGTGGGGGCCGGGGGATCCGCGGTCTTGGCGTGGCGCTGGCTGGCACTGATGCCGGTGAGCAGCGCTGAACCCACGAGCAGGGCGGCGAAGCCCTGGCGCAGACGCCGATCGGGCAAGTGGGGAGCGAGGAGCTGGTGTGGGAGGCCGCAGGCGCCGGGCCGGCGCCAGGGGAGCAGGACGGCAGGACGGCAGGACGGGCACTTTTACCGGTCTGCACAGGTTATGGTTTAATGCGCATAAACGTCAACATGCGACAAAATGTGCATGGGAATCAGATTTCACTGTTCCTGGTTCCGTTTTCACGCAATGAAAAGGTGCGCCTCCCTCACCAAAACGGCAATCCTGGGGGCATGATGGTTCGCGTTGCTAGGTATTTTGCGTAATGGGCGCTGCGGCCGATGGGCTAGTTCCAACCCCCCAGCTGCTGGAGGAACTCAGCCAGTTCTTTCGTCTGCTGAGTGAGCCGGCGCGGCTGCAATTGCTCTGCCTGTTGAAAACGGGCCCCCAGGATGTGGCCGCTCTGATTGCCTCCACCGGCTTCAGCCAATCCCACATCAGTCGCCAGCTGAGCCAGTTGCAGCGGGCGGGCCTGGTGCGCTGCGAGCGGGAAGGCACCCGGCTGATCTACACCGCCGATGAACCGTTGGTCGACGACCTCTGCGTTCTGGTGATGGGCCGCCTGCGGGAACGGTTGGAGCAGCAGCTCGAGCACCTGCAGGCCGCCTGATTCACCGTCTCAGACCAACCGCGACCCGCTGGCCTTCAGCCGCTGGCGGGGATCGAACACGGCGGCAATCGTGCGGATCAACCAGCGTCCTTCGGTGCTGACCTGGAACCCATTGGGTTCCAACTGCAGCAGGCCGTCGGCCTCCAAGGCCTGCAGGTCGGCCCACTCGGCCGCAAACCGCTGGGGACCGTTGAGCGGCTCTGGCACAGCATCGTCGTCTATAACTTGATTGCTCGGATCTCCCCCGCCTAGCTGGGCGAAATCGACCCGAAAGTCGCACATCAAGCGCTGAATGATGCGACGCCTGAGCAGTTCATCAGGATCCTTCACCACCAGCCCCCGCTCCACCGGCAACACGCCGGCGTCCAGCGCCGTCAGATAGGCCCGTAGATCCCGCTGGTTCTGGCTGAACAGGGTGGGGTACTGGCTGATCGCCGTGACGCCGATCGCCAGCAGGTCGAGCTCACCACCGGTGGTGTAGCCCTGGAAATTGCGGTGCAGGCGGCCAGCCCGGGCGGCCACGGCCAGGCTGTCCTCCGCCAGAGCGAAGTGGTCCATGCCGATGGCGTCATAGCCGTGGCTGGTGAAGGCGTCGTAGGCGCCCTGCAGCATCTGCACCCGCTCGCGCTGGCTGGGTAGATCATCTGCAGCGATCTTGCGCTGCAGCGGCAGTTGCTCGGGCAGGTAGGCGAAGCTGAACAGCGACACCCGGTCCGGCCGCAGCTCCTCCACCAGGGCGATCGTGGCGGCGAAGCGGGCGGGTGTCTGCAGCGGCAGACCGCAGATCAGATCCACGTTCACACTCTCGAAGCCCGCCTCCCGCATCCAGCCCATCGCCCGCCGCAGCTGATCCGGTGGCACGATCCGGTTCACCGCCGCCTGCACTTCAGGATCGGCGTCCTGAATGCCGAAGCTGATGCGGTTGAACCCGAGCCGGCGCAGGCCCAGCACCTCCTCACGGCTGAGGAATTCCGGGTTCACCTCGATCGAGGCTTCCAGGCCGGGGTCGAGATCGAAGTGGCGGGCGATCAGCCCCCACAGCTCCGCCTGCTCCGCCACGCTCAGGTAGTTGGGAGTGCCACCACCCCAGTGCAGCTGGCCGAGGCGGCGGCGCTGGCCCGAGGCCTGCTGGATCAGCTCCAGCTCCCGGCCCAGGGCCTGCAGATACGGGCCCACCACCTTCGAGCCGGCCTGGGTGGTGATCCGGTTGCAGCCGCAGTACCAGCAGGCATGGCGGCAGAAGGGAATGTGCACGTAAAGCGACAGGGGCTCGCTGCTCGGCCGGGCCAGCTCCGCCGCCAGCTCACTGGGGCCCACACCGGTGTGAAAGCTGGCGGCCGTGGGGTAGCTGGTGTAGCGGGGCACGGGCTTGTCGTGCTTCAGCAGCAGCTGCAGCGGTTCGAGGCGGGCAGGAGCGGTGGTGGGCATGGGATGGGGAGCGCGCAGGAGAGGGAGGGTGAAGGGGAAGGGACAGGAGCGGGGGGATGGTGGAGCGGCGGGAGGCCAATGGGGCTGAGGGCCCCCGCAACCGATGCCTCGGCCTAGGCGTCGGCTTTCGGGCTCAGGCCGCGGCCAGAGCGCCCAGTTCGGCCAGCAGGCGCTGGGTGTCCTGGAAGGCCACCACCGCTTCATCGAGCAGCTCGCTTTCCTCCGCCTCACTCAGGTCGAGTTGCTCGAAGGCGTCGTGCAGGGCGGCCTTGAGGACGGGCAGGGGCTGATCGAAGGCCCAGAAGCGCACGGCCGGCAGGCCATGGGCCGCCAGGATGGCGTTGGCCTGCTGGGCCAGCTGCTGGCCGCCGGAGAGGTCACCGCCGTAGCGCACATACACGTGGGCCAGAAAACGGTGCGGAGCCTGCTGGGCCAGGGCCTGCAGATGCTCAAGCCAGAGGGCGGCAGCGGCGGAGCGCGGGGTGGCGGGCGCCGCCGCCAAGGCTGCCGCATCGGCGGCGAGGGCGGCACTGCGGGCCAGCGCCGCCCAGGGGAAGTCGATCGCACCGAGAGCCGCAGCCAGCTCGGGGCCCTGCTGCTCGATCAGGGCGTAGCCGGGGCCCAGGGCACGGATCAGGGCCGCCAGCTGCAGCGGGCTGGCCTGGCCGTCGAGCAGGGCGCGTGAGAACTCCATGCCTTCGGCCTGGTGATGAGCGGCACCAATGCGGCCATGCAGGCGGCGCACCCGCGGGCCGAAGCCCTTGCGGGCTGCCAGGTCGGCGGGGCTGGCGTGATCGGAGAGGTCGCTGGGGGAGGCAGCGGGCGGGGCGGCGGACGCGGGGCTGGAGGCCGCGGCGGGGTGCGGGACCTGACCCGCTGGGGGGCACGAACTGGGAGTGCCAACGGGGAGCGAACTGGAGGCCGCGGCGGGGTGCGTGGTGGTCATGGCGAAGGCAACCGGGGCGGGGCCTGGTGAAGGCCGAACCAGTAAACGGTATCGCGCTACCGTTATGTCGTTGTTTCGTCGTTGCGGTTTCGTTGCAACGTTCAGCGCCCATGGCTGCTAGCCCCTCCACTCCCTCAGCCCACTCCGCTGCCACCAGCACCACCCCCTCCACGGGCCAGGTCGGCGGCGCCCGGCCCCTGCCGCTGCTGCTGGCTGCCAGCGGCCATCTCAGCGGCGACGGCCAGTTGCGGGAACTGATCGCCGAGCGGCGCGACCGTCAGGGCGCCCAGGTGGAGCTGTGGTACCTGCCCCCGGCGGTGCTTACGGCCCTGCTGCCGAAGCTGGCGGCGGCTCAGGAAGCGGTGGTGGCCGCTGATCCGGCTGTGATCACCTGGCTGCAGCTGCGTTTCGGCGGCAACGTGAGCACCGCCGTGCTCGATCCCCAGCAGCTGCACAACCAGGCCGGCGGCCTGCCGCCGCGGGCGCCACTGGCGGCCGTGACGCTCTGAAACCTCCGTTCAGAACCACCGTTCAGAACCGCTGTTCAGAACCCTCGTTCAGGACCCCCGTTCAGGACCTCCACACCGAGGTGTCCAGCGCGACAGCCAGACCCACCGGGTCGCTTCAGGGTCTGGTGGTGCCGCTGGCCCGCGCGCCTGGATTCCGCCGACCGCCAGCCCCACACCGTCTTCGCCTCATTCCTCCCTGCTGCCCAGGGCTTCCGTCATGACCCTCAGCCCGCTCCGGGGCCCCCGCCATGGGGTTCTGATCGATCGGCTCCGCCACTGGCTCGATTCCATCGGCCCGCGTTCCCTGCCGCTGGCCCGGCTGCTGGTGCGGCTGATTCCTGCCCGCTGTCCGTTCGAGCGCACCGTGGTGATCGCGGGCCGCACCGTGCTCCGCATCCCGCCGCTCTGTCAGATCAACCCTGTGTTCGATGAGCTGATGGCGCTGCGCTTCCGCGCCCTCTGCCGCCTGGAGGCCCATCAGCAAGGCCAGCAGTCACACCAGCACGAACACCAGCCGCAGGCCCGGCGGCAACACTCCTGACCCAGGCGAGGGCTACCGCGCTTAACCACAGGCTGTCGCAACAGATCGCGAGCCTCTGTCATCAATCGCGAGCCTGCGCAATCCATCGCGAGCAATCTCGCTCACCTGCAGGCCACAGCGCTCAGCCACAGATCACCGCCATCAGCCACAAGCCACCGCCGCCAGGCGTGCGGCCAGGCGCGTGGCCTGGCGTGGGGCGAAACCGACCGCCTCCAGTGCCGTGCTCAGGCAGCTCATGAATTCCCCCACCAGCGCGCTGGGGTCGATGCCGATCGCTTCCAGATCGCCGTGCACCTGCCGCAGCATCGCCATCGCCACCGGCACCGCCCGCTCACACCAGTGGCTGATCGGCGCCGCCACGGCCGGGAAGCGGGCCGCCAGTCGGCGCTCGCCGTAATCCAGGTGTTCGGCCTCATCGGCCAGCACCGCCGCCGTGATCGGTGCGGCATATGCATCGGCCACCGGCAGGTAGCAGCGGTAGGCAGCCACGGCGAAGCTTTCCACGATCAGGCACTGGATCACCAGGGCCCCCACCGTGTCTGTGGCGCTGAGCGCCTCATTGAACAGGGCGCGCAGCGGCGCAAACAGCCGGCGCGCCAACGGCAGATCCGGACGAATGGCCAGCTGGCGGCCGCAGCCCACGAAATCCACGGCGTGGCCGCCTTCCATCGCCGCCAGGCGCCGCAGCTCGTCGCCGTCTTCCGGCAGCAGCTGCGCCAGCTTGCGGAAGTGGCGATCAGCCAGCCCCTCACCCACGATCACGAGGCCGTTGATCCGCCCGTAGGCGTCGCGGTAGGCAGGGGTGAGCGCGGGAGCGGGCATGGGGACCTCAGGTGATGGAAACGGGGAGGGGGCGATGGCCAACAGGCTGCGCCTCGGGGGCACCAACAGCCGCCGGCTGCGGGGAATGGCCACAGGCCGGCTCCGGCACAACAACAGCCAGCGGCTCCGGGGGGCCACTACCCACCGGCGTTGACGCAACAACAGCCAGCGGCTCCACCGGCAACGGTTCGTTCATGGCGGTGCGGGCCGCCAGCCAGCGGTCTGAGGCGGGCATGGTCAGACAGTCGTCGAACCAGGGGCCGCCCAGCGTGTAGTGGAGGATCTTGGGGGCCGCCGGCAGGGGCTGCACCCCCACCAGCACGTTCCATTCAGGCGGCAGCGCGCCGATCTGCTCGTCGGCCAGCCAGTGGAACTGGTGCAGCTCCAGGCCCGAGGCGCTGTTCACCAGCTCCGGCGTGAGCGCGGTGCAGCGCGCGCAGTTGAAGAGCATCACCGACGACCAGTTCTTGCGGCCGTAGGGCGTCTGGGGCATGCCCTGGAACTTCAGCCCCTGCTCGCACACGTGCTGGTGCTTGACCAGCTGCACCGCATAGCGCTCGTCGCGCAGGGCCCAGAGCTCGGCCAGATCCGCCAGGCAGAGCATGTCGGCATCGATGAACAGGGCCCAGCCCCGGTAGCCCGCCAGCCAGGGCACCAGGAAGCGGCTGAAGGAGAAATCCGTGCTCTGGCGCGGATCGCGTTCCCGCTTGTAGACGCCCGCCAGCTGATCGAGCCGCACCTGGCCGATCAGCAGCGGCAGGCTGGAGCAGGCCTGAAAGGAATCGGCGAGCACGTTCACCGCCACCCGCTCCCGCGGGTCGTAGCCGATGAACACGCGCGGGATCTCGAAGCCGTCGGGCGTGTGGGTCATGCCCCCTCCGCCCGCACCATCGGCTGGCAGAACTGCCGCAGCAGCAGCCCGGCGAAGCGCAGCTTCAGGCCCAGCCGGCGCAGCAGTGCGCCCGGCTCCGTCTTGAGCGCCTGCATCTGCTGGAAGCAGGCCACCAGGCGATCGCGCAGCTCCAGGTAATGGCTCTGCTCGAGGTCGAACACCCAGGGGAAGGCGCGGCGGGCGGTGCGGTTGGTCTGGCGCATCACCTCGGCATCGAAGCGATGGGGATCCATGCCCAGCAGGCGGTAGAAATCACCCCGCTCACACACGGTGAGGCTGTGGGTGAGAAACACCGACCAAAGGAAGAATCGGCTGAGCAACTTGCCGCGCAGCCCCTGCTTGAGACCGGGCCAGCAGCGGATCAGCAGGTTGAAGATGTCGCCGTGGCGGTTCTCGTCCTGGCACCAGGGCTCGAAGAAATCGAACAGCGGCGCGAAGGCGTTATCGGGGTGGGCCTTGAGGTGGCGGTCGATCAGGATGTACCGCCAGTAGCCGATCTTCTCGGACAGAAACACGGAATAGAGCACCCAGCTGAGCGGGAACCAGGTGATCGGTCGCTTGGTGCTCAGCTTGGGCAGGTCGAGCTCGATCCCTTCCGCCACCAACGCCCGGTTGAGGAAGCCGGCATGGCGGGCCTCATCGCGGGCCATCAGCTGAAACAGGCGGCCCAGCTCCTGGCGTTCGGCCTGGAACAGGCGACGGGAGAGCTCCTTGAACAGCAGGAAACCGGAGAACTCCGACACGCAGGAGCGCACCAGATAGCTCTCGTAGGCCGTCTTGGCTTCCGGGCTGAGAGCGCGCAGGCGGTCGAGCGGGGCTTTGCGGTCGAAGTGGTCGCGGTTGTGGTCGGCCTCCATCTCGGCGAGCATCGCCTCGAAGGCCGGCCGCTGCTGCTCCAGGTCGGTGCGGGCCGCCTTGTCGATCTCTGTGGTGTAAAAGCGGGGCGTCAGCAGGTCTTCGCGCAGGTGGGGGGCGGCTGGAGTGGCGGCCGCGGCTGGCTGGCTGATGGTGGCGGTCATCGGGAAGCGCTCGAGAGGGGGATGGGGGCGGCGGCGGCGCGGGCATAGGCGACGGCATCGGCGCCGTGGCGGTGCAGGTGGAACCACTCCTGCAGGTCGATCAGCCAGCCGAGCCGCTCGGCGCTGCCGGCGGGGGTGCGGCCGGCGAGCTCGGCGGCCTGGCGGTGGCTGTAGCGATGGCCGGAGCAGAGGCAGCCCGCTTCGGCCAGCCAGCGCTCCTCCAGCCGCAGATGCAGAGCCAGTGCTCGCCCCAGCTGCCGGCAGCCGGCGGTGGAGGCCTCGCCGTCGATCAGCTGCTCCAGCAGCGCCTCGATGCGGCTGTGCTGCCGTTCCAGCAACCGGCTGCGCTCCGACCAGAACCGCGGCCAGGCCCGACTGCGGCCGCGCCGCCTCCAGCGGACACGCGGCCGGGCTGCCGGCACCGCGTCGAGGGCCGGCGGCGGTGGAGGCGCAGCAGGGAAGGGGGCGGGGAGCGTCAGCACCAGCGGCATTGTTCAACGCTATAACGACATCGTGATACTAGAGGATGACGACCAGGCCGGACCGTCCGGTTACAAAAGCCAGGGAGTAACGGTTGGGTTCCAGACGCCAGGCCGCAACGGTTTGGTTACAGATGCCAGGGAGTGGTTGAAGGGCTCAGCGGCCTGAGCGGGTGGTCACTGAACGAGGGAGTTGGCAAGCCACTGAGCCACCGGGCCGGCGCGCCTCCGGCCCACAGGCAGGCAACAGGGTGCAACCGCTGAGGGCACGCCCCCTCCGACCCCTGCGGCAACCTCTCTCCAGCCAAGGCATCACCGGGAGTGGTCAAGGCCGAGATCGCCTGCGGCACAAGGGTGCTTCCCAGGCCGTTGATCGCCTGCTCTGGCCCATGCAGGCCGTTCCGACGGTTCTCGGCAGCGACGGCTACCGTCTGACCCACACAATCCCGGCCGACCGCCGGAAGACCCCGCCTCCATGGCTCCCTTCCGACTGCTTGAACTGCTCATCCTTGGGGCGGTGCTGGCAGGTTTTGCGGGCTTGCTGCTGCGCCGCAACCTGTTTCTCAAGGTCCTGTCGATGGACGTGATGGGCTCCGCAGTGGTGGCCCTGTTTGTGCTGGTGGGGGCCCGCTCCGGCCTGCGCAGCCCGATCCTGCCGGCCAGCGGCACGGCCTCCGCGGCAGCCTCCACAGCCGCCGCCACTGCAGCCGCAACCACGGATCTGGGGACGCCCTGGGCCGACCCCATTCCCCAGGCGGTGATCCTCACGGCGATCGTGATCGGCCTTTCGATTCAGGCGTTGCTGCTGGTGGTGATCACCCGCCTCTCACGCATCGATCCCAGCCTGGATCTGGCCAGCTTCGACACCGGTGGCCGGCGGTGATGCTCACCTTCATCCAGGGGCTGGGGCTCACCTTGATGCCGCTGCTGTCCACCAAGGCGATGGTGATCGCCTGGTTGCTGCTGCCGTTCCTGGCCGCTTTCCTGGCGGCCGTGCTGCCACCACTGGCCCGTTGGCTGGCCCTGCTCTGCAGCCTGGCCACCGCCGCGATGGCCGTGGCGATTCAGCTCGGCGCCCTGCCCGGCAGCATCGAACTGCTCGGTGCCTACGGGGTGGCCCTGAACACCGATGCGTTCGCCGTGCCGTTCCTGCTGCTCAACGCCCTGGTGTGCAGCGCCGTGGTGATCGACAGCTGGCGACGCCCCCTGCCGGGCCCCTTCCTGCTGCTGCTGATGGTGCTGCACGGCGGCCTGTGCACCGCCTTTGTGGTGATGGACCTGATCAGCCTTTACGTGACACTGGAAGTGGTGGGCATCAGTGCCTTCCTGCTGATCCTGATCAGCCGCTCCGATCGCTCGCTGTGGGTGGCCCTGCGCTACCTGCTGATCGGCAACACCGTGATGACGCTGTTTCTGATCGGCGCCGCCCTGGTGTACCTGGAGCGCGGCAGCTTCCGCTTCGAGGCCGTGGCGAGCACCACCAGCATCGCTGCCCTGGCCCTGATCCTGGTGGGCCTGCTGATGAAATCCGGCCTGTTCCTCTCCGGCCTGTGGCTGCCTGTCACCCATGCCGAGGCGCCGGCAGAGGTGTCGGCCTTGCTCTCGGGTGTGGTGGTCACCGCCGGCATCGCTCCGCTGCTGCGCTTCAGCTGCGGCGTGCCGGCCCTGGGCCCGGTGATCACGGGCATCGGCCTGGCCAGCGCCGTGCTGGGCCTGGTGTTCGCCCTCGCTGACGCTGATGCCAAGCGCCTGCTGGCCTGGAGCACCCTCTCGCAGATGGGGCTGGTGGCGCTCTCGCCGGTGGCCGGCGGCTTCTATGCCCTGAGCCACGGCACCGCCAAGGCGGCGCTGTTCCTGGTGGCGCGCCGCTTCCCCAACCGCGCCCTGCAGGGCTGGCGCGAGCGGCCCCTGCCTGCCGGGGTGTGGTGGCCGCTCTGCATCGGCTCGCTCTCGATCGTGGGCCTGCCGCCGCTGGCCGGCTTCACCGCCAAGGCGGGCCTGTCCGCTGGGCTTTCCCTGCCGCTGGAGGTGACCGTGACGCTGCTGAGCATGGGCACGGCCGCGGCCTATGCCCGCTTCTGGGGCGCGCCGCTGATCCGCAGGCCGGCGGGCAGCAGTGTTGCCGGCGCAGGCAGTGCTGCCAGTGGAGGCAGTGCTGAACCCGCCTGGTCACTGGGTGTGATCCTGCTGGTGCTGGCGCTGGTGGTGATCGGCGCTGCGGCGCTGCCCTGGACGGCAAAGCCCGCCACGGCCGCGGCCAAGACCGCCCTGGTGCTGCTCGGCGGCTGGGGCCTGCACCATCTGCTGGAAGGAGAGGGCCTGCGGCAGCGGCTGCGGCTGCCCGAGCTGGAGGGTCTCTCCGACCTGCTCGGCGGCATCGGCGTTGTGGGGGCGGGCCTGCTCGTGATCCTGAACCGATGAGACGTCTTCTGCCCCTGCTGCTGAGCACCGCCTTCCGGCTGGCGCTCTGGTGCCTGCTCACCAGCGACCTGAGCCAGCTGAACCTGCTGATCGGGCTGGTGGTGGCCCTGCTCCTGCCCCGCGCCCGCTCGCGGCCGCTGCCGCTGCGGCTGCTGCTCAAGGCCACCGTGCGCGGCCTGCTGGCGATTCCGCAGGCCTACGCCGAAGCGTTCCGGCTGATGGTGGCGCCCGGGGTGGTGGAGCGCGAAACCAGCGAACCGGCCACCGATCGGGCCCTGCCGCTGCTGGTGTTCCTCGATGTGTTCCGCATCACGCTCACCCCGTTCACGATCGTGCTCGGCCTCGAGGACGGCGGCCGGCGCTATCGCATCCATTCCCTTCTTCCTGCCGCCAGAGCGGAGGCCTCCGACCAATGACTGTGTTGCTGTGGGGCATGGTGTTGGCCCTGCTGATCCCGATCGCCGTGGCCTGCCGTCCCTCCGATGTGTGGGACCGGCTGGCGGCCTTCTCCAGCGTCTCGTCGAAGGTGGCGCTGATCATCCTGGTGGTGTCGGTGCTGCGCGACGACCGCATGCTGGGGCTGGTGGGGGCGATCGTGCTCAGTGCCGGCAACGCCGGCCTGCTGCTGCTGGCCAACCTGCTGCGGGAGGTGGAGCGGTGAGGCCAGACTCCTTCTCTGATCACGCCAGCCTGCTGCTGCTGGGCGCGGGCCTTGTGCTCTGGTTCTGGGGCACCTGGCCGCTGCTGGGCACGCACAGCTACCTGCGCAAACTGCACGCCCTGTCAGTGGCCGACACGCTCGGATCGTCGCTGATGCTGCTGGGCCTGCTCCTGCGCATCCCCGGGCAGTGGCCGCTGCTCACCCTGGCGCTGGTGGGCCTGATCGTGTGGAACACGATTTTCGGCTACGTGCTGGCCGCCTGCTCGCTGCCGTCCCACCCCGGCCGCCCCACCGAGGAGGAGCCCAGCCGATGACGGAGCCGTTCACCCTGGCCGGGCAGCTCGATCTGATCCTGCCGATCACTGCCCTGCTGCCGCTCACCGCCGTGCTGCTGGTGAGCCAGTCCAACCCCTACCAGACCCTGGTGCTGCGGGGCATTCTCGGTTCGGTGGCCACCTTGCTCTACGCCCTGCTGGGGGCGCCGGACGTGGCGATCACCGAAGCGCTGGTGGGCACCCTGCTCTCCACCACCCTCTACGCCGTGGCGCTGCGTTCCTCGATGGCGCTGCGGCTCTCCTTTCCCGATCGCGCGCCGCCCTCACCCCAGAGCCAGCAGCTGTTGCGGGCCTGGCTGGAGCCCGCCGGCCTGCGGCTGCGGCTGGTGCCGCCGGAGGAGGCGGCGCTCGCTGCTGCCGATGGCTGCCATGGCCGCCTCGAAGCCGACCAACGGCTGGTGCTGGTGAATCCACGGCTGCTGAAGCGCCTGCAGGCCCTAGATGGCTATCGCGCCTGGCGCGACAGCGGCGGCGCCCTCGACCTGGCGGACACCCCATGACCTGGCTCTACCTCGTGGCCGCCACGGCCCTCTGCCTCTCCCCCCTGGCCTCGGCCCTGCCGCCGACCGCCGATCTGCTGCCGCTGATCAACACCCTGGTTGAGCAAACGAACGTGCCGAATCTGGTGTCGGGGGTGATCCTCTACACCCGCCTCTACGACACGATCACCGAGGTGGTGGTGTTCACGCTGGCGTCGATCGGCGTGCGCTTCCTCTTCGCCGGCGAACCGGCCAAACCGAGCGTGCGCGCCCTCGCCGATGCTCCTTCAGTGGTGCTCTGCCAGCTGGGCGGCACGATTGCTGCCCTGATCGGCGTGGAGCTGGCCCTGCGCGGCCACCTCTCGCCCGGTGGCGGCTTTGCGGCGGGGGTGGCCGGCGGCACGGCCATCGGCCTGGCCCTGATCAGCGGCTCGGCGGAATTGTCGGATCGCCTCTACCGCCGCTACCGCGCCGACCGATGGGAGAAGGGTGCCGTGATCGCCTTCGTGCTGCTGGCCGCGCTCACGCTCGGCGGCCTGCCACCACCGCCCGGAGAGTTCGGCAGCCTGGCGGGTGGCAGCTGGATCCCGCTGCTGAATGTGCTGGTGGCGATCAAGGTGACGCTGGGCTCCTGGGCAATGGTGCAGCTGTTCGTGCGCCACCGCGGGTTGCTTTAGGCGCTGCTGATCAAATCCTGGCGCTGCGTCGAATCGGTCCGTCGATCAGTTTCCCATAGGGAGCCGATAAGTTTCCCTAAGCCAGCGGCCTGAATCGCAGGCAATGTCCACCCTTTGGGCACAACCCTTTGGGGACTTCTGATGTCGAGAACACTGCTCTGCTGCACAATCTGCTGCACAACGATGCTGGCTACAGCGGCAGTCCTTAGCTTCGGCACCACTCCGAAGGCCAGTGCTCAGACCATGATGGCTCCAAGCCCAGCCACCATGCCCACCAAAACACCCACACTGCGATCGATTCCGCCCAGCCGGGGACGTGTGGTGCCAAAGACGGAGGCGAAATCTCTCAAGGAAGCTGGGAGCAGTGCGGCAGTTTGCTGCACCCACTGGAACACCAGTACAGGTGGCACCGGTTGTGCTTCCTATCCAGATTCCTGCCCAGCCAACACGTTCACAGTGGAATGCGGGCCGAGCGGCTGCTGGTAGTTTCTGCACGCAGCCATTTCTCCCGCTGAGGCTGCTCAGCCTCAGCCAGGCCAGCGATGTTCAGGTCAGCAGTGTTCATAAGGCCAAGTGTTCGTTCATTAGGCCAGGTGTTCATCAGGCCACCGGCTGGTCCGCCGCCTTCCAGCCGGCGAAGCCTGGCGCGAACCCCCGCACGCGCGGGTAGCCGTGCAGCTGCAGGGCCATCACCCCGAGCACCGAGCGGTAGCCGGTGGCGCAGTAGAGCACCACGTCGCGATCGCGGGGAATGGCCTCGAGGTGGTGGGCGAGATCCTGGAGCGGCAGGTTGATGGCGCCGGGGATGTGTCCCCGGCGGTAGTCGGCGGGGCTGCGCAGATCCACCAGCAGGGGATTCCGACTGGCAATGCGAGCATTGAGGGCCTCCACTGAACCGATGGCCAGGACATCGGCGGGCAGGGCATCGAGAAACTGATCCACGGCCAGCTCGACTGGTCCTGAGGCCTCCACGGCAGCAGGCTGCGACACAGCGGCGGCAACTGCAGCGCCCGGACTCAGCAGCAGGCAGACAATGAGGCTGAGCCCGGTCGTCAGCCACGCAAGCCAAGCCACTGCCGCCTGTGGCAGCCTCCAGACTCTCGGCACAGGACGCCGCAGCACAGGCCCTCGCCGCGACCATGAATGCAGCACTGCCATCAGCTCACGGCGGGGGGAAGCGCGGGCGTGAGCGAGGAGGCGGAGCTGAGCAGCTTCTGCACGATGGTGATGCCGCTGATCGCCTGCCAGCCGAACAGGGTGAGCACGAGGCCGTTGGTGGTCACGTGCAGGGTGCGGGCCCAGTCCTTGCCTTTCTGCAGGGAGGGACCGAGCGAAGCGGTGAGGATCACCAGCACGGCCACGGCCAGCCCCACGAACAGGTGCGGGCCGATCACCAGCTTGCCGTTCTTGAGGAAGGTGGCGGTCATGCCACCGGCGGCGCCCAGCAGGGTGACCGCCAGGATCACCGGGCCGAGCCGGGCGTGCCGCGCGCCGTAGTGCTCCTGGAGCATGGCCTTGCGGTCTTCAGGGGTGGCCTTGCGGATCAGGCTGGCCTTGAAACCGAGATAGCCCGAATAGAGCATCAGACCCAGCAACCCCCACATCAGCACGGGGTGAACGAAGTTGAGCGCAAAGGGCATCGAACCTGGGCGACGGAACAGACGGAACCCGCGGCTGCGGCGTCACCTGCACCATGGCCAGGATCGAGGGGCCTGAATCGGCAGCCGCCCTCCCCTTGGCTCAAGGTGAGTGCTTGTGCTGGGCTGGGCTCCGCTCAAGGCGCCAGCCGCTCGATCAGCCAATCGCTGCCGCTCGCCCCACCGCCGCCTACCTCTGCGCCGCCTGCCTCTGCCGCGCCACCTTCCCCTGCTTCCCCCGCCCGCCGGTAGCGGAAGCGATCATGCAAGCGGTTGGGCCGCCCCTGCCAGAACTCGAACTCGGCCGGCACCACCCGCAGGCCGCCCCAGGCCGGCGGCAACGGCACCTCACCACCGGCGAAGCGGCGCGCCATCGCCTCCCATTGCGCTTCCAGCAATGAGCGCGAGCTGATCACGGCGCTCTGCTGCGACACCCACGCCCCCAGCCGGCTGCCGAGCGGCCGTGAGAGGAAATAGGCCAGCGATTCGGCCGTGCTGATCCGCTCGGCCCGGCCCAGGATGGCCACCTGCCGCTCCAGCCCGTACCAGGGAAACAGCAGGCTCACCTGGGGGTGGGCGGCGATCTCAGTGGCCTTGCGGCTGTCGTAGTGGGTGAAGAACACAAAGCCGCGCACATCGAACGCCTTGAGCAGCACGGTGCGGGCACTGGGACGCACACCATCGCTGGTGCCCAGCACCATGGCGTTGGGCTCCTGCAGTTCGGCGGTCACCGCCTGATCAAACCAGCGGCGGAACTGCACCACCGGATCGTCCGCCAGATCGGCGCGCCGCAGGTCGGCCTGCTGGTAATGACGCCGCAGCTGGGCGGGATCGGTGGGGACGGGAGGGTCACTCATGGCGGCGGATCACAGAGGCGGATCACAGAGGTGATTTACAGAGGTGATTCACCCCTTGGCGCTACAGCTTCAAACCACAGCTTCGGACCACAGCTTCGGACTACAGCTTCAAACCACAGTTTCAAGCCACAGCGGGGCGGCGTCAGGCCACCAGCGCCACAGGCTCGGGATCGCGAAGAATCCAATAGAGCGAACCCGACAACAACGCGCTGAAAAAGCACCACACCGAGGTGAAGGCGTAGCTGAACGAAAGGTGCGACAGCAGAAACGCCACAAGCACAGATCCAGCGAACCCACGCAGCCGCCCCGAGCGGCTGAGCAGCAAGGGAGCGATGATCACCATCCCGTAGAGCGTGCTGCCGAAACCGACACTGATCCAGCGGTCGGCCAGCAGGGTGGTGGTGTAGTTGAGGGATCCGTTCACCACCACCGGCTCGAAAAGAGCGCCATCCAGCAGCAGTGGCAGCCAGAGCCCGGCGCCCACCAGCAGGCCAAGCACCAGAGCGATCTGCAGCAGGCGGTGACGCAGACCGGGCAGCGGCTGCCGGTTCAGACGCAGGGAACACCAGGGAAACCAGGCCAGCCAGAAGGCGTAGGCAAAGAACAGATAGGCGAGCGCGGCGGGATGCACGAGCGCGGCGGCACCGCCCGGTGCCAGACCAAGCCAGACCACACCCTCCAGGGCCTGTTGCGCCGAGAAGAACAGCGGCGAGAGCGCCAGGGGCAGCAGATCACTGCGCTGGGCTTGCCGGCAATAACGCACGGAGGCCACGCCCACGGGCAACAACGCCGCCGCCACCACGAAGCTGGCGCTGCTGGAGAAGCACATCGGCGTGACGCCGTCTCCGGCAGCAACTGATTGCCGTCAGCCTGGCGCGGCGAGGGGTGCACCAGCCGCTAGCGTTGATGGCATCGATTGCACTGCCATCAGGGCTGGGCATGGCCAGTCTCACGATCCGAAACCTTGATGAGGCCACCAAAGCCCGGCTGCGGCTTCAGGCGGCGCGCCATGGCCACTCCATGGAGGAAGAGGCGCGCATGATCCTCAGACAGGGGGTGGCAGCATCGTCTGCGGTTGCGGATGGCCCTGGCCTGGGCAGCCGCATCCAGGCGCATTTCGCCGCCATCGGTGGAGTGGAACTCGATCTGCCGGCCCGCACGTCGATGGCGCAAGCCGCGGGCTTCGCAGACGAGCAGCCTTGATTGTGCTGGATACGAATGTGATCGCGGAGCTGATGCGGCCGCGTCCTGAGCCCAAGGTGGTGGCCTGGGCTGATCGCCTGGCTCCGGGAACGGCAGGCCTCACGTCGATGAATGAGGCCGAGATTCTGCATGGCATCGCTCGCCTGCCTGAGGGCCATCGGCGCGAGGCGCTGCAGCAAAGCTGGGACACACTGCTGCCAGCCCTGTTCCACGAACGGGTGTGGGCATTCGATCGAGAAGCCGCGCATTGGTATGCGGAGGTACTCAGGCAGCGGGAACGCCTGGGGCGGCCGATGACCACGGCTGATGCGGTGATCGCTGCCACCACCCTGTCCCGGAGTGCTTGCCTGGCCACCCACCATGTGGCCGATTTCGAAGGGATCGGGATCGATCTGATCAACCCCTGGGAGGCACCATGAGCCTGTGGGGTGGATCGCTACCCAGAACAGGCGGAGCGCTCTCCCCTGGGCCGTGATCCTGCGGGCTTTTGGCGCGCATCGGCTGCCAGCGCAAAATCCGGTGCCAGCACAAAGCCGCCAGCAACGGCACTGTTGAACACGGACCCCTCGAATCCTGGAACGGGTGCCACAGCCCCGGGATCCAAAAACCGCCAAGGCTCGCTAGCGCCGCCACACTGGCTCAAACCGCAGTCCCATCCCCTGACCCCGCCCGCTTCCCGCCGCTGCCGTGCGCTGCCGGCCGTTCTGGGCCTGGCGCTGCTGGCCCTGCCTCCGCTGCTGCCCCGGGCCGTGGCCCAACCGGCGGGAGCTTCAGCGCAACCCGCGGCAGCCGCGATCCCCCTGCCCGAACCCCAGGGCCAGAACCTGCTGCTGCAAAGCGCCGATCGCGCCGACTACGGCCCCCTGGCGGAGCAGTTCCTCACCCAGGCCAACCTGGCCTACTGCGGCGTGGCCAGCATGGTGATGGTGCTCAACAGCCTGGCCGTGCCGGCGCCGGCGGCAGCGGGCTACGGCAGCTACCGCTTCTGGACGCAGGACAACGTGTTCGACGCCGCCGCCACCCGGGCGGTGCTGAGCCCCGAGCTGGTGGCCCGCCAGGGCATGACCCTGCAGGAACTGAGGGAGCTGCTGGCCAGCCATGGGCTGCAGGCCCGCGCCATCCACGGCGACCGGCTCAGCCTGGCCCAGTTCCGCCTGCTGGTGCGCAGCAACCTCGCCCGCGCCGACGACCGCCTGCTGGTCAACTACTTCCGCCCGTCCCTCGGCCAGGCCGGCGGCGGCCACATCTCCCCCCTGGCCGCCTACAACGCCAGCACCGATCGGGTGCTGATCCTGGATGTGGCCCGCTACCGCTACCCGTCGGTGTGGGTGCCCCTGAAGGATCTCTGGCAGGCGATCCGCACCACCGACAGCAGCTCCGGCCGCAGCCGCGGCGTGGTGGTGGTGCGGCGGGGCTGAGGGATGCCAGTGCTGTTGGGCAAGACATGGGGGGCCAGAATGCACCTATGGATGCCGCCCACGTTCCGATTCCCTTGCTTTCAAAGCGTCTGCAGGCCGCTCGCGAGGAGGTGTTGGCGGTGGCGGAACGCCATGGAGCTCACAACCTGCGGATTTTTGGTTCGGTAGCTCGTGGGCTTGACCGGCCAGGCAGTGACCTTGATCTGTTGGTGGATCTTGAACAAGGCCATTCCCTGCTGGAAGTGATCGCACTTCAGCAGGAGCTGGAATCCCTGCTCAACTGTCGTGTTGATCTAGCCGAACCGGATCAGCTGCATCCAACGATCCGCATTCAGGTGATCGCAGAAGCCAGGCCGTTGTGAGTAAAGACCTGCTCTATCTCGAAAGCATTGCTGAAGCTTTGGAAAGAATCCGCTGCTATACGCAGGATGGTCTCATTCACGACTACCTGCGCGTGAATCTTGATCAGGTATGGCAAACCGTGGATCGCGACCTGCCGCCCTTGAACATCTCGATCGGTTCCATGATTGCTCGAGTGTCTGCCGGATGAACCACCTGCACACCAGCACCAATCTCCCCAAAACCGCCCCACCCCAGGCAGACTCTGCCAAGCGACGCCAGACCTGATCCACCAGTGCCCGCCGACCCGGATCAGCTCAACGACTTCCTCGAAGCCCTGGAAAAGACCGGCAGCCCCGCCAGAATCGATGCTCTGCGCGAGACGCTCGGCTGGGATGCCCCCCTCTACGAAGAGGTGAAGGCCGCACTGGTCGCCAAGGGGATCATGGTGCGCGGCCGGAGCCGCAGCACCGGGCGGGCATCCAAGCGATGCGCGCCTTCCAGCCACTGAGCATGTCAACGCCATCGCCCAACGAAAGCTCTGATGGGCCTCCAGACCTGCCATCTTTGGCGGCAAGTGAGGAGGCCATTGAAGCCAGCTTCATTGGCAAGCTGCAGAGCCTCAAGTACGACTATCGCCCAGACATCAACAACCGCGCCAGCCTCGAAAAGAACTTTCGCGAACGATTTGAGGCGCTGAATCGCGTCCAGCTCACCGATGCCGAATTTGCCCGGCTGCTGGATGAGATCATCACTGCCGATGTCTTCAATGCCTCCAAGACCCTTCGCAGCATCAATGCCTTCAGCCGCGACGATGGCACGCCGCTGAACTACATGTTGGTGAACCTCAGAGATTGGTGCAAAAACCACTTCGAGGTGATCAAACAGCTCCGCATCAACACAGATTACAGCCACCATCGCTACGACGTCATCCTGCTCATCAACGGCGTGCCCGTGGTGCAGGTGGAGTTGAAAACCCTCGGCGTCAACCCGCGGCGGGCCATGGAACAGATCGTCGAACACAAGAACGATTCAGGCAACGGTTACACCAAGACGCTGCTTTGCTTCTTGCAGCTCTTCATCGTCAGCAATCGCGACCGCACCTACTACTTCACCAACAACAACGCCCGGCACTTCACCTTCAATGCCGACGAGCGCTTCCTGCCCGTCTATGAGTTTGCGGACGAGGGCAACCAGAAGATCACCCACCTCGAGGCGTTCTCCGAACACGTTCTGAAGAAGTGCGACCTCGGCCGGACCATCAGCCGCTACATGGTGCTCCTCGCCGGAGAGCAGAAGCTGATGATCATGAGGCCCTATCAGGTGTATGCCGTGCAGCACCTAGTGAGGTGCATCGACGATGACAATGGCAACGGCTTCATCTGGCACACCACAGGTAGCGGCAAAACGCTCACGTCGTTCAAGGCCTCCACCCTGCTCAAGGAAAACGAGCACATCCACAAGTGCGTGTTCGTGGTGGATCGCAAAGACCTTGACCGCCAGACGCGGGAGGAGTTCAACCGTTTCCAGGATGGCTGCGTTGAGGAAAACACCAACACCGCTGCGCTGGTGCGCCGTTTGCTTTCCGAAGACTACGCAGACAAGGTGATCGTTACCACCATCCAGAAGCTCGGCCTGGCGCTGGATGAAAACAGCAAGCGGAGCAAGCAGCGGACAAGGAACAAGCAAGCCACCTTTAAAGAGCGGCTGGAAGTGCTGAAAGACAAGCGCCTCGCCTTCATCTTCGACGAGTGCCACCGCTCACAGTTTGGTGAGAACCACAAGGCCATCAAAGCTTTCTTCCCGAAGGCCCAGCTCTTCGGCTTCACCGGCACGCCCATCTTTGAGGCCAATGCCTCCTTGCAGAAAGTGGAGGACACGCAGGCCTCCATGCGCACCACGGCAGACCTGTTCCAGAAGCAGCTCCACGCCTACACCATCACCCATGCCATCGAGGATGGCAACGTGCTGCGCTTCCACATCGATTACTTCAAGCCCAAGGAGGAGGCGGGCACAACGCCGCCCAAGCCCGGTGAGGCCATTGCGAAAAGGGCCATCATTGAAGCCATCTTGGCGAAACACGAGGCCGCCACGGGCGCACGCCGATTCAATGCCATCCTCGCCACCGCCTCCATCAATGACGCCATCGACTACCACGCGCTGTTTGCCGCGATGCAAAAGGAGAAGGCGGAAGCCGATCCCGATTTCAAGCCGCTGAATATTGCCTGCGTCTTCTCGCCACCGGCCGAGGGAGATCCCGATGTGAAGCAGATTCAGGAAGATCTCCCCCAGGAACAGGCAGACAACGAGCAAGATCCTGAAGGCAAGAAAGCCGCGCTCAAGGCCATCCTCGCTGGCTACAATGAGCGGTATGGCACCAATCACCGCCTCAGTGAGTTCGATCTCTACTACCAGGATGTGCAGAAGCGCATCAAAGACCAGCAGTGGCCGAATGCCGACTATCCCTCAGCCCAGAAGATCGACATCACCATCGTGGTGGACATGCTGCTCACCGGCTTCGATTCCAAGTTCCTAAACACGCTCTACGTGGACAAGAACCTCAAGCATCACGGCTTGATCCAGGCCTTCTCCCGCACCAACCGCGTGCTAAACAGCACCAAGCCCTACGGCAACATCCTCGACTTCCGCCAGCAGCAGGCTGCCGTGGATGCCGCTATTGCGCTGTTCTCCGGGGAGAAAAGCGGCAAGCAGGCTCGCGAGATATGGCTCGTGGACAAGGCGCCCGTGGTGATCCAGAAGCTCGAAGCTGCCGTGCAGAAGCTGGGCGGCTTCATGAAATCCCAGGGCCTGGCCTGCACGCCCTCCGCCGTGGCCAATTTGAAGGGCGACGCGGCCAAGGCCGCCTTCATCAGCCACTTCAAGGAGGTGCAGCGGCTCAAAACCCAGCTCGACCAATACACCGACCTCACCGAAGAGAACAAAGCCACCATCGAGCAGGTGCTGCCCAAAGAGAACCTGCTCGGCTTCAAGGGTCAGTATCTGGAAACCGCCAAAAAGCTCAAAGAGTTGCAGGGCACGGGCGAGAACAAACCCGGCTCCACGGGCCTTGTGGACCAGCTCGATTTCGAGTTTGTGCTCTTCGCCTCTGCCGTGATTGATTACGACTACATCATGGGCCTCATCGCCAAGTTCTCGGAGAAGGGGCCGGGCAAGGCAAAGATGAGCCGCGAAGAACTGATCGGCCTGATCAGCGCCGATGCCAAGTTCATGAACGAGCGCGACGACATCGCCGATTACATCGGCACACTCAAAGCGGGCGAAGGCCTCAGTGAAACCACCATTCGCGAGGGCTACAGCCGGTTCAAGGCGGAGAAGAACGCCAGGGAACTCGCCGGCATCGCTGCGAGGCACGGCCTCGCCGCCACCGCTCTGCAAAGCTTCGTGGCCGGTATCCTCGACCGCATGATCTTCGATGGCGAGCAGCTCAGCGACCTGATGGCCCCGCTCGACCTCGGCTGGAAAGCCCGCACTCAGGCAGAACTCGCCCTCATGGCCGACCTGCATCCCCTGCTCATCAAACGTGCCGGTGGCCGCGACATCTCAGGGCTTAGCGCATATGAGCAGTGAGACTAAATCCACTGTCATGAAGGAAGAGGCAAGACCCGCGCTGATGCCGAAGCTTCGGTTTCCGAAGTTTCGGGAGGCGGAGGGGTGGAAGGTGAGGACGATTGGCGACTTGAAACCGTTTGTAACTAGCGGCTCGCGAGGATGGGCATCCCTTTATGCCGAGCAGGGAGAGCTGTTTGTTCGCATCACGAACCTCTCGCGAGACTTCATCTATTTAAACTTGACTGACTCAAAGTTTGTCAGGCTCCCACCGAACACGAACGAAGGAGTACGGACAGAGCTCAAGGAGCATGACGTGTTGATTTCCATCACAGCCGACATAGGAATAATCGGTTTCGTAGATGAGCATGTTCCATCGCCTGCCTACATCAACCAACATATTGCACTGGTACGCTTCGACGAGGAAGAGGTTAACGGCAAATACGTCGCATTTTTCCTCGCATCAGAGAATTCCCAGCGGCTTTTCCGTGCATCAACGGATACCGGTACAAAGGCGGGAATGAGCCTTATTGGAATCCAGAAGTTTCAACTCATTCTGCCGAGCTTATCCGATCAACAAAAAGTCGCCGAGTGCCTGAGTTCGGTGGACGAGCTGATGGCCGCGCAAGCGCGGAAAGTGGACGCGCTCAAGGCTCATAAAAAAGGGCTGATGCAGCAGCTTTTCCCCCGCGAAGGCGAAACCCAACCCCGCCTCCGCTTCCCCGAATTCCAATACGCAGGGGAGTGGGAGGTGAGTGAGTTGGGAAGCATCAGCGACGTGCGAGATGGAACGCACGATTCACCTTCATTTCTCCAGATGGGCAGGCCACTCGTGACTTCCAAGAATCTGAGGCCAGACGGAACGCTCGATCTCGAAAATGTAAGCCTCATTTCCGAAGAAGACTATGAGCAGATCAACAAACGCTCGAAAGTCTCGTTTGGCGACATTCTCCTTGGAATGATCGGAACCATCGGCAATCCAGTCCTGTTCAAGGCTGAAGGATTCGCGATAAAGAATGTAGCACTCATCAAGGAAGTAGCACCACTCTCCAATGCGTTTCTCGTCCAGCTGTTGCAAAGCGAGTATGTGGCATCAATCTTTGCTGTGCTGCACACTGGCAACAGCCAGAAGTTTATTGCTTTAGGCAAGATACGAGGTCTTCCGGTTCCTTTCCCATCCCTCCTCGAACAACAACGCATCGCCACGTGTCTGAGAAGCCTCGACGCCCTGATCACCGCCGAAACCCAAAAGCTCGAAGCCTTCAAGACCCACAAGAAAGGCCTGATGCAGCAGCTATTCCCATCGCCGGAGGCGGTTGAAACATGAGCGGGCAGTGTTCGTGGGAAGCGCTCAAGGATCACTTGACGACTCAAGCGCGATCGGGCGATGAGGCAACCGTCAAGCAATCCTTGACAGTTGAAGTTGAGCCAGGCTGCGGACCAACGTCCGAGCAATCCTCGGCAGCTCAGAAGGAGCAACCATGAGCGACCTGACCCGCTGCCACACAGCCACCAAGGCCATTCATAGCTGTACGTACCTGCCTTCGCTGGATGCCATCCATCTGAGAGTCAGACAGGTTCGTACAGATGCCAACCCTGAGGCAACAAGATGACGAAAAAGGTCATCATCATCGCCGGGCCTAACGGGGCGGGAAAAACGACCTTTGCCCGTTCGTTTCTGCCACAGGAGGCGAAATGCCCGCGCTTCATCAACGCGGACTTGATTGCGGCAGGGCTCTCGCCCTTCGCACCGGAAGCAGCAGCGCTCAAAGCCGGCCGCCTGATGCTGGCAGAGATCATCGAGTGTGTTCGCAAAGGGGAGAGTTTCGCTTTCGAGACGACACTGGCCGGCGTTGCCTACGTGGCTCGTATTCATGAATGGCGAGAGGCCGGCTACCACGTCAGCCTCTTCTTTCTGCACCTGCCCGATGCAGAGATGGCCATTGCACGTGTGGCAGAGCGCGTGCGGCAAGGCGGGCACCACATTGACGAGGCGGTGATCCGCCGTCGGTTTGCGGCAGGCAGGCGCAACCTGGAGCGCGCCTACAAGCCCGCTGTGGACACTTGGGCAGACTATGCCAACGTTGGCGAAGAGCCAATTCTCTTGCAATGGGGAGAAAACCGATGAACGACAACGACATTGCCAATGCCAAAGACCCTGACCTGCGAGCCTCCTTCGGTGCATTGCGGCGGGCCGCCCAGCAGGCACGCAAGACGGCCATCCAAACTGAGACGAACCTCGTGATCGTCAAAGATGGGCGCATGCAGCGCATCTCGGCAGATGAACTTCGCCAACAGGAAAAAGCCACAAACACGCCACAGGCATGACCGACTCCAACCAGAAACAACTCGGCAACACCCTCTGGAGCATCGCCGACCAATTGCGCGGCGCGATGAACGCGGACGACTTCCGCGATTACATGCTGTCCTTCCTGTTCCTGCGCTACCTATCCGACAACTACGAGCTGGCAGCCAAACGGGAGCTGGGCAACGATTACCCGCCGCTGGAGCCCGACAGCTACCTGGTGCCCCTGAGCATCTGGTATGAGCTCAACCCTGAGGATGTGGAAGCTTTCGAAAAGCAGATGCGGCGGAAGATCCATTATGTGATCCAGCCTTCACACCTATGGAAAAGCATTGCCCACCTGGCTCGCACCCAAAACGACGAACTCCTCAATACGCTTCAGGCCGGGTTCAAATACATCGAAACGGAATCCTTTGAAAGCGCGTTTCAAGGCCTTTTCTCCGAGATCAACCTCGCTTCCGACAAGCTGGGCCGCACCTATGCCGATCGCAACGCCAAGCTCTGCACCGTCATCCAAAAAATCGCCGATGGGCTCGCGGAATTCTCCACCGATATCGACGCCCTCGGTGATGCCTACGAATACCTCATCGGCCAGTTTGCAGCCGGTTCAGGCAAGAAAGCCGGGGAGTTCTACACACCCCAGCAGATATCAGACATCCTCTCCGGCATTGTGACACTCGACAGCCAGGAACCCAAAACCGGAACGAAGCAACGGCTGGAGAGCGTGCTCGACTTTGCCTGTGGCTCCGGCTCATTGCTGCTCAACATCCGCACAAAGGTAACCAAAGCGGGTGGCACCATCGGCAAGATCTTCGGCCAGGAGAAGAACATCACCACCTACAACCTCGCCCGCATGAACATGCTGTTGCACGGGGTGAAAGACACGGAGTTCGACATCTTCCATGGCGACACCCTGCTCAACGAGTGGGACATGCTGCGGGAGCAGAACCCCGCCAGGAAGCCGAGCTTCGATGCGATCGTGGCCAACCCGCCCTTCAGCTACCGCTGGGAACCCACCGACGCACTGGCCGACGACGTGCGCTTCAAAAGCCACGGCCTGGCCCCTAAATCCGCTGCCGATTTCGCCTTTCTGCTGCACGGCTTTCACTTCCTCAAAGACGAAGGCGTGATGGCCATTATCCTGCCCCACGGGGTTCTGTTCCGTGGTGGTGCCGAGGAACGCATCCGCACCAAACTTCTCAATGACGGCCACATCGACACCGTGATCGGCCTGCCCACCAATCTCTTCTATTCCACCAGCATCCCCGTGTGCATCCTTGTGCTCAAAAGATGCAAGAAGCCCGACGACGTGTTCTTCATCAACGCCGCCGAGCACTTCGTGACAGGCAAACGCCAGAACCAATTGAGCCAGGAGCACATCCATAAGATCATCCACACCTATCAGCAGCGAGAGGAAGAAGCCCGCTACTCCCGGCGGGTGGAGATGGCCGAAATCGAGAAGAACGGCTACAACCTGAACATTTCCCGCTATATCAGCACGGCTGTAGCCGAGGAGGAGATCGACTTGCAAGCCGTCCATTCCGAGCTGGTTGCCCTCGAGAAAACCATTGAGGACGCTCGCGAGAAGCACAATGCATTCCTTGAGGAACTGGGTCTGCCCCGTTTGCTGTGAATGCCTAGGTGCGCACGCCAGAAACCATGAGCCCCACCCGCCCCTTCGCCCTGCGTCTGTTCGTGCCCTCCGGCATGCCCGATGACATGCGCATCGTGGAGAAAACCAACTGGAGTGGTATCGGCTTCGTCGTGCCCCGCTCCCAGCTCAAGGAGTTCACCCAGCGGCCAGAGGCCGAACGACCGGGCGTCTATGTGCTCTCCGGCCCCGACCCGGAAGGCGGCGCCGATTGCGTCTACATCGGCGAAGCTGATCCCCTGGGCCGTAGCCTGGAGCAGCATCAGGCCAAAGAGTTCTGGACCACCGCCTTTGCCTTCACCTCCAAAGACGGCTACATCAACAAGGCCCATGCCCAGCATCTGGAGGCCCGACTGGTCCGCCTGGCCCAGGAAGCCAAACGCTGCCGTCTGGAGAATGCAGTGCAGGGGCGCTCGATCACCCTGGCGGAAATGGACCGAGCAGAAGCAGATGGCTTCCTGGAGGAGTTGCTGCTTTGCTGCCCGGTGCTGGGATTTCGCGCCTTTGAGCAGCCCAGCGGCAAGCCGGCCGCGATGGGCCGCAAGCTCTTCCACCTCAAGGGGCCAGAAGCATCCGGCCAAGGCTTCGAGTCGCCCGGCGGCTTCACGGTGTTGCGGGGTGCAAGGAGCCGCACCGACTTCGTTGACTCGACTCCCGCCGGATGGGTGGCGGCCCGGGCCCAGCTGGTGAGCCAGGGTGTGTTCCTGGAGGAATCAGCCGGCCTCGTGCTCGCGCAGGATTACGAGTTCAGCTCCCCCTCCCAGGCGGCCGTGATGCTGCTGGCGCGCTCCGCCAATGGCCGCACCGAATGGAAAGACGACAAGGGCGTCGCCCTCAAGGAACACCAAGAGCGGGCTGCGGGGGCAGCCTCCGCGTTGGTTGAGCCATAAAGGCCCTGATTCCCGCTCAGGAACCTGCCGCCACACACAGGCGTGGCGCCAGATTGAGCTGGGGGCTGCGTCGCCCGAAGCAGCAATCATCAAACGACACCATCGACGCGCAACTTGCGCACACCGGCCACGGCCTGCTCCAGGGTTGACCGGTGTTTCGCGCTGAGGCCGGGGTGGGCCAGCAGGTGGTCGAACACTTGCAGCACCTCCTCCCCGACGCCGAGCCAGCGGGGCTTCTTCGGCTCAAAACACATCGCTCACCTCAAGGCGGCCCGCGGCAATGGCAGAGAGCAACTGGCGATGGTCATGTTCGGCTTGATCGGCATGGGTGATTGCCTGCTCGAGAACCGTGGCGGAAAAGGCCTTGTCCTTGTCCAGATGGGCGGCAATAGCCCGGCGATGTCCCGAGCGGGCATGGGCTTTGGCCAGGGTCCAGGCGCAGAGCTTGCCGTAGTCCTTCAGGGCACTGGCATCCAGGCAGCTCACATCCACCGAGCCCTTCCAGTCACGCAGTTGTCGGTAATAGAAGTGCTCGCCGCTGGGGTTCGTGGTCCAGCCAAGGAAGGCATCGCTCGCAGTTTGCATCAGACGCTGCCCCTGCACCACTCGCTCCCCCTGATGGGCAGGGGAAGTGCCATCGAGATAGGGGGCAAGCACCGAGACCTCTGCCTGTTTGCTCTGCAGCAGGAACACCTCATCGGAGTCGTCACCCACAAACAGGCCGATGGCGCAGCGGGTGCCAACCGATCCCACGCCCACGGCTTTGTACGCCGCATCCACGAACCGGAAACCGGAGAGCAAGTGGCGAATCTCCGGGCGAATGCTCTGCCGATAGGAGTTGTAGCCCTGGTGCGCCCAGTTCTGCCAGCCCATCGGGCTCAGCCATTGCTCGTCCAGGTGGGCGAAGCGCCAGATCAGTGGGGGATCGTGGCGGAATCGCAGCCCCCCATCCCCATCGGATTCGCATAATTTGCGAACGCCCTGGCGGCTATTGCGGCGGCAGGCCGCCGCGGTGACGACCCGGAGATGGTTCTTGAGGCACCCGTCATGGCTCTCAGCCAGCAGGCGTTCGAGATCCAGGCGTGCCACCCACATCTGCATCAACGGCATGGCGGCGAACTCAGCCATGGCTTTGGCATAGGCCCGCAGGCTGCGGCGGCAGATCTTCTCCTGCTGGGAGCCGCTGAGTCCGAGGCTGCGGGCGGCCAGCACCAGGCTGGCGGCCAACCGCTGCACGTCCCACTCAAACGGGCCGGGGTAGGTCTCGTCGAAGTCGTTGATATCGAACAGCAGGCTGCGCTCAGGCGAGGCGTAGAAGCCGAAATTGAGCAGGTGAGCATCGCCGCAGAGCTGCACCATCAGCCCCGAATGGGGCTGGCGGGCCAGGTCGCCGGCCATCACCGCCGCGGCGCCACGAAAGAAGGCAAAGGGGCTTTGGGCCATGCGGCTGTGGCGCACCGGCACCAGCCAGGGCAGGCGCTGCGCTTCCTGCTGGCTGAGTAGCTCGATCGGATCCCGACGCTGCTCCGACTGCATGGGCAAGGCCCGCGGTTCATTCTCATTAAGCCAGAGACCATGGACGCGTCAGAGAAAGAGATCCGTCCTGTGGGCCCCGGCAGCCGCCCGCTTCAGTCGCACTCGCACAGGCGAACGCTTCCGGAACAGCGCATGGGAGCGCTCCGCTCAGGGTTTGAGAACAATGGTCTGCGCAGGCTGGTCCAGGGGCATCAGCTTGATTGCACCTCCATCAAGGGGGAGCTGATCAAAGTTGAGACTGCGCAGCTGCGGATTATCAAAGGTCTGGATGTAGTAAACGAGATTTTTCTGATCCGCTACCACCGACCATTCGGTGATCTCGTAGGCGGTGACTGAGTCAGCACCTCCGAAGGAACCGCCCGGAGGCAGCAGAATGCTGCCTGGCGGAAGATCAAATTGACCCAGAATGCGGAAGGCGGTGCCCACCTGCTGCTTTGTGGTGAGGTTGGTGGGCGCGAAGTGGCTCAGCAACAGCGCCCGAATAAAGCGTGATGTGGATAGAAAATCGCCAGGCAGGCCATGCAAGCCTCCACCAGTGCTCACCGGCGGAAGCCTCAGGCCGTTCACCGTGAGGTCAGCCGGTGGCATCGCACGGAGATTGGCGTAGTTCCCTGCTGCGGCCAAGTGATAGGAAAATGGCGGATCATTCGTGTAAGTGCCGGTGGGGTTATTGATCATGGTGAGCTCGCCCTTGATGTATTCCACCGAAAGACTCTTGCCGCTGCGATCATGCAAGGTCATGTGAATCGGCAGCGGTCCGCCGAAGACCTTGATCGCAGCACCATTGACAAGCACCTGCGGCAAGCCACGCTTCACCTCTTCAATGGTGGCGAAGTTGGAAAGCACATAGGTGAGCAACTGAGCGCTATTGATCGATTGCCTGATCTGGCCAGGCGAAACGCTCTGAAATTGGGCATAACCTGCGAAATAGAGCAAACCGCCCGCAAGACCCTTTTCATTCATGCCATCTGGGATCGCATCCTTGAGGCCCAAGGCATTGAGGCCGACCACGGCATAGCGGCTGGTCCACTTCAGACCGTTACCAATTCCTCCGTCGGGCCCGTTTCCACTCAGGTGCGTGCCGCGCTGAATCAGCACCGCCTGGCTGTTGAGCGGCTGCCCAAACTCCATCGTGCGCCCGTAAACGCGGCCGCCATCAGAGCCTTTGAGCACAAAGCTGGTACAAGCCTGTGCCTGCAGGGAGAACCCAGCCAGCACCCCCAGAGCGCTGATCACGGCAAGAGCGCGCTGTCGCCAGAACGTTGCCTGGATGATCTGCACCATCTAAAGGTTGGAGACTGAATTCATCCTGACCATAACCGCCCGAAGCAGTCACTCCCTCGCAAGCGGTCACTCCCTCGCAAGCCGTGCACTTGAGAGATCAAGCTGGTGGATCGCTGTGGCGTGCCCGAATCACTCCTGCTGATCGCTGCCCTGCGCAGCCCCGCCGCCGACGACATAGATGTGGACATTGACCTCAACACAGCGCTGATCCGCCACCCCAGCAGCAGCTGCTACCTGCAGCCGATGTGAGGAGTATTCAGCTGCCGAACTGATCACCCAGGTGAAGAAGAGCGTGACGATCGACTGGACCCTGCGTGAAGGCGCCCGCGCCAGGATCCGCGTGATGGTGAAACGCATCCTCAACAGATACGGCTACCCCCCCGATCTGCAGGAAGAGGCGGTGAAAACCGTGCTCGCTCTGGCGGAACTGCTCTGTGCCCAGTGGGTGTGAGCCAGGCCAAACCCGCCCTCACCTCATTCTTTCCCTCCTCCCATCTCACCCCACCAACTCCTCCTTCTCACCCCACCCCCTTCCCACCCCGCAGCCGCCGCAGCGCCAGCGCCAGCGGCATCAGCGACACATTCTCCACGGACAGCTCGTCGCCAGCGGCGAAGGGATTATCGAGATCGGTGATCAGGTAGAGCAGCTTGATCAGCAGGAAGGAGATCACACCGATGAAGAACATCGATTCACTGAAAGGTTCGATGTCGGTGAGCACCAGACCCACGGTGAGCAGGCCTGTGCCGAGATAGGCCATGCCATACACCGACGGCACGAAGGTGGTTTCCCGGATCACCTCGATGCGATGCACATGGCGGCGGATCGTGGCCAGCTCAAGCAGCAGGCGGGCCTGCAACGGAGCCGGGTTCCAGGCACGCAACTGCTCGATCAGCTGCTGCAGGGCATCGAGCTGATCCAGCAGCACGGCCACACCGCCGCCATCCCGCATCCAGCCCAGCAACGCCTCACTGAAGGCCGTCAGCGCTGCCAGGGCCGGGCGGATCTCGGCCTCTGGGTGCAGCACCTGCACAGCGCGCACTTCATTGGCGACACATTCCATCGCAGCGGCCAGTTCCGCCGGCATCGTCTCGCCTTCCTTGTAATCCAGCAGCACCCCGTTCAGCAGGAAGCCCAGCAGCACCACCTCGGAGGCCACCAGCGCCGGAAACAACGGATTGGGGGCCAGCACCTCCCACCCCAGCCGGCGCACCAGCAACTTGGCGCCGCCGATGCCCGCCAGCACCAGGCACACCCGCAGGAACGCCCACAGCCGCCGCAGCTTCGGATCGCGCACCCCATCGAGCTCTACCGTGCCGGCGGCGGTGTCAGTCACACCCTCACTCCTCCTTGGGGTCTTCTGACGGCAACGAGGGCGCGGACGGCGCATTCGGCAACGTGGGCACAGGCGAAGCCTGCGGCAGCGGCGGCACCGGAGACGGTGGCAGCACTTCCAGGTGCGGCGGGTTGGGGGCGGTCTCCGGGCCGATCAGATCGACGGCGGTGCGTTGCACCACCAACCGGAAGCGCAATGGCGCCTGGTTCTTGTTGATGAAGGCCTGCACACCCGCCACCTGCGCGGAGGTGGGCAGGGAGGGATCCGTGACCCGCACCCGGGCGCGGATCAGCGGCGGATTCTTCTGCCAGTCGATCGAGAGGCCCACCAGGTCGATGGCCGGATCGCCACCGAGCGTGATCGTGCTGTTGCGCAGTTGCTGCTCGATCACCTGCTCCACTTCCTTGGCCTTCGTTTCCTGCCGTGATTGGTTCAGCAGGCGAAAGAAGCTGCTACCCAGAGGAATCACCAGCAGCGCCGTGAGCGCCACGCTGGTGAGGCCCAACCGGCTGTGAAACAGGCGGCTGCGGTACACCCGCTCCAGCGCGCCAAGCGCCGCCATCGCCCCCACCATGATGCCCAGCAGGTTGGTGGCAAACAGCAGCAGCGCGCCGTAGGCCTGAGCCCAGAACGACGAAGCCAGCAGGATTCCCACCACACACATCGGCGGCACCAGGGCCACGGCGATCGCCAGGCCGGCCAGGGCCGAGATCGCGTCCTTGCGGAGCTTGGCGAACATCGCCACGGCACCGGCCACCAGCGCCACGCCCAGATCCAGCAGGTTGGGGCTGGTGCGGTTCATCACCTCGCTGCCGAAGCTGGGGAAGGCCACCAGACGGCCCACCACCATCGCCAGCACCACGCAGATCACCACGCCCAGCAGCAGGGTGCGCAGGGCTCGCAGGAACATCGGCAGACGCCCCCGCAGGATCTCGAACGCCATCGCCTGCAGCGGCATGATCCAGGGGGCCACCACCATCGCGCCGATCACCACGCCGGGGCTGTTGGCCAGCAGGCCCAGGGTGGCGATCAAAGTGGCGCCCACCGTGAGCACCACGAACACCAGATTGAAGCTGGCGTCCCGCTCGAACTCCTTGCGCAACAGCACAAGACGGCTGTCTTCCGGCTCGGTGATGGTGGAGGTGGAGGTCATGCCGGAAGCCCTCGTTCGGGTCGCGCATCATCTTCGGCCGTGATCCAGCGAGGCGCCATGGCGCCCGGCGTCGCTGTCGTCAGATGCAACCGGCCGCGCCGCCACCGGTACGCCATCACACTGACGGCCGCACCGCCACCGGCACGACAGCACGCAGCCAGCCGCACGCAAACTCGCAACCGGCCAGGCAACCGGCTCTGAACCCCGCCACCCGCCTCTGAGACAACGGGGGCACTGGTCGAGGCAGCCGCTCCGCCCCCTTGGCCACCCGCGCCGTCTATTCGTTCACCGGCTTTCCCGGCGCCCCGGTGCGCCACCTCTACCTCCACCACGACGGCTACCCCACCGGCGCCGCCTGGCGTTTCGCCACAGCGCTGCGGGAGCAGCAGGAGCTGGCCGCCTTCCTCAGCACCCAGCCGAGCGCCGAACCGTTGGCGGCCCCCGAGCAGGCCGCCGATGCCGACTACCGCTACCAGGTGCAGTTGCTCGCTGGCGAAGTTGGTGGCAACGCTGCCTGCGATCCGGCCAGCGCTCAGGTGCAGGTGCAGTGCTGGCGGCGTCTGCCGGGCGGCACCAACTGGCAGCCCCGCTGCCGGCCGATGCCCCTGGCCCAGTTCATCCGGCGTTTCCTGCCCGGTGATCCGCTCTGAGCGGCGTTCGCCAGCTTCAGCGCTTGCGCTTGAAGTAGCGGCGGATCTGGGAGGGCCAATCGCCGGGCAGATCCCCTTCCCGCAGGCTCGTGTTCGACATCGACACCACCAGCGGCCAGCCCCCCAGTTGCAGGCTGCCTGCCACATGCACCAGCACCGCCAGGCCGATCACAAGCCAGGCCACCAGATGCAGCGAATACACCAGGTGGTGCAGCTCACCATCACGCAACCAGTCTTCCTGCATCAGCTTGCCGGTGGCCACCGCCAGCACCAGCGCCACCAGCGCCATGGAGTTGGTGGCCCGCCGCAGCCGCGCCTTGCCGAGCGTGAGCGCGTAGGCGGTGAAGGCCAGGCCCACGGGCAGCAGGAAAAAGCCCACCTGGCCATGCAGATCGATCCAGCTGCCGCCTGGAACGAAGGGCAGCCGTCCCCAGCGGCCGTCGTAGCGGCTGTACACGAACAGCCCGCTCAGCCAGCAGCCCACCACCAGCAACGCCGTGAGACCGTGCGACAGCCTCAGCAGCGAGGGTTGGTAGGGGCGACCCATGGTGTTTAGAAGTCTCCGGCACAGCGTGCCACAGGCCAGCCGCTGCAGCTCCGCATCAGGCCGGTGAAAAGGGCTCTAGATCAGACCGGAGAACAGCTTCGGGTGAAGCCAGCGAAGCCTGCCGATCAGGCCGGGGCGTTGCTGCAGACCCCATCCATCAACTCTTCGCCACGGCCGTCTCGCTTCGTCAGGGCGTGTTCCTTGAACCTGAGGCTGCGGCGGTCGATCGTGGTGCGGTGCACCTCATCGTGGCGGTGGTCGAAATGGATCACCGCCGGGGCCACCCGGGCGGGGATCCCGAGGGCACGCTGCTCGGGGCTGGGCACTCCCAGGGCAGCTTCATCGCCGTCGTTGTCATTGAGAGCGAAGGCGTTCGACTCTTTTTCCAAAAACGTGATTGTGTCCCGGCTGGCCTCTACCGGCAGGATCTGACCATCAGCGAAACGCACCTGATCCTTGCCGTGCCCCACCTCAACCTGAAAGTCCTTCAGACCCCTGGGGTCGTCGCTGTGGCGGCAGACGATCGACAACGGCGGTGAAGGACCACACCGGGCAACAACGAAGGCCAACAGGCCGAGGCCCGCGGCGACGGCCAGGACCAGAACTCTCCGCCTACCGGGCGTGCCTAGATCAACGGCAGACATCGCAGTATCGCCGGGTATCTCTGAGTATGAATCGGCGCCTCCAGGAGCACGGCGGTGCTGGCCAGGGCTGGCCCCGCGAAGCCAAGGTTCAGAGATTCAGGACAGCCTCGATCCGTGCAGCGAGCCCCATGGAGAGAGGCATGGATGGTGGACAGGCGACGGAACAGATCCTTCACCTGCGGTGGGAGGTTGGCCGCTGCTGGTGTGGATGTCTGGTGAAGATCCAGCTGATGTCCTGGTTCGCCATTCATGCACAGCTGCCATTTCCGCTGCAGCGGGCGGCCTTCAGTTCGCACAGGCTTCAGTTCGCACAGGCGTCAGTCAGTGAGTGCAGGGTCTGCACCTGGCCTGGCGACAATGCAAAGTTCAGATCACCTGCGGAACTGACGACTGTCATCTCCAGGGGCACGCCATCGCTCGGGATGGGGTTGAGACAACCGGCGTCGTACTGGGACGAAGCCACCGGGGTAACGCCATCGTTACTCGCCATGAGTTCGCCGCTGCGATTGGCCAGACTCCAATTCTGACCACGCCCATCAGCGGAGGGGTCCTCAGATCAGCGCAGCGAGGTGAGGACGATGCGTTTGTGCACCCCATCGGGCAGGTTGCGCGAGACCGGGCAGAGCTTCATGCACTCCTGGATGGAGGCGATCCGGAGCGGGGTGGCTGCTGCGCAGCCTGAACTGGAAGGTGCGGTCATTCATGGCGCGACGGAAGCGGTGGAGACAGAAGTGGTGGAGACGAAAGCGGTGAAGGGTAATGAGGCGTCGAGAGAGGCCGACCAGGGCGGCGGGCTCATCGCCTGGCGGCCGGACGCAGCTCTGGAAACAGCAGGCGTGTGGTCGTGGCGACGCCAGGCCTCAACTCCCGTGAGCAGGGCCGATCCGATCAGAAGGGCCGAGAACCCCTGGCGCAGCCGCACCTCCGGCAGGTGAGGCGCGAGCCGCTGGCCCACCACCGCCCCCAGGCAGCCACCGCCCACCAGCGGGAACAGGAGCGGCAAATGAGCCGTGGGCCAGTGCCCCAGGGCGGCAAGGGCGACCAGTGAATTGGTGGAGATCAGCAACAGGCTCGTGCCGCTTGCCAGGGGCATCGACAGACCCCCCAGCAGCACAAGGGCCGGAACAATCGCAAAACCGCCGCCCACCCCGGCGACGCCAGTCAGCAGACCCACCACCACGCCCTGGCTGGCCAGCAGCACGGGGGAACCCGCTGCGCGTCCGTCATGGAGAGGACGCTCTCTGGCACTGGGGCGATTGAGCAGCCAGGAGGCCAGCAACGCGGCGGCCGTGAAGATTCCCAGCTGCAGCGGCTCCGGGATCAGACCAGCCTTCACCAGCGTGCCGCCGATCCAGCTGCCGGCGAGGGCCGGCACCCCCAGCACCAGAGCGGGTCGGATCGCGATCTGGCGGCGCCGGATGTAGGGGCCCACATTGCCAAGGGCCAGCAAGGTGACCACCAGCAGCGAGAGCGGCACAGCCGCCTGGGTGGGCAGGGCCGCACCGCTCACCAACAGGGGCAACAGCAGGATCGAACCGCCGGCACCGAGCACGGCAAGCAGAAAGCCGATCAGGGCGCCGCCCACCAGCAGCAGCGCCATGGTCGTGGCGCTCATTTCACGGGTGATCCCATCGCCACCTGGTTCCAGGGCATCACAGCCAGCAGGCGCGCCATGCCGCAGAAGCCACTGAGGCCCGCGAAGGTGAGGCCTGCCCCCACGAATCCGCTCAGCCAGATCCAGCCGGGAGCCACCGTCTGGCTGAGCAGAACCCCCAGCAACACCAGGCTTCCCGCCGCGATCTGCACCTGCCGCATCAACGGCAGTGGCGCTCCTTTGAGCTTGCGCACGGAGAAACCAGCCTCCTGCCAGGCGGGAAGACCACCGAGCAGGTCGGCCACCGGGTGGGGGTGGCCCTGGTGCAGAAGCTGGTTCAGGGCCTTGCTGCTGCGGTTGCCGCTCTGGCAGACCAGCACAAGCGGTCCATTCGGCAGGTCGGCCTGGGTGAGGCGTGAGAGGGGAACGTTGAGGCTGCCGCTGATGTGGCCGGAGGCGTACTCCATCGGTTCGCGCACATCGATCACGCTGACGCCTTGGGCAGCCAGCTGGTCGGCCAGGTCATGGGCGCTGATGCGGTTGAGCTGTGCAGCTGCGGTGGTGGAAGCCATTGGTGAAGAAGCCATCGGTGAAGAAGCAGAGAACGGGGCAATGCAGAAGCGGGGTCGGTCATCGAAGCGGGGTCGCCGATCAACACGGGCTCGGTGATCAGAGCGATCAGGGGCGTACCCCTCAGACAGGGATGGCGCCTTTCAGCGGGAAGCCCTCGGCCGCCCAACGGCTCAGGCCGCCGTGCAGGTTGGCCACCTGGGCATGACCCGCCTTGAGCAGTTGCTGGGTGGCCAGGGCGGAACGACTGCCTGAATGGCAGACCACGACCAGCGGCCGGTCTGTGGGGATCTCGCCGGAGCGGCCGTCGAGCTCCGGCAGGGGGATCAGCAGGCTGCCGGCCACCCGGCCATCGGGGCCGTTGAATTCCTCGGCAGAGCGCACATCGAGCACGGTGAGATCGCTCTGATGGGCGGCCACCCAGGCCGGCGCGAGTTCCGGCAGGCCGGCGTAGCTGCGGGTCAGGGGCGCCCAGGCGGGAACGGCCGCCAGCTCGCGTGGCTTGCCGGAGCGCATGTTGCCGGGCAAGGCTTCGGCGATCTTGTGGGGATGGGGAAGCTTCATCGCCTCCATGTGGCCGACGAAGTCCCGCTCGGTGGCATTGCCGCCCAGCCTTGCGTTGAAGACCTTCTCCTCGGCAACGGAGGTCACGCTGCGGCCGGTGTAGTCGTGGCCGGGATAGAGCAGACAGGCCTCGGGCAGAGAAAGGATCTGCCCTGTGATCGAGGTCCAGAGGGTGTGGGCGTTGCCCTGCTGGAAGTCGCAGCGGCCGCAGCCACGAACCAGCACGGCATCGCCGGTGAAGGCCATCGCCTGGTCATCCAGCACGTAGGTGAGGCAACCGTCGGTGTGGCCGGGGGTGGCGCGCACCTCCACGGAGCGATCGCCGAAGGCCACCCGATCACCGTGCCGCAACGGGAGGCTCACGTTCTCGGCTCCGACAGCAGCGGCAAGACCGATGGCACTGCCGGTGGCGGCGTGCATCAGCCAGCTGCCCGTCACGTGGTCGGCATGGGCATGGGTGTCGAGGCAGGCCACCAACGTGATGCCCAGCTCACGGATCAGGGCAAGATCGCGGTCGTGCTGCTCGAAGACCGCATCGATCAGCAGACCCTGGCGGCTGCGCACATCGGCCAGCAGGTAGGTGAAGGTGCCGGTGTCACCGTCGAAGAGCTGGCGGAAGAGCAGGCTGCCGCCACCGGCGGCGGCAGCGAGGGAAAGGACAGGCGCGGGAGCGACGGCCATGGGTGGTTCATCAACAACTGATATGACGTTAGCCGCATAAAGCGCATGAAAGCAACTTTGACCCAATCACAAGCCTCATGTGCCCCGGCTTTAGTGCATAATGCGTCAAGCGACATATGCCATTGCCATGGCTGCGCCCGTTGCCGGGTCCCTGCCGAGCCCTCTGCTCCTCGAAGAACTCAGTGGCTTCTTCCGTCTGCTGAGTGAACCGGCCCGCCTGCAGCTGCTCTGCCTGCTCAAGCAGCAAGGAGCCATGGATGTGGCCTCCCTGATCGAGGTCACAGGCTTCAGCCAGTCCCACATCAGCCGCCAGCTCAGCCAGCTGCAGCGGGCGGGCCTCGTCGGCTGCACGCGCGATGGCACACGACTGACCTACGTGGTGGTCGATCCTCTGGTGGATGACCTCTGCAACCTGGTGCAACACCGTCTCAAGCAGCGGCTGCAGCAGCAACTCAGCCACCTGCAGACGGTGTGATCACGGCTGTTTGAAGGCCAGCCCCAGCGCGCGCACCAGCGGCGCGAACGGCGTCGCTCTGACCCTCCAGGCTGGAGGCCAGAGCGACGCGCATCCGGTCGAGCTGCTCCATCTCCGCCACCGCGCTGGCCAGCTCCGCCGGCTCCACCGGAGAACGGACCAGCGCCCGCAGTGGCAGGAGCAGATGGGGCATGGGGAGCTCCGGGGGTGGGGGTGAACGCGGCCAGGTCGCGGTTAACGCGAACGCGGCTGGGTGGGGGTCAAAGTCCCACTAACCGATCGCTGGGGCGGTGAGTGCCACAGGGGTGCTGGAACTGGTGGCCAGATCCAGCGGGAAGTTGTGGACGTTGCGCTCGTGCATGGCCTCGATGCCCAGCCCGCCGCGGTTGAGCACATCGGCCCAGGTGTTGATCACCCGGCCCTGGTGGTCGATCACGGAGTGATTGAAGTTGAGGCCATTGAGGTTGAACGAGAAACTCGCCACCGCCAGCGCCGCAAACCAGATGCCGATCACCGGCCAGGCCGCCAGGAAGAAATGCAGGCTGCGGCTGTTGTTGAAGGAGGCGTACTGGAAGATCAGACGGCCGAAGTAGCCGTGGGCGGCCACGATGTTGTAGGTCTCCTCCTCCTGCCCGAATCTGTAGCCACGGTTCTGGCTTTCCACTTCGGTGGTTTCGCGCACCAGCGAACTGGTGACGAGGGAACCATGCATGGCGGAGAACAGTGCCCCACCGAAGACACCCACCACGCCGAGCATGTGAAAAGGGTGCATCAGCACGTTGTGCTCGGCCTGGAGCACCAGCATGAAGTTGAAGGTGCCGGAGATGCCGAGCGGCATGCCGTCGGAGAAGGAGCCCTGGCCGATCGAATACACCAGCAGCACGGCGGTGGCGGCGGCCACAGGCGCTGAATAGGCCACGGCGATCCAGGGGCGCATGCCGAGCCGGTAGCTCAGCTCCCATTCACGCCCCATCCAGCAGAAGATGCCGATCAGGAAGTGAAAGATGATCAGTTGGTAGGGACCGCCGTTGTAGAGCCACTCATCAAGACTGGAGGCGGCCCAGATCGGATAGAAGTGCAGGCCGATGGCATTGGAGCTGGGCACCACCGCGGCGGTGATGATGTTGTTGCCATACAGCAGGCCGCCGGAAACGGGCTCACGGATGCCGTCGATGTCGACGGGCGGGGAGCCCACAAAGGCGATCACAAAGCAGACGGTGGCCGCCAGCAGGGTGGGGATCATCAGCACGCCGAACCAGCCCACATAGAGGCGGTTCTCGGTGCTGGTGACCCAGTCCTTGAAGGACCCCCAGGACAGGCCCGGGAGGCGGCGAAGGGACGTGGTGACCATGGTGCCGAAACACGAAGGACGGGAGAGAAGCGCGACCGCTCGCCACAGGGACGAGACGGTTCACCGCCAACGCCGCTAAGAGCGCGCCACCAGGCCTCGCCAGGCGAGACCAGACATTACGCTTAAGCAGTTATGCGGCTATACGCTTAGCTCCACCTCCAAGCTAGTGGCGGAGGCTTGCGGCGGCGTGCGACGAAGCGACCCAGGTTCCACGCCAGTACAACCACCTGGCCAACGGCACAGGAGCTCAGCTGCATCCGGGCAGGAGCTGAGCACGATCTGGCCAGGCGCTGCTGGCTCTAGAACGACGCTGAGCCGGATCTGGAACGGCATGAAGCAAGGACATCACAGGCATGGAGCCGGATCTGATCAGCTGCCGGCCTGGAGCGGCCCGGGCCCCAGCCCACAACGCGGCAGCGGCGCTGCAGATCACACGCGCCCCCGTTCTTCCCGCGCAGCCGGCATAGCTTCTGGGAGTTCGGCAGAAGCGCAGCGCTTGGCCATCCCCCTCTGGATCAGGCTGTTCCGCCAGGGCGATCGCCTGCGCTGCCCTCGCCGTCAGGCCGGCGCAGCGGGTGCGCTCCGTGCCGTGGGCATCGGGCTGGTGGCAACACTGGCCGTGTTTGGGCTTGCCGTGGGCCTGCTGCTTCCAGCCAGGCCGCTGATGGCCGCGGAAGCCCCCCAGCACTGGACGCTCAGCGACGCGGCCGGTCAACGCTGGGGACTGGCGTTGTTCGAGCAACCCGACCCCGCCTACCCAAGCGGCTTCCGCCTGCGACTCAACGCCCTGGAGCCCGGCCTGGCGCTCGACCACCAGCGGCCGTTGCTGCTGGACGACGGCGGTGATCACCGCTGGCAACTGCCCAACCGCAGCACTGAGCTGGTGGCGACCGAGGGTGCCGCATTGCCCCCAGGCTCCGCCCAGTTCGATACGACCGCCCTGGTGCCCGCCCCCAGCGCGGTTCAGCCCCTGCGCCTGCAGGTGCCGCTCGCTGATGGCGAAGCCGATGCAGCCGAAACGACGCTGATGCTCGGCGCGGGTCCCACCGAGGCCCTGAGCCTGTCGGTGGCACAGCCGTAAGCCAGCCAGTCGGTCACACAGCCATACCCCAGTCAGTTGATGAAACAACCATCAACCGGTCGATGGCACATCCATCACCCAGTCAGTTCATGACACAACCATGAACCGGTCTGGCTTGATTTTGGGCATTCCAGGCTGCACAGCAATCAGGCGCAGACGAAAATCACGCTATCGGCGTATTGTTGTGAAGCACCGATTCGCTGAAGCCGGAGTCAAGCACCGGAGTGAGTCAATTAATGAGCAGCTTGCCCATGAATAAGTCGTTTTCTGAGCAGATCAAAGCCATTTTCGAGGCTGATGGCGCTCAGAACGGCATCTCCCAACCGAGGACCAAGGACATTGGTAACCCCGAACACTCCTCACATCGGCCATGCATGGAGAGCTCAGCCAACTCTCATCAAGCCTGCGCAGATTGCATGGACGCAACAAACCAGGAATTGAATGATTGCCTACCGAGATCATTCCCGTAAACTTCTTCTCTGCCCCGTGATAGGTATCCCAACGGGATCCCTTAGCTCTTCCACCAGAGCTGCACGCTGTCCCCTATATGCAGATCCGCACTATGCTGATGAGATACGCGCCGCTCCGCAGGACCCGGCTATCCAGGCAGCGTCTGAACCAGTCAGATTCTGATCAGAACGAGGCTTCGAGTTGTCCGAGCTCTGAGAGACACAGGGCACATCGCTTCTGGCGCCGCCTCGGATTTCCTCGCGGCCACCGTCAGAAGCCCTGCCCACACCGTTGCCACCATCACCGTGAGCCTCCGGGCCACGGCAGGCAACTGTGCCACAGGTCATGGGTGCTGAAGCCATGCATCAGCACGTTCACCCCAACATGCAGCACCCCACGCGCCACAACAGGCACCGCAGCATGCAACACCCGTGTCACCGGCAGTGACGTCCTCCGTTCTTCACGGAACACCTCATCCGTACAAATACCGGCACCCCATCATGACTTCCCCATCACCGCAGCCCAACCAACAACAAGCCTCTCCACCCAAAACTCCAAGCGAGCGCTTTCGGATCATGCAACGTCAACCACGCCGCATCTCCATCACCATCAGCTATCAGGTGTTTCAGACGCTCCTGAACCGCTCGGAAGAGGAAGGTCGTTCGATGTCGAACCTCTGTGGCTTTCTGCTGGAGGAAGTGCTTCACCAGCAGGCGCCCTCTGCCGCCCCCGCCGAAGCTCCTGTTGTGCAACCTGGCGTGACGAGCAGAAGCCACCTGCGCTTCAGCCCTTACACGCCTGAGGCGGCACCCACCCACAACGGCAGCTTTCTCTGAATCCGGCCCTATCGGCAGTGGGGCGCCCTGCGTTTGGTTCAGGCCAGCGCCTGCCGCTGTTGATGGGGAAGATCCAGGCAGTAGCCCATGCCGTAGATCGTCTTGAGAAAGCGCGGTCGATGCGGCTCCGGCTCGATCTTTGTTCTCAGATGGCGGATGTGGGTGCGGATGCACTCGATGTCGTCGCCGGTGGCGTGGCCCCACACCTCCTTGAGAATCACCCCCCACGACACGGCCTGGCCATGACGCTGCAGCAGGCAGTGCAGCAGTTCGAATTCCAGACGGGTGAGACGGACCTGCTGGTCGAACCAGAGCGCCTCCAGTTGTTCTGGACAGAGGGTGAGCGGCCCGTAGGAGAGGATCTCCGGCGTGACTAGGGCCAGCGGCGCTTCCAGCTGGTGGCGCAGCAGGGCCCGGATGCGCACGAACACCTCCTCCACCTCGAAGGGTTTGAGGACGTAGTCGTCGGCGCCGCAGTTGAAGGCCTTGAGCTTGTCTTCCTTGCTGGCCAGCGCCGTGAGCACCATCACCGGCACCCGCGCGGTGCGTTGATCGCGCCGCAGGCGCTGCAGCACCGAGAGACCATCCAGCTTGGGCAGCAGCAGATCAAGCACGATCAGATGGGGCTGGTGCTGCATCGCCATGGCCTGGCCGTGGTGGCCGTCGTCGGCATGGAGAACGCGCCAGCCCACCTGCTCCAGCAACGGGGCCAGAACCTCAAGCACGTGCGGCTCGTGGTCGATGAGTTGGATCAGGGGCTGAGCGCGCAACAGGAGAAGTCGCAGGATGAACTTGCTCAATGCTGCTGAGGTTCATCATCATGCGAGTGGAATGTCTTGATAAAGAAATACTGAAAATCCTGATTGTCTTATGGATTCAATAAGGAAGTCTTTGGATTCTCAGAAATCCTTCAGCAAGAAGCGCAGTCACCGCCGCCATGCCGGCCTCAAGGCCTGCCAGAGGGTCAACCTTGCGCTCAGCGAAGCCTCAGCCCAGGCAAAGCTCGGTTCCATTCAGGCAAAGCTCGGTTCTGTCAAGCCTCAACCGCGGGTTGAGGCCTCATCGGCCAACAGTGAGGGGATGCCGCGCTCCGTGAGGGTGTGCCTCACTCCAGGCAGCACATCAGGAGGATGTGCCGCGCTCAGTGAGGGTATGCCTCACTTCAGGCAGCACTTCAGGAGGGTGTACGGCACTCCGTGAGCGTGTGCAGCGCTCAGTTCGGCATGGTGACGAACTCTTCCGCCACGGTGGGATGCAGCGCCATGGTGCGATCGAAATCGGCCTTGGTGGCCCCCATGCCGATGGCGATCGCTGCCATCTGAATGATCTCGGCGGCGTGCTCGCCCACCATGTGGCAGCCCACCACCTTGCCCGTGGCCACCTCCACCACCAGCTTCAGCAGGCAGCGGGGGCCGCTCTTGGGGAGGGCCTGGGCCATCGAGCGGAAGCGGGCCCGATGAATGCGGATGCCGTCGGCGCCGAAATGCTCGATCGCCGCTTCTTCGCTGAGGCCCACGGTGGAAAGCTCCGGCTGGCTGAACACGGCACTGGCCACCAGGTCGTGGTCCACCTGGCGCGGCTTGCCGCCGTAGACGCTGTCGGCAAAGGCGCGCCCCTCATCCACCGCCACCGGCGTGAGGTTGATGCGGTCGGTCACGTCGCCCACCGCAAAGATGTGGGGCACGTTGGTGCGTTGATCGGCATCCACCGGGATGCGGCCCGCCTCGCTGGCCACACCGGCGGCTGCCAGGTGCAGCGGCTCCAGCCGGGGCCGCCGGCCCGTGGCCAGCAGCACACCGCCACAGGCCAGCTGCTCGCCGTCCTGGGTGGTCACCTGCAGATCACCGGGGGTGCCGCTGATGGCGGCGGGGCTGTGGCTGAAGCGGATGTCGATGCCGGCCTCCTCCATCCCCTCGCGCACGGCGCCGGCCAGCTCGAGATCAAAACCGCGCAGCAGGTGATCGCCGCGCACCAGCTGGGTGACGGCCACGCCCAGGCCATTGAGGATGCAGGCGAACTCGCAGGCGATGAAGCCTGCACCCACGATCACCACCCGTTGGGGCAGTTCCTCCAGCAGGAACATGTCGTCGCTCACCCAGGCCAGCTCGGCGCCCGGCAGCACCGGCCGCTGGGGCACGCCACCGGCGGCGATCAGCACCCGCTCCGCTCGCAGGCGGCGGCTCGCGGTGCTGGCGGCTGCCTCACCGGTGGTGTCTTCGCTGGCCACCACATCCACGTGATGGGAATCGGCGAAGCGGCCCCAGCCGCGCACCAGCTCAACGCCGGCCTTTTCGAGAAAGCCGATGTGCAGCGCATTGAGCCGGTCGACCTCGGCGCGCACATTGGCCAGCAACCGTCCCGGCTCGCAGCTGTCGGCCTGCACCGTCCAGCCGAACGCCTCGGCGTCGTCAAGGATGTGGCGGTAGGCCGAGCCGTACACCAACAGCTTCTTGGGCACGCAGCCACGGATCACGCAGGTGCCACCCACCCGATCGCCTTCCAGCACGGCCACCCGAGCGCCGTAGGAGGCCGCCCGCTTGGCCGCTGCCAGGCCACCGGAGCCGGCGCCGATCACCACCAGATCGAAGCTGTCTTCGGCGGGATGGGGGGAAGCTGTCACGGCTGATCAGAGCACGATTGGATCAATCATGCAGGGCGGGGCGTGCCTCCGCTGCCGGCCAGACGCTCAGCCCGGCAGCTCATCAAGCTGGCAGGTCTGCAGGTCGCAGCCGCTCAGATCGGCGCCGCGCAGGTCGGCCTGCCGAAGATCGGCGCCGTAAAGGCAGGCCCCCACCAGACGGGCCCCCTGCAGACGCACCCCGGAGAGGCGGGCAAAGCTGAGGTCAGCGTCGGTGAAATCGGCACCGCTCAGGTCGGTGGGCTGATCCTGGCCGGGGCGGAAATCCGCCTCCACCAGCCGCGCCTGACGCCACACGCTGCCGGCCGCCGCTATGCCCCGCAGGCAGCTGCGATGCAGGGCAGCACAATTGAATTCGGCGCCCTGCAGGCGGGCACCGGAGAGATCGGCCTCCTGCCAGGAGCTGGCGTGGGCCCGGAGCTGGCGCATGTCAGCTCCCCAGAGCAGGGCCTGCTGGAAACAGGCCCCTTCCAGCTGGCTGCCACGCAGGTCGGCATGGCCGAGCCGGATCGCGCGGAACTGGCCGCCACGCAGGTCGCAACCGGCGAGCACCAGCTCCACCGCATCGGCTTCCGGCAAGGTCAGACCCGGAAAAGCCCGCTCACCAGCCGCCAGGGAGACGCGCAGGTCGTTGATGGTGGTGGGCAGGCGGGGAGCCATTCAGAGGCTGGTGGAGAGGGCGTCGAGTTGCTGACGGCGAGCTGCCAGCAGGAGGTCCTGGCAGGCGGCGATCAGCTGGAACACGTTGGGATCAATCACTTCGTAGAACACCAGGCTGCCTTCCGGCCGCCTTCGCACCACACCGGCGATCATGAGTAGCTTCAGGTGCTTCGACACAAGCGCCTGGCTGAGGCCGGTTTTTTCCACCACCGCCGTGACGTTCAACGGGCCTTGGCGCAAGCACTGGAGCACGAGCAAGCGACTGGGCTCTGAAAAGACCTTGAAGTGCTCCGCCAGAGCTTCCATCATGCCTTCGCGCCCTTCCACCGCCTTTGTGTCCAGACGCACACGTTGGGTGTGAGCTTACCTCTCGAAGGGTTCAACTCCCGCTGCCGGGCGTCGGACCGGACAGGCGGCGGGCTTGCCCTGTTGGCACCAACTACGATAGGGAACGGTGCAGTACTTAAGCCGAGTGGTCGACAGCGCGGAGCAACCGATAACCGGAACATCCGATAGTCCGGCGGGCAACCCTCAGCAGCAACCCATTTTCGAGTCGGCAACCGGTTCAGATCAAGATGAACTGGCGGGCGTTGTGCTGCTGATCAGCGGCGGCATGTTCGCGTTTTTCCTGATTCTGAATGTGGCGGCTCTTCTGCCTCTGAGAATTCGGGAACCCGTGTGGTTGTTGAGCGCCATCGGCTCCGTCTACGGCAGCATCTTTTATCCGCTGCTGGGTGTGGGGCTGATCGCCCTGTTGGTGATCCTGCGCCCTGAGGATCCACGTCCACGGCGCTGGCTGGCCCGCTGCCGCCGCCTGAGCCTGGCGGTGATGGTGGGCTTCCTGCTGCTGATTCCTCTGCAGATCACGGGAATCGCCAGGCTGGCCGTCCTCCAGGACGTGCCCGCCACCCGCACCCTCTCCACGATCACCGCGGTGACCACGCAGGTGAGGGCCGCTGCCACTGTGCCCGAACTGGCGCAGGTGATCAGCAGGCTTCCCAACGCCCCCCAGCTGCCAGGCAACATCGACGCCAATTCGTTCCCCCCCTTCAAGCAGCAGTTGATTGCAGAACTGGAGCGGAACATCAAGCGCCTTCAGGCTGAGCAGCGAGAGGCCCGTCAGCAGCGCTTCTTCAACGACGTCGGCACCGGCATCAAGGGCACGATCGTGTGCCTGCTGTTCTCCCTGATCTTTGCCGGTCTGGGCCAGAGCCACCCCAGCAAGCCATCGGTGCTGGGTGGCTTCCTGATGCGACGGGCCAGCCGCCAGGAGCGTTCGGAGCAACGCCGGCGGGAGTGGCTTGAGCAGCAACAGCAGCAGCGCCTTGACCGCGAGCACGCGGAGGCGATGAAAAGCTTCCGGGAGATGGCTCAGGCCAACCGCAAGGCCACCAAACAGCGCAGTGAACGGCTTCCCAGGATTCCGAAAAACCCCGCACCCCTGGATCAGCCGGCAGGGTGGCGCCGCTGGTGGCCGGCCGGGCGGGGAGGATCCGCCACCAGGGGCTTCGGCCCCACAATCGACAGAGTCGACCCCTACATCAGCCAGCTGGCGGCGCTCAACGAGGCCGACGCCGCCGACCAGGAAGCCGGCCAGACCAGCAACCAGGGTCAGAGCACGCCGCCCAAGGATTCCTGAGTGATGGCCACAGGCTGAAATGAGCCGGTGCAGTGAGAAACCTGGAGGGCGCCAGGCTCTTGGCGGAGAGCATTCGATCGGCTCAGGCGGTGAGGGGAACCAGGCTCTTGCTGGAGAGCAGTAATTCCTCTTCCAGGCCCTGGCGGAGATCCTGGGTGATCTGTTGCATCAGCAGCTTGAAGGCCGGCTGCTGATCGGCGTAGGTGGCGCTGTAGACGATGCCGATCACGTCCTCGTCGATGGGAGCCTGATCCAGAACGCAATACGACTGCGGAGTGCCCAGGTCACTGACCTGCAGCTGGTTGATCACCCGGGCCACGTTGTGGTCGTGGCTGCGGGGTTTGCGGATCGTGGCCGGGAGAATGCGGTAGCCCTCTGTTTCCAGACGCCGCACCAGGCGCGGGTGGTGAAGGGTGGGCTCCAGTGCCAGGCGCTCGAACCCCTTGGCTCCGATCTTTGCCGCCGCTTGCCGCGGTGCCACCCGCCACAAGGGCGTGCGCACCAGAGCTTCGGCCAGCATCGGCTGGCCCTGAAACTGCACAATCTTGCGGCCCCGCTCCAGCTCCAGCTCATAGAGGGAGCCGATGAAGGCATCGCAAACCCGCTCGCCCAGCAGCTGAAGGCTGCGGGAGATGTCCGAGTGGCTGCGCGCCCAGCGCTCCAACCGGAAGCCATTGATGCCCAGCGGGACGAAGGGGTCGGCCTCCAGCCGGCACACCCCTTCGGCCGTACGGATCTTCTGCGCCGCCGAACGCAGGGTGTCGAGCAGATCGAACAGGTGGCGGCTCTCTGCCTCGGCCAGCAACGCCTCCAGGCAGCGGTGGGCTCGGTTCAGTGTGGCCTGGGAGTAACTGCAGTCAGCGGCGGCCCGGTTGCAGCTTCCCGAGTAAGTGCACAGTTCATAGAGGGGAAGCCACCGCATCACCATCCTGGTGTCGAGCCGTTCATTCATGCGGGCAGGCATCAAGGCAGAAGTACCTGCTACCACTCAACAGGTTGAAGGGGCATTTAGCGTATTCCTGCTCAGAAGTTGACCAACTTTAAGGGCATATTCGGAAAATAGTTAATTCACAGGCTTTATTCACGAAAGCCGCGCGGTTTCTGCCTTCTAAGTCAAAAGCTCATACTCAGCTTAAGTCGTCGCACAGTTCACTCACAGCGCGGGAGCTGCGGCAGCCGGGTTAGAAGCAACAAAGCACAATCCCTGAACCCTGGCAGCCACAAATCTCGACGTCAGGTGGTGCGCTTGGGGGGATCTAACTGTCAGAACGCATGCAGCGCGACTCGGAGCACCTGATCGAGGCACCCAGGTCGGTACGTAGCCGATGATGCACCCATTGGTGCCATTTGAGTCGCTGCAGAATGCGGCATCGGCTGAACGCAACCTCGTCGAAGCTGGTGTCTGCAAGCGATGCCGAGCTCCAGGCGGCGAGCCAAGCCCTCCGAGAGAGCCGGCAGGTCCTGCGTGCAGGGGAGTTCAGCGTCCGGTGGCGCCGCAAGGTGCCGCAGTGACGGCTCCTGTTCACTCTGACCGGCTCTGCCCTCTACCGTTAATGGCCGCGCCTCACCCCGTCCCTTGCCGGACCCTTCCACCATTCCCCTGAGCTGGCCGGAGCTGGAAGCCCTGGCCGCTGAGCCTCCCGACCGGGTGGAGGGTCCGTGCAATGCCCAATCCCTGCTGCGCCTGTTCGGGCAGCCGGAAAGCGCCGTGCGCGTCACCCTGTACCGGGACCACCACGCCTGGTGCCCCTACTGCCAGAAAGTGTGGCTGTGGCTGGAGGAGAAGCGGATCCCCTACCGGGTCCGCAAGGTCACGATGTTCTGCTATGGCGAGAAGGAGGCCTGGTACGGAAATCTGGTGCCCTCCGGCATGCTGCCTGCCGTCGAGCTGGATGGCCGCCTCCATACCGAGAGCGACGACATCCTCGCGGCACTGGAGCAGGCCTTTGGGCCCCTCGGCGATGGGCTGCTGGATGCGCGTGTGCTGCCCTTGCGCCAGCTGGAACGGGACCTGTTCCGGGCCTGGTGCCTCTGGCTCTGCCGGCCCGGCCTCACCCCCCGCGCCGAACAGCTCGCCGCTGAGGCCTTCGATCGGGTGGCCACACGGGTGGATGTTGCCATCGCCGCCACGGCCGGCCCCTATTTCCTTGAAAGCTTCGGCACCGCCGATGTGGTGTTCACGCCCTACATCGAGCGCATGAGCGCCAGCCTCCACTACTACAAGGCCTATCCCATCCGCCAGCGGCACGGCGCCATCGCCCGCTGGTTCGAGGCCATGGAATCCCGGGAGACCTACCGGGGCACCCAGAGCGACTTCCACACCCACGCCCACGACCTGCCGCCCCAGATGGGGGGCTGCCACCCCAGCGGCACGCCCGCCCAGCGGGCAGCGGCCGAGCGGGTCGACCACGGGCCCTGGCCACTCGGTGCGCCCGATCCTGAAACTTCTTTCCCCGAGCCCGCCGGAGCGGCAGCTGAAGCGCTGCAGCGGGTGCTGCGCCACCGTCACACTCTGGCCAGCGTGAATCCCGCTCCAGCCGAAGCCTTCGATCTGGCGCTGCGCTGCGCGCTCACAGCCCTGTTGCGCGGCACGCCCTGCCCGCTGCCTGCCGGGATCGATCCCAGTGCCGTGATGGGTCTGCACTATCTGCGCGACCGGATCAGCGTGCCGCGGGATATGTCGCTGCATGCGGCCCGGCGCCTGCGCCAGGCGCTCACCGTCACCGCCGATGGCGCCATCGCCGCCATGGCGGCAGGCACAGCCGCTGCCATTCCCGTGGCGCCGGCACTGCCGTTGCGCCACCGCCGCGACCAGAACCCCGCCGCCTTCCATCGCGACGCGACGTTCGCCAGCGACAGCCGCAGCGTGGCAGGGCGGAACCGTCCATGACCATCGGCCTGGAGCTGCTCGCTCAGCTGCCTCTGGCGTTCACCCTGCCGGACATCAGCACCGAGCAGCTGCAGGGGCTGCTGAGCCGCTGGGGCTACCTGGTGGTGTTTGCCGGCATGCTGCTGGAGAACGCCGGCCTGCCGCTGCCCGGTGAAACCCTCACCCTGCTGGGGGGCTACGCCGCCGGCAGCGGCCAGCTGCAGGTGGGGGGTGTGATCGCCGCAGCCCTGGTTGGTGCGGTGATCGGCGATAACCTGGGCTATCTGGTGGGGCGCTGGGCCGGCTGGACGCTGGTGCTGCGGGTTGGCCGCCTGCTGGGCCAGCGGCCCGAGCAGATGGAAGAGCTGCGGCGCCGTTTCCTGCGTCATGCCGATGCCTCGGTGCTGCTCGGGCGCTTCGTTGCCGTGCTGCGGGTGATCGCCGGACCGCTGGCCGGCGCAGTGGGCATGCCCTACGGCCGCTTCCTGCTGTTCACTTTCGCCGGTGCCGCCCTCTGGTCCACCACGATGGTGTCCCTGGCCTGGCTGGGCGGGCGCTGGATTCCCCTGGATCGCATGCTCTCGAGTGTGGTGGGCTTCGGCCTCGGCGCCCTGCTGCTGATCGTGCTGATCCTGCTGCTGCCCCGCCTGCTGAGCCGGCTGGAATCGCCTCTGCTGGAATCGAGCCAGCTGGAAGCTGCCGGGCCGCCAGCCGCAGTGAACGTGCCGCCTGGCCATGCCGGCCCCAGCGACCCTGCCACCCCCTGAGGCGCCCCGCGATCCGCCCATGCTCCACCCCACCATCGATCGCCTTGGCGCCCAGTCGCACCCCTGGCGATGCAGCCGCATCTCACGCCGGCTCGCGCCGGCCAAGGGGGCATTGGTGGGCCTGGCGCTGCTGCTCGCTGCCGCGCTGCCGCCAGCCCCGCTTGAGCGCCAGGCGGCAGCGGTGGAGATCCGCGGCTCCACCTACTTCGTGAAGGCCCCGTTCCAGCTCAGCCAGATCACCTACAGCTCGAACATCTCCCAACCCTGGCCGGAGTACTACCTCACGATTCCGATGCCGGAGGAAGCCGGTGCGGCGCTGGGGGCGCTGGAGGTTCAGCAGATCGGTGGTGCCGACTGGCAGTTCGACTTCGACGCCAGCCGCACCCGCGCCTTCATCGGCAAGCCGCGCCGCGAAGGCAGGGCCGTGCCGGTGGAGGCAAGCTTCGATCAGGCGCGGCGTCAGTTTCTGATCCGCTTCCCCCAGCCGCCCGTGGCCGGCGAAACCCTCACCGTGGTGCTGCGGCCCGTGCGCAATCCGATCGTGGCCGACACCTACCTCTATACGGTGCGGGCGTTTCCGGTGGGGCCGCAGCCGGTGGCCAGCCCCGTGGGGGTGGGCCGCGTGCGCATCTACACCCCCGACTGGTATTGATCCGGCTGCGGCAGCAGGTCTTCGCTGCTCTGGTGCAGCTCGAAATCCTCGAAGCTGAAGCCGGGCGCCACGCAGCAGTGCACCAGGGTCCAGGCGCCGCTGCTGCGGGCCGCCTGCCACCAGCCGGCCGGGATCAGCTGAAACGGCGCCTGCTGCGGACGGTCCGGGTGGCGCGGGCCGAGTTCGAGCTGCTCCGGCGGCGCGATGGCGGGATCCTCTTCCCCACGCCAGAGCAGCAGCGGCGCACCGGCCAGGTGATGCCAGCTCTCCTCGGCGCCGTTCACCCGGTGCCAGCGGCTGGTCACCCCCGCCGGCAGCAGGAAATGGATGACGGTGAAGGCGGCACGCACGGCGCCGTCCTCGCGGTGCACCTGCAAAGGCGAGCGGTGGATCTCCCGGTAAAACCCCCCCTCCGGGTGGGGCAGCAGGTTGAGCTCGGCGATCAGCTCGTTCATGGCGGCGGCAGGGGTGCAGGGGACGGGGCGGTTTCGCCCACCCGATCGAGATCGGCCAGGCCCAGAACCGCCTCGGGATGGAGATACCACTTGAACTCCAGCCAGTTGCCGGCCGGATCAATCAGGAAGAAGCTGCGATGCTCCAGCGCTTCGCCAGCGAAGCGGGTCTTGGGAGAGGCCCCGAAGCGCAACTGCTGCTGCCGTGCCCGCTGCTCAAGGGCCGCGTACGCGCTGGCTTCGGCAAAAATCAAGCCGAAGTGGCGTGGGTATATGCCCCGCTGCGGCGGATGAGGCCCCTCACCACCCTCGGCCGGCACCAGATGGGCCACCAGCTGGTGGCCGCCAAGGCCCAGCACCAGGGCCGTGGCGCTGCGGCGGCCGCGCCGGCAGCCCAGGCCCTCCACATACCACCGTTCGGTGGCGTCGAGGTCGAACGCCGGAAACGAGAGATGGAACAGCGCCTGCGCGGTCATGAAGGAGAAGCGCCTGCGGGGTGATCGTGGAAAGGCGCCTGCGGGGTGATGAGGGAGGAAGGCCTGGGGGTGCTGAGGGAGAAGCGCCTACGCGGTCATCACAGAGCGAGAGGCACGCACGCCGGAGGGTACGGGATGCTGGCGTTCAGAGCCGGAGGGTACGGAATGCTGGCTTTCAGAGCCGGCGGCGGAAGCCTTCGCTGAAGCCTCCGCTGGAGGAACGCTCGTCGTCGTTGGAGCGGCGCAGTTGCCAGACGTTGCGACCGATGCGCTCGGCCACGACGCCGGCGCGCCGCACCCGGGGGGCGCCGGGGCGGGCGCCCAGCAGCAGGCCCACCTCATGGGTGGAAAGGGGAGCGCCGGTGCTGATTGCCAGGGCGATCGCTTCGAGCCGCCCTTTCATCGACTGGAGCTGCACCGGACTCTCCAGATCAAAGCCATCGGCCTGGGCCACCGGCAGGCCGATGGCCGCGCCGCCCATGCCGCGCATCAGGCCCAGACCCACCACCGCCAGCGCCTGCTCCGGCTTGACGCCCTGATCGATCGCACCGGCGATCCAGCTGGCGAACGAGCCCTCCCCGCCAGCGTTCGGATCGCGCGGGATCGGCGTGGTGGATCCGGTGGTGGCAGTGGCGGAACTGGTGCGCTTGGTGGTCATGACCCAGAAAAAACACACGTGGCCGGAAATTACCGGTTCAACTGCGTCTCAACCAGTGGGGGGCACCACTGAACCAGTCGCCGATGTCATCGTGATCGGGGTGAAACGGGGCCGCAGGATCGGGATCGGCAAGATCCAGATCACTCAGCAGGCGATCCAGGCCATCGTCTGCGTCGTGCAGACGCCGCCGCTCGCTTCGGCGCACCCAGCTGGCCACGGCGCCATCGCGGCTGGCGAATTTCTGGAGATAGATGCGTTCCTGCAGGGTCACCGGTTGGGCCGCTTCGATGCGGCGCAGGATGGCTTGCAGCTTCAGGCGGGTGGTGGGGGTGAGCATGGCGGGCGACGCAACGGCAGGCCCCTGTGATAGCGGCGCTGGCGGCCGCTGCTGTAGCCCTTCCCACCGAGCCCCGCGCAGTCAGGCCCGGTGGGGGCTGAACGGTAGGATCCGCACCAATTGAACGCCCCACGTCCAGGGGAATCGGCCTGCGGTGCACAGGCGCGGCGGAGGCCAATCCAGCCGATTGCATCCCGTCCGCCGATCGATCCCACTGCCAGCGAACGTGTCCTTCAGCCCCGGCGACTCCAGAGCGCAGCCCGCCCGCCGGTCCAGCCTCACGCGTCTCACCGGCAGCCACAGCCCTTCGATTCAGCTGGGCGCTGAGATCGAGCTGAGGGCCTACGTGTTCCTCGATTCGCTGCAGCCCCAGCTGGCGGCCTACATGGGCACGGTGTCGCAGGGGTTCCTGCCGATCCCCGGCGATGCCTGCCTCTGGCTGGAGGTGGCGCCTGGCATGGCGGTGCACCGCCTCACCGACATCGCCTTGAAGGCCAGCACGGTGCGGCTCGGCCAGAAGGTGGTGGAGCGGGCCTTCGGCTCGCTGGCGCTCTATCACCGCGATCAGAGCAGCGTGCTGCTCTCTGGTCAGGCGGTGGTGGATGCCATGGGTACCACGGTGGAGCGGCGCGGGCGCTGCGAGGTCACCTGGTCGGAGATCATCCGTGCCATCACCCCCGACCATGCGGTGCTGATCAACCGCCAGAACCGCCGCGGCTCGATGATCCAGTCGGGCATGAGCATGTTCATCCTGGAAACCGAGCCCGCCGGCTACGTGCTGATCGCCGCCAACGAGGCCGAGAAGTCGTCGAACATCACCGTGGTGGATGTGAAAGCCGTGGGCGCCTACGGCCGCCTCACCCTGGCCGGCCGCGAAGGCGATGTGGACGAAGCCTATGCCGCAGCCATGCGCGCCATCGAGGTGATCAACCGCTAGCCGCCACCCTGGCCGCAGGGTGTGGCGCTGGTGATCCGCTGCGGAGAGGCTCCGCAGCCGGCAGAGCTCAGACGCCCAGCAAGCGGCGCAGCTCCGGGGCCAGCTGGCGGGCGGCCTTGGCGCGGCTGCCGAGCTTCTCGAGCTGATGGCTGCTCATCTCGGCCAGCGTGCAGCCGGCCTCGCGCACATGCAGCAAGGTGTTGTAGCCGTAGCCGGGGGCCTGCACCGGGCGGGTGAGGATTTCGCCGCGGCAGATGCCCTCAGCTTCCAGCACGGTGCGGCCGCTGGGATCGGCCAGCGCCAACGCCGACACGATGGCGGCGCTGCGGTAGGGGGTGTCACCCAGCTCCTGCAGCAGCCGGCTGATGCGCTCCGCATCGCTGGGGGCGTAGCGGGCCGAGTAGATGCCCGGCGCGCCGCCCAGGGCGTCGACACACAGTCCGGAGTCATCGGCCAGGGTCCAGCGGCCGGTGAGGGCGGCCACGGTTTCCGCCTTGAGGCGGGCGTTCTCGGCGAAGGTGGCGCCCGTCTCCTCCACCTCAAGCCCGTCGGGCTGAGGCAGCACCTGCAGCCGCACTGCCTCCAGCATCGCCGCAAGCTCGCGGATCTTGTGCCGGTTGCTGCTGGCGATCACCAGCACCGGCCCCCCATCCCCAACGGCGCGGATCACCGGCTGGCGGGAGCCGGAGCACGCTTCTGACGCGGCAGCGGACCGTCGCGGTCGGAGCGGAAGATCAGCTCCAGGCCGGCGGCATGCAGCGGCAGCAGATCAATCAGCGATTGCAGGGTCTGGCGGGTGAGCGGTGCGCCCTTGGTCATGGCTTCGCCGCTCATCAGCACCACATCCAGCTCAGGGCCATCCGACTGGGGCTGCACATCGGCGAACAGCTGCACCGCCAGCCCCTGGGGCGGCACCCGCAGCAGGCCACTCAGGTGGACGGGCCCCTGCTGATCGATTTCGGTGCCCAGCTGAACGAGCGCAGGCAGCAGAACAGGAATCAGATCCTGCTCCGCCGCTGGCCCGCGGGGCTTGAGAACCATGATCAATCGAGCCATGGGGGTCAGCGAATCAGCGCATCTTCGCTCAGCGCTCGCCCGAGCTGTCGTCGGCGCGGAAGAGAGGGAAGGCCCTCCCGCTGACGCTGGCGGCTCAGCCAGGGGGCGCGGACTCAGCCCGGCATGGCAGCGGTGAACGCCAGCCGCGCAGGGCGAAGGCTTCAGCGGTGCTCGATCAACTCCGCTGCGCTGTAACGGATCTTCGCCAGGCTGGCGTACTTGTCGTCGGCGGAGCGGTAGCCGGCGGCGCACACCACCGCGCTGCGGTATGGGGAGGCTTCAAGCCCCAGCAGCCGGTCGTAGTCGGGGGGAGAAAAGCCCTCGATCGGGCAGGTGTCAACGCCAAGCAGCGCGGCCGTCGTCATGAAGGTGCCGAGGGCGATGTACAGCTGGTTGGTGGACCACTGATCGATCAGGGCGCTGCGGGGACCATCCAGCAGGTCTTTCTGCATCATCGAGCGATAGAACGCCAGCTGCTCGATCGGCTGCTCGCGGATCGTGCTGGTGGCCTCGATCAGGCGATCGAGATCGTCAGCGTCGATCGTGCGCCTGGCCAGGAACACCACCAGATGGGAAGCGTCGGTGATCTGCGACTGGTTCCAGGAGAACGGACGCAGATCGCTGCGCAGGGCGGGATCCTCGATCACCAGGAACTTCCACGGCTGCAGGCCATAGGAGGAGGGGCTGAGCACCAGCGACTGCTCCAGGCTGCTCCAGAGCTCAGCCGGAATGGTGCGGTCGGCGTCGAACACCTTGGTGGCATAGCGCCACTGCAGCGCCTCCAGCACGGTGCGGGGGTCGGTGGCGGGGGTGGGAAGCATGCAAGCTGATGCCGAGTTGGGGGGATTCTGGCCACAGGGAGTGGCATTGGCCGGCACAGGCGAACACACCCGCTGCCGAAGGACGCCCGCATGGGGCGATTGCGCAGCCTGGTGGCTGCAGAGCGCTGGGGGGAATCGAATGCATGGAGCTGGTGTGGACCAGGGAGCTGGGCGAGGAAAGACAGCAAACAGCGGTGAGCAGGCGATGCGCTGCACCACCAGCCGGAAGGGGGAGACACCGTGAGTTGGACATTGGCTGTGATGCCAACCGAAACGGCAAGCCGCCCAGACCTGGGATGGGCTGTGGCACCAGGCCAATCAACCGGAGGCCCTAAGGAGGTAAGTCCGGTGAATCAGCCTCAACGATCACCCGGCAGACGCACCGCTATCCGATGCGCAGGAACCTGGCAGGTGCCATGGTGACGCACGTCTGACGCACTGCGAAGATGATGACGACGCGTCGATGACAAGCTGCTGACGGACGATTCACACGGCGAGATCACAATGACAATGTGTCGACGATGTGCTGCCTAAGCCAAGACACCAGATTGCTGACATTGACGGGACGTATTGAAGGCGTAGCAATGGCGTACAGATACACACACATGGCGATTAATGGCATACAAATCAAGCGTTGGTGAAGCGCTGATGATGCAGGTACAGGAGGAGTGGTGGTGGGGGCGGCTGCGGTGGTGGTGCTGGCGGTGGTGGTCCATCACGCAGTGCTGCGCTAATACGCGTTGGGAGACCTCAGCTTGATGAGCGTTCCGATCAGGATGCGAAGGTCGAGGCCCAGGGACCACTCCTTCAGATAGAGAAGGTCGGCTTCCAGGCGCTGCGCCATGGCTTTCAAGGTGGAGGTTTCGCCACGGAACCCCCTCACCTGGGCCAGACCGGTGATGCCGGGCTTGAGCAGATGGCGTTGCATATAGCCAGGGATCAGATGGCGGTAGTACTCGTTGTGGGCCACAGCGTGCGGACGAGGGCCAACAAGGCTCATGGAACCTTGCAGCACATTGAAGAGCTGCGGCAACTCATCCAGGGACCACTGCCGCAGAAAGCGGCCGAGCGGGGTAACCCTCAGATCGTTCTGGCGGGCCTGCTGAAGACCTGGCTGATCACCATTCTCCACCACGGACATGGTGCGGAACTTGTAGATCATGAAGCGTTGGCCATCCAGTCCGTAACGATCCTGGCGAAAAATGACTGGACCGCCCATGAAAACAAGGATGAGAATAGCGATCAGCAGCAGCAGTGGCAGAAACAGCAGAATCAGTAAGAAAGAAGCCGTGAGATCAAAGAGGCGCTTCAGCTGCTTCTGCAGGAAAAAGGATTCATCCCCCCATAACTCAATGCTGAAAGAGCTACCCAGCTGCTGACCCCTGAGACACATGGAAGCATTGGCCCACGACGGTACATAGAACACAGGCTTGCACGTGTTGCCAAAGAGCTTGATCAGATGCTGAATGTCATTGCCGGCATCTGAGGTGGAGCTGAAGAAGATCTGGTCCACCTCATGGGAATGCAACCAGGCAGCAAGACCGAAAGATCCTCCACCGTATCCAGGCATCCATTCGGGAAGGGACCCCTCAGCAGGCTCTGCAGGTCCGAACCACTTGACCAGGTGAAATCCCAGATAGGGGAGACTCTGAATCTGGCGAGCGAAGGAGATGGCCTGCTCAGCGGTACCCCAGAAGATCAGGGTTCTGCTGTTGCCACCACGTGATCGATACATGCGCAGGAGTTTATGGCCTCCCACGTGAAGAACAACGAGAACAAACCAGCTGATCAATGACCAGCCGACAAACTCAACACGGGACAAGCTGTCAGAAAGCTTCGCCAGGAAGACGACAGCCAGCAGGCAGCCCACAACCTTGGTCCAACTGATTGTGAGCCGAGAAACCAGCAACCAAAGACTGCGAGAGCGGTACGACTGATAGACCTTGCCCTGGTGAAAGATGATCGTTGTGACCAGGCCGACGATGAGCTCGGTGGTGATTTGCAGTTCCAGCGGAAGGCTCGTTGCAATGGTTGTTGTGATCAGAAGGAGGACCACAACCAGCACTGGATCAACGAACTGAGAGAGGCGAGACAGATCAGCGCCATTGAGCAGAAACCGACGAACCCGCTCTTTCGGCGAACTACCATTGAGCCGACCATCGTCTCGCGATGGAAAGCCAGCACGAAGCAATGGCACCTGAAACTCAGACTGCGGAGCGCGTTGTTCGTCGTGGTGCTGAACGGGAGAGATCGTTGCCATCAGATGGTTCGCAGGGGTCTAACAGCACGGCCAGCATCGCTGCGCAGAACGGGAGATCAAGCCTGCAGATCACGATGGGGAGATCAACTCTCCAGCATGTCGCTGCTACAGACCAATCACAATTCAGAAGCAGCCATTGTTCATGGCTAAGCAAGGAGGCTGGTGGTGGTCAGTTGGCGGTGGGCAGCATGAGTGGTGAGCATGAACAGAGCGATCAGCAATGCGGTGGATGGCAGATCAGGGCAAGCATCGACTGCAGAAGTCAGCAAGATTCAGAGACAGGTGAAAACACAGATCAAGCAGATTGGGGTCACTGACTCAGGCTATCGATGCCACCAATTGGTTGGCATTAGGAGTTTGAGTGGAACACCTTAGATCCACGTGCATGGCGACGAGAGACAAGCATGTGCGTGAGATCGGCAACAGGTCTGCCAACAATCCCTTTATTGTGAAGAAGGACAAAGCCGTACGCCACAGATTCTTCAGATCTTGAACAGAGATGCCGTGGAAAGGTGCAGACGTGCTGCAGAGCGAAGCGGCTCTGGTGAAAGGGGTGAAAAGTCATCGCCAAAGCTGATGAACACAGAGCGGAGCGCCAATTGGAAAACAAGCGCTGGAAACGAAGAATCGGCTGGCAGTTCGCCAAGGGAGTGATGGGTTGCGATAGCTGTGTCTTCAGGCCAATCCACTGCATCCAACCAGCCGCTAACGCTCAACAGACCCATGAGCAAGGGCAACCAACAACCTCATCAGCAAGGCAACCAACAGGCGCATCATCGAGAGCGACCTACAACCGCATGAACAAGTGCGCGCAACGAACCCGTGGGCAAGGGCAACCGATGCCCTCATCACCCATCCATGCCTCACGGACCAAAAGAGATGCTCTTACCGCAAACACCTGGATGGCGGGGCTGGAACTGGTGCCACAAGCCACACACCGTGCCAGATCTCGGAGCACACCATTTCGATGCCCGTGAGCCGTGACACGTGGATAGAGGCCACAATGGATGCCTGCGCCTGTGGACCGTCGACACTTGAGCAGCAAACCATGGGAGTGGAACGATGGGCATGAAGAATCGTGCTCACTGTGAATTCTTAGGAACCCCAACCGATTCGCTCAGAGGGCTCCGACTCGGCTGACACGCAAGCAGCCTCTGCCTATAAGAAGGAGAGAGGCTTCATCTGCAACTCATCCCTTTCCAACGATTCCTGATGACTGGCTCCCTTTCCGCCAAGGACGATGCCCATGCCGCCAACACCTTGATGAATCGGAGCGCTCCAGCTGGGCAGATGGTGTTCATTCCACAAGAGGGGACTACGGCTGCGCCAGACCCAGTGAACAAGGAGCTGAAGCTCGGCGATCTGGTGACGATCTTGCGGCGATGGCAGCGGCTCATGCTGACCGTGTTTGCCGCCACGGTGACACTTGGAGCGCTGATCACCCTGCAGCAGCGACTCTTCTGGCCCGTGTACCAGGGCGACTTCCGCCTGCTGGTGAGTGATCCGATCGATCCCGGCGGCGTTGCCAACCCTGACAACAGCCTGAAGACCCTGGCATTGCAGCCGCAGAGCCGAACCAACACGCCCGTTCTGATCGAGATGCTCACCAGCCCGGTGCTGCTGCAGCCGATCGCTCAGAAACTGGACATCCCCCAGGAAACAATCGCAAAGAATCTCACCATCACCAGCAAAGGAGATGGCTCTGGAGTTCTGGAAGTGTCCTTGCTCTGGCCTGCTGCCGATGAGGGGCAGAGGATTCTTGAAGCACTCAGCGCCGAATACCTCGCCTTTTCCTTGCGGCAGCGGCAGGAGCGGCTGGCTCAGGGGCTCACCTTTCTGGATGGTCAGGCGCCAGTGCTGCAGCAGAAAGTGGTGGATCTGCAGCAACAGTTGTCAGCGTTCCGGCGCCAGAACGGCTTTCTCGACCCCTCCATCCAAGGAGAGGCCATCCAGACGCGGCAGCAGGAGTTGAAGACGCGGGCCGATGATCTGCGTCAGACCGAGGCCAAGCTGCTCGGCATGGCTTCTGCTGTGCGATCGGGAAAGCTCACCGGTTCGGAATTGCAAAGCTCAGGCAGTGATCCGCTGAGCACGATGAACAAACCCACGCAGGGATCAGAGAGCGGCGGCCTGCAGGGCAATCTCGCGGATCTGGAAAAGCAACTGGCCGAAGCTGAAGCCAGCTTTCTGCCCAGCTCGCCACAGGTGAGAAGCCTGCGCTCCAGGGTGAACACATTGCGGCCACTGTTGCAGCAACGCCAGATGGACGCGATTCAGACGGCGCTGAGTGAAAACCGCAGCGAGCTGGCCGAAGTGAACCGGCAATCGCAGCAGTTAAGCCGCCAGTTCGCCATGAATCCCAATCTGATCAGGAAGTATGAAGCCATTGAGCAACGGCTGGAAATTGCCCGCACCAATTTGAGCACCTACATCAAGACCCGGGAAGACTTCCGGCTGGAAGTGGCCCAGCGGACCCAACCCTGGAGCCTCCTTTCTGCACCGGAGTTCGAAACCAGTCCGGACAAGCCGAATCTGCGCAATAACCTGCTGTTCTCGCTCCTGGCAGGGGGCGTGATCGGCGTTGGCGCGGCCCTGCTGCGTGATCGCTTCGACCACGGTTTTCGCCGCTCCCAGGAGGTGGAGGAAGCCCTTGATCTGCCGCTGCTGGGGAGTTTGCCGTTTCTGCCACTGGAAGCAGGGCTCAACATCACGCAGGCCGTGGAGGCGATGGAGCCTGGGGAACGCTTTGGCCTGAAGGAATCGTTGCGCAACCTGTTCACCACCTTCCGGCAACTGCCCACCGACAAGGTGCTGCGCGTGATCGGGCTCACCTCCACGGTGGAGCTCGAGGGGAAGAGCACGGCCTCGGTGCTGCTGGCCCAGACCCTGGCCGAGCTGGGTCAGCGGGTGCTGCTGGTGGATGCCGACCTGCGCCGGCCGAGCCTGCACCGCCTGATTGGCGTGAAAAACGGCGAGGGGCTCTACAACCTGCTCACGGAACCATCGCTGGATCCCGTGCGGCTGATCCGCAGAATCAACGAACGGCTGGATCTGATCACGGCAGGCTCTGCACCGGACGATGCCACCAAGGTGCTCAGCTCCGTCAACTGCTCGGGCGGGTTGGCGGCACTGCGAGCGCTGCCCGGCTACGACATGGTGCTGTTCGACACCCCTCCATCCCTTGCGCTCAGTGATGCCGTTCTGCTGGGCGAACATCTCGATGGCATGGTCTTTCTGGTGAGCCTGATGCAGGTGGATCGCGACCTGCCCATTCAGGCGTTACGCCGCATCCGCAGCTCCGGTGTGGAAGTGCTCGGGATGGTCACCAACCAGGTGGCCAAAACAGGCGGCATCGATGGCTACACCTATGGCTACAGCTATGGCCCCAGTCCCAGGGTCGCTGACGCGCAGGTTGGTGCCGACGCCACCCAGGAGGGGTGGCAAGGCGGCAAGAAACTGTTGAGCTGGCTCAACCAGCGCGGTTGAACACGATCACCCTCCACCACGATCGGCACCGTGCGGCATCCACAGGCTGCCGACTGATCAGACACGGCCCATCAAACACCGTCCATCAGACACCGCCAACTGGCTGGGTGGATCAGTCTCTGCCCTGCAGCCGATAGAGGAGCAGGGCCGCAACTTCGCGCAGGGCGATGCGGTTCTGGGTGGCGGCGGAGAGGTGAGTCACCGGAACCGCCAGGGGCTTCACCTCCAGGCCCTGACGCCTGAAGGCCTGTGTGGCGCGCGTCAACTGCCAGGGATCGGTGATCAGGCTGATGGCGGGCAGCGGCGCGCCCGGGTTCTGCTGCCGCAACCAGGCCGTGGTGCGGGTGGCGTTCTCCCAGGTGGTGCGCGCGCAATGGTCACCGGCCACACGGGCTGGCGGCACGCCCAGGGTCACGAGCCGCTCGGCGGTGGCCCGTTCATCCCCTGAGACGTAGATCAGCTGCACCAGCCCTTGGCGCTCAAGATCTGCCGCCACGGCGGTGGTGGCTGGGGCGATCAACGGGCGGCCCACCAGCACGGCCACCGAAGGCGTGGCGGTGGTGGGCGGAGGCAACTGGGCCAGCAACCAGGCGGTGAGGACGTGGGTTCCAAGCGGCGAATAAAGGAGTAGCGCGGGCAGCAGCACCGCCGAGAGCACGCAGATCCGCAGGGTGCGGGTGAAGCGACGGTGGCTGGTGGCGAGCCATAGCAAGCCGGCCAGCAGGGGCAGGAGCAGCGCCGGCGTCACCACCAGCTGAAAGATGAGGTCGCGAATGCTGAACCAGGGGAGCGGCGTGGAGGGGCAGTAGGTCCAGCGGAAGGCGGCGGCGGAGCCTGTGAGGAACAGCAGCATCAGGCTTCCGGTGGATCCCTCGGGAGGGCTGGTCTGCAGCAGCGGGACCTGGGGAGAGAGCACCGGGGCCAGGCGGTGGGACGCCGCAGCCGTGGGCGCTCCGTCAGGCGGGGACGCTCGCTTTCAGACAAGCATGCTGCAGAGCCGTAGCCACCCGCTGCTGGTCGTCGGGTGTCATCTGGGGATAGAGCGGCAGGAGCAGGCAGTGGTCCTGGGCCGCTTCAGATTGGGGCAGCGGAAAGCGGCGCGGAAGGCTGGCATAGGCAGGCTCCCGGTGGCTGCACATGATGCCGCGACGGCTGGCCACACCTTCATCCATCAGCTGCTGCATCACCGGCCGCTGCTCCACGCCCTGGGGTAACCGCACGCAGTAGCTCTGCCAGTTGGTTCGGGCCCAGCTGGGTTCGCGCGGCACGGTAAGCCCGGGGATGGCACTCAGCAGCTGGTGATAGTGCTCGGCAAGCGCACGGCGCGCACGCACGATCTCAGGCAGACGCTTGAGCTGTTCACGGCCCACGGCCGCCTGAATGTCGGTCATGCGGTAGTTGAAGCCCACCTCGGGATAGGCCTCGAAGATCACTTGCGCCGAGCCGTGGCGCACCGTGTCTGGCACGCTCATCGCATGCTGGCGCAACAGGCGGAAGCGTTGGTCGACGGCAGGGTTGGCGGTGGTGAGCATGCCTCCATCGCCGGTGCTGAGCACCTTGCGGGGGTGGAAGGAGAAGCAGGACACATCGGCATGGGGCCTGCCGATCCGCTGCCACTGACCGTCCCAGAAGATCTCGCTGCCGATGGCGCAGGCGGCATCTTCCACCACCGCCAGGCCGTGGGCGCGGGCAAGCGCAAGGATGGCACCGAGGTTGCAGGGCAGGCCCATCTGGTGCACACACAGCACCGCGCGGGTGCGCGGCGTGATCGCGGCCTCCAGCAGGGTGGGATCCAGATTGAAGCTGTCGGGCTCCACATCCACGAACACCGGTGTGGCACCGCAGTAGTGCACGGCGTTGGTGGTGGCGATGTACGAGTGACTGACCGTGATCACTTCATCGCCGGGCTTCACACCCACGGCCAGCAGGGCCAGATGCAGCGCCGTGGTGCAGCTGGACACCGCGCAGGCATGGCTGGCACCAACGGCCTGGGCGAACTCACGCTCGAAGGCCGCTACTTCCGGCCCCTGGGTGGTCCAGCCGCTCAGGATCACCCGGCCGGCAGCCTCCGCTTCCCGTTGATCCATCACGGGCCTGGCGATCGGAATCATGACTGGGCCACCAGACGGGAGGAACTCCACCAAGCCACCAGGCGTTGCAAGCCCTGTTCAAGATCCACAGTGGAGCGAAAGCCCAGCAGGCGCTCCGCTTTGGTGGTGTCGGCCAGGCGGCGGGAAACGGGATTCACCTTGCGTTCTGGGCCGTGCTCCGGCTGCAGACTGGAGCCCATCACACGCAGCAACGTGGCAGCCAGTTCGTTGAGACTGGTTTCTGTGCCACTGGCCACATTGAAAACATCGTCTTCGACCTCGGATTGAAGCGCCAGAATGTTGGAGCGGGCTACATCTTCGATGAAGACAAAGTCCATGGTCTGATTGCCATCCCCAAGAATCAGCGGCGGTTGGCCAGCGGCTATGCGCTCCATCCATCGAATGAGCACTTCTGTGTATTTCCCATGGATGTCCATACGGGGGCCGTACACATTGAAATAGCGGAGGGCCACATAGGGCAGCCCATACATGTCGTTGAAGGAGCGCAGCAAGCCCTCCAGCATCACCTTGCTGGCTCCATACCAGGTGCGGTTGTTGTAGGGGTGATGATCTTCCCGGGTCGGGAAGTGATCGGCCAGACCATAAATCGAGGCGCTGGAGGCGGTAACGAGCTTCTGCACAGCGCAGGTGTGGGCTGCCTCCACGACATTGAAACTGCCATCGCACATGACACCAAGAGCGGCACGTGGATCTGCCGCACAGGCCGTGATACGCAGGGTGGCCATATGGATCACCGCATCCATGCCCCGGGTGGCTGCCTGCACGGTGGCAGGATCACGGATGTCGCCACGCAGGAGGGATACGCGTGGATCACGCAGTGACTCCTGCACATTGGCGAGGGTACCGCGGCTGAGGTCGTCGAGAATCACGATCTGGGCAGGATTGTGTTCCTTCAGCAGGAGGTCGATGGTGGTGGAGCCCACCAGGCCGCACCCACCGGTAACCAGGATCTTGGCGGAATCGATATTCATCGGGAAGACATGGCGCTAGTGGTGAAGAGAATGCGAGCGGGATTGCCAATGACGGTGACAGCTGAGGGGACGTCATGGATAACGTTGGAGCCAAGCCCCACCAGTGCCTCATCTTCAACCGTAGTGCCATTTCTGATACTTGAACCACTGCCGAGATAACAATTTCGGCCCACGGTGACCTGGCCTGCGATCGTGACATTGGAGCCGACCAGCGTCCACGCGCCAACGACGGCATCGTGATGCACCACCGTGTTCGGTAGAAGACACACATGATTCCCGATCACGGCGTTGCTGGTGATCACCACCCCCGCCATCACAAGAACATTGAACCCGACACTCGCCAGTGGAGAGATGCAGGCCAGAGGATGAACGACGCGGGCAAAGCGTGAATCGCTCACACCGAGCGACTCCACCACAGCCTGCCGCTGCCTGAAGGAACTGGGGCTGCCGGGAACAGCCAGAACAACGGCTTGCGGAAACCGCTGCAGAGCTTCCCGGCCATACACGGGGAGACCAAAGCGGCGAGAGCCGATCTTCTCTGCGGTGTCGTCGATGAAGCCGATCGCACGGTAGCTGGAGCCCAGGCAATCCAGCGCCTCCAGCCCATTGCCGTTGCAGGGAAAGATCAGCAGGGACTGTGGTGTGGTCATGCGACGGCAAGCGGCACGGCGGCCGCCACCACAGCCTCGCGCTGGGCAGCGGTGAGCTCCGGATAGATCGGCAGCGAGAGCACTTCAAGAGCCGCGCGCTCCGCGTGGGGGAAGGCGCCCGCCGCATAGCCCAGATCGGCATGGGCCGGCAGCAGATGGATGGGAAAGGGGTAGTGAATCCCTGTCTGGATGCCCTGCGCCTCAAGCGATGCCTGCCAACGGGCACGATCAGGAGAGCGCACGGCATAGATGTGATAAACATGCCGCGCCCAGGGCATCGCCTCAGGCGTTTGCACGCCACTGCCTTGGAACAGTTGGTTGTAGTGCACGGCGGCGGCACGTCGGGCCTCCGTCCAGTCTTCGAGGTAGCGCAACTTGACCCGCAAGACCGCACCCTGGAGGCCCTCCATACGGAAGTTGTAACCCAGCAGTGTGTGGTGATACTTGCGCTCCGCCCCCCAGTCGCGGAGCATGCGCAGCGTTTTTGTGTAGTGGGGGTGGTCGGTGACCACCATGCCGCCCTCTCCGCAGGCGCCGAGGTTCTTGCCGGGGTAGAAGCTGAAACAGCCCAGATCACCCAGGCTGCCCACCCTGCGGCCCTTGTATTCCGCGCCATGGGCCTGGGCCGCATCCTCAATCACCACGAGGCCATGGCGGCGGGCGATCGCCAGGATCGGGTCCATATCGGCAGGGTGGCCGTATAGATGAACCGGCAGGATCGCCTTGGTACGCGGGGTGATCGCGGCTTCGATTGCCGCCGGATCCAGCGTGAACGTATGGGGATCAATATCCACGAAAACCGGCATAGCTCCGGTGTAGCGGATGGCGGCCACGGTGGCGACGAAGGTGAACGGCACGGTGATCACCTCATCGCCCGGGCCCACACCGGCAGCCAGCAGCGCCAGATGCAGGGCGCTGGTGCCGGAGTTGACGCCGACGCCATGGCTGGCACCGCAGTAGGCGGCGAACTCCTGCTCAAAGGCCTCCACTTCACTGCCAAGGGTGAACTGGCAGGAATCCAGAACGCCCTGAATCGCCAGGTTCACCTCGGCGCGAATGTCGTTGTATTGCGCCTTCAGATCGAGAAACGGAATCATGCCACTGCCCTCGTGCGTGCCAGGTGCACGGTTTCCCCTTTGCCACGCATCGAACTGGTGGCCGCCTCAATCAGCTGCACCACCCTCACCCCCAACCACGCATCGGTTCGTGGCGTGAGGCCCTGCTCGATGCAGGCGACGAAGTGCTCGCTGGCGGCGCGCAAGGCCTCGGTGGCTTCGAGCTTGGGGGCCCACATATCGCCCGTGCGGTAGCCAACGCGCATTTCCTGGATCTGCTTCGGATCATCGGTGAAGCTGACGCCCTTGTCGTAGATCTTGAGCTTTTCACTGGGCTCGAGGTCGTCGTACTTAATCATCTTGCGGCTGCCACCGAGCAGCACCTGACGCACCTTCACGGGCGCTAGCCAGCTCACATTCACGTGAGCGATCGGCCCTGAGTCGTAGAACAACGAGATGAAGGCAAGGTTTTCCGGCGTGCCGCGGAAGTGGTTCACCCCACTGGCGGTTACTGCAGCAGGGTGTTCACCAAGCAGATGGTCGAGAATCGAGAAGTCGTGAACGGCCAGATCGGAGATCACATTCACATCGCGCTGAAAGAGGCCGAGATTGACGCGGGTGGAGTCGTAGTAGAAGATCTCGCCGAGATCACCGGCCTTGACGATCTCCGCCATCTTCATGACGGCACCGGTGTAGAGAAAGGTGTGGTCAACAAACAGGACCAGCTCGCGCTTCTCTGCCTCCTCTGCCAGCTGCCGGGCCTGCAGGGAGGTTTCGGTCATCGGCTTTTCCAGCCAGAGGTGCTTACCGGCGCGCAACACAGCCATGCCCAGCTCGAAATGGGTGCTGACCGGTGTGGCGATCGCGATCGCGTCAATGGTGGGGTCCTGAATCAGGTCCTGGAAATAGCGGGTGGTGCGCAGGCCGGGGAAACGGCGAGCAGCAAGCTCAAGCTTGCGCTCATCGAGATCGGCGATGGCCACCAGGGAAGCCCCTTCCACCTCGGCGAAGTTACGCACGAGATTGGGGCCCCAATATCCGTAGCCGATCACAGCGATGTTGATCATGAGATCGAAGTGACAAGCGAATGGGTGACGGAGGCGGTGCGTTCACCGACAACACGGGCCGGTACGCCAATCACGACGGCATGATCGGGAACATCCCTGGTGACCACGGAGCCAGCACCAACAAGCGCTCCCACCCCCACGGTGATGCCACACACGATGGTGGCGTTGCTGCCGATCGAAGCCGCGCGACGGATCAGCGTGGGCTCCACCAGCCAATCAGCCTCCGTCTGCAGGCTGCCATCGGCGTTGGTGGCGCGTGGATGCTTATCGTTCGTGAACATCACACCATGACCTACGAAGACTTCGTCTTCGATCGTGACGCCTTCACAAACAAAGGAATGTGAAGAGATCTTGCAACGGCGGCCAATCAGCGCATTTTTTTGTATTTCAACAAAAGCACCAATCTTCGTGTCGTCGCCGATAGTGCATCCATAGAGATTCACCAGCTCTGGCTGGAAGATTCTCACATTGTCACCAAGGTGGACATCATCAGCTATGGGCATCGCAAGGAAATGTGCTTTCTTTGTTCAGTGTGGTGGCGGGCCAAAGTCTTGAATCAGAGAACAAGAAGAACAAACACAAGCAAAATGCTGAGAGACAGAGGATGACAGACGGAGAACAGGAGAAGGTGCTCATCGTCGGAGCAGGTGTGGTGGGTCTGGCCACCGCCCTTGCCTTAGCGAAGCTGGGCGTGCATACGCACGTGCTGGAGGCAGAAGCAGCACTGGGAGCCCACCAGACCGGTCACAACAGTGGCGTGATCCATTCGGGGCTGTATTACAAGCCAGGGTCACAGAAGGCGGAAACCTGTCGCGTCGGCCGGGAGGCGCTCTTTTCCTTCTGTGAGCAGCACAACGTGCCGGTGCAGCGCACAGGGAAATTCGTGGTGGCAACCACAGCCGCCCAGATCCCGCAACTGGACGTGCTTGCCGAGCGTGGCCGCTGCAATGGCCTGACCGGACTTCAACGCCTCAGCGGCGACGAACTGCGGCAACAGGAACCGGAGGTGGCGGGGGTGGCGGCGCTCTGGGTGCCGCAGACAGGCATCGTCGATTACCGCAAGGTGCTGCAGGCCATGCAGATCGCCCTTGCCGAGAAGGGGGTGACTGTGGCCACGCAAGAGCGCGTGCTGGAGGTGCGCCGCAGTGATCCGTGGCTCACCGTGATCACCTCAGCAACGACCCATCACGCACGGTTCCTGATCAACTGCGCTGGCCTGGAGTGTGACCGTGTGGCCCGAATCTGCGGCATTGTGCCGCCGATCCGCATCATCCCGTTCCGGGGGGAGTACTACCTGTTGCGGACAGAGCGTGCCGGCCTCGTACGGCATCCCATCTACCCCGTTCCAGACCCCAACCTGCCGTTTCTCGGCGTTCACTTCACACCCAGGATCGATGGACGCGTGGAGGCAGGTCCCAATGCGGTGCTGGCGTGGGCCAGGCACGGCTACACCCACGCTGCCTATTCCGCCAAAGACAGCTGGGACTCACTGAGCTGGCCAGGCTTCTGGCCGATGGCGGCCAGGCACTGGCGTTCTGGAGTGGAGGAGCAGCTGCGCTCCTGGAGCAAGCAGCGATTCGTCCAGTCGTTGCAGGAACTGGTGCCGGCGCTGGAGGCTGCCGATGTGGTGCCGGCAGGTTGCGGCATCCGTGCCCAGGCCGTCGACCGCCAGGGGGCGCTGGTCGACGACTTTCTGATTGAAAGCGGACCACAGGCGATTCATGTGTTGAATGCACCGTCACCGGCTGCCACGGCCTCCCTGGCCATCGGGCAGCACATCGCTCGGCTGGCCACCTGTCATCCGGATTGGCAGGCAGCCAGGGGTGTTCAGTGAGAGGCCCGGGTGCCGACCCATCAGCCGGCGCCGCAAGGATTCGCGGCAAGCCCTTCACCATTCACAGCCAGTGGCTGAGAGTTCAGTGTCAATGACGTGAAGAAATTCTCCGGCATCAAGTTTCGATGAAGACCCTGCTGATTCGATGACTACCTTGAGCAAGACGCCGTGCCGTGTTGCATCACGCAGAATCACCCTTTGGCTCGCTCGTTCTTTCACTCCTTCCTCACCCTTTCTGATCCTTTCCTGAAGCTTGTCCGTTGGTGCGATGGCACATCGTGGCAGGGATGGTGCATGGGAAGGACAAGCTGCTGGACAGGTCACTGACCCATGAAGATCATGGTCATTCCCCACACGCTCGAACTGGGCGGTAGTCAGTTGAATGCCGTCGAACTCGCCGCAGCCGTTCGGGATCGAGGCCATGAGGTGATGGTGTTCGGCCGGCGGGGTCAATTGCTCGGCCGGATCGAAGAACTGGGGTTGGACTTCATCGAGTCGCCCCGTCCAAGGCGACGGCCGACGCCGTCGATCGTGGCGGCGATCACGCGTCTTGCCCACCAACACAGCATCGACATTGTGCACACCTACGAATGGCCTCCAGCACTGGAGGCGGAACTGGCTGCCCTCTTTCGCCCCTCCACACGACTGGTGACCACGGTGATGTCGATGGCCGTCCCCCCCTTCATCCCGCGTCACCGGAATCATGTCGTCGGCACCGAGGAAATCGCCTGCGCTGAGCGCAAGGCCGGCCGCCGGCTGGTATCGGTGATTGAGCCGCCGGTCGACACCGAGCACAACGCCCCCGGCAGCGCCGACGGTGCCTCCTTCCGCGCGCGGTGGGGAGTGCCGGGGCAGGCGGTTGCCGTGGTCGCTGTCGCCCGGCTCTCACACGAATTGAAGCTGGAAGGCACACTGGCGGCGATCAGCGCCATCGGCGCGGCCTCGGCGCAGCATCCGGTGCGCCTGGTGCTGGTCGGCGACGGACCAGCCCGGCCGCTGGTGGAGGAGCGGGCGGCGCAGGTGAACGCCAGCTGCGGCGCCGGCACTGTGACACTCACGGGTGCGCTGGACGACCCGCGCCCTGCCTATGCCGCCGCAGACATCGCCCTGGGCATGGGCGGCTCCGCCCTGCGCGCCATGGCGTTCAGCAAGCCGATGATCGTGCAGGGGGAGCAGGGCTTCTGGCTCACGCTCACCCCAGACACCCTCGACGGCTTCCTGTGGACCGGTTGGTATGGGGTCGGCAGCGCCGGCAGCGATGGAGTCGCCGCCCTGCGGGCTGAACTGGAGCCCCTGCTCGCCGATCCTGAGCGGCGCGTGGCACTGGGTGCTTTCGGGCGGCACACCGCCGTTGAACGCTTTTCCTTGACGCGTGCGGCTGCGCTCCAGAGCGATCTTTACCGCCAGGTGGTCGCCAAGCCGGCACGAGATGGGGCGCTGGCAGGCAACACAGTTGCGGCCACTCGCTTTGCCGCTCACGTGGTGCGCGAGAAACTTCGCAAGCTGAACGGCAACCAGCGCAGCGACGATTTCAACGCCAGGCCGGTGACGCGCCTGAACGTCGATCGCGCCCAGGGGGTGAGCCGATGAGCGGACCGATCGTGTGGCTCTCCGGCGTCGGCTGGGACGATCTGGCCGGCACCGATCGCCGCCTGGTCGAAGCGATCGCCGCGACCCATGCGGTGCTCTACGTCGATTCACCCCATCCGGGGCAGTGGTCGGGCTGGTGGAAAGGTGTGGCACCGGCCATCGAGCAGGTGTCGCCGCGGGTGCGCCGGCTGCGTGTGCCCGGCGTGCCGCTGTTCACTAAACCGGTGGGCCGTCTGCCCACCAGGCTGCTGCAAAGGATCGCGCTCAAGCGCGCCCTGCCCGCCGGGATCGAGCCTGCGGCCGTGGTGGTGGCAAACCCGGTGACCCGCTTCCCTCGCTACCTCAGCGGCCGGCGCATCCTGTTCGCCACTGACGACTGGCTGGCGGGAGCCGGGTTGATGGGGTTGTCACGGCGCTGGGTGCTCCGGGTGATGTCAGCCAACGCCCGCGAAGCCGATGCCGTGGCAGCAGTGGCTCCTGTACTGCTGCAGCAGTTGCGCTCCATCGGAGCGAAAGGTGTGCCCGCCGAAATGCTGCCCAACGGAGCGCCGCTCCCCGGAGTTCCGGCGCATGGCTCAGAGCCAGTGGCCATCCTTATCGGCCAGCTCAACGAACGGCTTGATCTGGCTTGCCTTGAAGCGGTGGTGCACAGCGGGGTGCGATTGAGGTTGGTGGGACCACGGGTGGACCGGGATCCCGACTATGGGAAGCGACTGGAGGCCCTGCTGGACCACCCAGGCGTGGAGTGGCTGGGGCGGGTGTCACCTGAGCAGGTAGCGATTGAACTCCAGTCCGTTCGGGTTGGACTGACGCCTTATGTCACTACCGCATTTAACCAGGCAAGCTTTCCACTCAAGACGCTCGATTACCTTGCGGCCGGCTTACCGGTTGTGTCCACCTCTCTCGACTCCTCGCGCTGGCTGGCGACCGAACACATACGCATCGCCAATGGACCAGAGGACTTCGCGCGTAGGGTGAAAGAGATCATCGCCGAACCAGCAGCAGCATCGGACGTGGCAGGGAGGCAACAGCTGGCGCGTGCGCACGGTTGGGATAAACGCGCAGCTCAGATGCTTCAGCTCGCGGGCCTGAGAAGCGCTGGAGTGGATGGATGTGTAGTGCAACCAGGTTGTTCCGGCTGACAAAGGGGAGTGATGTTAACAGCATGATGATGCGAACCTTGACAACGTGTCTTCAGAACGTGGGGCAACCCCACAGTGTTACAAGGACGGGTACGGCGCGTTGACAGCCAATCAGCACTGCAGCTGGGAAAAGATGGTCATCCAAAAAAGACCTCAAACCAACCAGAAGCTGCCACAATCACAGCGAATTCATCGGTGGTCGCCAACTGGAGCACTCCACGGGCAAACCACCACTAGGTCCACGTCTGGATCCAGCGCTTCAGCACCACTTTGACATCCCAGCGGTCAATGTCCCGTTGTCTTGAGCGCGGGAGACCACCGATCAGGGCTGCTGCCACGGAAAAGGTAGAATGACGGGAATGCACCAGCCAATCACACCGGGAAAGAGCCCACATGTCGATCAATGCATTCTCAGCCTCACGTCGCTGATTATCGTGGTCAGTCTGCTCGTGAAGTGAGTTGTCGTCGACTCCAAAGCATTTATCGATGACGAACACACGATCAAAGGCGGATCGAAACTTCTCCTGAACCATAGCGTTGTCTGTGGCTAGGAAGATCTTTGCCTCGGGCATACGACCGCGCAGCTGTGCTGTTGTGGCAAGAATCCGGTCCAGCGACACTTTCCGGTCTGTAAAGCGGACATGTACGCCGATGATCGGGTGGGAGCGTTCAGCAAACAGACGCTCGACTTCGCTGAGGACACGGGCATTGGGGGTGAAGTGGTCCGAGAGAACCCGTCTGGCGAGATCAGACATTCGCATCCCACTGAAGTGGTGCACAGCGCGGCGGCGGATGCGCTCTAGTTTTGGCAGATAAGACCAGAACACTGCGACAGGTGCATCTGAAGGTCTGGAAAGGCTGACGGAAAGTCGCCGGTAGATGAAGGGATTGCTGTGGTCGTTCGGGAAGTCCTGGGAGATGATGTCGACAGGATGCTCTGCAAGCCGTCCCGACCAAAGCTGCGGTTCGACAGCGGTGCAGCGATCAAAGCTCTCCGGATGTAGCCGATGTGGTCGATGGAACAGGATCGGGTAGGCGTCATCCCCCTTAGGGAGATACTCTCCGTCGCGCCAATCGATAATCGGAGTACGGCCATCCAGCTCGGCCACGATGATACCCGTTACTGCCGCCAGGATCCGGTTACCGAAGCCACCCTTGGCTTTGATGAGCAGCACCCGCATTGTCATGCCCGGTTCACATCACTGGTACAAGACGGAACTTGATTAGGTAGCAAGCTCCGTCCGCAGGCCTTTCCCGCCTAAGCTGGTACACATGTACTAGCAGTGCCCGCCATGGCCATGAATCGAATCCAGTTTCAGGCAGGCCTGTCGCTGCCCGAGTTCATCCAGCTCTACGGCACCGAG
>CALRJS020000004.1:0-114680 GCA_943367595.1 Sphingobacterium thalpophilum
GATCGCTACCTGGGTGCCTTCAATTACCGCTTCAACCGCCGCTTCAACTTGGCAACAATGACTGAGCGAGTGGTTCATGCCATCTGCAGCTGCGACGCTCGGCCGGAACGCATCTTGAGGAGTGCGGAGCTAGCTACCTAATCAGGTCCGTTCATGAACTCGGCGGGCGGCTTCGGCCAGGGCACGCCTTTCGGCAGCAGCGGACTGTCGCTCGATACGGTGCTGCCGGTTCCCCCTCCGATCGAAACCGTGAACGTACGGCTGGTGGAGGACGCCACGCCGGCAACCCGCTGGGCCGCAGATGCGGGGCTCACCTCCTTGCCGCCGCTGGAAATCAGCCCCGAGGAAGAAGCGGAGCTGATGAAGGGCTTGCTGCGGGTGGTGCTGGACTGAAGCCCGGCACCACCCGGCGGCGCGATCAGCCGGCGGCCGTGGAGCGGCGGCGGCGCACCCGATTGGCGGGCATTTCCGGCTCCTCGCGACGCAGCACCGCGGGCTCCTCTTTCACCACGGCGGCAGCTGTCGCTGCCACGGCCAGCTGACGTGCAGGGGTGGCGGCAGGTGCCGGTGCCGTGCGGGCCCCGCCGTCGCGGACCACCTCACGGCTCTGGTGCCGCACGGTGCGGGGAGCCGGCCGGGTGTCGGGCTCGGCATCGGCGCGGCCCTTGTAGGCCGGCGTGCCACCGGGAGCCGGCTGAACCAGGCAGATGATCAGCGGCTCCACCTGCAGCTCGCGGCGCAGCCGGCGCTGCAGCCCCACTTCAATCTCACGCTGCACGCCCACCCAATCCACGTCGGGAGCCTTGCCGCCGCTGTTGCGGGAGAGCTGATTCCAGCGGTTCTCCAGCACCCAGGTGATCTCACGCTCGGCCCAGACCGAGAGCTTGCGGGCGTCGGCGGTGGTGACCACGCCGCGCAGGTTGACCCGCGGCGGTGCCGCCATCACGCCATCGGTGCTGATCACGGTGAGCAGGGTGATCACGCCGTCTTCGGCCAGCTGCTGCCGCTCCTTGAGCACGCGGGCATCGACGATGCCGTTGCGGGAGGCATCGAGCAGCTCGATGCCGGCCTTCACCGGTTCCCCCTTATGGATGCGATCGGGGGTGAGTTCCACCACATCACCGTTGTCGATGATGAGGATGTTGTCGGCGGGAACCCCCATCGACTGGGCCGTCCTGGAGTGGCACACGAGCATGCGGTGCTCACCGTGCACGGGCACGAAGAACTTCGGCCGGGTGAGCGCCAGCATCAACTTGTGATCTTCCTGGCAACCGTGACCGGACACGTGAATGCCCTCGCCTTTGCCGTACACCACTTTCGCTCCCATCATCATCAGCCGGTCGATGGTGTTCACCACCGAGATGGTGTTGCCCGGAATCGGGCTGGCCGAGAAGATGATCGTGTCGGTGGATTTCACCTGCACCTGGGGGTGCTCGCCACGGGAGATGCGGCTCAGGGCAGCGAGGGGTTCCCCCTGGCTGCCGGTCATCAGCAGCAGGGTTTCACGGTCGGGCAGATCGCGGATCTGCTTGATCGGCACGAACAGCTCATCGGGGCAGCGGATGTAGCCCAGCTCGCGAGCCTTGGCAATCACGTTGAGCATGGAGCGGCCCAGCAGGCCCACCTTGCGGCCGTGCTTCATGGCCAGCTCCAGGATCATCGACACCCGATGCACCGAGCTGGCGAAGGTGGTGACGATCACCCGGCCTTCGGCATTGGCGAAGTGGCGATCCAGATTCGGGAACACGGCCCGCTCGGGCGGAGTGAACCCGGGAATCTCGGCATTGGTGGAGTCGCTGAACAGGCAGAGCACGCCCTGCTCGCCGTAATGGGCCATGCGCTGGATGTCGAAGTACTCGCCATCCACCGGGGTGTGGTCGAACTTGAAATCGCCGGTGAACACCACCACGCCCACGGGGGTGGTGATCGCAAGGCTGAAGCTGTCAGCGATCGAGTGGGTGTTGCGGATGAACTCCACCTTGAAATGCTGCCCCACCTTCACCACATCCCGGGGGCTAACGGTTTGGATGACGGTGCGATCGGTGACCGCTGCCTCCTCCATTTTCCCCTGCAGCATGGACATCGCCAGCCGCGGCCCATAGATCACGGGGATGTTGAAGTTCTTGAGGTGATGCGGAATACCGCCGATGTGATCTTCGTGGCCGTGGGTCACGATCATGCCGCGGATGCGCTTCTGGTTCTCGCGCAGGTAGCTGGTATCGGGCAGCACCACGTTCACGCCGTGCATGCCGTCGCTGGGGAAGGCCAGGCCGGCATCCACCAGCATCAGATCATCGCCGTACTCGAACACGCAGGTGTTCTTGCCGATCTCGTGCAGGCCGCCGAGGGGAATCACGCGGAGACAGGGTTGTTTGCCGTTGGTGCTTGAGGTCATCAGGGGTGTCTCCGGATCAGATCCGGAACGAAGGGGAATGGAGCCGTGGAGCAGATGTTGTGGTCTGGTGCGGTGAAGCTGAAGCAGGAGTTCCGGGCGAGGCCATGCCGGAGGGGAGCCTTGGCGTCACGTGGGACGCAGGGCGGCCAGGGCCGTGGTCAATCGCTCACGCACATCGCTGTCGGCAGAAACAAGGGGAAGTCGGGGGGCGCCCACGGGCCAGCCTTCGAGCTGCAGGGCGGCCTTGACGGGAATCGGATTGGTGCAGGAGAACAGCGCCCGGCACAGCGGCATCATCTGCTCGTGCAGCGCCTGGGCGGTGGCATGATCGCCGGCATGGAAGGCAGAGATCATCTGCTGGATCCGAGGGCCCACCAGATGGCTGGCCACGCTCACCACACCCACAGCGCCGAGCGCCAGCATCGGCAGGGTGAGGGCATCGTCGCCGCTGTAGATCGCCAGGGCGGAGCCGCAGCGGACCCGCAGCTGGGTGACTTCATCGGTGCTGCCACTGGCGGCCTTGTAGCTCACCACGTTGGGCAGATCCATCAGCCGCTCGGTGGTATCCGGGGCCAGGCTGCAGGAGGTGCGGCCGGGGATGTTGTAAAGCATGATCGGCAGCTCCGGCACGGCGCTGGCGACGGCCCGGAAGTGCGCCTCAAGCCCCTCCTGGGGCGGTTTGTTGTAGTAAGGCACCACCACCAGGGCACCGTCGGCGCCGAGCGCGGCCGCCTGGGAGATCGCCTCCACGGCCTCGGCGGTGCAGTTGCTGCCGGTGCCGGCGAGCACCTTGGCGCCGGGTCCCACCGCCTCCTTCACGGCCTGGAACAACTGATGCTGCTCGTCCCAGCTGAGCGTGGGGGATTCGCCGGTGGTGCCGCACACCACCAGGCCATCGGAGCCATGGGCCACCAGGTGCACCGCGAGGCGGGCCGCCAGATCGAGATCAAGGGAGCCATCGGCCGCAAACGGCGTGACCATGGCGGTGAGCACCCGGCCGAAAGGCGCGGCAACCCGTGTCAAACGGCACCTCCTGCAAGGGATTGCGCGCGGGAGGGCGGTGCCTCGGAGGCCTTGGCACTGCCGCCGTGGGGCTGGCGGGCCGGGTCGAACAGCAGTTCGGCGATCTGGATGGCGTTGAGCGCGGCCCCCTTGCGGATCTGATCGCCACAGAGCCACAGCTCCAGCGCATGCGGATCGCTGATGTCCTGGCGCAGCCGGCCGATCGCCACCGGATCCCTGCCGGTCACATCGGTGGGCATGGGGAAACGGTTGGCATCGAAATCCTCGATCAGCTCCACACCGGGTGCCGCCGCCAGCAGGGCGCGGGCCTCCTCGGGCGGGAAGGGCTCTTCGAACTCGATGTTCACTGCCTCTGAATGGGCCCTGAGCACGGGCACGCGCACGCAGGTGGCAGTGAGCCGCAGCTGCGGCAGCTGCATGATCTTGCGGGTTTCATTGACCATCTTCAGCTCCTCCTCGCAGTAGCCGTTGCCCTGCAGCGGCGAGTTGTGCAGAAAGAGGTTGAAGGCGAGCGAATGGGGCAGCACCGTGCTCACCGGCTGGCCGCCATCGAGCACGGTGCGGCTGAGCACGCGCAGCTCCTCCATCGCCCTGGCGCCCGCGCCGCTGGCCGATTGGTAGGTGCTCACCACGACGCGCCGGATCGGGCGACGGGCCTGCAGGGGAGCCAGGGCCAGGGTGAGCAGGATCGTGGTGCAGTTGGGGTTGGCCACGATGCCCCGGTGGGCGAACGCTGCCGCCGGGTTCACTTCGGGAACCACCAGCGGCACCTCCTCATCCAGCCGAAACGCGCTGGAGTTGTCGATCACGACGGCGCCGGCCGCCACCGCCACCGGCGCCCACTGCCTGGAGATGGAGCCGCCTGCAGAGGCCAGGACCAGGTCCACGCCGTTGAAGGCTTCCGGGCCGACCGGCTGGACGGTGAGCGCCTGGCCTCGCCAGGTGAGGCTGCGGCCTGCGGAACGGGGGGAGGCCAGCAGGCGCAGCTCGGCCACCGGGAACTGGCGTTCCTCCAGCAGCTCGAGCAGCTCACAGCCCACCGCACCGGTGGCGCCGAGCACGGCGACGGTGAGGGGCTGGCGGTTCAGGAAGGAGGCGGATGGTGCGGTGGACAACGTGGCGGGGGAGAACGGAGCAGCAGACGACAACAGGATCAGACGGGGTGGAGCCGTAACGGCTCAGGAGGCTGCGGCCGGGCCTTGCAACGAGCGCTTGGAAAGAGAACGGAGTGGGCCGACAGTTGCAGCGGATGACGTGAAGAAAAGCGAAAAGGAGACGGTGAGGGGAACAGTGGGTTGTGAAAACTCTTTGCCGCCAGCGCGGCAATTCAGACGGGGTGGAAACGATCTGGGCTCGGGCTTGCGAGGAGAGCGATTCCTGCCGGCGTCAGACCGGATGGGGATATGGATCTGTTTGTCGTCCCGATCACCTTACCCGGACCCCATCGCTTTGGCGAACCAGGGATGGGCCTGCCTGGGGCGGCCCCTGCCCGCTCCATGGGGGGAGGGAGAGGCGGGTTTCTAGTATCGAGAGCTGCCCTGCCCCGCCGGTCCAGCCGGTTCGTCCATGAGCTCTGCTTTGAAGGTCAAGACCAGCCCCCGCCCCGGCAGCCGGTTGGCCCTGGAAGTGGAGATCCCCGGCGGCCGTTCCCAGGCCAGCTACGAAGCGGCGGTCAACAAGCTGAGCCGCAGCGTGCGCCTGCCGGGGTTCCGGCCTGGCAAGGTGCCGCGTCCGGTGCTGCTGCAGCAGATCGGTCCGCTGCGGATCCGTGCCACCGCCCTCGAAGATCTGGTCGACAGCGTCTGGCGCGATGCGCTCGCCCAGGAAAAGATCGAGGCGCTCAGCAGCCCCGAACTGAGCGAAGGCTTCGAGGCGCTGCTGGAGCGCTTCAACCCCGGTGAAGCCCTGGTGCTCACCCTGGAGCTGGATGTGCAGCCCACCCCCAGCCTGAAGACCACCACCGGCCTGACGGCCGAGGCGGAAGCCGTCAGCTTCGACCCAGCCCGCATCGATGAACTGATCGAGCAATCCCGCCGCCAGCGGGCCACCCTGGTGCCGGTGGAAGGCCGGCCCGCTGCGAGCGGCGACGTGGCGGTGGTGAGCTTCAGCGGCTGTTACGTCGACACCGGTGAGGCCATCGTGGGCGGCACCGCCGAAGCCCTGGAGGTGGAGCTCGACGACGGCCGCATGATCCCCGGTTTCGTGGAGGGCATCCTCGGCATGACCATCGGTGAGGAGCGCCAGGTCAGCTGCCAGTTCCCCGACGACTACCCGCAGGAAGACGCGCGCGGCCGGGCTGCCAGCTTCGCGATCACGCTCAGCGACCTCAAGACCCGCGAACTGCCCGCCCTCGACGACGCCTTCGCCCAGGAAGCCAGTGACAAGGCCACTGTGGCCGAGATGCGGGCCGACCTGGAAACCAGGCTGCGCGAAGACGCTGAACGGCGTGCCCGCAACGGCCGCCAGGAAGCCCTGCTCAACGCCCTGGTGGAGCAGCTGGAGGTGGAGCTGCCCGAAAGCCTGATCCAGCAGGAAGTGCGCTCCTTGATCGAGCAGACGGCCAGCCAGATCGCTCAGCAGGGCATGGACGTCAAGAAGCTGTTCACCCAGGATCTGGTGCGCAGCCTGATGGACACCTCCCGTCCTGAGGCAGTGCAGCGCCTGAAGCGCACCTTCGCCCTGCAGGCCCTGGCCGAAGCCGAAGCGATCGCGGTGGAGCCGGCCGTCATCGACGCCAAGGTGAAGGAGGTGAGCAAGGGCTTCAGCGACACCAGCAAGATCGACCCCGAGCGGCTGCGGCTGGCCGTGGCCGACGACCTGCTGCGCGAGAAGCTGCTGGAGTGGCTGGAGGCGAACAGCACCGTCACCGAGAAGGCGCCGGAGCCGGCCGCACAGGCCGACAAGGGAGCTGACAAACCCGCCAGCAAAGGCTCCGCAGCCCCAGCCAGCGACAGCGACACCACCGCCACCGAACCTCCCGCCGCAGCAGGCTGAAGCGCAGCGGCCATAGATTGACACCATCTCCCCTTGCATCCCCACGGCCGCGTGATCGACGCCTTCCGCCCCCATCCGATCCAGAACCGCTGGCAGGGTCAACCACCCATCGCCCTCAGCGGCGTCGGGCCCCAGGCGGCTCCGGGGGTGCTCCCCACGGTGGTGGAGCAGTCCGGCAGGGGGGAGCGGGCGTTTGACATCTACTCCCGCCTGCTGCGGGAGCGGATCATCTTCCTCGGCACCGGCATCGACGACGCCGTGGCCGATTCGCTGGTGGCCCAGTTGCTCTTCCTGGAGGCGGAAGATCCCGACAAGGACATCCAGATCTACGTCAACTCGCCCGGTGGTTCGGTCACCGCGGGGCTGGCCATCTACGACACCATGCAGCAGGTGGCCCCCGATGTGGTCACCATTTGCTACGGCCTGGCCGCGAGCATGGGAGCCTTCCTGCTCTCCGGCGGCACCAAGGGCAAGCGCATGGCACTGCCCAGCGCGCGGATCATGATTCACCAGCCGCTGGGTGGTGCCCAGGGCCAGGCCGTCGACATCGAAATCCAGGCGAAGGAGATCCTTTTCCTCAAGGACACCCTGAACGGACTGATGGCCGAACACACCGGCCAGCCCCTGGCAAGGATTGCCGAAGACACCGACCGCGATTACTTTTTGTCTCCACACGAAGCCGTGGCCTACGGGCTGATCGACCGTGTCGTCACCGACACCACACCGGTCTGAGCCACGCCGGTCTGAGCCCCACCAGCGCAGCCTCCTTCGTCTGATCCCGCCATTCCGGCCCCCTCTGGAGTTCCGGCCTCCAGCGTTCCTCCTCCGCTCCCGGATCCCACGCGATGGCCAAGTTCGACGCCCATCTGAAGTGCTCGTTCTGCGGAAAATCGCAGGAACAGGTGCGGAAGCTGATCGCCGGACCGGGCGTTTACATCTGCGACGAATGCATCGATCTCTGCAACGAGATTCTCGATGAAGAGCTGGTGGACACGGCGGGCAGCCCCCGCACCCACCACGACAGCGGCCGCAAGCCTGCGCCCAGGAAGGGCACCAAACCGGCCCCCACCCTTGCCACCGTTCCGAAGCCGCGGGAGATCAAGGCCTACCTCGACCGGCAGGTGGTGGGGCAGGACGAAGCCAAGAAAGTGCTGTCGGTGGCGGTTTACAACCACTACAAACGCCTCGCCTGGCAGGGCGATGGGCAGGGCGAAACCGACCATCTCGCCACCCGTCTGCACAAATCCAACATCCTGCTGATCGGCCCCACCGGCTCCGGCAAGACCCTCCTGGCCCAGACGCTCGCCGAGCTGCTTGATGTGCCCTTCGCGGTGGCCGACGCCACCACGCTCACCGAAGCCGGCTACGTGGGCGAAGACGTGGAGAACATCCTGCTGCGGCTGCTGCAGAAGGCCGACCTGGATGTGGAGCAGGCCCAGCGAGGCATCATCTACATCGACGAGATCGACAAGATCGCCCGCAAGAGCGAGAACCCCTCGATTACCCGCGATGTCTCGGGCGAAGGGGTGCAGCAGGCCCTGCTCAAGATGCTGGAGGGAACGGTGGCCAACGTGCCGCCGCAGGGGGGCCGCAAGCACCCCTACCAAGACTGCATCCAGATCGACACCAGCCAGATCCTGTTCGTCTGCGGCGGCGCCTTCACCGGCCTCGAGGATGTGGTGCAGCGGCGGCTGGGGCGCAATTCGATCGGCTTTCTGCCCAGCGACGGCCGCGGCCGCAGCCGCGTCCAGAAGGAGCAGCAGGCGGCCCACGTGCTGCGCCATCTGGAACCCGACGACCTGGTGCGCTACGGCCTGATCCCCGAATTCATCGGCCGGCTGCCGGTGAGCGCCGTGCTCGAACCGCTCGACATCCGCTCCCTCGAAGCCATCCTCACCGAGCCGCGCGACGCGCTGGTGAAGCAGTTCCAGACCCTGATGAGCATGGACAACGTGCGGCTGGAATTCGAGGCCGGCGCCATTGAGGCGATCGCCCAGGAGGCCCACCGCCGCCGCACCGGCGCCCGGGCGCTGCGGGGCATCGTCGAGGAACTGATGCTCGATGTGATGTACGACATCCCCTCCAACGACGCGATCACCACCTTCACGATCACCCGTGAGCTGGTGGAGCAGCGCTCGCGCGCCAAGATCCTTCCTTACCCCGGCCTGGTCGACAAACAGGAATCCGCTTGAGGCACAGCCGCCATGGCAACGGCTGACCACCTGCAGGTGCCGCGCCAGCACGGCCTGTTCGACCACCACGGCATCGATCTGGGCGACGGCACGGTGGCCCACTACCTGGAGGGCCGCCAGATCCTGCGCAGCCCGCTCGCCGACTTCTCCCGTGGCGAACCAATCAGCGTGGTGAGCTATCCGGAGAACGAGGTGTCGCCGGTGGGCGTGACCCTGCGACGCGCCATGGGCCGTCTGGGGGAGCAGCGCTACAACCTGGTGTTCAACAACTGCGAGCATTTCGCCAGCTGGTGCAAGACCGGGCGTCACCGAAGCTCTCAGGTGGAGGGATGGCTGGGCACAGGCAGCCTCGGCGCCCTGGCCCTGGGCCAGTTCATCCCCGCCGCCCTCCTGGTGGCCGTGCGCCTGCTGCTGCGCCAGGGCCTGACCATCGACGGCACCCAGCTGGAGCGCGGCCGCGAGCTGGCCCGCCGCAGCCTGGAGCAGCTCGATGCCCTGCGGCTGAAGCTGCAGCAGCGGCTGGAGCTGGAACTGGAGCAGGCCGAAGCCCGCTGGAATGGTGGCAGCAGCGACCAGTTCGATCGGCTGCGACTGCAGGCCCAGAACCTGGCCGATCAGCTGGAAGCGGTGGAGGAACTGGAAGGCCGGCTGGAGCGTCTGCTGGGCACCGGGAGCCCCCAGTAACCTCGCTGATCAGGCCGTCGGGGACCCCGCCATGACCCAGGCCAGCGCCTACCAGCCGCTCCATCACAAGTACCGTCCCCAGCGTTTCGACCAGCTGGTGGGGCAGCAGGCGATCGTGGCCACGCTCAGCAACGCCCTGCGGCAGGGGCGGATCGCGCCCGCCTATCTGTTCAGCGGTCCGCGTGGCACCGGAAAGACCTCCAGCGCACGGATCCTGGCCCGCTCGCTCAACTGCATCGCCACCGACGGCCCCACCCCCGAACCCTGCGGCGTCTGCGAACTGTGCAGCTCGATCACGGCGGGCAATGCCCTCGATGTGATCGAGATCGATGCGGCCTCCAACACCGGCGTCGACAACATCCGGGAACTGATCGAGCGCTCGCGCTTCGCGCCGGTGCAGGCCCGCTGGAAGGTCTACGTGATCGACGAGTGCCACATGCTCTCGACCGCCGCCTTCAATGCGCTGCTCAAGACCCTGGAGGAGCCGCCGCCGCGGGTGGTGTTCGTGCTGGCCACCACCGATCCGCAGCGGGTGCTGCCCACGATCCTGTCCCGTTGCCAGCGCTTCGATTTCCGCCGCATTCCGCTGGAGGCGATCGAAACCCACCTGGGTGAGATTGCGCGGCTCGAAGCGATCGGCATCACGCCCGAGGCCCTGCATGTGGTGGCCCAGCGGGCCCAGGGCGGTCTGCGTGATGCCGAAAGCCTGCTCGACCAGCTCAGCCTGCTGCCGGCCCCGGTGGAGGCCAGCGCCGTCTGGGAGTTGCTCGGGGCGGTGCCGGAGCAGGAGTTGCTCTCCCTGGCGGCGGCCCTCGCCGCGGCGGAGCCGCTGGCCGTGGTGGAAACCTGCCGCGAGCTGCTGGAGCGGGGCCGCGACCCGGGGGCGGTGCTGCAGGGGTTGGCCTCGGTGTTGCGCGACCTCACGGTGGCCGCGGCCGCGCCCGGGCGCCTGGAGTTGAGCAGCCTTTCCCCCCAGTTCCGGCCCCAGCTGCCGGAGCTGGCAGCCCGCATCTCCACCCCGCGGCTGCTGAGCTGGCAGGCCGGCCTCAAGGGCAGCGAACAGCAGCTGCGCCAGAGCGTGCAGCCGCGCCTGTGGCTGGAGGTGCTGCTGCTGGGCCTGCTGGCCGAAACGTCGACGGGCAGCGCCGCCGCGCCCCTCCCCGCCGCGCCCGGCGCCCCCATCCGCAGGCCCGCCGCGCCGGTTTCAGTTCCGCCGGGAGCTGCTGCGCCCGCCCATGCCCCAGCCGTTCCCAGCGCGCCAGCCGCGAATGCGCATGGCCCTGCAGCCGCGCATGCCCCGGCCCCTGCAGCCGCAGAGCCCGGCGTGCCGGAGCCCGGGGCCCCTGTGCCCACAGCCCCTATGCCCGCAGCCCAGGTTCCTCCAGCCCCGGTGCCCTCCAGCCCAGGGGGCGGCAGCGACCTCACCGAGCTGTGGCAACAGATCCTGGCGAGCCTGGAGCTTCCCTCCACCCGCATGCTCCTGTCCCAGCAGGCGGCACTGGTGCGCCTCGACGGCCAGCGGGCGGTGGTGCGGGTCAGCGGCAACTGGGTGGCGATGGTGCAGAGCCGCCTGCCGCTGCTGGAGAAAGCCCTGCAAAGTGCGCTGGGCTCCCCCCGCCAGCTCGTGCTGGAGAGCGCCGACGCCCCAGGTCCAGCGCGTGCCCCCGCTAACGCTTCAGGGGCACCTGCTGGGGCCGTACCGGGCGGAGGAGCACCAGCACCACCGGCACCGGGACTGGGCCAGGGACCGGACCAGGCGCAGCGACCGGAAGCCGCCACGGCGATGCCGGTGCGAGCGGTCTCCCCGCCAGCAGCTGTGACACCGCCTGCACCGGGGCTGCAGCCGGCTCAGGCGCCCTCCCCCGGCGGTTCAGGTTCAGGGCCCGGGGCTGCCACTGCCATGGCTGGGGCTGGGGCTGCCAGGCCTGGTGCTGCCACTGCCATGGCTGCGGTTGCTGCAGCTGGCCTTCCGGCGGCGGTTGTTGCAGGAGCTGGCCTGCCGATGGCCGGGGCCCAGGGTGGCGGCGCCATGGCCCCTGCAGCCGCTGCCGCACCCGCGGCGGCCGCAGGCCTCACCACGGCCACACCGCCCGGACCACCTGCACCCTCTGTGCCGCTCGACGACAAAGCGCGGCGCCTGGCGGACTTCTTCAACGGCGAGGTGGTTCCGTTCGACGGGTCGGTGCCCGGCCAGCATGATGGGGCGAACCGGCCTTAGGAGCCTGCCTCACGTTGTGTTGAGGCCAGCTGATTGAGCCGATCAACAAGTCAGAAGGCCTCTGGATCTGTGTAGCAGCATGCATGGAGAGATGCCCCTCAGGCCATCACCAGGAATGCCCTGAACAGTTTCAGGAGGTTGTGGGTGGTGGCCATCGGAGCCCATTCGCCTCTTCCAGATCACGTAATTGGAAGCGATCCAGCCCCTTGCGCCCTTGATCTGGCCGTAAACCGGCTCGACCCTCGTCTCGCGCAGGGCATAGATCGCTTGGCCTACCTTGGATCTGAGCTTGCGATCCATCCGGCCTCGCCCATCCAGGCTTCTTGGTAGCGGCCCCGTTGAGGGCCGGATATTGGTGCCGTGCTGCTCCCGGCTGGTGGAGATGTAGGCGTTCAGCCCCGCCGCTCACAGGCCACGAGGTTGGCTGTGCTGCAATAGCCGGCATCGGCGATCAGAGCCGTGGGCAATCGGCCCGTATTAGCCTCGATCCGCCCCAGCATGGGCAGCAGATGCACCGCATCGCTGGCCTGATTGCTCACGCCGATCGCCACAATCACCTGGTGGTCGCCATCCACGGGCGGCCTGGCAGTTGTAGCCCTGAATCCAGCCGTCACCACCTTTGAGGATGTGGCTGTCGGGGTCGGTGAAATTTCTCTGGGCGGTGGACTTGGGGTTGCCAGCCCCGTCGGTGGGGAGCTGGCGGAGTGGCATCGCCAGGGGATCGCTGTTTGAGGTGGCGGCTGGTGATTCAAGTCCTGCGGCTTCTGCCTTCTCAATGGCCAGCTTCTGGCTGTCATCGGCTCGCTGGCGGGCACCACGGGCGCGGCATAGCGCCCGCTTGCTGGCCTGGGGGCACCGCTGGCTTCTGCCCCAGCCGCTTCCTGCTCAGCCATCTCGGCTTGTTCCTTGTTCTCGCGAGCCCTGGCCGCTGCGGCCTCCTGCTCCAGTTCGGCTTTGGCTTTGCGGATCCACTTCAGCCGGCTCTCACGGCGTTGCGGCTCTTTCGGCAGTTCATCGCCCCGCTTGTCTTTGCCGAACTGTCCATCTTCCTGGTCATCAATGATCTCGGCCTTACGCAGCAATGCCCGCATCTCGGCCTCCAGCTGCTTCTCGCTTTTGAGCATGCGCTCGTGACTCATGGCCTTGGGCTTACTGGCATTCGCTTGCACCTTGGTGCCATCCAGCGCCACATGCCCCAGGCTCACCAGCCCCCCTTCTGGCAAAGCCGCAGTACCTGAACAAACAGTCCGGCCAAGGCATGGAGGTACTGCCGGCGGAAATCGCTGACGCGGCTGTGGTCCGGCTGCTGGTTACCGGTGAGCACGCGGAAAGCAGCGTCCTCCCAGCAGGCCTTCTCGATCTTGCCGGAGCTGGGCAGCCCGACGTCGTAGGTGTAGAGAAGCAGCACCACCATCATCCGCGGGTCGTAGGCCTTCTCGCCGCGTAGATCATCCTGGCGGTAGTAGCTATGGATCGCTTCCAGATTGAGCTCAACGGCCAGATCCAGCAGGAAGGAGACCAAGTGGTTCTCTGGGAGCCACTCCACCGGTGAGGGCGGCAGCAGCAGCGTCTGCTCCGGGTTTCAGGGGCAGATGGATACGGGCTTGCATGGCCCAGACTCACGCCCAGAACCATTGCAGTCACTGGGTTCAGAGCGGATCAGCAGGTGTCTGTGAAGTGCTGTAGTGCAGGCCTATGTGCGACAGACTCCTAGGAAACCTGGGTGGTGAGATCGGCTTCGCCGGTGAGGTCGTCGGTGTCCACGTGGCTTTCCTCGCCGGAGGCCTCACCCACGTGAAGCGTCTTGGCCCAGACGAGACGCTTCGGCAGCAGGGCCATCCGCAGGGCCACCCAGGGAATGACCACGAACCAGTGGGCCAGATAGGCGATGCCCAGGGCCGCGGTGAAGGGATTGATGTTGGGGAGGGGTGGGCCTTCGCTGCTACGCCGGCAACCCGCCACGATCGCCGCCCCGGAGAGGCCGAAGGCCACGATCGACAGCGGCCAGATCGACGGCAGCGTGCGGGTGGCCAGGGCTGTGAGCAGATCGGCGATCGACACCACCGGCAGGGCGTACTGGAGCAGAAAGAACGCCGCCAGATCCAGTTTTCGGGCAGAGCCCAGCGGACCTGCGACAAGGCTGGGCCAGTAGTCGAAGAAGCGTTGCAGGCCCCCCTCGGCCCAACGCTGCCGCTGCCGCCAGAGGGCGGGCAAGGTACGCACCGCCTCCTCCTCCACCGGCGGATCCCAGAGCACACCGATGCGGCAGTCGCCCAGCAGCAGGCGGAAGCTCAGGTCGAGGTCGTCGGTAACGGTGGCCTCGTTGAAGCCGCCACAGGCTTCCACCGCATCACGCCGTAGCAACTGGCCATTGCCACGCAGTTCGGAGACGCCGCCGGAGGCCAGCCGTCCCTGCTGAATCACGGTGTCGAGGGCCATCTCCATCGCCTGGGCCTGGGTGAGCAGGTTGCGATCGGCTTCCACCACCGCCTTGCGCAGCTGCACCGCCGCCCAGCCGCCCGTTTCTGCATAGGGAATCAGCCGCTGCAGCAGATCGAGAGGCATGCCGGCATCCGCATCCAGCACCAGCATCCAGCGGCCGCGCAGCTGGGGAAGCACGGCATTGAGCGCCCCCGACTTGCCCCCACCGGCATCGCGTGGACGGCGCAGCACCGTGAGCAGGGAGTGGCGGCTGCCGAACTCCTCCAGCAGCGCGGCTGTGCGGTCTTCGCTGCCGTCATCCACGACCCAGAGACGCAGCTGACCTTCGGGGTAGCGCAGCTGCGCCACCCGCTCCACCAGCCGCCCGATCACCGCCTCCTCGTCCCGCGCCGCCACCACCACATCAACGTCGGGCCAGTGGCCCAAGGCCTCGGAGAGGGCCATCGGCGGCTGGGGTTTCCAGAGCCGAAACAGCACCGTGCGGATCACATAAGCGCCCAGCAGCAAGGTGAGGCTGATCGCCGGCAGCAGGTTGCGGGGCGGCTCCACCCAGTGGGGCGCCGCGCCGGCACAACCGCACAGGAGCACGAACAGCGCCGCTTTGCCACGCCGAGGAAGAGAGGCGGTCTTCGCAGCGGTCAGGCCTGGCATGAATGAAGGCTCTCCGTGATGCCACGCCGCACGCGACAGGGTCCCGGTCGTGGCAGGGCTCGAACTGGGCCGAACTCTAAAGGCCCTGGCCGAGCGCCTCCAGCGGCTGGAGCTGGGTCCCCGGGTAGTACCGGCTCAGCAGCTGGGGCAGGGTCCAGCCGCGACCGGCCAGATCGATCGCACCCGCCTGGGAGAGGCCGGCACCATGGCCGAAGCCGCCGCCGTTGAAGCGCCAGCGGCCGGCTCCCTCCGCCCTCAGCTCAAACAGGGTGCTGGGCAGCTGCCGGAAGGTGCGACGGATGGCATCGCGGCGCAGCACCTGGCGACCTTCGCTCCCTTCGATGGCCAGCGCCATCACGCGGCCGCTCGGTCCTCGCTCCAGCACGCTGAGCTTCAAGGGGGTGCCCACCGGCAAGCGGGCCGTGGTGAGGGCCTGCTGCACCTGAGCAGTCGTCAGCAGGCGCTGCCAGCGGAAGCGCGGGTGGTAGGCGCCATAGGCAGAACCGCCGTTGGCCAGCAGCGCCGGCAGCGACGCCGCCGCCAGGGGCACGGCAAACCGCGCGTTGAAAGCGGGTGGGCCGTCCGGCGCCGCCTGCAGATAGGGCAGCGGCGAGCCGCTCCACACCTCCTCAAAGCCGGCGGCCATTCCCCCGTTGGTGGCGTGATAGACGGCATGGATCGGCTCTCCCTGCCAGGTGAGCACCTGGCCCCGGGTGGCCTGGATCGCCGCCCGGACCGCCGCCCCCGCCTGCCGCGGATCGGCGTAGACCTGGCACTGGGTATCAGCGCAGAGGTGGTAGCCATCGGTGGCATAGCGGTGCTTGTTGCGCAGCGACCAGGTGCGGGCCAGCACCGCCTGGGCGGCAAGAGCGGCCGGCGGAGATCCGGCGCCGATCTCATGGGGCACCACCCCCAGCAGATAGCGCTCCAGCGGCACCTCCTCGATCAGGCTCCAGCCGCCGTAGGCATTGCTCGCCAGGCGGAACGGCCCCTGGAACACACCGCCCTCCCAGCGCAGCCCCCCCGGCGCCGTGATCCGCAGGGGACCGTTCAATACCCCACCCACAGCTCCCGGCTCTCCGGACGTCAGCACCAGCCGCTGGCTGAACCGCTGCTCCACCTGCCGCGCCTGCAGGCCGGCCGGAGCCTGCGTGGCGGCAGGCGCCCATACCTCCCATTCGGCGGGATGGGCAATCACCGGGGTCACGCCGAGCTCCCGCCAGGCCGTCGCCGCCTGCTCCGCGCTCTCGAAGCTGGCGAACGGGCCCAGCACGGTGCGGGCGAGCTGGAACGGCTCCGCCAGGGGCACCTCCTGCCAGCGCAGGCGAACGCTGGACCCGGAGAGCCGCTGGCCACCGGCGTCGGTGACCACCAGCTCGCCCGCCGCCGCCTGCAGCACCAGCGGAGCGGCCTTGGCTGCACCGCCCGGAGCAGGGCCCAGGCGTGGTCCAAGCGACACCCACAGCACGGGCTGGGCGGGCTGCACCGGCGGCGGCGCACTGGTTGGCCAGTGCAGGGGCAGAGGGGCCGGGAGGGGGTCGAGAGCGGGGACGGCGCGGCAGCCAGGTGCCGCCAGCAGGGTGAGCGCCAGCCCGAGGGCCACCGGCGCCAGGGCAGACCCGGGCTGCAGGGAGAGGGGGGCGGAAGGACGCAACAGCTGGCGGAGCATGGGCAAAGCGGACGGGGGGAGTTGGCAGCCGGCACTACCAAGTCGTAGTTTGGTTGTTTGTGAAGTCGCGCAGGACATGCCGAAGCTCAAGACCCGCAAAGCTGCCGCGAAGCGGTTCAAGCTGACCGGCAGCGGAAAATTCATGCGCCGGCATGCGTTCCGTAACCACCTGCTCGATCACAAGAGCCCCAAGCGCAAGCGTTTTCTGGGCACGATGGCGGTGGTCGACGAGCGCGACGCCGACAACGTCAGCCGCATGCTTCCTTACGCCGGCTGACCTCTCGCCAGGTCGCCCATCCCTTCCCTTTCCATTTCGCCCTGAGAACTCACCATGGCCCGCGTCAAGAGGGGCAACGTCGCCCGTAAACGCCGTAACAAGATCCTCCGCCTGGCCCGTGGCTTCCAGGGCAGCAACGGCAGCCTGTTCCGCACCGCCAACCAGCGGGTGATGAAGGCGCTGTGCAACGCCTACCGCGACCGTCGCCGCCGGAAGCGCGATTTCCGCCGTCTGTGGATCGCCCGCATCAATGCCGCCGCCCGCATGAACGGGCTGAGCTACAGCCGGCTGATGGGCGGCATGAAAAAAGCCGACATGCTGCTGAACCGCAAGATGCTGGCCCAGCTCGCCGTGGCTGATCCTGCCAGTTTCACCAGCGTGGTTTCGGCCGCTTCGCGCTGATCACCACCGCACTGCGGGGAGGCCCGATGGACATTCTCCTGCCTCAGGCCTATCTGATCGGCCTGATCCTTCTGCTCGGCGGTGCAGCCGTGGTCATCGCCCTTCAGGTGATCCGGGTCCGCCGCGATGAATCGGCGCTGGCCCGGCTCGAGGGGCAAGCCAAGGGAGGGGACGGCAAAGATCCTGCCGTTCTCTACGAACTCGGCTCGGTGCAGCTGCGCAAGCGCCTCTACGCCCAGGCGGTGGACACCCTCCGCCTGGCCCAGAAGAAGAGCGGCGGCGAGCCTCCCGAGGCACAGGCGCTCATCCAGAACGCGCTTGGTTTTTCCCTGGCCGCCCAGAGCAACTACGCCAGCGCGATCCGTCACTACAAGGCAGCTCTGCAGGCCAAACCCGATTACCCGGTGGCGCTCAACAACCTGGGCTATGCCTTCGAGCGTCAGGGCAAACCGGAGGAGGCGCGCGACACCTACGCCAAGGCCCTGAGCCTTGATCCCACCAACAAAACCACCCTCAAGCGCCTGAAGCTGCTGGATCGCCGCTTTCCTGCCGACGTGAAAGCCCCGGCAGCCAGCGGCCAGGGGATGGCACCCAGCACTGGCGATTCAGGCCCTCCCGCTGGAGCCAGCAGCACAGGCAAATCGGCCCCGAAACCTTCGCCCACCAACACGCCGGCCTGAGCACGGCCCGGGCGCCAGGCTCCAGGCCAGAGGCGTTGAAGGCACCAGGTGCGTTGAGGGCAGCAGAGGCGGCGAAGGGGCCAGAGCTGGTGACGGAGACAGAGGCTTTGCAGGGAACGGCGGGATCAGAACGCTGGTTCAGAGCCATTGAGCCTTCAGCGTTCAGACGCAAGCGCCTCCGAGTCTTCGACGCTCAGAGGCCAGCAGCCCTCTGCCTTCAAACCGCACAGAGCCCAGCCCCCCTGAGCCAGCGAAGCTCCGGGGGGCTGTTTTGCAATCACCACAGCCCGCGGATCGGCGCCACCTGGCCGGCGGGGCGAGCGGCCGGCGGGGCGGAGGCGGTCACGGGATCAAGCACCAGCCGGCCACCGGGATTGGTGAGCCGCGGTGCATTCCAGCCCATCGGCGAGAAGCCCTGCAGGCCAAGAAAATCACCGCCCGGTTCGAGCCCCAGGGTGAGGTTGTCGATCAGGGGGATGAGCTCCAGCTGATCTGACTTGGCATTGAGATTGCCCTGCACCGGCGAGCTGTTACCGCCCACGGTGAGCGTGCCGCGCAGATCGATCATCTGGCCCATGGCCGTCACGGTGTCGAGGCGCAGCTCCACCGGTGTGGGGGCGCCGCCGCCGAAGGCCTGGTAGCTGCCGCGCCACTGCCGTGGCAACTGGGTGGCCAGCAAGGCCGCCCGGCCCACCGGATCAAAGGTCTCCACCGGGCCGACCTCACTGAAGGAGGCGTCCAGTGGCGAGGCCGGCGGAAGGGTGAACGGCACGAAGCTGCCCACCGGCACCGGACTGGCGGCGAGCAGCAGGGGGAGAACCGGTGTCATGGAAGCGAGCAGGCCTGCGCGAAGGTTAGGAGGCGTGCGCTGTAACTTCTCCCCATGGTGCAGATTCCGGCTTCGGATCCGTCCGGCCTCGCCGATGACGCGCTGGTGATCGGCGGACGGCGCTTCCGCAGCCGCCTGATGACCGGCACGGGCAAATACCCCTCGCTCGCGGCGATGCAGGCCAGCCTGGCGTCCAGCCGCTGCGAGATCGTCACTGTGGCGGTGCGCCGGGTGCAATCGGCGGCGGCAGGCCATCAGGGCCTGATGGAGGCGATCGACTGGAGCACGATCTGGATGCTGCCCAACACCGCCGGCTGTGCCACCGCCGATGAGGCCGTGCGGGTGGCGCGCCTGGGCCGCGAGCTGGCCAAGCTCGCCGGCCAGGAAGACAACACCTTCGTGAAGCTGGAGGTGATTCCCGACAGCCGCCATCTGCTGCCCGATCCATTCGGCACCCTGGAGGCGGCCGAGCGGCTTGTGAAGGAGGGGTTCACCGTGTTGCCTTACATCAATGCCGATCCGCTGCTCGCCCGCCGACTCGAGGACGTGGGCTGCGCCACCGTGATGCCGCTCGGCTCTCCGATCGGCTCCGGTCAGGGCATTCGCAACGCCGCCAACATCGCCTTGATCATCGAGTCGGCGGGGGTGCCGGTGGTGGTGGATGCGGGGCTGGGCGTGCCCAGCGAAGCGGCCCAGGCCATGGAGATGGGGGCTGACGCCCTGCTGATCAACAGCGCCATCGCCCTGGCGGGCGATCCACCGGCCATGGCCTGGGCGATGGCACAGGCCACCGAAGCGGGCCGGTGCGCCTGGAAGGCCGGGCGCCTGCCGCAGCGGCAGGAGGCCCAGGCCAGCTCGCCCCAGTGGGGCCGGGTCGGCAACACCGAGCCTTCGCGCCTGTGACGTTCCCTATCGGCCTCGCTGCCGGCGCTGAACGGCATCGATAAGGTTCGCTTTCTGAATCGGGCCACCCCACCATGTCAGTCACCAAGGAGGACGGGGGCAGGCTCAACGCCTTTGCCCGGGAACCGCGCATGCAGGTGGTGGAAGCCGGCGGTGAACGCAGCCGCAGCACCACCGTCCTGCTGATCGCCGGTGGGCTGCTGGTGCTGGCCATGGTGGGCGTGGCGATCGGCATCAGCTGACGCCGCTGGCGCGGGCCAGGCCGGCACCGGCAGGTCCCGCAGCGGTGGCTCAACCCTTGCCGCGCAAGGGGGGAGGAATGCCTGTAGTAGCTTGCCCCAAGAGAGCAATCGCTCGTTCAGCAGGAGTTCAGACGTGAAGGTTCTCGTTCTCGGCGGCGACGGCTTCTGCGGCTGGCCCTGCGCTGTGAACCTGGCCGACGCCGGTCACGACGTCGTGATCGTCGACAACCTGAGCCGCCGCAAGATCGACATCGACCTGGGGGTCGAATCGCTCACGCCGATCGCCACGATCAACGACCGCCTGCGGGCCTGGGAGGAAACCGGAGGCCGGCCCATCCGCTTCGTGGCGCTCGATATCGCCCAGGACTACGACCTCCTGCTGGGGCTGCTGCGCAGTGAGCGCCCCACGTCCGTGGTGCACTTCGCCGAGCAACGGGCCGCCCCCTATTCGATGAAGTCGAGCGTCACCAAGCGGTACACGGTCGACAACAACGTGAATGGCACGCACAATCTTCTTTGTGCCATCGTTGAAAGTGGCCTCGATATTCATATCGTTCACCTCGGAACCATGGGGGTGTATGGCTACGGATCCCACCGCGGCGCCACCATTCCCGAGGGCTATCTCACGGTGGAAGTTCCCCAGCCCGACGGCACCCGCTTCCAGGAGAAGATCCTTCACCCCACTGATCCCGGCAGCGTCTATCACATGACGAAAACGCTGGATCAGCTGCTGTTCTTCTACTACAACAAGAACGACGGTATTCGCGTCACCGACCTGCACCAAGGCATTGTCTGGGGCACCAACACCGACCTCACCGACAGGGATCCGCGCCTGGTCAACCGCTTCGACTACGACGGTGATTACGGCACCGTGCTCAATCGCTTCCTGATGCAGGCGGCGATCGGCTATCCGCTCACGGTGCATGGCACCGGCGGCCAGACCCGCGCCTTCATTCATATCCGCGATTCAGTGAAATGCGTGGAGCTGGCGATCGACAATCCCCCTGCCGCAGGGGAGAAGGTCCGCATCTACAACCAGATGACCGAAAGCCACAAGGTCAAGGATCTGGCTGAAAAGGTGGCGGCCGTCACCGGGGCCAAGCTCAACCACCTCCCCAACCCCCGCAAGGAGGCCATCGAAAACGACCTGATCGTCGACAACCGCTGCCTGATCGAGCTGGGGCTCAAGCCCACCACCCTCGACGACGGCCTGCTCGGCGAAGTGGTGGATGTGGCACGCCGCTGGGCTGATCGCTGCGACCGCTCCCGCATTCCCTGCGTGTCCACCTGGACCCACAGCCAGGCGGTCGCGCTCCAGCCGGTGGTTTGAACGGACTGTCCGCAGGCACGCCGTCCACGTGAAGATCGCACTGTTCACCGAAACCTTCCTTCCCAAGGTCGACGGCATCGTCACGCGGCTCACCAAAACGGTGACCCACCTGGTGGACGCAGGCGACGAGGTGCTGCTGTTCTGCCCGGAAGGAGCCCCGGACAGCTTCATGGGCGCCCGGGTGGTCGGCGTACCGGCCCTGCCCCTGCCGCTCTACCCGGAGCTGAAGCTGGCGCTGCCGCGGCCCCTGGTGGCCGAGGCGCTTGACGCCTTCAAGCCCGACCTGGTGCACGTGGTGAACCCGGCGGTGCTGGGCCTGGGCGGGATCTGGCTGGCGCGTACCCGGGGCGTGCCCCTGGTGGCCAGTTATCACACCCACCTGCCCAAGTACCTCGAGCACTACGGCATGGGCATGTTCGAACCGCTGCTGTGGGAGCTGCTCAAGGCGGCCCACAACCAGGCGGCCCTCAACCTCTGCACCTCCACGGCCATGGTGGAGGAACTCAGCCAGCACGGCATCCAGCACACTGCCCTGTGGCAACGCGGGGTCGACACCGATCTGTTCCGGCCGGAATGGCGCAATCCGGCCATGCGGCGCAGGCTCACCGGCGTGCACGGCGACAGCGACAGCCTGCTGCTCTACGTGGGCAGGCTCTCGGCGGAGAAGCAGATCGAGCGGATCCGGCCGGTGCTCGATGCCCTGCCCCAGGCCCGGCTGGCACTGGTGGGTGATGGCCCGCACCGCCAGCAGCTCGAGAAGGTGTTCGCCGGCAGCGCCACCACGTTCGTGGGCTACCTGGGCGGCGAGGATCTGGCCAGCGCCTATGCCAGCGCCGATGCCTTCCTGTTCCCCTCCTCCACCGAAACGCTGGGGCTGGTGCTGCTGGAAGCGATGGCGGCCGGTTGCCCGGTGGTGGGCGCCAACCGCGGCGGCATCCCCGACATCGTCACCGACGGGGTGAACGGCTGTCTCTACGACCCCGACAGCCCTGCCAGCCTCACCGCCGCCACCGAACGGCTGCTGGCCAGCACCGAACAGCGTCAGGCCCTGCGATTAGCCGCACGGGCAGAAGCGGAGCGCTGGGGCTGGGCGGGCGCCACCCAGCAACTGCGGCGCTTCTACAGCGAGGTGGTGCGCCCCCCCCTGCAGCTGGTGGCCTGAAGCTCCCACCAAGCTCCAGGAAGCCGTTCAGGTCCATCCGAAGCAGATCGTGGCGTGGCCCTCGGCAGCAGACCAGCCGCAAGCCAGCCGCTGCCGCCGACGCGCTGTTTCAGTTGCGCAACTGGGGCAGGGTGTCACGGAACCAGGTGGTGAGCAGGGCCTTCACCATCGGTGCGGCAACGGTGCCGCCATAGCCGCCGCTGTTCTCGCCGAAGGCAATGATCACAAGATTGGGCTTGCCCGCCGGCGCGTAGCCACCGAACCAGGCATGGTCGGGCCGGGGGGGATCCTCGGCGGTGCCTGTCTTGCCGGCCACAGCGGGTAGCGAAGGGTCGTTCAGCAGGGTGGCCGTACCGCTGGTGACCGCATCGCGCAGGCCCTCCCGCAGCACTTTCAAGGTGCTGGGCTTGAGGCCGATCCAGCGGCGCTCCACCGGCCGCTCCGCCAGGTGGGGCGTCACCAGCCAGCCGCCGTTGGCGATCGCCGCATACAGACGGGCCATCTGCAGGGGCGTCACGGTGACGGCCCCCTGGCCGATCGAGGAGGTGATCGTGTCCACCGAGGTCCACGGCTCATCGAGCACCTGGCGCTTCCAGGCGGGATCGCCCAGCAAGCCGGGGCTCTCCTCCCCCTTGAGTTCCACACCGGTGAGGCTGCCGTAGCCCAGGCGGCGCGCTGCTCTGAACAGTTCATCGGGGCCGGTCTTGAGGCCCAGCCGGTAGAAGAAGCTGTTGCTGCTCACCGCCATGGCCAGGCGGAAACCGATGCTGCCGAAGCTGCCGTGATCCGCGTAGCACTGGCCGTCGTAGCAGAAGGAGCCTGAGGTGAGGATCGTGGAGGCGGGGTTGAACAGGCCCGACTCCAGCCCCGCGATCGCGGTGATCACCTTGAAGGTGCTGGCTGGTGGGAACCCGCGCAGCGTCCGGTTGAGCATGGGGGCTTCCGGGCGGTTGAGCTCGTTCCACTGCGCTGTCGTGGGGCCCTCCGAGAAGATGTTGGGGTCGAAGTTCGGGCGGCTGGCCATGGCCCGGATCGCGCCGGTCTGGGGATCCATGGCCACGATCGCCCCCTTGCGCACCCCGCTGAGGGCCTTCTCAGCCGCCTTCTGCAGCTCCAGATCGAGGGTGAGGCGCAGATCCTTGCCAGCCCGCGATGGCTTGTCGCCCAGCACCCGCTGCACCTGCCCTTCGGCGTTCACCTCCAGCTGCTGTCCGCCCCACTCGCCGCGCAGGTGGTTCTCGTAGACGCGCTCCAGGCCGGTGCGACCGATGCGGTCCTGCAGGCGGTAGCCCGCTTCAGACAGCTCCTTGTATTCCTCCTCGGTGATGCTGCTCGTGTAGCCGAGCACGTGGGCGCCGAGCCGTCCGTGCGGATAAGCGCGCAGCACGTCGACATCCACATCAGCCCCTTTGAGCGACTCGGCCTGCTCGCGAAACCGCAACACCTGCTCCGTGCTGAGGGGGCCCGCCAGTTCAATGCGGAAGCCGTCAACGGCTCTGCCGTCGCTGCGTTTGGCATCGAGCTGCGCCGGGTCGAGCTTCAGCAGCGAGGCCAGGCGAGCCCGCAGCGCCGGCCAGGCAGCGTCGTCGACGAGCCTGGGCTGGATGTAGAGGTTGTAGGTGAGGCGGCTGCTGGCCAGCACCTGGCCGTTGCGATCCAGCAGCCGGCCGCGCATCGGATGGCGGGGCAGCAGGCGAATGCGGTTCTGATCCGCCAGCAGCTTGTTCTCTGCCCCCTGGGCGAGCTGCAGCCAAACGAGCCGGGCACCCATCGCCCCCATCACCAGCACGATCAGCCCGAGCAGCCAGGCCGGCTGGTGCCGCATGCCCGCATGGCGGGCCTGTCCGTGCAGATGCCCTGCGGCCATGGGCGTCAGGCCTCCAGGCGGTGCTCAAGCAGCGCCAGGCGCTCGGAGATCCGCGCCAGGGTGGTCTGCAGAGCCTCCCGCTCCCGCTGCGGGTCTGCGGCTTCCGAGAATCCGCTGGCGGCCGGGTCACCCGCCTGCGGCGACCAGGGCGGCGGCGGACCCACATCGCGCACCTCCACCTTCATCACGGGATTGCCCAGGCCAGGCTGGATCTGATCGAGGCTCTGCCGCACGGCCCGCGCCGCTGGGTCGCCTTCCTGCTTGAGCTGGGCGAGCGGGTCAGGCGAAGCGGTGAAGGCTTCCACCACCTCGCGTGGGCCACCTTTGCGGGCCCGCTCCACCACCGCCATGCCCACCGGCAGCACCTCCTGCATCAGCGCGAGCCGCAGGGTATCGAGGGGATCAGCCATGCCGAAGCAACCGAGGCAGCACCACCCGCGCAGGCGAGCGGCTTTGCCCCCAGTTTGCCGCTCTCCGGGGGTGGCAGAGACTCAGGGCAGCCGCTGCACACCGGGATCGACGATCAACTGGCGGCAGAACTCGCGCGAGCCCACCATCCAGCCGGCCCCCACCGCCAACACCAGCACCGCGGTGAACGGCAGCACCGCCTGCCGGGTGACGTCCAGCCCCGCCCACTCTCCCCAGCTGCGCAGCAGCCGATCGCGATCGAAGCGGCGGCGCTCCTGCCGCTCCAGCGTCTGCCGGCGGCGCAACGACTTCTCCACCCAGCGCTCGAAGGAGCGTTTCTTGGTCACGGCCATCTTGCGCTCCACCTCCAGCAGGTGGCCGGCGCTGAGCTCGGGGTTGAAGGTGCTGATCAGTTCCAGGGTCTTGAGGAACATCTCCACGGCGCCATCCTTGATCTGCGCCTCCTGGGCGGAGATCTCCTCCCACAGCACCTCGGGGTAGAAGCGACCCCGGTTGGCGAGAATCTGCTCCTCCTGCAACTGACCGGGTTCGCGCAACCAGCGGTCGGTGTTGGCATCGAAGCGCCGCCAGTAGAGGAAGGGATTGAGGTAGATCACCTTTCCGGCCAGCTGGATGCTGTCCTGCTGGAGGCGGCGCTGCAGCTGCGGGTCCTGCTCGAGGGCGACAGTCAAGAAAGGAAAGCCGGGCCCCGATGGTATCGAAGCTGTCCCGGGCAGGCCAGACCAGACCCGTCCCAGGCCAGGCCCAGAACCAGAACCACAGCAAGAACCGGATCCAGAACCAGAGAAAGATCCGGATCCAGAACCAGATTCAGACCAGACAAGGCCAAGCCGGCGCCTTCAGCCCCCTTCAGCCGGCTGTCACTCCCACTCGATCGTGCCGGGGGGCTTGCTGGTGATGTCGTACACCACCCGGTTCACGCCCCGCACCTCATTGACGATGCGGTTGGAGATTTTCTCCAGCAGGTCGTAGGGCAAGCGCGACCAGTCGGCGGTCATGCCGTCTTCGCTGGACACACAACGGAGCACGATCGGATAGGCGTAGGTGCGCTTGTCACCCATCACACCAACGCTGCGCACCGGCAGCAGCACCGCAAAGGCCTGCCAGATGTCGTGGTAGAGGCCCGCATCCCGCACCTCCTCGCGCACCACCAGATCGGCATCCCGCAGGATGTTGAGGCTTTCAGCGGTGACCTCACCGAGGATGCGGATCGCCAGGCCAGGCCCCGGGAAGGGGTGGCGGCGCACGATCTCCTCGGGCAGGCCGAGGCTGCGGCCCACCTTGCGCACTTCGTCTTTGAACAGACGGCGCAGCGGCTCCACCAGCTTGAATTGCAGATCCTTGGGCAGGCCACCCACGTTGTGGTGGCTCTTGATCTTCACCGCCACCCGTTCGCCGGTCTTGGGATCCACGCCGGTGCCGGCCGATTCGATCACGTCGGGATAGAGGGTGCCCTGGGCGAGGTAATCGAAGGGACCGAGGCGCTTGCTCTCCTCCTCAAAGACACGGATGAACTCCGCACCGATGATTTTGCGCTTTTCCTCCGGGTCGGTGATGCCCTTGAGCTTGGCGATGAAACGATCGCGGGCATTGATGTATTCCACGCGAATATGGAACTGACGAGCGAAAAACTCCGTCAGGAACTCTGGTTCCCCCTTCCGCATGAAGCCCTGGTCGATGAACATGCAGGTGAGCTGATCACCGATCGCCTTGTGCAGCAGAAAGGCGAGGGTGGAGGAATCGACGCCGCCGGAGAGGGCGAGCAACACCCGTTTCTTGCCCACACGGGCCTGCACATCGGCCACAGCTTCGTCGATGAAGGCGCTGGTGGTCCAGTCAGGCTCGCAGCCGCAGATGTGATAAACGAAGTTCCGGATCATCACCATGCCATCGGTGGAGTGCACCACCTCGGGATGGAACTGCACGCCATAGAGATGGCGCCGATGATCCGCCACTGCCGCTTCCGGCGTGTTCCTGGTATGGGCCAGCCGCGCGAATCCAGGCGGCAGAGTTTCCACCGAATCGCCATGGCTCATCCACATCGTGGAGCCGTTTTCCACGTTGGTGAGCAGATCGGTGGGATCGTCCACCTCAAGCGGTGCCTTGCCGTATTCCCCACGGCCCGCCGCCACCACGTTGCCGCCCAGCTGCTGCACCATCAGCTGCATGCCGTAACAGACCCCGAGCACCGGAATGCCCAGATCCCAGAGGCCCGGATCGCACACCGGCGCCCCTTCGGCATAAACCGAGCTGGGGCCACCGCTGAGGATGATGCCTTTCGGCGCCAGCGCGCGCAGCTCATCGGCGCTGGTGGCGTATCCCATCACCAGGGAATACACCTCGGTTTCCCGCACACGGCGCGCGATCAGTTCCGAATACTGGGAACCGAAATCGAGGATCACGATCGCCGGGTGGCGCTGGCTCTCCGGCTGTTCCAGCGACTGTGAAGCTTGAGACATACGACCGGAACGCTTCTTGATCGGCGGCTGGCCGGATGAGTTGCCCCCGGAGCAAGGCCCCGCATGGGCCGCCAGGCCTGAGCGACTCACCCTAGTGGGTGCCGGAATGCCTCCAGCAACTCCTGGCCTTGAGGTCCGCACACACGCAGTTGGCGCCGGCGGTCGAACAGCGCAGCCCCCACGCGCATGGGGAAACTGCCGTAGCGGGCCAGATAGGCCGTGCTGCGATGCTCAATGGCCGCGGCGATGCGCCGCTCCAGCCGTTGGGCAAGGGCGGGGTCCGCGGCCACCAGTTCGCTCAGCGCCGCCTCCACGGTGGCGGCGCCATGCAGACGGCGGAGGGCCTCACCGCTGAGACCTTCAAGCGCCGCCAGGGCGGTGAGCACCTCGGCGCGGCCATCGGCGAGATGGTGGTGGGTGTGAAAGATCCCACCGGCCAGCTTGATCAACTTGCCGTGGTAGCCGAACAGCAGCAGGCGGCGCACGCCGGCTTCCGCCGCCGCCACCAGCACCGGCCCCAGCCAGTTGCCTGCCTTGAGCAGCAGCCCGGCGGGGAGCCCCAGGCTGGGCGCCAGATCGAGGCCGTTCTCGCCGATCACGAGCACAAGATCACCGCTGAAGCCGGCCGTGGCGGTACGCGCCGCCACGGCCTCCAGGCAGGCCTGCAGTTGATCGGGAGCGGCACTGCGCTGCACCTCCGCCTGGGTGCCGATCAGGGCCAGCCCGTCGACCACACCGAAGGCCGCATTGCTGGTGCGCAGCGCCAGGGCCCGGCCCTCAGGCAGCACCAGCCGCAGACACACTGCCCGGTCGGCACCGACCAACGGCCTGAGGTTCGTCTCCAGCAGGGCACGGGCATAGGCGGAGGCACACAGGTCGCCCGTCGCGCCATGCACCCCCACCCCTTCGCCGGCCTCCAGCACGAAGCACGGCCCGCCGGCCGGTGGCGGCTGGATCCAGCGGGCCTCCACCCACACCGCCAGGCCACGGGTGAGATCCAGCCCGGCGCCCGGGTCGCAGCGGCTGATGCCGAGAGCACGGCCTGGCCCGAGCGGAGCTGCCGCTTCCACCGGCACCTGCCGCAGCCCGGGCGGCTCAAGCAACTCCAGGGTCTGCAGAGCCTCGAAGGGAGCCGCTGGGCCAGCCTCAGCCCGCTGGAGCGCCTGCACGGCGGCGCACGCCGCAGCCGCCACCCACACCGGCAGGGTGTAGCCGGATGAAGCGTTCACCATCCGTTTTTTAAGGTGGTTGATTGTGCCGCTGCGCCCCCGCGTTTCCACTTCCCATGCAGGACAAGCTCACCCTGATGATTCCCGGTCCCACGCCGGTGCCGGAGACCGTCCTGCTGGCGATGAGCCGCCACCCGATCGGCCATCGCAGCGCCGATTTCCAGGCCATCGTGAAGCGCACCACCGCGCAGCTCAAGTGGCTGCATCAGACCAGCGGCGATGTGCTGGTGCTCGCCGGCAGCGGCACGGCGGCAATGGAGGCGGGGATCATCAACATCCTCAGCCGCGGCGACAAGGTGATCTGCGGCGACAACGGCAAGTTCGGTGAGCGCTGGGTCAAGGTGGCGAAGGCCTACGGGCTGGATGTGCAGGTGATCAAGGCCGAATGGGGCCAGCCTCTGGATCCGGAGGCCTTCCGTGTGGCGCTGGAGGCGGATACAGACAAAGCGATCCGTGCGGTGATCCTCACCCACTCGGAAACCTCGACGGGCGTGATCAACGACCTGGAAACGATCGCCCGGCACGTGCATGCCCACGGCCAGGCCTTGATTGTGGCCGACTGTGTCACCAGCCTGGGCGCCTGCAACGTGCCCATGGACGCCTGGGGCCTCGACGTGGTGGGCTCGGGCTCCCAGAAGGGCTACATGATGCCGCCCGGTCTGGGCTTCGTGGGCATGAGCGAGCGGGCCTGGCAGGCACACCAGCGCTCCGACCTGCCCAAGTTTTATCTGAACCTCGGCGCCTATCGAAAAGCGGCCGCTCAGGACAGCAATCCGTTCACCCCTCCGGTGAACCTCTACTTCGCGCTCGAGGCCGCCCTCGACATGATGCAGAGCGAAGGCCTGGAAGCGATCTTCACCCGGCATGAACGCCACCGGCGCGCAGTCAGCGCGGCCATGAAGGCGATCGGCCTGCCGCTGTACGCGGCGGAGGGCCATGGCAGCCCTTCGATCACCGCCGTGGCACCCAGCGGCATCGATGCCGAAGTGCTGCGCAAGAAAGTGAAGGCCCGCTACGACATCCTGCTGGCCGGCGGCCAGGACCACCTGAAGGGCTCGGTGTTCCGTATCGGCCACCTCGGCTTCGTCTGCGACCGGGATGTGCTCACGGCGGTGGCGGCGATCGAAGCCACCCTGCAGGAGATGGGCATGGCCACAGCCACCGTGGGAGCCGGCGTGGCAGCCGCTGCCACCGAGCTGGCCCGCTGAGGCGAAGCGCGCGGGGCGGCCTCCTGGCAGGCCGCCTTCGGGCACCTTGCTACATTGAAGAGATGCGGGTGTAATTCAGTGGTAGAATGTCAGCTTCCCAAGCTGAACGTCGCCGGTTCGAATCCGGTCACCCGCTTGAACGATTGTCAATCTGAAGTGTCTTGAATCGAGGCCTGCTTGATAGCTGAGCCGATTCCAGCTTCAGGCACATCGCCGTAATCATGGGCCACATGATTGAAGCGTGTGGAGCGAATGCATCGCACGCCTGACCCATCGAAACGTGCCCAAACGGCCTGGCAGCACTTGGCTGGATGACCTCAAGCCGTCTGGCTTCGCCCTTGCCGGCCTGAAGAAAGCCCGCCTGCAGAGCAGCGCCGTTCCTTGCATCTGCAGGGGTAATCAAGCATCATCGCAACCGTTTGGGTTCAGCCGGGCCTGATGTCGCGGCTCAGGGGCGGTGCAGCTCGTGCGGCTGTGGAGCTGTGGAGCTTTACGGCTTTACGGCTCGGCTGATCATGGTGAGTCGCCAGCCAAGGCAAAGCTTGTGCTTCAAGCAGGGAGCCACGCTCCGTCTCCCTGGCCGAAGGCCCTGGTGCCGTGAGCAACGCGACGGGCGGCGAACCGCTGGCTTTGCGGAATCGGCCCGTGGGCGGCAACCCTCGTGGCCGAATCCACAGCAGAAAAGGGTGAGGGGGTTGGCCAATCCCCTGAATGGAAAGCCCGGCCGAACGATGCGCTGAGTCGGTAGGGGTCGCTCACCCAGACGGGGGTGCGGGGTCAGGCGCGCGGTTTGATCAGTTGCAGCACCTGGGGGCCAAGGCCACCCACACGACGCTCGCAGTCGAGGAGCAGCAGAATGCAGCGCGCAGATTCAGCAAGATCGCCCTCTTGCGCTGCCGCTTTGGCAGCAGACTCATGGCGGCTGATCTCTTCAAGGAGGGCAGAACGCTGCTCGTGCGAAACGGCTTTCACCGCCATGCTTTTAGCGACGACTGTCAAGACCGGAGATCAGGAATAGCGCAAGTGTATGGGGTTTCCAGCGGAGCTGCCTGAATTCTTGGTGCGGCGAAAAATGGCGGCTTGGCTGACGACCAGGCGGTTGGCCCTGCGCCAAACGCTCATGTTCCAGGCTCCTCTCCTTCGTCCGCAAGATCGGCAATCTGGGTTCTCAGGGATTCCACGCGGGAGTGATCACCCCGGCTCACCGCCACAGCAAGCGCGAATTCCAGCTTTTCGCGTTGGTGACCCCGCTCGACATAAGCGGAAGGAGGTGTGCAGGAAGGAAACGAGCGGGACCCGGAGGCTCCGGTGGCATTCAGCCCGGCCGACCCGAGGGGCCGTGGCAGGGGGCAAGCGGGATAGGTGAAAGCCATGTTCGCTTTCTTTTCATTCTGCCACCCCTGGCCAGTGCATCGAGAGAAGATGAGCTATGCGGCGTCCCGGTAGCTCTGCAGCTCGGGTGCCGATGACAGGAAGACGTCGGACACCGGCTCCGCCTGGGGACCTGGCTCATCGAGCAGCTGCCGGCAATCCTGAAGCAGCGCTTCCACGTGGTCGAGGGCATCGAGCTGAGCCTGGTCCGGCGACTCAGGCCGCTGGATCGCCGTTTCAAGGGCGCCAAGCCGCTGTTCCAGCTTCACCAGCCGATGGGAAAGGGCGGCCACCGTCTGGGCAAGATCCTCGGCGGTTCGCGTGATCCGGAAAGACACCGATTCGGTCGTCATCGCAGGCAAAGTCGGTAACGCCGATGACAACACACATCCCCGTCGCGCTCAAGTCGTCTTTCAGACTGGTGGATCCCACCAGCGGATCTCCTCCATGGCTGCACCAGCGACTTTGGTGCTCTATCTGCTGTGCGGGACGGCCGGGGGCCTGCTGGCTCTGCGCACCGGGATTCCTGCCGCCCCTCTGGCCGGCGCGCTGCTTGGAGCGGCCGTGGCGAGCATGAGCGGGCGCCTCGAAGTGGCCCAATGGCCCACCGGAACCCGCACCCTGCTGGAGATCGGCATCGGCACGGTGATCGGCACCGGGCTCACGGGTGCCGCGCTGGCGGAGCTGCGTGTGTTGTGGCGGCCGGCGATCCTGATCACCGTGGCCCTGGTGGCCACCGGCCTGGTGGTGGGGTTGTGGTCGAGCCGTTTGCTGGGCGTGGATCCGGTCATCACCCTGCTGGGCGCGGCACCGGGGGGCATCAGCGGCATGAGCCTGGTGGGAGCGCAGTTCGGTGTAGGGGCGGCCGTGGCGGCCCTGCATGCCGTGCGGTTGATCACCGTGCTGCTGGTTCTGCCTGTGATCGTGCGCCTGGTGCTCGGCAGCACGGGCGGTTCGTCATCGGGCTGAGCCCGGCCCTGGCCACAACCGCCACAGAGGCCCCTCGACAGCTGAAGCACGGCCGATACGTTGGGCCCAGCAGCCTCGGGCCCGCCTCCACCCTTCCATGCAGCACCCCACTGTTCGCCGCGCCGTCGTTCGCCCCACCACTGTTCGCCGCGACACTGTTCGCAACGACACGGTCCACCCCGCCACTGTTCGGGCCGGCACTCTGCAAACCAGCGCCGCTGCGCCGGGCCTTGCTCCAGCCGGTGCTCTGCGAGCCAGCTCCTATCGCCGCATCCGCACCGCTCTCACAGCAGGTCTGTTCACGCTGGCTGGTTCCCTGCTGACGGCCGGGGCGATCCCACAGCCCGCCTTGAGCCAGGCCACCACAGCGCTGCCAGCCGATCAAGGCAGCAAGGGCGCGCAGGTGTACTGCTTCATGCGCAAGGCGGGCAACAACCACGAGGTGAGCTGGACAGCGGCCTATGCCCTGATCCGGCGGCAATCCGCGAGCCTGTTCAAGACATCTCCGCAGCACGGCGCCGTGATGATCACCGAGGCGGTGGTCAACAACCCGGACGCCTTCCCCGATTGCGGCCAGTACCTGGGGGCGCTGTTCGGCAGCGAGAACCCTGCCCCTGCGGCTCCTGCCGTCACCTCCAGCGGTCCGGTGCCGATCCAGGGGGGCATGACCCGCGAGGAGCGCTACAACAATTGAAGGTGTTTCACTGCACTTGAGCAGGAACCGGCTGCAGGGGATCCGCCTGCTCACCACGGTCGCCCTGGCCGGCTTGGCGTTGATCGGCTGTGCGGCGCCGCCGCCGGAGGTGGGCGACGCGCCGGCCAATGACGACTGCCTGCGTGAGGTGAAACTGGCGGAGTTACCGGCGGCGCTGCAGCGCTGTGACGCATCGGTGCAGGCCTTCCCGACCGATCCCCGCCCCTTGAGCGAGCGCTCCGTGCTGCACAGCCTGGGCGGTGACCAGGAGGCCGCTTGCCGGGACATCGAACGGGCCGCCCAGCTGCTGCGGCAACAGGGCAACCGGGCTCAGGACGACCAGCTGGCCATCGACATCCGCATCCGGCTGGAGGGCTGCCAGGAGAAGGCACCGCTGCCTGGCTTCTGAGCAGAGCACAGCTGACCCGTCCCGCGCTCGCCGATCAGCGGTCGTTGGGCAGAGCTACTGGCCACGGGTCACCCATCACTTGAGCCCTGAACCCTGAGCCCTGAGCATGAGCCTGCGGACTGGGGACGGGGACGGGGACAGGGACGGGGTCAGCACCATGGTCACCAGCGCTCGATCAGCTGCCGCACCATCGCCGGCAGCGCCTGGCGCCGCAGAGCCGTCTGACGGCCTTCCAGCAGCAGCGTGATGCGCTCGGCCTTGCTGGCAATGATCCCGTCCACGAGCTGATCGGCCACGCCCAGCTGCAGCCAATGGCTGGTGAGCGGTCCGGCCATGCCGATGCGGTGGCAGCGGTCCTCCGCCTGCTCCGCGTCCCCCGGCGTCCAAGGGCGCTCCAGCAGCACCACGTGGGCAGCCCTGTGCAGGGTGAAGCCCAGGCCACCGGCCCCGAAGGTGGCCACCAGGCAGGGCGTCGTCCCGGCCTGGAAGCGATCCACCTGCGCCTGGCGCTCCGCCGGCTTCAGCCGACCCGTGAGCAGCGCTCCACCCAGGCGGGCCTGCAGCTGTTCGGCACTGGCAACGAAGGCAGTGAACAGCACCACCGCCTCCCCATTGCGCAGCAGAGCCTCCACCAGCTGGATGGCGGCAGGCAGCTTGTGCTGGGCACCGATCCGGCGCAGGGCCGTGAGCATGGCGAGGGGCTCGGCGTCGCGGCGCACCTCACCCCTGGCGGCGCGGCGGCGGTAATCGTCCACGCTGGCGGCCAGTTCCTGCTCGAATGCCATCGCCTGAGACTCCCTGAGCGCCACCGGGAGCAGGCGCCGGTGCTTGGGAGGCAGGTCGAGGCAATCCTGCTTGCGGCGGTGGAGCACGAGCGGGCGCGTCAACCGCTGGAGCTCATCCAGTCGCTCGGCTCCGATCGCCTGCCACTGGCGCCGTCCGCCCCGTTCGCTCCAGTGCCCCTGGCAGAACCGCTCCTCGTAGAAGCGCCGGTCCTGGGCGAGGGGATGGCCGATCGCCGCCAGCAGCGGAAACAGCTGAACCGGGCGGCCGTTCTTCATCGGGGTGCCGGTGAGCAGCCAGATCGCCCGCAGCCGGGGATGTCTGGCCAGCCGCAGCAGGGCCTGGGTGCGCGCCGCCTGGATGTTCTGGGCGAAATGGGCCTCGTCCACGATCAACACCGTGGCGGCCGGAGGCAACGAGCGTGGCAGGGCCGCCCAGCTGATCAGCTCCAGATCAAGCGCGAGGGAGAGGCCCTCCTGCCGCCAGTGGGGATGGAGGGCGGCTGGAGCCACCACGGCAATGCGGCAATCCGCCGCCCGGACCATGGCCCGGGCCGCCACCAGCGCCGTGAGCGTCTTGCCCAGGCCCATGGCGTGGGCCAGCAGGGCCCCACGGCGGGCCAGCAGCCAGCGTGCGGCCAGCCGCTGATGGGCGAACAGGCGGCGCCCATCGGCCAGGGGCTGATCCAGGGCGGCCTGGGCGACCAGGGTGCGGTGAGGCGGCAGCGGCGGCAGGGGCTGCTCCAGCCATGCCATCCACTGCGCCAGCTCTGGGTCGATTCGAAAGCGCTGGCCAAGCAACTGGCACAGGGCCAGCGAGGCCTCCAGCGGAAAGGCCCAGCAACCATGCCGCGCCTGCCACTGGCCCCGAGGCCGCACGGCGCGCAACTGGGCCTGGGTGACGGGGTCAAAGGGGGAGACCACCTCAATCTGCCCCGAGGCGCCGAGGCGCAGCAGGCAGGTGGCGGGAGAAACCGTGCGGGGCCCGAGGGAGCGGCTGGCCGAGGGAGAGCTGCTGTCGGAGGGAGCGCTGGTGGCGACGGGAGAGCGGCTGGCGACGGGGGGCGCTGCAAGCGGGCCAAGGACAAATTTAGTCGAATCAGCGCGGCGGGCAACCGTTGGCGCTGAAGGCCGAAAAAAGCAATCCTCGACACATTGACATCCGTTGGGGTGGGGGCAAACTCTCCGCAACTGAGCCATCAGGATGCACGCGAGAGATGCGGTGTTCCTTGAAGATCTCTGTCCAAAACTTCGCGTCAGGCGCTGGCGTCAATCTCTCCACAAACACACTGACAATCGTTGTATTTACTGCGGCAATCGCTCCGAATCCATTGATCATCTGATGCCCCGTTGCCGGGGTGGCCTGAGCGTGACCGCCAACTGCGTGCCGGCCTGCCTGGCCTGCAACGGCCACAAGAGCGATGCCGATGCCTTCGATTGGTACCGGCGGCAGCGCTTCTACGACCCGCGGCGGGCCATGGCGATCCGAGCCTGGATGGATGGAGACCTGCGCCTGGCGGTGCGGCTGCTCCAATGGGCCAACCCGGAGCCAGCCGCCAGCCCGCCGCGCAGTACCGGAGCCGCTCCAGCGGGGCCGGATTGGGCCTTTCAGGCGGCCTGAGCGAAAACACCGTGAGCGCAAAAGCCTGGGCGCACGCGGCATGGGCGTGGGTAGGGCAAGGGTTTCAGAGGGCCGGCAGGCCTATCGCACCGCTTCACCAGACCCGACAGGCCACCGGGCCGTTGTGACGGACGCAGATCCCCTCTTCCCGCTCAGGGGCTTCCGGGGCGATCACAGCGACAGCCAGCACCAGGCTGAGGGCGAGCACGGCCGGTGCCCAGGCCAGGGCGGTGTTCCAGGCGGCCGCGAGGGCAGAGGAAAGCCCGGCGGGGCGCTGACTCCGGGCGACGAAGGGGCCGGACACCACCCTGCGGGAGCTAGAGAGAGAGGAGGCGGTCATCAACGAAAGCCATGAATGTGATACAGGTGTACTCATGACGGTCGGGGATGTCAATGGCCGGCCGGCCAGCGTGCTGGTGCTGGGCGGTGGCTACAGCGGGCTGCGGTTCGCCAAGGCCCTCACCGAACACGGGCTGCCGGTGGCGGTCACCTCCCGCCGCCAGCCGGCCCAGCCGGAGCCGCTCACCCCGTGGGGGTCCGCTGGCGGCGCGTTGCCGCTGCGCTGGCTCAGCTTTGACCCTGACAACGGCGTGTTGCCCGATGCCGAGGCGTTGGACGGCATCACCCATGTGCTGGTGACGATCCCGCCCGACGGGCAGGGAAAGGATCCGGTGCTCGAACATCTGGCCCCGCTGCTGGCCCAGCTGCCGCTGCAGTGGATCGGCTACCTCTCCACCACCGGCGTCTACGGCGACCATGGCGGTCGCTGGGTGGACGAGACCACTCCTCCCGCGCCAGGGGCGTCGCGCAGCCGCGCCCGGCTGGCCTGTGAGCAGGCGTGGGATTGCAGTGGCCTGCCGGTGCAGATCTTCCGCCTGCCGGCGATCTACGGACCCGGTCGCTGCCCCTTCCAGAATCTGCTGCAGGGCACCAGCCGGCTCGTGCACAAACCGGGCCAGGTGTTCAGCCGCGTCCATGTCGACGACATCGTGGGAGCGCTGATCCACTGCATCGGCCTGCCGCCCCAGCGGCGCCCGCGGATCGTCAACCTCTCCGACGACCGACCCTGCCCCTCCACGGAAAGCCTGGGCTACGCGGCGCATCTGCTCGACTGCAAACTGCCGGCCGTGGAGCGGTTTCAGGACATCTCCGGTGGCATGAGCCCGATGGCACTCAGCTTCTGGGTGGAAAACCGCCGCGCCAGCAACCATCGGCTCTGCCACGACCTTGGCTACACCCTGCGCTACCACAGCTACCGCGAGGGTTATCGCGAGGCCCTCGCCGAAGAGCGCCGCATAGCAGCTTTGGCCAACAACGAACAGGCCGGATGAGCCTCACAGCGGCAGGCTTGCTCGCGGCGTGGCACAAGAGCAGGCGTCGCCGGCCGATGCCGCCGGGCCCGTTCAGCGGCGGGTGAACGCCCGTTCGATGCTTTGGCTGTCGGCGGAGGAGGCAGCAGCGCCGGGCTCGGGACAGACTCCGGCCGCATCCGGTTGAAGGTTCTTGAGGGTGGGCAGCTTGGTGTCCTGCATGAAGCGGCAGCCATCCACGGTGATCCAGCCCCGCTCCAGACCGGCAGCTGTTCCGACCACCGCCAATCCGATCAGAAACCAGCGAAACATGTCGTCACCCTCCCTTCAGCGCAAGACTAAGCCCGCTGCCATTGCCGTCTCCCTGGGTGACCCGGCAGGCATCGGCGCGGAGGTGGCTCTCAAGGCTCTGGCCCTGCTCGGCGATCGGCAGGCGGAGGTGGTGCTGGTGGGCTGCCGCCGCTGGCTGGAAGACACCCACCGGCGCCTGAAGCCGTTGAGCAGCGTTCCCCTGGCCGACCCCGGCGGCCTGGAGGTGCTGGACCTGCCGCTGGAGGCGGCGCCGCAGCCCGGCCAGGGTTCAGCGGCCAGTGGTGCCGCCAGCTTTGCCTGGCTCACCGCCGCCACCGAGCTGGTGACCAGCGGTCGCTGCCGCGCCCTCACCACCGCGCCGATCGCGAAGCACGCCTGGCATGCGGCTGGCCATGTCTATCCCGGCCAGACCGAACGGCTGGCAGAGCTGGCCGGCGGGGTGGAGGCCTCGATGCTGTTCACAGCCCGCTCCCCCCTGGCCGCCTGGCGCCTGAACACGCTGCTGGCCACCACGCACATCCCGCTGGCGGCCGTGCCGCGCTGCCTCGATGGGGTGCTGGTGGAGCGCAAGCTCGACGTTCTGCTGGCCTTCTGCCAGCGGTTCAAGCCCCATCCGCGGCTGTCGGTGGCGGGCCTGAACCCCCATGCCGGCGAAGCGGGTCAGCTTGGGAACGAGGAGATCGCCTGGCTGGTGCCGGCCTTGGACCGCTGGCGGCAGCGCCATCCGGACGTGGAACTGGTGGGGCCAGTGCCGCCCGACACCTGCTGGCTGGGTGCCGCTGCCGCCTGGCGTGGCGACGGCGCGGGATCTGACGGCTATCTGGCTCTGTATCACGATCAGGGCCTGATTCCGGTGAAGCTGCTCGCCTTCGATGCGGCCGTGAATGTGAGCCTGGGGCTGCCCTTCCTGCGCACCTCCCCCGATCACGGCACCGCCTTCGACATCGCCGGCCTTGGCATCGCCCGCGCCGACAGCATGGTGGCGGCGCTCACCGCCGCCTGGGACCTGGGCTGATCGGCTGCCGCGCGGGGACGGAGCGGGGCTGATGGGGAGCCGCGCGAATCAGCCGGGCTTGACGCGCATCAGCACCTGGCCGAACTCCACCGGGGTGCCGTTCTCCACCAGGATTTCCACCACCTGGCCGGTCATTTCCGCCTCCAGCTCATTCATCAGCTTCATCGCTTCGAGGATGCAGACGGTCTGGCCGACCGAAATCACACTGCCGAGCTCCACGAAGGGGGGATCTCCCGGGGAAGCCGCCCGGTAGAAGGTGCCCACCATCGGTGCGGTGACATCCACCAGATCGGCCCGCACGGCAGCGGCGGCCGGCGGGGCGCTCGAAGGCTGGGGAGCGGCTGGAGCGGCTGTGGCGGGAGCCGGCTGGACAGGCGCGGCCATCGCCACCGGGGCGTACGCGGCAGGGGCAGGAGCGGGGGTGGGGGCCGGCAGGTTGCGGCGCACCTCCAGGCGAAAATCCTCCCCCTCCAGCTTCAACTCCTGGATGTCACTGCCTTCAAGGAAGGTGAGCAGGGCGTGGAGCTGGTTGTTGTCGAGTTGCATGGCGCCTCAGGACTCCCGACCCAGGTAGCTGTCGGTGCGGGTATCGATCTTGATCTTTTCACCGATCGAGATGAACAGCGGCACCATCACCTGCGCGCCCGTTTCCACGATCGCCGGCTTGGTACCGCCGGTGGCGGTGTCGCCCTTGACGCCGGGGTCGGTCTGGGTGACTTCCAGCACCACGGAGTTCGGCAGCTCCACCTCAAGCGGGGCACCATTCCACGACACCACGTTGACCTCCATGCCCTCCTTGAGGTACTTGCGCCCATCCCCGATCTGGTTGGCGGTGAGGCGGGTTTCCTCGTAGCTGCCCATGTCCATGAAGACGTAGTCGTCGCCTTCCATGTAGGTGTGCTGGAGGGTGGACTTCTCCAGCAGGGCCTGGGGAACGGTTTCGCCGGCGCGGAAGGTTTTCTCCACCACGCTGCCGCTCTGCACACCTTTGAGCTTGGTGCGCACGAACGCGGAACCCTTGCCGGGCTTCACATGCAGAAACTCGACGACCCTCCAGACCTGACCATCCAGCTCGATCGTGGTGCCTGTACGAAAGTCGTTGCTGGAGATCATTCCGAGGGAACGGGTCAGCGGGATTGTACGGCTGCCCTTCGGCCCCACCCCGCCGTGCGGCTGCAGCGGCAGCGCCGGATGGAACGGGACCGGCCGGCTGTGCCAAAGTCCGGAAAACGGCAGACGGACAGATGCGGAGGACCCGGGTCGGTGGTTTGTGGGCCCTGCTCCTGGCCGTGGTGCTCAGCGCAGCGACGGGGCTGAGCGCGGCCCGGCCCGCCGCTGCAGCCCTGCCCCCGGGCAATGCCGTCACTGACCCCGCTGCCCTGCTGCGGGATGCGCTGCCGATCGAAGCCACTGATCTGCAGGATCTCCAGCACCGGCTCGAAAGCACCAGCGACGACCTGCGCGCCAAGCGCTGGAGCGCCCTGACCAATGTGGTGCGCCGCTCCCAGTCGCTGCTGGGCACCCGCCGGGTGGGGCTGCTCGACAGCTTCGACCCGGCGGACCGCGACAAGGCGGAAGCTCTGCTCGAACAGCTGCAGGGATCCCTCCAGGACATGGCGGCGGCAGCTGAGCGCCAGGACCGGGAGGCCTTCCTGGAGGCCCGCCGCGAGGCACTCAGCCGGATCGGCGCCGCCGAGGCCGAGCTGGTGGGTCCGTTCCCGTTCACGATTCCGGCCGCCTTCGACGACCTGCCGCGGCTGCTGGGCCGGGCCACCGTGAGGCTCACCACCACCAAAGGCGATCTCACCGCCGTGGTGGACGGCTACAACGCGCCGCTCACCGCAGGGGCCTTTGTGGATCTGGTGCAGCGCGGCTTCTATGACGCTCTGCCCTTCATCCGGGCGGAAGACTTCTATGTGCTGCAGACCGGTGATCCCGCCGGCCCCGCCGACGGCTTCGTGGATCCCAAGACGCAGCGAAACCGCCCGGTGCCCCTGGAGATCAAGGTGCCCGGCGAAGCGGCCCCCTTCTACAACCAGACCTTCGAGGACCTGGGCCTGTTCAAGGCCACCCCGACCCTGCCCTTCGCCACCAAGGGCACCCTGGGCTGGGCCCATTCAGATGAAGCCCTCGACGACGGCTCCTCCCAGTTCTTCCTCTTCCTGTTCGAAGCCGAGCTGACCCCGGCGGGGCTGAACCTGATCGATGGGCGCTATGCCGCCTTCGGCTACATCACCGACGGCTTTGATGTGCTCGAAGAGCTCACCGCCGATGACGGCATCGTCAAGGCCACGGTGCTGGAGGGGGCCGAGAACCTGCGGCCCCATGCCTGAACCAGGGGACGCCTGCGGCGAGGGCCCCACGCCCACGCTCGGCGCTCTGGGCGAATGGCAACTGCTCGATCGTCTGCGGGCCTTCGCGCCGCCGGGCCAGTTCGATGACGATGCCGCCCTGATTGCGGAGCGCTCTGGCGGGGTGCTGGTGGTCAACACCGATGTGCTCGTGGAGGGGGTGCACTTCAGCGACGCCACCATGGGCCCCGCTGATCTGGGCTGGCGTGCCGCCGCCGCCAACCTGTCGGATCTGGCCGCCATGGGCTGCCGTGAGGTGGTGGGGATCACCGTGGGCCTGGTGGCCCCACCCCGCACCCCCTGGGCCTGGGTGGAAGGGGTGTACGGCGGCCTGACCGCGGCGCTGGCCCCCACCGGCGCGCCCCTGCTGGGGGGCGACTGCAGCAGCGGCAGCGAGCGCCTGCTGGCGGTGACGGCCCTGGGCCGGCTGGGACCGCAGGGGCCGATCCGGCGGCAGGACGGCCGTGCCGGCGATGTGCTGGTGTGCAGCGGTCTCCACGGGCTCAGCCGCCTGGGCCTGGCGCTGCTGCTGGAGCAGCCGCTGCACGGGCTTCAGAGCGGCAGCCTCGCCGCCTCCGACCTGCCGGAAGAGCTGCGGCAGCGGGCGATCGCAGCGCACCGGCGCCCTCAGGCGCGTCTTGATGTGGTGGCGGCTCTGGAGCAAAGCCAGCCCCCCGGCGATCCCTGGCGGGTGGGCGGCACCGACAGCAGCGATGGGCTCGCGGCGGCACTCACGGCCATCGCCCGCACCAGCGGCTGCGATGCGCTGCTGGATCGCTCAGCCCTGCCGATCGATCCAGCCATGGCGCCCTTGCGGGAGGCCAGCAACTGGTGCCTCGGCGGCGGAGAAGATTTCGAGCTGGTGCTGGCCCTGCCGGAGCGGTGGGCCCAGCGCCTGCAGACCTGCCTGCCGGGGGTGCACTGCGTCGGCCGGCTGGTGGCCGGCACGGGCCGGCTGTTATGGCAGGGAACAGAGGAACCGCTGCAGGGCGCCGCTGGATTCAGGCACTTCAGCTGAAGCGTGCCGCAGGCCGCGGCTGGGTCAACCCAGCCTTGTGGCGGCCTCAAAAAAAGAGTCCCCCTGCAAAACCCCTCGCTCAGGAGAGGCCGTGCAGGAAGACCCGGTTCAGGTGTCAGAACGGGAGGATCAGACCCAGTTGCGGGCGACCACTTCGGCCAGATCGACAACGCGCTGGCTGTAGCCCCACTCGTTGTCGTACCAGGAGATCACCTTCACCATGTTGTCGCCCATCACCAGGGTGAGGTCGGCGTCCACGATGGTGGATTCATCGGTGCCGGCATGGTCAGAGGACACCAGCGGCAGATCGGAATACTTGATGATTCCCTTCATGCCGTTCTGTGACGCTTCCTCAAGCACCGCATTCACTTCTTCCCGCGTTGTTCCCCGGCTCACTTCCAGCACCAGGTCGACCACCGACACGTTCGGGGTGGGCACCCGCAGGGCGATGCCGTTGAGTTTGCCCTTCATCGGGGGATACACCAGAGCCACCGCCTTGGCAGCGCCTGTGGAGGTGGGCACGATGTTGATGGCAGCAGCGCGGGCGCGGCGCAGATCACGGTGGCTGGCATCAAGGATGCGCTGGTCACCCGTGTAGCTGTGGGTGGTGGTCATCGTGCCTTTGACGATGCCGAAGGCCTGATCGAGCACCTTGACGATCGGCGCCATGCAGTTGGTGGTGCAACTGGCATTGCTGATGATGTCGAAGCCGTCGTGGGTGTATTGATCAGCGTTCACACCCACCACGAAGGTGCCGATGCCATCACCTTTGCCGGGAGCGGTAATCAGGACTTTGCGGGCACCGGCCTGAATGTGCTTGCCGGCCCCTTCCTTGTCGATGAACACGCCGGTGGCTTCGATCACCAGGTCCACACCCCATTCCTTCCACGGAAGGTTGAGGGGGTTGCGGTCGGAGAAGCACTTGATGGTGCGCCCATTGACGATCAGGGCATCATCGGTGTGGCTGACCTTGGCGTCCCGGATCTTGCCCAGCATGGAGTCGTACTGAAGCAGATGCGCGTTGGTGCGCGGATCGGACGTGTCGTTCAGGCCAACGATTTCGATGCCGGTGTCTTCGCCGCGGCTCAGCCAGCAACGCATGAAGTTGCGACCAATCCGGCCAAATCCATTGATCGCAACACGCAAAGCCATGGCAACAGCGGGCAAACCCGCTAATAAGGGAGGTTTTGGCTGCCGATCATACAGAAATGGCGCCCCTGCTCCTACGGCAGCCCTATCGGGTTCCACAAGGTGTCCCGGCCGGGACAAGCGGGGATCCTGCCGCTTAAGTTTCGGTGCATCCTGAGAGACGCCGTTGGGACTGCTGGTCGATCGCGGGCAGCCTTTGCACTTCATCGGTGTCGGCGGAATCGGCATGTCCGCCCTCGCCGAGATCCTGGTGGAGCGGGGCTGTTCCGTCAGCGGATCCGACCCCCGGGACAACAGCGTGCTGCAGGCTCTGCGCCGACGCGGTGTGCGGGTGTTTCAGGAGCAGAGCGCCGCCACCATCGAGGCGATCCGCGCCACCGCCGCGGCCGATCCGCAGATCGTGGTGAGTTCCGCCGTTCCTCAGACCAATCCCGAGCTGGTCGAAGCCCGCCGCGTGGGTCTGTCGGTGGTGCACCGCTCTGACGTGCTGGCGGCTCTGATCAACAGCCAGGACGCGATCGCGATCGCCGGCAGCCACGGCAAGACCACCACCAGCACCATGGTCGCCACCCTGCTGGCCGCCACCGCCAACGACCCCACCGCCGTGATCGGCGGCATCGTTCCCGGCTTCGGCAGCAACGCCCGGGTGGGCAACGGCAGGCTGCTGGTGGCGGAAGCCGACGAGTCCGACGGTTCGCTCGTCAAATTTCGGCCCAGCCTGGGGGTGATCACCAACCTCGAACTCGACCACACCGACCACTACGCCGACCTGGAGGCCCTGATCAGCACCCTGCAGCAGTTCGCCTCCGGCTGCGGCAGCCTGCTGACCAACCGGGACTGCCCGGTGCTGCACAAGCATTTCCAGCCCAGCGCCTGCTGGTCGATCGAGAGCGCGGACGGAGCCGACTTCGCCTCCATCGCCGTCGCGGAAGAGGGGGACGGCACCCTGGCCGCGTTCTACGAGCAGGGCATGGAGGTGGGGCAGTTCCGGCTGCCGCTGCCGGGGCGTCACAACCTCAGCAACGCCACCGGCGCCCTGGCCGCCTGCCGGCTGGAAGGGGTGCCGTTCGAAGCGCTCTGCCAGGCCATTCCCTCCCTGAGCGCCCCCGGCCGCCGCTTCGATTTCCGCGGCAGCTGGCAGGGGCGTCTGGTGGTCGACGACTACGCCCACCATCCCAGCGAAGTCAATGCCACCCTGACCATGGCGCGGCTGATGGTGAGCACCGGCCGCAGCCCCTTGCCGGCGGTGCCGCGGCGGGTGGTGGCGGTGTTCCAGCCCCATCGCTACAGCCGCACGGCGGAATTCGGTGATGCGTTTGCCCAGGCCCTCGGCCAGGCCGATGCCGTGCTGCTGGCGCCTTTGTATGCCGCCGGTGAAGCACCCATACCCGGGGTGTCGAGCGGATCGCTGGCGGAGCGCATCGCCGCGCTGCACCCCGCCCTTGAGGTGCGCGTGGCGGCCGACATGCAGCACCTGGCTCAGGATGTGGCGACGCTGAGCCAGGACGGTGACCTGGTGCTGGCCATGGGGGCCGGGGACGTCAACGGGCTGTGGGAACGGCTCAAGGCCCTGCCCGGCGCCACAGTCGCCACACCCCTGGCTGCCTGAGGGATGGCGGGCGGCGAACCACCGGCCAACCTGAGCGCCCAGCTCCCGCTCGCCGGCCACACCACCTGGAAGGTGGGAGGCCCCGCTGAATGGTTCGGCGAACCCTCCAGTGAGGAAGAGCTGCAGGCCATGGCCCACTGGGCCTGGGATCGCGGTCTGCCCTGGCGCCTGATCGGCGCGGGCTCCAACCTGCTGATCAGCGACAGCGGCCTGGCGGGCCTGACCCTCTGCTCACGCCGCCTCCAGGGCAGCCAGCTGGACGCCAGCACCGGCCTGGTGGAAGCCAGGGCCGGAGAACCGATTCCCACCCTGGCGCGCCGTGCGGCCCGGGCGGGCCTGAGCGGCCTTGAATGGGCCGTGGGCATTCCGGGCACCGTGGGGGGAGCCGTGGTCATGAACGCCGGTGCGCAGGGGGGCTGCACAGCGGAAGTGCTGCGCGACGTCACCGTGGTGGCGCCCGATCCGGGCAGCGTTCCCTTCATCCTGCCGGCGTCGAGTCTGGAGTTCGCCTACCGCCACAGCCGCCTGCAGCAGGAGCCGCTGCTGGTGCTCTCGGCCCGCTTCCAGCTGAGCCCCGGCCATGATCCGCGTGCGATCGACCGGCGCACCAGCGCCAATCTGCAGAGCCGCACCGGTTCGCAGCCCTACCACCTGCCCAGCTGCGGCAGTGTGTTCCGCAATCCGGAACCGCTCAAGGCGGGCCGTCTGATCGAGGAACTCGGCCTCAAGGGATGGACGGTGGGCGGCGCCATGGTGTCGCCCATGCACGCCAACTTCATCGTCAACACGGGAGAGGCCACCGCCGCGCAGATCCATCGCCTGATCGAACGGGTGCAGGAGCGGGTGCGTCAGGCCCATGGCCTGGAGCTCCACCCGGAAGTGAAGCGCCTGGGCAGCTTTGATTCAGCCACGCCGTCCGACTGAGCAGGGGCCGGCGGCGGAAAACCGCTCCGCAGGGGCCGCTGACCGGCAGTGGCGGCCCACGTACGCTGTGGCCCCACGACATCGTTCCCATGGCAGGCTTCGGTCTTCCCAACTTCGGCCAACTCACCGAAGCGTTCCGCAAGGCGCAGCAGATCCAGCAGGACGCCCAGAAGCTGCAGGACGAGCTGGATGCCATGGAGCTGGAAGGCACCAGCGAGGATGGCCGCGCCAGCGTGTGGCTCTCGGGCAACCAACAGCCCCTGCGGGTGAGGCTGGCTCCTGAGCTGGTGGCCTCCGGCGCCGAAGCCACCGAAGCCGCCGCCCTCGAAGCGCTGCGGGCCGCCTACGAAAAATCCACCACCACCATGAAGGAGCGGATGGAGGAGCTCACCGGCGGGCTCAATCTGGCGGGGATGGGGGGCTGAGCCCTTCCTGCTGGCCCTGCCGTAACCGGCGGCGCGAGGGCTGACGCTGGCGTCGATCCAACCGCACTTCGGGCCGCTCCACCTGGACCGCCGGCTCCTGTGTGCGGCGCGCTGGCCCTGAACCACCGGCCGCCAGCAACTCCTCCACAGCCTGCAGGTAGTGGGGATAACGGTCCCAGTCGGTGCCGACGCAGCAGCCGGGATCGCCGCGGTGCAGGCAGTTGCGGTAGCGGCATGCACCTGAACGCAGTGCCTTTCGCATTTCGGGAAACAGGGAGGCGAGCCGGGTGGGATCGAGCGGCAGGTCCGGCCGGTTGAATCCCGGCGTATCGGCGAGCAGAGCCTCGGGCCCCAGCGCGAACAGCTCCACGTGCCGCGTTGTATGGCGGCCACGCTGCAAGCGCCCCGACACCGCGGCCACTCGCAACTGCAGCGCGGGAATCAGGGCATTCAGCAGACTGCTCTTGCCCACGCCGGAAGGACCACACAGCACGGTGATGCCCGGTTCGGCCAGCCGCTGCCGCAGCAGCTCCAGCCCCTCCCCTGTGGCCACGCTCAGGCCGATCGGGTCATACCCCCAGCCCCTCAGGCGAACCAGCCACGCCTCCAGGCCGGCGCGGGGCACCAGATCGACCTTGCTGAGCACCAGCTCCACCTGCAGGTGGGTGGCCTCGGCCGCCAGCAGGAAGCGGGTCATCTGGACGGGATCCGGCTCCGGCTGCGCCAGCGCCACCACCACCAGCAACCGGGTGCAGTTGGCCACGGCAGGCCGCTCCAGCCGGCTGGAGCGGGGAAACAGGCGGCTCACCGCAGCGCGGCCGGCGGCCCAGTCGATGCCATCAAGGCTCACCTGATCCCCGACATGCACCTGTTGGCCGCTCTTGCCCAGCCGGGTGCGCCGTACGCACAGCAGTTCGAGCTGATGGCCAGGACCGGCCCGATCGAGCCGCACCCTGCAGAAATTGGCCTGCAGAGCCACGACCCGGCCGGTGACCGGCTCCTGCTCCACGCTCAGGCCCCGTCGCGGCAGATCAGCAGGCGTGCCCCGGCGCCATCGGCGGGCTTCAAGCCCAGCACCTCATGCCCCTCCTCCCGGAGTCCTTCGCTCACCATGGATTCGGGGGCGCCTGCGTCGAGATCCACCTGCAGCCAGGCACCGGGCGGCAGCTTTTCAAGCGCCAGCCGCGTGCGCACGAAGTTCACCGGGCACGGGGTGCCGCGCAGGTCGAGGCACTGGTCCGGCACGGGAGCAGGGAAGGCTTCAGCGGGCTTCATGGCGATGGGCAGGCGAGGGCATCAGCCGAACAGGCCACCGAACAGGCCGCTCTTGTGCGGGTGTTCCTTGCCGGAGTGGTGCCCGGCGAGCTGATCGAGCAACTCCCGCTCGTGGCTGGAGAGCTTGGTGGGAATGTGCACCTTCACGGTGACGTGATGGTTCCCCCTGGCCACGGGATTGCCCAGCCGTGGCACGCCTTTGTTCTGAAGCGTGAGGGTGGCACCAGGCTGAGTGCCGGCAGGAATGTCCAGAGTTTCCGGACCATCCACCGTGTCGACTTCGATCTTGTCGCCGAGGATCGCCTGGAGGTAGCTGATCGTGACATCCGATTGGATGTGGATGCCTTCACGCCGCAGGTGATCGTGGGCCTGAACGAACAGGTAGACGTAAAGGTCGCCGGCCGGACCGCCCCGCTGGCCCGCGTTGCCCTCGCCCGTCACCCGTAGCCGGGTGCCTGAATCGACGCCGGCGGGAATGGTGATGCGCAGCTTCTTGCGCACCTGTTGCACGCCCTGGCCGCCGCAATCGCCGCAGGGATCGGCGATCACCTGGCCCGTGCCTTCACAGGTGGGGCATGGCGCCACCTGGGTGAAACTGCCGAATGGGGTGCGGGTGGCACGGCGCACCTGGCCGGATCCGGAGCAGGTGCCGCAGGTGGTGGGCCCGGTGCCCCGCTTGGCGCCGCTGCCCTCGCAGGTGGCGCAGGTTTCCAGGTGGCGGATCTGGACATCGCGTTCCTGCCCGAACACGGCCTCGCTGAAGCCGATCGTGAGATCGAGGCGCAGATCGTCGCCCTGGCGCGGGCCACGGCGGCGTGGGCCACCGGCACCGCCGGCTCCCCCGAAACCGCTGAAGAAGGTTTCGAACAGGTCGGCGAAGCCCCCCATGTCCGCCATGTCGGGGCCGCCGCCGGCACCGGACACCCCCGCCTCACCGAACTGGTCGTAGCGGGCGCGGGTCTGGGGGTCGCTCAGCACCTCATAGGCGCGCCCGATCTCCTTGAAGCGCTCCTCCGCGCCGGGATCCTTGTTGATGTCCGGGTGGAACTGCCGCGCCAGCCGGCGGTAGGAACGTTTGAGGGTGTCGGCGTCGGCATCACGGCTGACACCCAGCAGGTCGTAGTAATCGGCCATCAACTCGGATCCGCGCCGGCCATGGGTTCAGTGTCCCCGTGTGGGGCGTTGGTGGCATGGGACCCACCGGCAGGGCCGGGGCCCATCGACACCTTCACGAGAGCATGACGGATCACCCGTCCCTCCAGCTGGTAGCCGCGCTGCAGTTCGGCGATCACCACATCCTCCATCACCTCGTCGCTGGGCTCTCGCAACACGGCTTCGTGCAGGTTCGGATCGAACGGCTCACCCTCCACGCGCATCGGCGAGACGCCCAGATTCTTGAACACATCGACCAGCTGCTTGTAGAGCCCCTGGTAGCTGCGATGCACGTCCTGGGCTTCGGGGTTCTGAGGGTCCAGCTGCTGGCGCGCCCTGTCGAAGTTATCGACCACCGGCAGGATCTCCGCGAGCGTGGAGCAGGTGATCTTCAGGCGCAGCTCGTCCTGATCACGGCTCTGGCGCTTGCGGAAGTTATCGAAGTCGGCGGCGATGCGCATGTATTGGCTGCGCACGCCCTCATGCTCGGCCCGGAGGCTGCTGAGCGCCGCCTCGAGGTCCTGGATCCGCTGCTCGGGATCGCCGGCCTCCGAACCGGTGGCATCGGCCTGGGCGGAGGCGTCGTCCGAGGCCGCGGAGGCTTCGAGCTGCGTGATCAATTCATTCGCCTCGCTGGCAAGACCCTCGACGTTGGCCTCCGCAGAGGCCGCTTGAGGTGCCTCCGCAGGGGCCTCAGAATCCTGGGAGAAGGAAGAGGCTTCGCCACTCATGCCGGCTGGATCGCAGATCTGACATCAACATGTTGGAGGGTGACGCGCGCCTCCCACAAGCGGCGGAAGCCCGCACCTCCTGAGGGGTGCGTCCCCGCCGCGATCACTGCCCGGGCAAGGCCGACAGAACTGGCTTAGAACGGTACGCCGGGCGCGTGCCTGCGCGGCCGTCCAATGGGTACTCCCCTCCTCAACCACGCGCCACCATGACACTCTCGGCCACCCGTCCGGTGCCGGATGCCATCAGCCCCACCCAGCAGCGCCTGGAGGTGGAGCTGTTGCTTGGCGAACGGGTGCTCCGCTCACAGGAGCTCGAGCAAGCCGATCCCAAGGCCTTTGAGGCCTGCCCCTCGATCAGCACGGAGCGCTGGAGCAGTCTCTGCAGCCTGCCGATCCGGCGCATCGGCGATCGAATCGTGGTGGCCGTGCCCACCTTCTGGGGTTCGGAGCAACGCCACGATCTGATGGAAACCATCAGCGGCGACGGGCTTGATCCCGATCTGCGCCTCGCTCTCAAGGACGAGATCGAGGTGGTGCTCAACGCGAGGCTCGAGGAGCTGGCAGCAGCCCACAGCCGCAACGACGAAGGTGCCGTTGACGCTCCAGCCAACTCCGATGAAACGCAGGTCGACGGCAGTAAGGAGCCCCAGGTGGAGCAGACCTCCCTGCTGGAGGATCTGAGCCTTGAGCCGCAGCTTGACGAAGCCCCACCGGAAGACGACGACTACATGAATCTGGAGGATGGCATCGCCGCCTCCAGTGCTTCGCCGGTGGTGAGCCTGGTGAACCGGATTCTGATCAAGGCCATCGACACCGACTCCAGTGACGTCCATGTGGAACCCCAGGAGGAGGGCCTGCAGATCCGCTTCCGTCAGGACGGCGTGCTCCAACCGCTGGAACTGTTGCCCAGAAGCCTGATCCCCGCGATCACCTCGCGCCTCAAGATCATGGCCGACCTGGACATCTCCGAGCGTCGGATGCCGCAGGACGGACGCATCCGGCGGGTGTTCAAGGGGCGCACGATCGAGCTGCGTGTGAGCACCCTGCCCAGCCGCTGGGGGGAAAAGGTGGTGATGCGGCTGCTGGACAGCTCCGCCACGAAGCTCGGTCTCGACAAACTGATCAGCTCACCGGCGAGCCTCAATCTGGTTCGAACGCTGGGCTCACGCCCCTTCGGCATGATCCTGGTCACGGGGCCCACAGGTTCGGGGAAATCCACCACGCTCTATTCACTGCTTTCGGAACGAAATGTCCCGGGCATCAACATCTCCACGGTGGAAGACCCGATTGAGTACATGCTCAAGGGCATCACCCAGACCCAGGTGAACCGCGACAAGGGCTACGACTTCAGCAACGCTCTGCGGGCCTTCATGCGGCAGGACCCAGACGTGCTGCTGGTGGGAGAGACCCGCGACGGCGAAACCGCCAAGACCGCGATCGAGGCGGCGCTCACTGGACACCTGGTGCTCACCACCCTCCACTGCAACGACGCACCCAGCGCCATCGCACGTCTCAACGAAATGGGTGTGGAGCCCTTCCTGATCAGTGCCTCGTTGCTGGGCATCGTGTCGCAGCGGCTGCTGCGGCGCGTCTGCACAAAATGCCGGGTGAGCTACCACCCCGGCCCCGAGGAGCTCGGACACTTCGGTCTGCTCTCGACTCCCGACACGAAAGTCACCTTCTACAAAGCCAAGCGTCCTGATCCAGATACCGGCCATGTCTTCAGCGCCTGCCAGGGGCGGGGCTACAAAGGCCGCATCGGCGTGTATGAGGTGCTGCGACTGAATGAAACGATCGCTTCGGCGGTGGCCCAGGGGGCGAGCACGGATGTGATCCGCAAACTGGCCCTGGAGGGCGGCATGAAAACCCTGCTCGGCTACGGCCTTGATCTGGTGCGTGAAGGTCACACCACCCTGGAGGAGGTGGAGCGCATGCTGCTCACCGACACGGAGCTGGAATCCGAGCGACGGGCGCGGGCACTCACCACCTTGACCTGCAGCGGCTGCGGCGCGGGGCTCAAGGACGAATGGCTGGAATGCCCCTACTGCCTCACCGAGAGGATTTAACCCTTGAAGCGGCCGGTTGCGCCGTGCAGAATTGCCCCACGCATTTTGAACCACCCCTCTTCGCCATGCCCATGGAACTCCTGATTGAAGATTTCATGCGCGAGCTGGTGGAAGGCAGGGGCAGTGACCTGCACCTGGCCGCCGGACAACGTCCGTTCGGACGATTCAACGGCGAACTGCGGCCGATGCATGAGGAGGTTCTCAGCGAAGAAACCTGCAACCGGCTGATTTTCTCGATTCTGAACAACGCCCAGCGGAAGCATCTGGAGCAGACATGGGAGCTGGATTGCTCCTATGCGCTTCGCGGTCTGGCGCGCTTTCGGGTGAACGTCTACAGCCAGCGCGGCACCTATGCCGCCTGCCTGCGGGCACTCAGCAGCAAAATCCCCACACCGGAAGACCTCCTGTTGCCCGAGGTGGTGGTGGACATCACCAACCGCCCCTCAGGGCTCGTGCTGGTGACCGGACCGACCGGTTCGGGCATGAGCACCACTCTGGCGAGCCTGCTGGATTACATCAACCGCACCAAGGCGGTGCACGTGCTCACGATTGAAGACCCGATCGAATTCACCTATCGGAACAACCGCAGCCTGGTGCATCAACGCCAGCTCAACGACGACACCAAGAGCTTCAGCAACGCTCTGCGAGCCGCCCTTCGGGAAGATCCCGATGTGATTCTGGTGGGTGAGATGCGCGACCTGGAAACGATCCAGCTGGCCATCACGGCCGCCGAAACGGGCCACCTTGTTTTTGCCACACTTCACACCTCCTCTGCCGCCCAGACGGTGGACCGCATGGTGGACGTGTTTCCCTCCACCCAGCAGACCCAGGTTCGCGTGCAGCTCAGCGGCAGCCTTGCCGCCATCTTCGCCCAGACGCTCTGCAAACGATCGAACCCGGAGCAGCATTCCTGGGGCCGGGTGATGGCCCAGGAGATCATGATCAACACCCCAGCCATCTCCAACCTGATCCGGGAAGGAAAAACCGCTCAGGTGTATTCCCAGATTCAGACGGGGGCACAGCTCGGCATGCAGACGATGGAAAAGGCTCTGAGCGAATTGGTGCTCCGCGGCGACATCAACGTGGATGAGGCCCGCTCCAAGACGGCCAAGCCGGAAGAGCTGAACCGCCTGCTCAGCACCCTTTCCTGAGCGTTGTCACCATGGCTTCCTTTCTCGCCACCTACACCACCAGCCGGGGACAGACCAAGGAACTGCGGGTCAGTGCTGCGGATCTGGCAACCGCGCGGCGCGACCTCAGAAAGCGCGGCATTCTCCCCACCACCCTGCAGCCCGTCGGCAGCGCAGGCCCTGCTCCCCGCGGCGCTGCCAAAGCAAAAGCCACAGCGGCGCCGGCTCGATCCGCACCGACCGTCAAGTTCACCGCCACCTACCTCGGCAGGGATGGCAAACCCAGGGAACTGAAACTGGCCGTCGCTGATATGGCGGCAGCCCGCAGCGAGCTGAGGCGTCGGGGTATCACCCCCACCAAGGTGGTCCAGGACCTCGGCAATGTGGCGGCCGCGGGGGGCGACAAACCCCAGGGCGGAAGCATTCTCTCCAAGGAAATCAATCTGGGGCCGCTGTTTGAAAAGGCTCCCGGCGTGCGGGACAAGGCGCTGTTCGCCAGCAAACTTGCCGCCTTCGTGGATTCCGGCGTACCGATCGTTCGCAGCCTGCTGCTGCTCGCCAATCAGCAGAAGAATCCGGTCTTCAAGCGCTCGCTCAAGGCCATCAGCCTTGAAGTGAGCCAGGGCGAAACCCTGGGTACCGCCATGCGCAAATGGCCCAAGGTGTTCGACCGGTTGAGCATCGCTTTGATCGAAGCGGGTGAGGTGGGGGGCGTGCTGGATGAATCCCTCAAGCGCCTGTCACTGTTGCTGGAGCAGACCTCCAGGCTCCAGAACCAGGTGAAGGGCGCCCTTGGCTATCCGGTGGCGGTGCTGGTGATCGCCGTGGCTGTTCTTCCTGATTCCAACCTTTGCGGGAATCTTCGACCAGTTGGGTGCCGATCTGCCACCGTTCACCCAAATGATGGTGAACCTCAGCGCCTTGCTGCGTTCTCCCTTCTCCATCTACCTGACGGGTGCCATCATCCTGATCGTCATCCTCTTTCGTAAGTACTACAAAACCCCGCTCGGCCGCCGTCAAGTGGATGCCACCATCCTCAAGATTCCCCTGTTTGGTGATCTGATTCAAAAAACATCCACGGCGCAGTTCTGCCGCACCTTCAGCTCCTTGAGCAGAGCCGGCGTTCCCATTTTGCAATCGCTGGAAATCGTGCGCGATACCGTGAGCAACAGCATTCTCTCCGACGCCATTGACAACTGTCGCGGCGAACTTCAGAACGGCGTCCTGCTGAGCACCGCGCTTTCCCGCAAGCGCGTTTTCCCCGAAATGGCGCTGAGCATGCTGGTGGTGGGCGAGGAAACCGGGGAGATGGATGCCATGCTCTCGAAAGTGGCCGACTTTTACGAAGACGAGGTTTCAGCCGCAGTGAAAGCGCTCACCTCCCTGCTGGAGCCGGTGATGATCGTGATTGTTGGCATCATCGTGGCCTCCATTCTGCTCGCCATGTATCTACCGATGTTCTCCATCTTCGAGAAGATCAGATAGAACCTTGTGGATCCTTGCTTCCATCGCTCGAAAGCTCCCATCTCAGGTAGAACCTTTCCCGGTGCGCTTCCGATCAGATTCATCCCTGCATTGACGACCCAAGTCACTATCTTTCCCTCTCCTTATTGATCAATTGATTTTTAATCTATGGATCCACAGATCTATGGATCTATGGATCTCTAGGCAGGCAAGCACACTGATCTCCATCCACGTCAACCTTATGCAATCAGCAACCACCCTTGGAGAGCCTGCCTAGGCCATGCCAGCACAAGCAGGCGGCACACATGGGCCACAGTCAGACAACCTGATTACCTCATCCAGTTTAAAGACTACAGATTTAATCCCAACCATATTACCTAGCTGCATTATGGAGATCTGATCCAATTAGCTATATTCTCACAGTCTAATTATATGTCACGAATTATACAGGTTAAGCCGTCTGGCTTCTGTCCTGGCGATCTCTCTAGTGCTCATTATCAATTGAATGAATGCGCAACTGCGTTCGATGCGTTGAATGAATGATGCTCAGAACCTACGGACATATCAATTCTTCCTGGCGATCATCTCAACCAGCAACCATCTCAACCAGTGACGATCTCAATGTGAGCGGTTCCGCTCGCTGGATTCCGCTCCGTTCGCCGCTGCGGGCTGCGTGGCCTGCTGGGCGATCGCCTGTCCGGCCAGCCAACCGGACGTCCAGCAGTGCTGGAAGTTGAAACCGCCGGTCACCCCATCCACATCCAACAGTTCGCCGGCAAGGAACAGGCCCGGCTGCTTCCGGCTCTCCATCGTGGCCAGGTTCACCTCGCCCAGGGCCACACCGCCGGCGGTGACGAACTCTTCTCCGAACGGGCCCCGGCCACTGACGGCATACCGGCTGGCCCGCAGCCCCTCCAGCAACCGGCGCTGGTCGGCCTTGCCGAAATCGGCCCAGCGCTTCTGCCCGTCCACCCCGTGGCGCTCCAGCAGGTGCAGCCACAGGCGCCGGCTCAACTCCGGCCAGGGCCGGCAGGCCGCCAGCTGCCGGCGGGGCTGGTCCTGGCGGCAGGCCGCCAAAAGCCCCTCCACATCCGCGGCGGAGCGGCCCCCGCACCAGTTCACCTTCAAGCTGGCCTGGTAGCGATGATCCTTGAGGGCACGCGCCGCAAAGGCGGTGAGGCGAAGGGTGGCAGGGCCGCTGAGCCCCCAGTGGGTGAGCAGCACGATGCCGCTCTGGCGGAAGCGTTCCCCTCCCGGCACGTCCAGCTCCAGGTCCACTGGATCCATCACCACGCCACTGAGTGCCGCCAGGGGATTGGCCTCCAGCGCGAGGGTGAACAGCGAGGGAACCGGTGGCACCACTTGATGGCCAAGCCCGGCGGCCAGCTGACGCCCGCTGGGGTGGCCACCGGTGGCCAGCAGCAACCGCTGGCACCGCAGGGGCTGTTCGCGGTGGCGCACCTGCAGCGCGAAGCCGCCCGCCGCTGAGGCCTCAGCCCCCCGCAGCGCGGCCCCGCGCCAGACCGTGACACCGGCCGCCGCCGCCGCCGCTTCCAGCGTTCTGACCACGGAGCTGGAGCGGTTGCTGCGGGGAAACAGCCGCCCATCGGGCTCCTCCACCAGCTCGAGGCCATGGTCTGAGAACCAGCGCAGCGTGTCGCCGGTGGCAAAGCGGCTGAAGGGCCCCAGCAGCGCCCGCGCCCCGCGGGGATAGTGACCCACCAGGGCGCGCGGATCCCAGCAGGCATGGGTGACATTGCAGCGACCGCCGCCGCTGATCAGCACCTTGCCGAGGGGTTGATCGGTGGCCTCCAGCAGCAGCACCCCGGCCAGTCCGGCCTCCGCGGCCGTGATCGCGGCCATGTAGCCGGCCGGGCCACCACCGGCCACCACCAGGGGGCACTCAGAAGGCAGCATGGGGAGATGGCAGAGGGTGAGTTGCAGGAGGGGCGGAAGCTGCCCGCGCACCGGTTCAGTGTGGCGCCGATGATGGACTGCACCGACCGGCACTTCCGGGTGCTGATGCGGCAGATCACCCGCCGCAGCCTGCTCTACACCGAGATGGTGGTGGCCCAGGCCCTGCACCATGGCCGGCGGGAGCGGCTGCTGGATTTCGACCCCAGCGAAAAGCCGCTGGCGCTGCAGGTGGGCGGGGATGACCCCGGGCTGCTGGCGGAGGCCGCCGGCCTGGCCGCCGCCTGGGGCTACGACGAGATCAATCTGAACGTGGGCTGCCCCAGCGAGAAAGTGCAGAAAGGCCGCTTCGGGGCCTGCCTGATGGCGGACCCTGAGCAGGTGGCTCGTTGCGTGGAAGCGATGGCGGCGGCCAGCCCCCTGCCCGTCACGGTGAAGCACCGGATCGGCATCGATGAGCGCGACAGCTACGCGGAACTGCTGGCTTTCGTGGAGCAGGTGGCCGGCGCCGGCGCCGCCCGGTTTTCCGTGCATGCCCGCAAGGCCTGGCTCACGGGGCTCGACCCCAAGCAGAACCGCACCGTGCCGCCCCTGCGCTACGACCGGGTGCACCAGCTCAAGCAGGAACGGCCCGACCTGACGATCGAGCTCAATGGAGGGCTGCAGGATCTGGAGGCATGCCTGCCCCACCTCCAGCACCTTGACGGCGTGATGGTGGGGCGGGCGGCCTATGAGCATCCGCTGCGCTGGAGCCGGGTCGATGCCGACCTGTTTGCCGAGGGAACAGCACCGATCGCCACGCCCTCCAGCGTGGTTCGCGGTCTGGTTCCTTACGCCGAGCGGTGGTGCGGCAACGGCGGCCGCCTGTGGCCGATCGCCCGGCACCTGGTGCACCTGGTGGAAGGCGTTCCGGGGGCCAGGCACTGGCGCCGGCGGCTGGGGGAAGCCGCCGGCCAGGCCACTGCCGGCGCCGAGGTGCTTGCGCAGGCCTGCCGTGAACTGGAGAATCAGGGGCTCTGAGGGCTCCTGTCTCTCAGATGGTCAGGTTGCTCAGACGATCCGGTGGCTTAGACGCTTTGGATAGAGCCGCTGCGGATTGAGGCGCTGTGGATTGAGCCGCTGCATCTCGAGAGGCCCGGCAGTGCCAGGCGCTGCGCTATCGCGCGCTGGGGTTCAAAGCAGAGCGCGGGCGCTTATTGAAAGCGGCTGCGATCTTCCCAGCCACGGCTGCCACGCTCCGAGCCGCCACGCTCTGAACCGCCTCGGTCGGAAGAACCCCGGTCGGAGCCGCCCCGATCGCCGTAGCCACCCCCCCCTCCATAGCCGCCACCGCCGCCATAGCCGCCACCACCACCGGCATAGCCGCCGCTGCGACGCGGCCCGCCGCTACCGCGGGGCTCGGCCTTGTTGATGCGCAGCGGGCGGCCCATGAGCTCCACGTTCTGCAGACCATCGATGGCCTTGCTTTCCGTGGCCTCATCGGCCATCTCCACAAAGGCAAAGCCGCGTTTACGTCCTGTGTCCCGCTCGAGGGGGAGAGAACAACTCACGACTTCGCCGAAAGGCGCAAACAATTCAGCCACATCTTCCTGCTCAGCGCGGAAGGGGAGGTTGCCGACAAAAATGCTCACTGACCGTAGAAACCGATTGGACCGAGAACAGGGGCCTTGATGGCATCAACCTCGACGGCCTCGGAAAGAACCCATCGAAGGTGACAGCCCAACCCTAGGACCGCCATTCTCTGCTTCAAGGGTTTTCTGCTGGAATCTGATCGAGCCGCTGGCGCATCAGGGCGAGTTGTTCTCGCACCCGATCGAAGCCCGTTCCCCCTTCGCTGCGACGCGCGCGCACCACCTGGCGCGGCTCGATCGCGGCAAACACATCCGCCTCAAAGGCGGGATGCAACGCCTGCCAGCGCTCCAGCGGCAGCTCACGCAGCAGCACGCCTTCCGCGAGACAGCGCTTCACCAACCCGCCCACCAGCTGGTAAGCCTCGCGGAAGGGAACATCGCGGGCCACCAGATAGTCGGCCACATCGGTGGCGTTGGAGAAATCGGCGGCCACCGCCTGCTCCAGGCGCTCCGGGCGAAACCGGATGCCTTCCTCCAGCAGGATGGCTATCGCCTCGAGGCAGTCTTCGGTGGTGCGCACCACATCGAAGAGCGCTTCCTTGTCTTCCTGAAAGTCTTTGTTGTAGGCCAGGGGCAATCCTTTGATCATCGTGAGCAGGGCCTGAAGATGGCCGAACACACGGCCCGCCTTGCCCCGCACCAGTTCCGGTACATCCGGATTCTTCTTCTGGGGCATGAGGCTGCTGCCAGTGGCGCAGCGGTCGGTGAGGGCCACGAAGCCGAATTCCTCGCTGGCCCAGAGAATCACCTCCTCCGCCAGGCGGCTGAGGTGGGCCAGGATCAGGCTGGCCGCCGCACTGAATTCCACGGCGAAGTCGCGGTCGCTGACGGCATCGAGGCTGTTGGCATAGATCGCCTCGAAACCCAGCTCGGCGGCCGTCTGGCGGCGATCGATCGGCACGGGGGTGCCCGCCAGGGCCGCCGCCCCCAGCGGGCAGATGTTCACCCGCCGCCGCACATCTGCCAGGCGTTGCCGGTCACGCGCCGTCATCTCCACGTAAGCGAGCAGATGGTGAGCGAGGGAGAGCGGCTGGGCCCGCTGCAGGTGGGTGTAGCCGGGAATGAGCGTGTCGACGTGCTGCTCCGCCTGGGCCAGCAGCGCGTGCTGGAACCGCAGCAGAGCCCGATCGAGCCCATCGATCTTCTGCCGCAACCAGAGCCGCAGATCGGTGCCCACCTGATCGTTGCGGCTGCGGCCGGTGTGCAGCTTCTTGCCGAGCGGACCGATCAGGGCAATCAGCCGCCGCTCCACGGCGAAGTGCACATCCTCCGCCTCCAGCCCGGGATTGAAGCCGCCGGCGGCCGCTTCCGCCCGCACCAGCTCCAACCCCTCGATCAGCCGCTCCGCCTCCGCCGTGGTGATCACGCCGCAGCGGCCGAGCATGCGGGCATGGGCCACCGAACCGTCCAGATCCTGAGGCAGCAGGGCGATATCGAAGCCGATCGAGGCGTTGAAGCGCTCGATCGCCGGGTGCAGGCCCTCCTCGAAGCGGTCGCTCCAGCTGCCGTCGGCACCGCCGGACACCCCCCGGCCGCTCGCTGAAGGGGAAGACTCTGTGGCCATGTCCGCCGAGGTTTGTCGTCAGGCAAAGCTTTGCACCCGGCGGCCGGGGCTTCAGCCCGGCAGTGCCGGCAGCATCACCTCATCGCGCACCTTCAGGACCACCATCGAGGCGTCGTCCTGGAGCTGGCGATCGGAGCCCACGAAACGATCCAGGCGGGTGAACAGCTGATCGAGAATCCCCTGCGCTCCCAACCCGGAGCGGCAGGAGCGATCGAAGGCCCGCATCAGCCGGGTTTCATCGAAACGTTCATTGCCGACTCCGGCAGCCTCGGTGACGCCATCGGTGTAGTAGAGGAGCACGTCGCCCGGCTCCAGAACCAGGCGCTCGCAGCCGTATTCGGCTTCGGGCTGCAGGCCGATCAGCAGGCCAGGGGCATCGAGGCGTTCGAGCGTGTGGCCCTGGCGGCGCCAGATCAGCGGCGGGTTGTGCGCCGCATTGGCGTAGCGCAGCACGTGGGTGCGGGGGTCGTAATCGGAATAGAAGAGCGTCACGAACCGGTGCGAATGGGCCAGGTCTTCCTGCGCCAGCTGGTTGAGATCCCGCAGGATCCGATCCGGCGCATGACCGCTGAGCACCTCCGCCCGCAGCATGCCCCTCAGCAAGGTCATCAGCAGGCCGGCCGGGATCCCCTTGCCCATCACATCGCCCATCACCAGCGCCCAGCGCTCCGTTTCGCGGCGCCGTCCCACCAGCTCGGGGCGGGTGGGGATGAAGTCGTAGTAGTCGCCGCCGACGCGGAAGGCCGGCCGGCAGCGGGCTGCCAGGTCGACCCCTTCGATCACGGGGCACTGATCAGGCAGCAGCTGCGACTGGATCTCGGCGCCGGTGCTGAGCTGGCGATCAAGCCGCTCATGCAGGCGCATGTCCTCCTGCAGCACCTCGTTTTCGATCGCGACGCCGGTGAGATCGGCCACCAGCTGCACATGGCGCCGGTGCACATCGCTCCAGATGGGCCCATCACCCTGGCTGGAGCCGAACACATAAAGCCGGCCGCGCTGATGGTTGCGGGCCACCACTGAGGTGCCGAACATCGGCACCTGGCCGAGCAGGCGGCGCATCTCCAGATCCAGCTGGGCCACCACCGCGTCGTCACCGGCACCGGCGGCCAGATCCTGATCGCTGAGCCCGGCCAGATGGCTCACCAGATGGCGGCAGCGCTCCGGTGGCGAGGCATGCAGCTGCTCGCGCCAGAGGCGGCCATCGGCGTGAAACACCACCAACAGGCTGCCCTCCGCCTCCACCAGCCGGGAGCAGACCAGGGGCACCAGCTCGAGAAAGCGGTTGAAATTGGTGAAACTGCGCAGGGCAAAGGCCAGCGACGCCAGCAGCTCCTGGTTGCGCCGCTGCTCCCTGCTGAGGCTGTCGAGCAGCTGCCTCAGCGAGGCGGAAGCCGACAGATTCCCATGGGCCCGCGGAGGGGGCGGAGGCACACGGGAGGGCGGCGTACTGCTCACGGGAGCGGCCGGGGGACCGAAGAGTAGCAGTGGTGCGCGTTAATCGCTGAGCGCTCGTGATGCGTCTAACCGGGTGGCTGGCGTCACCGGTTGAAGCGGCAAGCTGCCGCCCCCGGGCGGAAGGGCAGCCACAGCCAGCCCCGGCTCAGACCGCCAGCAGCGCCTCGACGAACTCGAAGCTGTTGAACGGCCTGAGGTCGCGGATGCCCTCGCCCGCGCCCACGAAGCGGATCGGCAAGCCGGCCTCGGAGGCCACCGCCAGGGCCACACCCCCGCGGGAACTGCCATCGAGCTTGGTGAGCACCACACCGGTGAGGCCGGCGGCGCTGGCGAAGGCCATGGCCTGCCGCAGGCCGTTCTGGCCCTGGCTGGCATCGAGCACCAGCAGCGATTCCACGCTGGCCTGGGGCGCCAGGCGATCGACGATGCGGCGCACCTTGCTGAGCTCCTCCATCAGGTTGTGCTTGGTCTGCAGGCGACCGGCGGTGTCGACCAGCACCAGCTCGGTGCCCTTGGCACTGGCGGCACCGATGGCATCGAACACCACGGCGGCCGGATCGGCGTTGGCGCTCGGGTTGGCGATCACCGGCACGCCGCTGCGTTCCCCCCACACCGTGACCTGCTGCACGGCAGCGGCCCGGAAGGTGTCGGCCGCGGCGATCAGGCAGCTGTAGCCGCTGCGCACCGCCAGGTTGGCCAGCTTGCCAAGGGTGGTGGTCTTGCCGACGCCGTTGACCCCGACCAGCAGCCACACGTTCAGGCGATCGCGCTGCGGGGCCAGCAACGCCGTGCCGCTGGCCTGGATCGGCGCCTCCAGCACCCCCCGCAGCTGCTCCTTGAGAAAGCGCAACCCCTCGCCCGGGTCCACCACCTCCTGGTTGAGGCGCTGCCGCAGGGCCTCGAGCACCTGATCGGTGGCCTTCACCCCCACATCGGCGCGCAGCAGCAGGGTTTCGAGCTGCTCCAGCACCTCCGGAGTGAGCGGATCATCCCCAAGGGTTTCCAGCATCTGGCTGACAAAGCCCTGGCGGGTCTTCTCCAGACCGCGCCGCAGCCGGCCCAGCCAGTCGATCTCCTCGAGCGACACCTGATCGGCGCGCACGCCCTGGGCCGCCAGCACCTCCACCGACCAGGTGAAGGCTTCATCGAACGCTCCCAGCTGGGGAGCGGCGGTGTCGGCCGCCGTGGCAGCAGCGGCGCTGGCAGTAGCGGCGCCGGTGGAGGCGGCGGTGGCGCTCTCCTGCTCCGGCCGTTCCAGCAACTCCTGCTGGCGCTCACGGCGCTGGGCCGCGGCCTGCTCAAGCAGCGACAGTGCGGGTGCCGGTTGTGGCGCCGCGGCAGCCGTTGTGGGGGCTGGAGCCGCTGGTGAGGGGGGTGCGGGTGCCGCGGGCGCTGCTGGTGAGGCGGTTGGTGAGGCTGTTGGTGGTGCGGCTGGAGGTGTGGTGGATGGCGCCGGCTGTGGGGTGGCAGCGTCTGCGGGCGCGGCCGGGGCCTGGGGCGGGGCCTCAGGTTGAGGCTCAGGCGGCACCACTGCAGCGGCTTCAGGAGCGGGCGCGGGCTCCTGCACCGGCGGGGCGGCGTCAGGCGCAGCCCCTTGCTCAGCAGCTGGCGGTTGTGGCTCAGCAAGGGCCTGCGGCTCAGCGGGGGGCTCCTGTTGCCTGGCTGCGTCCTGCTGGGCCTTCAGCCGGGCATAGGCCTCGCGCGCCCAGGCAAGAGCGTCCTGATCGACGACAGGGGCTGCAGGGGCGCCGGCTTGGGCCGGGGCAGGAGACGCAGGGGCTGGAGCAGCAGAAGCGGAGCCAGCCTCAGCAACTTCAGACGCCGAAGCGGAGCTCTCCTGGCTGGCGGATGACCCGGGCTCGGAGGGCTCCGGGGTGGAGGAATCTGAGGTGGAGGGATCACCGGCGGGTCGTTCGTCCTGGGCGGGAGCGGCCGTCGTCGGTGCAGCGGATTCAGCTTCAGCCGCGGCGGGGGCGGGAGCCGCCGCGGGCTGGGGGGCGGATTGGCGCCGGAACCAGTCGAAAACCATGCCTGCCTCAGGGGGCCGCGGTGGTGAACCGCCGCAGAACGCCGTTGATCATCCGCCGTCCCTGCTCGTCGCTGTAGCGGTTGGCCAGATCGACGGCCTCATTGCAGGCCACGGCCGCCGGTGTGCCGAAGGTGTCGAGGTCGACGGCGGCCAGTCGCAGGATGTCGCGGTCGATGCGCGGCAGGCGCTTGAGCCGCCAGCCCTCCATCACCTGATCGAGGCGGCGATCGAGGTCTTCGCGGTGATCGAGCACGGCCCGGGCCCGCTCCAGCGCGCCGCGGCGCACATCTTCCTGGTCGGCCAGCATCAGCAGGCGCGGCAGTTCAAGGCCCGCTGACAGCCGGTTGATCGCCTGCTCGGCGTGGGCCAGACCGCGCTGCAGGTGACCGCGCACCCGCACCACCTGATCGGCGGCATCGACCAGTTCGCTGTCGAGCAGTTGCTGCTGCGCCTGCTCCAGGTCGACGGCGGCATTGTCGAGGGCTTCCCGCACGCACTGGCTGAGGCTGGCGAGGGCCTGATGCAACAGGCCTTCAAGCGAGAGGTCGGCGGCGGGAACCCGATCGCTCACCTGGCCCAGCATCAGCAAAGCCAGTTCTCTGGAAACGGAGCGACTCTGCATCGGATCGTCAGAAGGGGTGAGCCCCCTCAGGCCTTGGTGGAGGAGGGGGCGGTGAACACAGGGGCCCGGAGCTGCGCCAAAAGGCTGGAGAAGCTGCGGTTGGCCTGACCACCGCGCTCATCATCGGGGCTGACGATCCCGGCCGAAATGATCGTGCGGAAGGCATCTTCCACCGAGAGGTCAAGGTCACGCACGGATTGCTCGGGCACCACGGCATACCAACCGGTGGTGGGGTTGGGCGCTGTGGGGATGAACACGCTCAGCATCGGCTGATCGGACGTGCTCTGCATGGCGGAACCCAGCACACCCGTGACGAAGCCGATGGCAAACAGGCCCTTGCTGGGGTATTCGACCAGCACCACCCGACGAAAGCGGGTGGAGTTGCTGCGGAAGACGGTTTCCAGCAGCTGCTTGAGCGTTTTGTAGACCGAACCCGCCAGGGGGATCCGCTGCAGGGTGCCTTCGCCGAAATCGAGCAGCCAGCGGCCCACGATGTTGCGGGCCATCAGGCCGATCAGCAGGATGCCGAGCAACGGCACCAGCAGACCCACGCCGAGATTGATCAGCTCCTGCAGGAGCGGACTCAGCGTATTGAAGGGATTGAATTGCTTCGGGATGGTGGTGAGAAACGCGAGCACGAAGCGGCTCACGGTGGTGGCCAGCCAGATCGTGGTGGCGAGTGGAATCACCACCAGCAGGCCGGCGATCAGGTCGTTCTTGAGGTCCTGGCGAAGACGGTTCCCCAGGGGTTCATCTGTGCGGGGATTCGATTGCACCAAGAGCGGGCCGGAACGACCGGACATCGAAAAGCAAACGTCAACCTAGCCAGCCACCAGGGACGCCGTTAAGCGGCGGGCCATCTCGCCACAGAACTTCCGAGGCTCAGAGCACCGCGGCGAGTGCCACCAACGTGAACGCCACGGCCAGCACCACAGCGGAAGCGGTGCCGTTGAAACGGCGCTGATTGAGCGCCAGCACGCTGGAGCGTTCCTCCTGCTTCAGCTGGTCCTGCATCTGCTGCAGCTGGCGGTCGATGAAGCCGCGCGCCGCCTGCTGCTTCTGCTCAGGCGTGGCCTGCGGCGGCACCTGGCCGGCCTGCTCGGCCTGACGCACCAGTTGCTCAATCACCTGGGGATTGGTGCTCTGCTGCTTGGCCATCTCCAGCTGCCCCCGCTTGGTGGCCAGGCTCTGCTCGGTCTGGGCGGTGATCGAGCCATCCGCGCTCACCGTGACCGGCACTGCCACAGCCAGGCCGATCGCGAGCACCGCCGCCACGACGGTGACCAGCCAGCGCAGGGGGGTGCGCCCCTCATGGGGCACATCCAGGCGGCAGCCCAGCAGGATCAGCAGCAGGCCCACCAGCGCCATCGGTGCCTGGCTGATCAGCCGTTCCACCAGCAGCTGCTGGAAGGTGGGCTCTTCCCAGGTGCCGATCAGGATCACGGAGGTGAGCTGCAGGGCCAGCAGCACCACCAGGGTGAGACCGAGCCAGCGCAACAGCACGCCGAAACGTCCGGAAGAGGCGGAGATCACAGCAGAATGACGGCGATGCGCAACTGTACGGGTGGGATCGAAACCCGACCAGGAACGCCTGTCTCCAGCCGCCCTGGCCGCAGCCCTTAAAGAGCAGGCGCAGCAGCTGGGATTCGCCCCCGTGGGCTTGGCCGTTGCCGAGCCGGATGAGCGGATGCAGCTGCGCACGGCGGCCCTGCAGCGGTGGCTTGCCGCAGGCCACCACGCCTCGATGGGCTGGATGGCCGATCCACGCCGGGCGGAGGTCGAGCGGCTGCTGCCCGGGGTGCGCAGCCTGCTGGCGGTGGGGCTCAACTACAACGTGGCCGCGACCCGCACACCCGGCCGCCCGGCCATTGCCCGCTACGGCTGGGGCCGCGACTACCACCGGGTGATCGACGGCCGCCTGCGCCAGCTGGGCCGCTGGCTGGAGCAACGGGCACCCCAGGTGCGCTGGCGCGCCTGTGTCGACAGCGCTCCCCTGCTCGACAAGGCCTGGGCCGAGCAGGCCGGCCTGGGTTGGATCGGCAAACACGGCAACCTGATCCACCCCCGCCGGGGCTCCTGGTTCCTGATCGGCCACCTGCTCACCACCCTGGAGCTGCCTGCCGATGCTCCAGCCGAGCCGCTGTGCGGGCGCTGCAGCCGCTGCATCGACGCCTGCCCCACCGGCGCCATCACCGAACCGTTCGTGGTGGATGCGCGGCGCTGCATCGCCTTCCACACGATCGAAAGCCGCGAGCCGCAGCTGCCGCCGGCGATCAGTGCCGCCATGGCGCCCTGGGTGGCCGGCTGTGACATCTGCCAGGACGTGTGCCCCTGGAACGACCGGGACCTGCCCGTGTCCAGCGATCCCGACCTGCAGCCACGCGCCTGGATGCTCGACCTGACGCCGGAGGAGGCGCTGCAGTGGAGCGACGCCGAGTGGGACGAGCGGCTGCGGGCCTCGGCCCTGCGCCGCATCAAGCCCTGGATGTGGCGGCGCAATCTGCGGGCGATGCTGGAGCTGGACACGCCAGGCCCAGCCAGCTGACAGTGCGCGCATGAACGCTCGCTCTAGGGTGGGTTCTGGAATGGAACGCCCGGCATGGCCCCGCGCTGGTTGGCGAGTCTCACGGCAGCACCGTTCACGTTTTCCGTTTTTGCCGGCTCCGTGTTTGCTGGGGCGGTGCCACCGGCCTTCGCGCTGGTCCCTTACGCCTATGTGCCGCAGACCGCGGAGCTGGAAGCGGCAGGCCTGGGCATCGCCCAGGCAGCCAGCCGCCTGCTGCGCCTCGGCCAGGCGGAGGATGCGGCCCGGCTGGCGGCCCTCACCGTGCAACTGCTGCCGGGCGACCCGCGCGGTTGGGTGCTGCTGGCGGAGGCCCAGCTGCGCAGCAACCAGAGCAAGCAGGCGTCGGCTTCGCTGGCGCGGGCCAAGCAGCTCGATCCACGCAACCCCGGCATCTGGTTCGCCGAAGGCTCCCTGGCCCTGCGCGATGGTCAGCCGCAGCAGGCGGTGGGGCTGCTGGAGCAGGGCCTGCGCCTTGATGGGCGCAACGCAGGCGCCCACTTCGATCTCGGTAACGCCCAGCTGCTGCTCGACAACCCCCAGGGAGCCCTGCAGGCCTTCGAGCGTGCCTCCGGGCTGCGCAAGGGCTTCTGGGAGGCGATCAACAACCAGGGGCTGGTGCTTTACGAGCTGGGCCGCCGTGGCGAGGCGATCGAACGCTGGCGCCAGGCCCTGCAGATCAATGCCAAGGCGGCGGAACCGATGCTGGCGCTGGCAGCCGGCCTCTCCGCCACCCCGGACGGCCAGAGCGAGGCGCGGAAGCTCGCCAGCGAGGCCCTGGCGATCGAACCCAACTACGTGCTGGACGCCTATCAGAAAGAACAACTCTGGGGGCCCCGCCTGCGCGCCACCACCAAGACCCTGCTCAGTCATCCCGACCTGAAGGCCGCTGTGGACAGGGCCAATGCCAATGCCTCCGGCAGCATGGAGGCGGAGGAGGAGCCCTCCACCTGAGCAGCCACCAGCGGCTGGGCCCGCCAGGCAGCATCTGTAGGCTGAGCCCCTTCCGCCCCCAGACCCCCGAACCGGATGGCAGAGGAGCGCGTCCAACCGATCTCCCTGCATCAGGAGATGCAGCGCTCGTACCTCGAATACGCGATGAGCGTGATCGTGGGCCGGGCCCTGCCGGATGTGCGCGATGGCCTCAAGCCCGTGCAGCGCCGCATCCTGTTCGCCATGCACGAGCTGGGTCTCACCCCCGACCGGCCCTACCGCAAATGCGCCCGGGTGGTGGGCGATGTGCTCGGCAAGTACCACCCGCATGGCGACCAGGCCGTGTACGACGCACTGGTGCGTCTCGTGCAGACCTTCGCCAGCCGCCATCCGCTGCTCGATGGCCACGGCAACTTCGGCTCGGTCGACGACGACCCGCCGGCGGCGATGCGCTACACGGAAACGCGCCTGGCACCGATCGCCAACCAGGGGTTGCTCGATGAAATCGGCAACGACACGGTTGATTTCGCCCCCAACTTCGATTCCTCCCAGCAGGAACCGACCGTGCTGCCCGCCCAGCTGCCCTTCCTGCTGCTGAACGGCTGCTCGGGCATCGCCGTGGGCATGGCCACCAGCATTCCGCCCCACAACCTGGGCGAAGTGGTGGACGCCCTGATCGCCCTGATCCGCAAGCCCGATCTCAGCGACGACAAGCTGCTCGAACTGGTGCCCGGCCCCGATTTTCCGACCGGCGGCGAAGTGCTCACCGGCAGCGGCGTGCGCGACACCTACCTGAATGGCCGCGGCAGCATTCCGATGCGCGGGGTGGCCCACATCGAGGAGGTACAGCCCGGCAAGGGCCGCCACCGCCGCGGCGCCGTGGTCATCACCGAACTCCCCTACCAGCTGAGCAAGGCGGGCTGGATCGAGAAGCTGGCGGAGCAGGTCAACGACGGCAAGATCGGTGGCATCGCCGACATCCGCGACGAGAGCGACCGTGAAGGCATGCGGGTGGTGGTGGAGGTGCGCCGCGACGGCGAGCCCGCCAAGGTGCTGGCCGAACTGCAACGGCGCACGGCCCTGCAGAGCAATTTCGGGGCGATCATGCTGGCGCTCGTCCACGGCCAGCCGCTGCAGCTGAGCCTGCGGCAGATCCTGAACCACTTCCTGGAGTACCGGGAACACACCCTGATCCGGCGCACCAACCACGCCCTGCGCCGCACCGAAGACCGGCTGGAGGTGGTGGAGGGTCTGATCCGGGCGCTTGATGCCCTCCAGGAAGTGATCGCCCGGATCCAGGCGGCCAAGGATGCCGCCACGGCCAAGGCGAGCCTGCAGGTCCACTTCGATCTGAGCGAACGGCAGGCGGAGGCGGTGCTGGCCATGCCATTGCGGCGCCTCACCAGCCTCGAGCAGGACGGTCTGCGGCAGGAGGCCGCTGAACTGGCGCAGGAACGGGAGCGGCTGCGGCACCTGCTCAACGACCGCCAGGCCCTGCTCGACGCCATGGTGGCGGAGCTGAAAAGCCTGAAGAAGCGCTATGCCACGCCCCGGCGCACGCGTCTGGTGGCCGGCGGCGATGCCCTGGTGGCACAGCGTGCCGCCGCCACCCGGCCCACCACCGAGCTGCAGCGGCAGCAGGCCCTCGACGCCCTGCCCGGCGATGGCCGCCTGCTGATCCAGGCCGATGGCCAGGTGCGGATCGTGGGCCCCCAGCTGCTTGGCCGCCTGCATCTGGAGGAGGCCGCCCCGCTGGGTGAGCACCCGGCCCCGGCGCGGCTGATCCTGGCGGTGAGCGACAAACCGGCCGTGCTGGCCTTCAGTGCCGGTGGGCGGGTGGCCCTGCTGCGCTGGGAGTACGCCGGGCAGCAGCAGGGCGGCCTGGAGAAGTTCCTACCCGAGAGCCTGCTCGACGACCCGATCGTTCAGGTGTTGCCACTGCCGTCACAACCCGAGGGCAGCCTGGGCCTGCTGAGCAGCGACGGCCGTTTCAAGCGGCTGCCGATCGACGCGTTTCTGGAGCTCTCCGGCCGTGCCGCCACCGTGCTGAAGCTGAAGGATGGCGTGGTGCTGCGCCGCGTGGTGCCCTGCAGCGGCGACCAGGACCTGGTGGTGGGCAGCAGTTCCGGGCGCCTGCTGCGTCTGCAGCTGACGGACGCCGACGTGCCGCTGATGGGGCGGGCGGCCCAGGGCCCCCTGCTGCTGCGGCTGCTGCCCGGCGAGACGATCGCCGGGGCCTGCGCCCCCCGCGCGGATCAGGACGTGGTGCTGGCCAGCCGCCTCGGACGGATCAAGCGCCTGCGGCTGGAGAGCCTGCGGCGGTGCCAGCGGGGCGAGCTGGGCCAGATCGGCCTGCGCTTCCTCGATCGCAGCGACGCCCTGGTGGACCTGCAGGTGTGCGGAACTTCCACCCTGGGGGTGGTGCTGAGCCCGACCCGCAGCTTCCGCCTCGATCCGGCCACCCTTTCGGCCCAGAACCCCGACGAACCCGGCGAACTGCCGCAGCCGCTGGCGACCGGCGACAGCGTGCAGGCCCTGGTGCCGCTGATCAGCTGATCACCGCCGGCTGAGCTGGCCTGCTGATCCCCAGGGCCGCGGCAGCAAGGCTCAGGGCTTGGTGGCCGCCAGGCCCGAGGGCTCCAGCATCAGCTTGCTGGAGCGGACGGCGTCGTCCATGGGAATCGGGTAGTTGCCATCGAAGCAGGCGGTGCAGAAATGGGAGGAATGGTCGTGGGCGGCCTCCAGCATTCCCTCCTGACTGAGATAGGCGAGCGAATCGACGCCGAGGTGGGCCGTGATCTCTTCGAGGGTGAGCCGGGCAGCGATCAGCTGTTCCTGGTTGTCGGTGTCGATGCCGTAGAAGCAGGGATGGGTAACCGGCGGCGAACTGATGCGCATGTGCACTTCGGTGGCGCCCGCATCCCGCAGCGCCATCACCAGCTTGCGGCTGGTGGTGCCGCGCACGATCGAGTCGTCGATCACGATCACCCGCTTACCGGAGAGCACATCCGGCAGGGGATTGAGCTTGACGCGGATGCCCGCCTCCCGCATCGCCTGGGTGGGCTGGATGAAGGTGCGGCCCACATAGCGGTTCTTGATCAGCCCATCGGCGAAGGGGATGCCACTGCCCTTGGAGAAGCCGATGGCCGCGGGGATGCCGGAATCGGGCACGCCGATCACGATGTCCGCCTCCACGGCGGATTCGCGCGCCAGCATCTCACCGATGCGATGGCGGTAGCTGTAGAGCGATTCGCCGAAGAAGCGGCTGTCAGGCCGGGCGAAGTAGATCATCTCGAAGACGCACAGCTTCGCCGGCTCCTCGATCCAGCGCAACCGCTCCGGCACCGGCTCGCTCGCCCGGAAATGGATCAGTTCGCCGGGGCCCACATCGCCGTCGTAGGAGGCGCCGATGATGTCGAGGCCGCAGGTTTCGCTGCTGAGCACCCATTGCCCCTGGTGCTTGTCGCCCATGTGGCCGAACACCAGCGGGCGCACGCCATAACCATCGCGCAGGGCAAACAGGCCTTCGGGGGTGCCGATCGCCAGGCTGAAGGCGCCACGGCAGCGGCCGGCGGCCTGGCGGATCGCGGCACTCCAGCCCAGACCTCCATCCACGGCCTCCTGCAGCGCGAAGGCGATCAGCTCCGAATCGGTGGTGGAGGTGAATTCACCGGCGAGATGGTCGAGCGCCTCGCGCAACTCGTTGGCGTTGACCAGATTGCCGTTGTGCGCCAGACCGAAGGGCCCCAGGCGGGTCATCAGCACCACCGGCTGGGCGTTGCAGACCCGGCTGCTGCCGGTGGTCGAATAGCGGTTGTGACCGATCGCCAGGTCGCCGGGCATGCGCTCCAGCACGTCCTGATCGAACACCTGGCTGACCAGGCCCATGTCTTTGTGGAGCCGGATCTTGGCGCCGTTGAACACGGCGATCCCGGCTGATTCCTGCCCTCGGTGCTGCAGCGCGTAGAGGCCGAAGTAGGTGAGGTTCGCCACCGGCTGGCCGGTGGCATAGACGGCGAAGACGCCGCAGGCCTCCTCCATTCGATCGGGGCGCTCTGCCGCCGCTGCTGCACCGGGTTCAGCGGCCACGGCAGGAGCGGTCATGGCGTGTGCGTGTTCGGACCCGGCACCCGCCGCCGGCGAGCTGGCGCCATGGGGTCCGGAAGGTGGCGGGGAGGGGTGCTGCCTGGGGTGCGCGCGAACCACAGGCCTGACCACTGACCGACTGCGTTGACAGTCTGCCTCAGGCCCCGCCGGCCAGGCGGCGGGGAATCCCCTGCTCGTAAGCCAGCCCCAACACATCGAGCGGCTGCGCCAGCAACGTCGTGCCGCCGCGCTCGATGCTCAGCACCGCCTCGGCCTGCACCTGGCCCAGCCGCTGGCAGGCTGGCGGCGAGCCGGCGGCACCGCTCAGCGGCGCCTGCTCCAGCAACGCCTGCCAGGCCTGGGCCTGGGCCGCCGGCACGCTCACCAGCACGCGGGCGCCGCCCTCGGCGAACAGCAGCCGGTCGGCCCGGGCCGTGCCCGCAGGCAACTCCAGCTGGGCGCCCAGACCCGAAGCGAGGCAACATTCGGCCGCCGCCACCGCCAGGCCCCCGTCGCTGAGATCGTGGGCGGCAGTCACCACCCCCTGGGCGATCGCCTGGCGCAGCAGAGCCTGCACGGCCAGCTCCAGCGCCAGGTCGGTGCGCGGCGGCCGGCCGGTGCTGAGCCCGTGGATCCACTCCAGGTAGCCGCTGGCCGCCAGCCCCAGCCGCTCGTCGGCGTCAGCGTCGCCCGCCAGCGGCACACCCAGCAGCCAGATGGCCTCACCGGCCGCGCGCCAGGCCTGCCCGGTGACGCGGGCAAGATCGGGCACCAGGCCCACCATCCCCACCACGGGGGTGGGATGGATCGGCTGCAGGCACCCGTCGGGCAGGCGGGTCTCGTTGTAGAGGGAGACGTTGCCGCCGGTGACCGGTGTGCCCAGCGCGGCGCAGGCCTCCGACAGGCCGCGGCACGCCATCGCCAGCTGCCAGTAGCCGGTGGGGTGGTCGGGGGAAGGGAAATTGAGGTTGTCGGTGACCGCCAGCGGCTCGGCCCCCACGCAGCTGAGGTTGCGGGCCGCTTCAGCCACCGCCGCCATCGCGCCCCGTTGCGGATCAAGGGCCACCCAGCGGTTGGGGCAATCCACCACCGCCGCCACGCCGCGCTGGGCGGGGAGTAACGACCCAGGCCCCTGCTGGGGCCGCAGCCGCACCACGGCCGCGTCGGCGCCGCCGGGGGGCATCACGGTGTTGCCCTGCACCTGGTGGTCGTACTGGCGGTACACCCAGCGCTTGCTCGCGATCGTGGGCGTGTCGAGCAGGGCCAGCAGCACCTGATTCCAGCTGAGCGGTGACTGGCCCGCCGGGGTGATGCCGGTGGTATCGGCAGGCGGCAACTCGGCTTCGCTCCACTGCCAGTGGGCCTGGATCTCGGCCGGCGGCGCCGCGAGCAGCTCGTGGTGGTTGATCGGGGTGTCGTCGGCCAGGGCATTGGCCGGCACCTCGGCGGCCACCTCGCCGTGCTGCAGCACCCGCACCACGTTCTCGGCCACCACGCGGCCCACCACCGCGGCCTGCAGGCCCCAGCGGCGGAAGCGCTCCATCAGCGGCTGCTCGCGGCCCTCGCGCACCACGAACAACATGCGCTCCTGCGATTCCGACAGCAGGAACTCGTAGGCGGTCATGCCGTCTTCGCGGGCCGGCACGCGGTCGAGGTCGAGCTCCACACCCACGCCCCCCTTGGCGGCCATCTCCGAGCAGCTGCAGGTGAGGCCGGCGGCGCCCATGTCCTGGGCGGCCACCACATCGCCGCTCTGGAAGGCTTCCAGGCAGGCCTCGATCAGCCCCTTCTCCAGGAAGGGATCCCCCACCTGCACGGCCGGGCGGTCATCGAGGGAGGCTTCGGTGAGCTCGGCGGAGGCAAAGCTGGCCCCGCCCATGCCATCACGGCCAGTGGTGCTGCCCACGTAGACCACCGGATTGCCGACACCCGCCGCACCCGAGCGCACGATCTCCTCGGTTTCCATCAGCCCGAGGGCCATGGCGTTGACCAGCGGGTTGCCGCTGTAGCTGGGATCGAAGGCCACCTCCCCTCCCACCGTCGGCACGCCGACGCAGTTGCCGTAGTGGGCGATGCCGGCCACCACGCCCTCCATCAGCCCGACAGTGCGGGGATCCTCCAGCGGACCGAAGCGCAGGGCATTGAGCAGCGCGATCGGGCGCGCGCCCATCGTGAAGATGTCGCGCAGGATGCCGCCCACGCCGGTGGCCGCGCCCTGGAAGGGCTCCACGGCCGACGGGTGGTTGTGGCTTTCGATCTTGAAGGCCAGATGCTGACCCTCGCCCAGGTCGACGACGCCGGCGTTCTCACCGGGGCCCACCAGGATGCGCGGCCCGGTGGTGGGGAACTGGCCGAGCAGGGGGCGGGAGTTGCGGTAACAGCAGTGCTCCGACCACATCACCCCGAACATGCCCAGCTCGGCGCGATTCGGTGCCCGGCCCAGCCGCCGCACGATTTCGTCGTAGTCCGCCTGGCTGAGGCCCTCCTTGCGCAGAGCTTCGGCAAGCGGAAAGGAGGGGGAGGACACCAGGCGACCGCAGGCAGGAGAGTGCAGTCTGGCCGAGCGAGCGCCCACGGCCGCCGGGGATCGGCGGGTTCAGACCCAGGGATCCGTGTCGCTGTCGTAGCGGCTGCCCCGCCGGGACGGCCCCTCGCTGACGGGATGGGGCCGGCGGTAGCTGTCCGTGTCCGGTTCGAGCTCGCGATCGAGCTCAGGATCATCCTCAGGCAGATCCCAGGCCCTGGGCCTGTCGTCGCGATCCTCCAGACGATCGTCGTCGTCCCAGTCGTCCAGCGGGTCGTCGGCCGGTTGGCGCCGGCCGGGGTCGGCGTCCTGCCAGGGCGGGCCTTCCCGCTGCGGCTCCTGCCAGGGAGGTTCCTCCAGCCAGCCTTCCAGCCGTTCCTCGAAGCGTCCGCCCACCTCCTGGAACTGGTCCCTGATCCGCGTGGTCTCCTGACCCACCTGATCCCGCCAGCGGCGTGAGCGGCGCAGAAACTCCTGCCGCACGCTGGCCTTGGCCAGCGGCAGATCGTCGAGGCCGCTCAGGCCGGTGAGCACCTGGCCGGGCTGCTGATCGACGATCCGATCGGGAGTGAGGCGCCAGCGGCTGGTGCCCGGCAGGCGCGGATCGCTGCGCGACACCAGGTAGTGCAGGATGCGGCCGGTGCGCAGCTCCACGGCTGCGTCCGCCACGGTGCCCAGCACGGCGCCCCCGGCTCCCGTGAGGGCAGCATCGAACAGCGTCGGCAGGCGTTCGAGCGTGGCCGGATCCGTGACGGCCGGTTCGCCCAGCACCAATGCCTCCAGTTCACCGAGGCCGCGCAGCTGGTCGAGGCGCCACACCAACCGGCGGGTGCCGAAGGCGGAGGGCTTGCTGGCCCAACCGAGCAGGCGGTGCACCGGCGGGTGCATCCAGCCCATCAGTCCGGGGCCATGGTCGAGGCCCTGATCGCAGCGCACCCGCAGGCGCAGCAGGTCGGAGAGCAGCAGCTGAGCGGGAAGGCTCACGGCATCAGCTGCGGATCTGCACGGGCATCACCAGGTAGGTGAAGCTCGGATCCTCCAGCGGCGCCAGCACGGCGGGCGTGGTGGGGGCATTGCAGCGCAGCTCCACCCGATCGGCGGTCATCGCTTTGAGGCCATCGAGCACGTAGCGCACATTGAAGGCGATCTCGATCGCGTCCCCTTTCACCAGCGCCGGCAAGGATTCGGAGCCGCTGCCCACATCCTGGGCGTCGGCGCTGATGCGCAGGCGGTCAGCGGATGGGTCGCTGCTCAGCTTCACCACGTTGTTGTGCTGATCGGCCACAACGGCCACCCGCTCCAGGGCGTTGACGAAGGCGCGGCGGTCGAGCTCGAGCGTGCGGCTGAAGGAGGCGGGAATCAGCTGGCCGTAGTTGGGATAGGTGCCGTCGAGGCTGCGGCTGGTGAGCACCTGATCCGCCCAGACAAACACCACCTGCCCCCGTTCGCTGAACAGGCTCACCGGCTCCTGCGACTGACGGGAGGACAGCAGGCGCTCCAGTTCACGCAGGGAGCGGGCCGGCACGGTGACAGCAAAGCTCGGCGCCTCTTCCGCTTCCGTTGCGCCGTTGCCTGGCCCTGCACCGGCAACACCGGCCGCCGCATTGTCGAGACGCAGCACCGAGAGGCGGTGGCCGTCGGTGGCGGCGCATTCGAGACCGTCGTGCTCCAGGCCGAGGTGCACGCCGGTGAGCAACTGCTTCGCCTCATCCGGGCTGCTGGCGAACAGGGTGGCGCGCAGGCCTTTGATCAGCGCGTCCGCCTCCAGCCGGATCGGGGCACCGGTCTGCACCAGCGGCAGGTCGGGGAAATCCTCTGCCGACAGCCCGCGCATCTGGTAGCTGCCGGAGAAGCTGGTGAGCTCCACCTGCTCCTGGCCTTCGGGGCACTCCAGGGTGATCGGGCTGTCGGCCGAGAGCCGGGAAACGATCTCGCCGAACAGGCGCGACGGCAGCGTGATTGCGCCACTGGTTTCAACCGCTGCCGGCAGGCTCGTCTGGATGCCGAGATTGAGATCGAAGCCGGTGAGGCTCAAGCGGCCGGTGCCGGCATCGGCGGTGAGCAGCACGTTGGCCAGCACGGGATGGGTCGGCCGGGCCGCTACCGCGCGGCTGACCAGCTGAAGGCTGGCGCTCAGTTCCGCCTGGGAGCAGACCAGCTTCATCGTTTCGAGACTCCGGGTGGGATGCCCATTCCGGGCCCCACCACGCTTCCACAAGCCGGGGCGATCCGCAACGGCGGACGACCGTCAGCGGCCTTTTCCACGCCGGTTTTCCGCGATCCTTCTACGGAAGTTCTCTCTTTCAGAAAAAAGAGAAAAACAGCCGTAGTCGTAGGGGGTGTGGAAACCTGGGAGAAGCGCAGAAAGCTTGTTGCAGCAAGGGATCTGGCCCGGTAGGCATGGGGAGAACCGCAGACGGAAACGACCCGTTTTCCCCTTTTCCACCGTTTCCCTGCCTGAGGAAAACCAGCGCTCTGTTCGAGGCTCGGATTCAGCCGCACTTTTCCACCGCCGGCCCCCGGTTTTCCCCTGGGACGGTCTGTTCACCGGCTGACATCAAGACGCCACGCTTCCGGCCGCCTCAGGGCTCTCCAGCGCCGCTTTCCACGCCCGAACGCCAAAAGCCCCCGCCCACGTTCTTTCGTGGGCGGGGCTCCTGGTTGTTCCGATGGGCCTCAGCCCTGGCCTCAGAAGCCCATCACCTTGGCGACCACGTCCACCTCCGGCGCCAGGCCGGCATGGAAGGCGCCGTCGCTGTGATCGATCGCGGTGCCGGGATCCTTCAGGCCGTTGCCGGTGAGCACACAGACCACCGTGGCTCCTGCCGGCACCTCCGCTGCCCGCTGCAGCAGGCCGGCCACCGAAGCGGCGCTGGCGGGTTCGCAGAACACCCCTTCCTCCCGGCCCAGGAGCTTGTAGGCCTCCAGGATCTCCTGATCGGTGACCGCATGGAAGGCCCCGTTGCTCTGCTCACGCACCGCCAGGGCCTTCTCGCGGTTGGCCGGGTTGCCGATGCGGATTGCTGTGGCGATGGTGTCCGGTTGCTCCACCGTGTGGCCCAGCACCAGGGGGGCGGAGCCGCTGGCCTGGAAGCCCATCATCCGGGGCAACCGCTGGCTGTGCCCGGCCTGCCGGTACTCCTGGAAGCCCATCCAGTAGGCGCTGATGTTGCCGGCGTTGCCCATCGGGATGCACAGCCAGTCGGGGGCATCACCGAGCGCATCGACTACCTCGAAGGCGGCCGTCTTCTGGCCCTGCAGCCGGAAGGGGTTGAGGGAATTGACCAGGGTGACGGGGTAGCTGTCGGCCACCTCGCGCACGATCGCCAGCGCCCGGTCGAAGTTGCCCTTCACCGCCAGCACCTCGGCGCCGTACATCAGCGCCTGGGCCAGCTTTCCCTGGGCCACGTAGCCATCGGGGATGAGCACGAAGGCGCGCATGCCACCGCGCTTGGCATAGGCCGCGGCCGCGGCGGAGGTGTTGCCGGTGCTCGCGCAGATCACTGCTTCGGCGCCGGCTTCGCGCGCCTTGCTCACCGCCATCGTCATCCCCCGGTCCTTGAAGCTGCCGGTGGGGTTGAGGCCGTCGTATTTGAGGAACACCTTCACGCCGCGGCCCACGCGCGCCGCAATCGCCGGGGCGGGGATCAGCGGCGTGGCGCCTTCGCGCAGCGTGATCACCGGCGTGCGGTCGCTGACCGGCAGCCAGGGGCGGTAGGCCTCGATCAGTCCCGGCCAGTCCTGCAGCGTGGGCTTCGCGCCCAGGCGCCTGAGGGCAGAAAGCAGCGGCACAGGCGCGACGGAGCAGGCTCTGGCGAATCTACGCGGCGGTTAAGAAGCACCGAGAGGGCTCAACGCCCTGAGAGCTGGTCCTGGGGCCTGGAGCGATTCAGGACCCCTTGGCATCGGGTGCGCTGGCGGGCGGCTGACCGGGGGACTGGCGGGAGGGTTGGTGGACGGGGCCGGGGTGCTCGAGGGCCGTTCGTTGCCCTCCCGCAGACCGTCGAGCGGGGATTCGGAGAAGAACCGCACCAGATCGGCGATGGAATTGGTTTTGCCCACCAGGCTGAGCAGGGCCGGGATATTGATCGCCAGCTCGTTGGCGGGGTAGGCCCTCAGGAAGCCGGTGGGGGTGAGGGTGCCGTTGCCGTTGCTGATGCCGATGATCAGGGCGGACCGGAGTGCCGGAACGCCGGTGCCCGGCGCCCGGAGCGGGGCAAAGATGCCCGCCAGGCGCTGCAGGATCGCCTCGCCGATGCGGGTGGAGAGCAGGCGGCTGGTGAGCACCAGCGGCAGGGTGATCTTCTGGTTCAGCAGCCGGGCCACGTCTTCCGGGTTCTGGCGGCCGATCTTGAGCACGTCGGCCAGCAGGCCGCGCGCCTGGCCGGTGGCGGCCAGATGGTCGAGATCGGCGACCGGGATCGAGCGCCGGAAGGCGCCGCTGACGAAAACCAGTTGCTCGGCCGCCTGAAGACTCGGAACGGCCGTGCTCAGCGAGAGCCCGAGCAGGACCCCCAGGACGTTGGGGCGGATGCGCAACTGAAACTCCCTGGCTGGACGTTGATCCTAGAAGCTGCCGACCGGTGCCATTCCAGCGGCTCGACGGGTTTCCGGCGCCACCAGCACGTCGCGCAGCAGGCGCACCACCCCCCGCTCCGCCAACCCCTGGGCCAGCTGCAGCCCCATGCGGCGCAGGTCGGGTTCCGCCAGCAGGCGCGGCAACCGGCGCAGCAGCAGGCGGGGTTCGAACCCCGGCACATCGCGCAGCACCACCAGGAGTTGCTGCACGGGTTCGAGATCCAGCAACTGGGCGTCGATCGCACTCATCCGCTCCATGCCCCGCAGGCCCGGTGGCTGGAGCCGTTTCGGCAGCCGCCGCCCCATCGCCTGCACGGCCCGCCAGCCGAGCGCATCGAGCCGGTCGACCATCGCATCGACCAGCTGCTGGCGCAGCATGCCTCCCTTGGGCGAGAAGAGGAAATCGAGCACCTGATCCAGCAGACCCTCCACATCCAGCTGATCCTGGAGGGAGGCGCTGCTGATCAGATTTTCCAGCCGCTGCCAGCGGAACTCATCACCATCGAAGAGCATCTCGCGCAGGCTGCGGCGCAGATCCGGATCGGGATCCTCCATCAGCCGGCGGGCGAAGTAGGGATAGGCCGCACCGAGAATCTTGAACTCCGGATCCACACTCAGGGCAATGCCTTCAAGCGTGACCAACGAGCGGATGATCAGGGCGTAGTAAGGCGGTACCTGAAAAGGGAAGCGGTACATCACCCCGGAGAGATCGTCGGTGACCGCCTTGAAATCCATGCGGCTTACCCCCATCTCGAGGGCCTGGCCGAACACCGATTCGAAGGCCGGCACGATCGGCTCCAGATTCACCTCTTCGCCCAGGAAACCGAGCTGCACGAAATCGGTGGAGAGGGCTGAGAAGTTGCGGTTCACCAGGTGCACCACCGCCTGGATCAGCCCGGTGCGTGATTCGCGGGTCACCTCGCTCATCATGCCGAAATCCAGGTAGGCCAGGCGGCCATCCGGCAGTGCCAGCAGATTGCCGGGGTGGGGGTCGGCGTGGAAGAAGCCGTGCTCCAGCAGTTGCTGCAGGCTGCAGTTCACGCCGATCTGCACCATGTGGTCGGGGTCGATGCCGAGCGAGCGCACCGCCTCCAGATTGGTGAGTTTCACCCCATCGATCCACTCCATCGTGAGCACGCGGCGGCTGGTGGCCTCGTGATAGATGGCCGGTACGGCGATGTTCGGGTTGTGCTGATGCAGCCTGGCGAAGGTTTCGGCGTTCCTGGCTTCGTTGAGATAGTCCATCTCCTCGAACACCCGCTTGCCCAGTTCATCGATCAGGGCCACCAGATCGCTGCGCACCAGGCCCACATTCCGGTTCACCCAGCCGGCGATGTTGCGCACGATGTAGAGATCGAGCGTGATCTGCTCGCGCAGACCAGGCCGCTGCACCTTCACCGCCACCGCCTGACCGTCCTTGAGCGTGCCTCTGTGCACCTGGCCCAGCGAAGCGGCAGAGATCGGCTCGCGATCGAGCTGGGCGTAGATCTCGGAGACGGGCGCACCCAGGTCTTCTTCGATGCAGGCCATGGCCAGCGCACCGTCGAATCCGGGCAATTGATCCTGCAGCTGGGCCAGCTCCTCCAGCAGCACCGGCGGCACGATGTCGGGCCGGGTGGAGAGGGCCTGGCCGGCCTTGATGAAGGCGGGGCCGAGCGCCACCAGCAGCTGGGCGCATTCGCGCGCCCGCTCCCGGGCCCGGTCGGGGTTGCTGAGCAGGCCGGTGAAGCGATCGACGCCCACCCCCACCAGAAACAGACTGATGGGCATCAGGGTCTGCCACAGCCGCAGCAGCAGACGCCGGGGGTGACCGGCGTAGATGCGGGTGATCGCCGCCGGGTCGTAGCTGAGCAGGCCGGCGGCTTCGATGAAGTCGCTGAGCTCCGCAGGGGTGCTCACTTGGTCGGAGCGAACCATCACGGGGCAGATCGATCAACCCCTTCTAAACGAATCTCAGCGTCGCTACGGTCGTGCAGACGGCTGAGGCACCGGGTGCTCACGGGACTGCGCCTCGAGAACATCGCGCTGGTGGAGAGCCTGGAGCTGGAGTTCTCCACCGGTTTCACCGTGCTCACCGGCGAAACCGGTGCCGGTAAGTCATTGCTGCTCGATGCCCTCGATGCCCTGCTGGGTGGCGGCTCCGGCGTCCGCCTGCTGCGCCAGGGCACCGAGCGGGGCCTGATCGAAGCCCAGTTCGCCCCCACCGCGCCGGTGCAGGCCTGGCTGCAGCAGCAGCAACTCGACCAGGAGCTTGCCGGTCCTGATTCCGATGACGCCGATCCAGGCGGAGACGAACCCGCCGACCCACCGGTGGACCTGGTGCTCAGCCGCGAGTGGCGCAGCAACGGGGAGCGCATCCAGAGCCGCAGCCGCATCAACGGTGTGGTGGTGAACCGCCAGCAGCTGCTGGAGCTGCGGCCCCTGCTGCTGGATCTCACCGTGCAGGGTCAGACCCAGGACCTGGCCCGCCCCGGCCAGCAGCGTCAGTGGCTCGACCGCTGCGGCGGCGAGGCGCTGGCGGCCTGCCTGGGGCCGGTGCGGCAGGCGGTGCGCAGCTGGCGCCAGGCGGCCGCTCGGCTGGAGCAGGCGCGGGCCGACCGCGACCGGCTGGAGCGGGAACGGCAGGAGGCCAGCCAGCAGCTCGAAGCGCTGGAGGCCGCTGCCCTCGACGACCCCGACGAACGCCTGCGGCTGCAGCAGGACCAGGACCGCCTCGCCCATGCGGTGCGGCTGCAGGAAGGGGTGATGCTGCTGCTGGGCCGGCTGGTGGAAGGTGCCGAAGAGGCCCCCGCCGCGCTCGATCATCTGGCCGCCTGCGAGCAGGAGCTGCAGCAGCTGGCCGGCTTCGACGCCAGCCTCGGGCCCCTGGTGGAGCGCTGCGGCGAAGCGCTGCAGGACGTGCAGGACCTGGCCCGCGACCTGGAGCGCTATGGCGGTGCCCTCGACAGCGATCCTGCCAGCCTGGAAGCGGTTCAGGAGCGGCTGGCCCTGCTCAAGGGACTGGAGCGCCGCTACGGCCGCGATCTGGCCGGACTGATCGAGCAGCGCGACCAGCTGCGCGTGCGGCTGAGCGGTGGGGCTGCCGCCGCCCTCGAAGCCCTGGAGGCCGAGGAGCAGCAGGCCCGCCTGCTGCGGGATCAGGCCTGCAGCCTGCTCAGCGCCCAGCGGCAGCGGGCGGCGCGGCAGCTGGAGGAGCAGCTGACGGCCTCGCTGCGGCCGATGGGTCTGGCTGATGTGCGCTTTTCGGTGGCGATCGTGCCAACGACGCCGGCGGAGGAGGGGGCCGATGCGGTCACCTTTCTGTTCTCCGCCAACCCCGGTCAGCCGCTGGCTCCCCTGCGGGAAGTGGCCTCCGGTGGCGAGATGAGCCGCTTCCTGCTGGCGCTGAAAACCTGCCTGGCGGCGGCGGATCCGGGCGTCACCCTGCTGTTCGATGAAATCGACAGCGGCGTGAGCGGCCGCGTGAGTGGCGCCATTGCCGCGCTGCTGCGCCAGCTGGCTGCCCAGCGCCAGGTGTTCTGTGTGACCCACCAGCCGCTGGTGGCCGCCGCCGCCGACCACCATTTCCAGGTGAGCAAGGCGGTGGAGGCGGGCCGCACCCTCACCCGGGTGCGCCCGCTGCGGGACACCCAGGCACGGCAGCAGGAGCTGGCGGAACTGGCGGGGGGCGACTTCGGTGAGGCCCATCGCTACGCGGCCGGATTGCTGGAGCGAAGCTGAGCGCAGCGCCGTTTCCGTCACTGAAGCTGGCCGGACCCCTGCCCACCAGGAGACACCCGTAGACTCAGACGCTCTAGACGAGGCCGGATGCCCCGCGCGAGCATCGTTTCTGGGCCCAAGGGCACATCTTCTGGGTCCAAGGGCACAGCGTCTGAGCCCAAGGCCACGTCGACCACAGCCAGCAGCACGGTCCCGGCCCTTGACAAGGAAGAGGCGGCGAAGCTGCACTCCCTCAATGGTGGCGCCCTCGAGGACGTGATCCGTGTGCGTGGCGCCCGCCAGCACAACCTCAAGGACGTGGATCTCACGATCCCGCGCAACCGGCTGGTGGTGTTCACCGGCGTGAGCGGCAGCGGCAAGAGCTCGCTGGCCTTTGACACCATTTTTGCCGAAGGGCAGCGCCGCTACGTCGAGAGCCTTTCCGCCTACGCGCGCCAGTTCCTCGGCCAGGTGGACAAGCCGGATGTGGACGCGATCGAGGGGCTTTCCCCGGCGATCTCGATCGACCAGAAGTCCACCAGCCACAACCCCCGCTCCACCGTCGGCACGGTCACGGAGATTCAGGACTATCTCCGCCTGCTGTTCGGCCGCGCCGGCGAACCCCACTGCCCCCAGTGCGACCGCTCGATCCGGCCCGAGAGCATCGATGAGATGGTCGACCGGATCTCCTCCCTGCCGGAGGGCACCCGCTACCAGCTGCTGGCGCCGGTGGTGCGCGGCAAGAAGGGCACCCATACCAAGCTGCTCAGCGGCCTGGTGGCCGAAGGCTTCGCCCGCGTGCGCATCAACGGCGAGGTGCGTGAACTCTCCGACAACATCGAGCTCGACAAGAACCACGCCCACAACATCGAGGTGGTCGTCGACCGGCTCGTGGCCCGTGAGGGCATCACCGAACGGCTCACCGACTCCCTGCGCACCTGCCTGAAGCGCGGCGATGGCCTGGCGCTGGTGGAGGTGGTTCCCAAGACCGGCGAGGAGCTGCCGGAAGGGGTGGAGCGGGAGCGGCTCTATTCCGAGAACTTCGCCTGCCCCGTGCACGGCGCCGTGATCGAAGAGCTGTCCCCCCGGCTGTTTTCGTTCAACAGCCCCTACGGCGCCTGCCCCGATTGCCATGGCCTCGGCCATCTGCGCAAGTTCACCGAGGAGCGGGTGGTGCCTGATCCCGCCCTGCCGGTGTATGCGGCGGTGGCCCCCTGGAGCGAAAAGGACAACAGCTACTACTTCTCCTTGCTGTTCAGCGTCGGGGAAGCCTTCGGTTTCGAGATCAAGCAGCCCTGGAACCAGCTCACCAAAGACCAGCAGCAACTGCTGCTGCACGGCAGCCCCGAACCGATCGCCATCAAGACCGACAGCCGCTACAGCAAGAGCCAGGGCTATCTGCGCCCGTTCGAAGGCATCCTGCCGATCCTGGAGCGGCAGCTGCGCGATGCCAGCGGCGAGGCGATCCGCCAGAAGCTGGAGAAGTATCTGGATCTGGTGCCCTGCGGCACCTGCCATGGCCTGCGGCTGCGTCCCGAGGCGCTGGCGGTGAAGGTGGGCCCGTATGCGATCACCGATCTCACCAATGTGAGCGTCGCCGACACGCTGCAGCGGATCGAGTCGTTGATGGGTGTCGGCGAGGCGGAAGGGGCGGAACCCCTGCTCAATCCCCGCCAGATCCAGATCGGTGATCTGGTGCTGCGAGAGATCCGCATGCGCCTGCGCTTCCTGCTGGATGTGGGCCTCGATTACCTCAGCCTCGACCGCCCCGCCATGACCCTCTCCGGCGGGGAGGCCCAGCGGATCCGCCTCGCCACCCAGATCGGCGCCGGGCTCACCGGCGTGCTCTACGTGCTGGATGAACCCAGCATCGGTCTGCACCAGCGCGACAACGACCGCCTGCTCAACACCCTCTTCCGCCTCCGCGACCTGGGCAACACCTTGATCGTGGTGGAACACGACGAGGACACGATCCGCGCCGCCGACCACCTGGTGGACATCGGCCCGGGCGCCGGCGTGCACGGCGGCCGCATCGTGGCCGAGGGCACGCTTGAGAACCTGCTGGAGGAAGAGGACTCACTCACGGGGGCCTACCTGAGCGGGCGGCGCTCGATTCCGACCCCGCCCGAGCGGCGCACCAGCAGCAGCCGCAAGCTCTCGCTGCTCAACTGCTCCCGCAACAATCTGCAGGGGCTTGATGTCGACATCCCGCTCGGCCGCCTGGTGGCGATCACCGGCGTGAGCGGTAGCGGCAAGAGCACCTTGATCAACGAACTGCTCCACCCGGCGCTCGAGCACAAGCTGGGTCTGAAGGTGCCGTTCCCGTCCGGTCTCGATGAATTGCGGGGCATTCAGTCGGTCGACAAGGTGATCGTGATCGACCAGAGCCCGATCGGCCGCACGCCCCGCTCCAACCCCGCCACCTACACAGGTGCCTTCGATCCGATCCGCCAGGTGTTCGCCGCCACGGTGGAGGCCAAGGCCCGCGGCTATCAAGTGGGCCAGTTCAGTTTCAACGTGAAGGGCGGGCGCTGCGAGGCCTGCAGTGGCCAGGGCGTGAATGTGATCGAGATGAATTTCCTGCCCGATGTGTATGTGCAGTGCGACGTCTGCAAGGGGGCGCGCTACAACCGTGAAACGCTTCAGGTGACCTACAAAGGCCACACGATTGCCGATGTGCTGCAGATGACGGTGGAACAGGCTGCTGATGTCTTCAGCGCCATTCCCCAGGCGGCCGATCGGCTGCGCACCTTGGTGGATGTGGGGCTGGGCTACATCAAGCTGGGCCAACCCGCTCCCACCCTCTCCGGCGGTGAAGCCCAGCGGGTGAAGCTGGCCACTGAACTCTCCAAGCGGGCCACCGGCAAAACCCTCTATCTGATCGATGAACCCACCACCGGCCTGAGCTTCTACGACGTCCACAAGTTGATGGATGTGATGCAGCGCCTCGTGGACAAGGGCAACTCGATCGTGGTGATCGAACACAACCTCGATGTGATCCGTTGCGCCGACTGGCTGGTGGATCTGGGCCCCGAGGGCGGCAACAAGGGAGGGCAGATCGTGGTGGCCGGCACGCCGGAACAGGTGGCGGAGCATCCCACCAGCCACACGGGCCGCTATCTCCAGCAGGTGCTGGCTCAGCATCCACCGGAGGCCCTTTCGGCCTGAAGCCATCACCACCAACCGAGCGATGGCCAGCGGGAGGGGATCATGGAGGCATCACCGCTCCAACGTCGTGGCCCAGCGTCGATTCAAGCCGGCGGCAACCGCCCTGCTGACCGTTGCCGGGCTGATGGGGGGCCTCGCTTTAACACCTTCCCGCGCCGAGGCGCTGGAGCGGGTGCAGATGCGGCTGCCGCTGCTGGAAACCGACTTCACAGTGGAGCTCAGCGAGCTCAGCAGCCCTGCCAGCCTCTTGGCCGGCAACAGCGACCTGGCCGAGCTGGACCGGGCCACCGATGGAGCGGTGGGCCGCAAGTTCGTTGACCTGTTCAATGCTCCGCTGCCGCTGCAGGTGACGGCCGTGGTCGACACCTCCGCGACCTCGCCCCTGCTGAATCAGGCCCTGCTGCTGGTGTCGGCGCTCGGCGGCATCGACGGCCTGCCGGAGCCGTTCACCGGCGAGGATCTCTCCAGGGTGCTGGACCAGGCGGCGGCCAAGGGTCCGCTCACCATGCTCACCGTGCTGCGCGCCCTACCCGGCCAAACGGCCACGATCGACCTGGGCCGCGCCCTGTTTGCCGTGCAGCGGCTGGCGCGCCAGCAGCAGCCGGCCGATGCACTGCTCGCCACGCAGCCGGCGGCGGCGGAAGATCCGGCCCTGCGCTCAGCGGGTCCACTGGCCACGCAACGGGCTGAGCTGACGATCCCCGTTGCCTACCGGCCCCAGCCGTTGTCCGTGGTGGTGGTCCGCCCGACCACGGGCGCGAACAACCGCCTGGCGGTGATCTCCCACGGCCTGTGGGACAGCCCGGAAAGTTTCGAGGGCTGGGGGCGCCATCTGGCCAGCCACGGCTACACCGTGCTTCTGCCTCGCCACCCCGGCAGCGACCGGCAGCAGCAGAGCGCCATGCTCTCCGGCAAGGTGCCGCCGCCGGGCCCAGAGGAGCTGCGGCTGCGGCCCCTGGATGTGAGCTCTGTGATCGATGCCGTCGCCGCTGGTGGCCTGGGCCTGCCGCCCGGTGTCCGCACCGACTCCGTGGTGGCCATGGGCCAGTCGTGGGGGGCCACCACCGTCCTGCAGCTGGCCGGTGCCAGACCCAGCGACACCCGCCTGACCGAGTTCTGCAACGACCCCTTCGATCCTTCCAGAAATCTCAGCTGGATCCTGCAGTGCAGCTTCCTCACCTCCGCCAACACCGCCGCGCTGGCGGATCCCCGCATCAAGGCGGTGGTGGCAGTCAGTCCGCCCATGTCGCTGCTGTTCGCCGCCGGTGCGGCCCAGTCCATCTCCAGCCGCGTGCTGCTGGTGAGCGGCAGCCGGGACTGGGTGGTGCCCGCCGGGCCTGAGGCGATCACGCCGATGACCCTGGAGGCGCGCAATGCCGGCGGTGGGCACAGCCTCGTGCTGGCCAAAGGCGGCGATCACTTCAATCTCGGCTCCACCTACGAGGTGGGTGGTGGGGCGCTGCGCGGCTTGCTCCTGGCCTGGACCAACGCCGCCTATGCGGCCGGGCCTGCCGTCGCTCCGCGCTCGGGCGCCCCGGAGCTGCTGCCGGCCAATGGCTGGGGCGACAGCGCCATTCCCCTGGTGGACGTGACCGGCGCCCTGCGTGCACGCACCCCCTGAAGCTGAACCCGAGTGGGCCGTCGGCCGGTCTGCTCAGAAGGCCGGCGGTTCTTCGCTGTCGCTGCTGGCGGGATGGTTGGTGTTGGTGTCCGGCATCCAGTAACTCAGGTCGTCCTGCCAGAAGAGCCGCCCCGGCAGGCGGTTGGTGCTGAGCTTGGTGGAGCCCATGGTGGAGAGCAGGGCGCCCAGCTCCATCGGCGTGAGATCGGTTCTCACATTCTCGCCGGCCAGCTGGATCAGCGCCGGATACTGGGCAACCGTGCCGGGCTGGGCCAGCTTGCGGAACACTTCCCGCAGCACCATCTGCTGACGCTCCATGCGGCCGAGATCGCCCAGTTCATCGTTGCGGTAGCGCAGGAAACCCTCGAGCGCCTCGCCCTTGAGCAGCTGCACGCCCGGGTAGAGGTCGATGTAGAGGTCCTGGCGGCTGTCGGTGTAGTACATGCGCTTGGGCACATCCACTTCCACACCGCCCAGGGCATCGGCCAGCTTCTGCACGGCATTGAGGTTGACCAGCACGTAGCGGTCCACCGGAACGCCCAGCAAGCTGGTGAGCTGTGCCTTCACCTCCTCCACACCACCCATGGCGTAGAGGGCATTGGCCTTCAGCACACCGTGTTGTTCGGATTCGATGAAGGTGTCCCGCGGCACCTGGGTCAGCCGGGTGATGCCGTCCTGCACCTCGACGGTGAACATCACATCGGTATTGGCGCCCACGTGATCGGTGCCCAGCACCACGATGCGGTGCTGGTCGAGGCCGAGGGGCGCCACCAGGCTGCCGACCGAGGGCGCCGCCTTCATCAGCCCGGCCATCACGGTGCCCAGCAGCTGGGGCAGGGGCCCGGTGACGAGCAGGGTCAGGCCTACGCCGCAGGCCAGACCCACCAGTGCAGAGGGGCGATGCAGACGGCGCCGGGGGCCCTTGCCACCGTTGCCCCGGCGCGCTGAGCCATCCACCGGCGCGCCGTCGCGCAGGCCAGCGGCAGGGTCAACAGTCGGCCCACGGTCTTGCACCCGGGCCGTGGCGGAGAGAGGGCTACGACGCGACTGGGCCTTGGGCATTGAGGTTTCCGATGGCCGCACCTTAAAACCCATTCCCCTGGCTCGCCAGGTCAGGGCGCTGCCACCACCTCCACCCGGGCGGCGGCGCGATCGGCCCGCTCCCGTGCCTCGGCCAGATCGGCGCCGCGCGCCACGGCCACACCCATGCGCCGGTGGGGCCTTGCCTCCGGTTTGCCGAACAGCAGCACCGTGGTGTCGGGCTCGGCCAGGGCCGCCGCCACGCCGGTGTAGGCCACGCTGCTGAGCTGCTCGCCGGCCAGGATCACCCGGCTGGCGGCGGGACCTGTGGATTGGATGGTGGGGATCGGCAGCCCCAGCACGGCGCGCAGGTGCAGCTCGAACTCACTGAGGTTCTGGCCGGCCAGCGTCACCAGGCCCGTGTCGTGGGGCCGGGGCGAGAGTTCCGAGAACACCACCGTGTCGGGGTCCGTGGAGCCGGCGGCGCCGGTGAGGAAGAACTCCACGCCGAACAGGCCGGCACCGCCCAGGTGATCGGTCACCTTCAAGGCCATCGCCTGGGCCGCCTCCAGCTGGGCCGGTGCGAGGCAGGCGGGCTGCCAGCTGCATTGATAGTCGCCCCGTTCCTGCACGTGGCCGATCGGCGGGCAGAACAGAGTGGGGCCGTTCCACTGCCGCACCGTAAGCAGGGTGATCTCCTGCTCGAACCGCAGGAACTCCTCCACGATCACCCGCGCGCCGGCCCCGCGCGCCCCGGCCAGCGCCGCCTCCCAGGCCGCCGCGATGCCTTCGGGGCCGTGTACCACGCTCTGCCCCTTGCCCGAGGAGCTCATCACCGGCTTCACCACCACGGGCCAACCGAGCGGCGCGGCGGCGGCGGCCAGTTCCTCGGCGCTGCCGGCATAGGCGAAGCGGGCGGTGCGCAGGCCCAGGGTGCCGGCGGCCAGGTCCCGGATGCGGTCACGGTTCATGGTCACGGCTGTGGCCTGCGCCGTGGGAATCACGGTGACGCCTTCCGCTTCCAGTTCGGCCAGGGCATCCACGGCCAGGGCCTCGATCTCCGGGATCACCAGATCGGGCCGGTGGCGCCGCACCACGGTCAGCAGCGCCGCCGCATCGGTCATGGGGATCACCTCCGCCGCATCGGCCACCTGCATGGCGGGCGCACCGACGTAGCGGTCGACGGCGATCACGCGGCAACCGAGGCGCTGGGCGGCGATGGCCACTTCTTTGCCCAGCTCGCCGCTGCCCAGCAGCATCAGGGTGCGAGGGAAGGTGGGCGCCGTCATCACGGGGGGGCAGCTGCCCTTGATCCTGCTCCCCCGCTGGGCCCTGCTAGAAGAGCAGCGTGTCGGCCCCGCCTGCCTTGATCGTCTCGCCTGCCGTTCTGGCCTTCGCGTCCACCGGTGACGGCGTCGATGGGCTGCCGTTCGGATGGACCATCGACGGCCTGCAGAACGGCGTGCTCATCTATCTCGGCCTTTCGTCGCTGGCGTTTGTGATCGTGTGGCTGGTGGGCTTCCTGCGTCGCTCCTGAGCGCCGCGATGCACCGTCACGATCTCACCGCCGGGATCTCACCCGCCCCGATCGCACCACCTCCGTCAGCACGCCTCCATCAGCAGGCTTCCATGAGCCCGCCCCGATCAGAATGCCTCCGTCTGCCCGTCTCGGTCAGGAATCGGCGATCAGATCAAGCTGGCGCACCGGCGGCTCTTCGCTCACGAAGCCATAGGCCTCGAACACCTGCGCATCGGCGTGGGTGATGTGCTGGCCGTCGCTGTGGCGCTCCAGCTGGAAGCCCTCCTGCGCCATGCGCCGCATCAGGCCGGCGGCCTCCTCGAAGCGGGCCGCCATCGCCTCCAGGCTGGCGCAATCGGCCGTCAGGCCCGTTTCCTTCCAGGTGAAGTAAGCCAAGGCGACGCTCGCAGTGCGGGGAATGGACGCGGGGGTGGGAGCCACCCTTTCGATTCTGCTCAGCTCCGCCCTGCGCCGCAGCGCTCCAGGCTCAGGGCAGCAGCAGCAGGCCGAGCAGCACCAAGGCCACGCTCGCGAGCCAGAACCCCACCACGACCCGCTGCTCCGGGTTGCCCGCCAGCTCGAAATGGTGGTGCAGCGGCGCCATGCGGAACAGCCGCCGGCCCTGCCCATCGGGGCCCTTGGTGGCTTTGAACACCCACACCTGCAGGATCACCGACAGGGACTCGGCCACGAACACCCCGCCCATCAGCAGCAGGGGCCAGAGGCTGTCGGTGAGCAAGGCCACCGCCGTGAGCGCCGCCCCCATCGCCAGTGAGCCGGTGTCGCCCATGAACACCCGGGCGGGGTGGCGGTTGTGGCCCAGGAAGCCCAGCCAGGCGCCCGCCATCGCCGCGCAGAAGCCGGCCATGGCGGGGTCGCCGCTGTGGCCACGCAGCATCAGCTGCAGGGCGAAGCCGGTGAAAACCACGGCGCCGCAGCCTGCCGCCAGGCCGTCGAGGCCATCGGTGAGGTTGGTGGCATTGCTTTCGGCCAGGAACACGAACAGACCCAGTGGCAGCAGCAGCAGGCCCAGCGGCAGCACCCAGCCGAACGGCAGGCCCACATCGCCGCTGAACCAGCCGCGCCAGCTGCCCCAGGCCAGGAACAGCACCGCCGCCAGCGCCTGCAGCACCAGCTTCCCCTTCGGGGTCAGGCCGGTGTTGGTGCGGCGGGTGAGGCTGCGCCAGTCGTCGAAGCCGCCGATCACCAGGAAGGCGAGGGTGATGGCGGCCACTGCCAGCAGGCGCTCATCGGCCGGAGCGATCAGCCCGCCCACGATCACCCCCACCGGCACCACCAGCAGACCGCCCATCGTGGGGGTGCCGGCCTTGCTGAGGTGGCCCTGGGGACCGTCTTCCCGGATCACCTGGCCCACTTTCAGGGCCCGCAGACGCGGCACCCCCCACACACACAGCGTCCAGCTCACCAGCGCCGCCAGCAGCAGCGGCAGCGTGAGCTGGGACACCCGGAACCAGAGATCGCAGCCCAAGGCCGCCGCCACGAGCAGCAGGGTGAGGGCGGTAGCGGGGGAACGCAGCCGGCCGGGAACGGTGAGCGGGGAGGTGGAGGCCAAGGATCAGGGGCGATGGCGGCCGTTCAGGCCCGTTCCTCGTAACCGGACGGATGGGAGGGTCAGTCTTCCCAGCTTTCGTCGCTCGCTTCGTCGGCGGGGCTGTAATCCTCTTTCTCGCCCATCAGGGCGGAGAGCTCCTCTTCTTCCACCGTGCTCACATCGGGAGCGGCGGTTTCCTCATCCACCACCAGCCGACCGCTGGTTTCCAGCCAGCTCAGCAGGTCCGGTTCGTCCCGCAGGGGGAGCACCGGTGCCGGCTCTTCCCGCCCGTAGCGGGTGAGGGAGGGATTGACGCTGTCGAGGGTGCTCATGAATGCAGATCAGCGGGAATGTTCAGGCTGGGAAAACCAACGCTGCGCCCGGTTCGCCGATCTACCACCATAGATCAGGCCTCTGCCCCTGTTTCTTGTCGGCATCCAAGGCGGTCGGGATTCTGCGGGTGTGGGCCGTTGCCCTGCTGCTCAGTGGCCTGCTGGTGGCCGCCGGCCGCCGCTGGCCGGTGGCGCTCACGCCCACGCCGGCGATCGTCTGGGCGCTGCTGCTGCTGCCCCCCCTGCTGATGGGGTTCTGGATCGCCCGCCGCTGGGGGAGAATCCAGCAACCGGATCCGAGCGAGGCACTGAGCGAATGACAAAGGAGGAACGGACGTCCCGGGCGAAACGCGTGGTGCTCGCCTACTCCGGCGGTGTGGACACGAGCGTCTGCATCCCCTACCTCCTGAATGAATTCGGCGTGGAGGAGGTGATCACCTTCGCGGCCGACCTCGGCCAGGGCGATGAGCTGGAGCCGATCCGCCGCAAGGCGCTCGATTCCGGCGCCAGCCAGTCGATCGTGGGCGATCTGATCGAGCCGTTCATCACCGACTTCGCCTTTCCCGCCATCCGCGCCAACGCCCTCTACGAGGGCCGCTATCCCCTCTCCACCGCCCTGGCCCGCCCGCTGATCGCCCGTCGCCTGGTGGAGGTGGCCCGTGAGGTGGGCGCCGACGCGGTGGCCCATGGCTGCACCGGCAAGGGCAACGACCAGGTGCGTTTCGATGTGGCGATCGGGGCCCTGGCGCCCGAGCTCAAGGTGCTCGCTCCGGCGCGCGAGTGGGGCATGAGCCGGGAGGAGACGATCGCCTATGGGGAGCGTTGCGGCATCCCGGTGCCGGTGAGCAAGGCCTCACCCTTTTCGATCGACCTGAACCTGCTGGGCCGCAGCATCGAGGCTGGCCCCCTGGAGGATCCCTGGGTTGAGCCGCCCGAAGAGATCTACGCCATGACCTGCTCCGTGAGCGCGGCGCCGGAGCAGCCCGAGGTGGTGGAGATCACCTTCGAGCAGGGCAATCCGGTGGCGATCAACGGCGAACGACTTGATCCAGTGGCGCTGGTGCGTCGCGCCAACGCCCTGGCCGGCAGCCATGGCTTCGGCCGTCTCGACATGATCGAGAACAGGGTGGTGGGGATCAAGTCGCGGGAGATCTACGAAACCCCTGGCCTGCTGCTGCTGATCAAGGCTCACCAGGAACTGGAAAGCCTCACCCTGGCCGCCGACGTGCTGCGCTACAAGCGCCAGATCGAAACCAGCTGGGCCGATCTCGTCTATCAGGGCCTCTGGTTCGGCCCGCTCAAGGAGGCGCTTGACGGCTTCCTGGACCGCACCCAGCTCACCGTCAGCGGCACGGTGCGGATCCGCCTCCACAAGGGCAATGCCACCGTGATCGGCCGCTCCTCCAGCGAGAGCCTCTACGTGCCCGACATGGCCACCTACGGCGCCGACGATCGCTTCGATCAACGGGCAGCCGAAGGGTTCATCTACATGTGGGGCCTGCCCACGCGCCTGTGGGCCGCCGCGCGGCGGCGTTAGAGCCGAGCGAGCGCGTCACAGCGTCAGCATCTGGCCGTTGGCTCGTTGGCTCAGGGGGAAGCTGGTGCTGCTCCTGAGCTGGTGGGCCCAGAACCACTGGCCGCCCCTTCCGGCTGGATCGTGACCCAGGTCACGTCGCTGACCTGGCCCAGCTGGCGGGCCGGCCCTATGCCCTGCTGGATCGTGATCATGTCAGGGCGACCGGCAAAGACCTGCAGCCCCTGGTTGAGGGAAAAGCGCTTCTCCCCTTTCAGCAACCCGACGAACAGGTAGGTGCCGGCGCCGTTGCGCACCTCCACCCAGTTCTCCTGGTTGCTGACCAGAGCCACCTCATCGGCCCCGAGGGCTTTGGCTGTGGCAACAGCTGCGCCCTGGCTGCTGGCGCCCTGCTTCTGCGTGGCACCTGCGGCAGTGTCGGCCGGGGAGGCGTTGGAGGCACGTCGCAGCTGCTGGTAACCCAGGGTGCCGCCGAGCGACAGCAGGCCCACCAAGCCGCCGATCAGCACCAGCTGGCGTCGCGTGCGTGGCAGAGCGGGGCCGCCGGCCAGAGGACGCTTCGGCCAGCTCAGACCCCGGCGGGTTCCGGACGACGCCCCGGATTTCGATGGAGCATCGGCTGGTTTGGCTGCGGCTTCAGGACCGGGTGCCGGCGGGGGGGCCGGTGCAGGCGTTGAGTCCGGTCCGGGCATCAGAGCCCGCTGCTGGGGGTTGAAACCAGGCAGGACGTGCTGCAGGGTTTGCCGCAGCCACTGGTTTTCTTCGATCAGCAGGCGCTGCCGCTCAAGAATCGGGGCACAGCGCTCCTTGAACTTGCGCTCGAAGATCTCGGGCAGCTCCGAGACCAGCGTCTCCAGTTCCGACTTTTGACGCCGCGTGACTTCCAGGTCCTGCTGGGTGCGGCTGAGACGCAGATGCACCGTTTTCAGCTGCATCTTGCTGGACTTCAGCTCAAGGCGAGCAACCTCCAGGTCCCCCTCCAAGGGCTGCTCCGAGCCGGAGGCAGACGGAGGCTTTGCCTTCGGTTTCGGAGAACCGATCGGGTCAGTGGGGACGTATTGGGACAACGCCCAGAAAAGAAACGGTGCTTCAGCGTATCCGGGACTGCAACAGCGTTGGCACTCCCGGATACGGCTTCTTTTTTGGCTGGGCCTCAGGAGGCCACGGCCACGGCAGCATCGGCATCGGCGGGCGCCGCGGCGCCACCGGCCCGAGGTGCGGGCATCGGGCCGTCCTGCTTGACGGTGAGGTAGCGGATCACGTCTTCGCTGAGACGCATGGCCCGCTCCAGCAGGGCCACCTGCTGGCCATCGCCATTGTGGTTGAGCTGCACGTAGATGCCTTCGCGATGCTTGGCGATCGTGTAGGCCAGACGCCGCTTGCCGCGCATCTGGGTGTCGAGCACCTCGGCGCCGGCTTCGGTGACGATGTCACGGTATTTGTTGACGTGCGTCTCCACCTCTTCCTCCGGGATATCCGGACGAAGGATGTACATCGTTTCGTAGTAAGGCTTCTGCGACATGGCGGGAGTGAAAGCTCCGTGACGGGCTCGGATGAGGCCGGCAGCCCGTGGGCGACCAGCGACGGACTCACCACCCTACCCGCCGGGCTGACCGGCCTTCAGCGGCCCCTTAGTAGAGCTGGATGCGCACCGCCTCGGACACGGTGGGGATGTCGGGTTCCTTGCCGCGGACGCACTGGATTACGGAGAACAGCACCAGCAGCAGCGTGCCGAGGAAGACCGTGTTGCTGAGGGTGCGCAGGGCGAAGCTGCCCGCCAGAGGGCTCAGCAGGATCTGGAAGGTGAGCGAGACCAGGATCAGCACGATGTCGATCAGGATCGCCTGCAGCACGTTGAAGCGGATGAAGTAAGGAACCCGCGGGTTGCGCACCACCGCCAGAAACAGCACCAGGAAGATCACGAACCCGCCGAAGGGAACGAGCTGCTGGAGCGTGGCCAGCGGCAGCGCCGGAACGGCCAGCCACTGCAGCAGTGGAAACAGGCCGAACAGGTCCCTGCCGAAGGGAAGGGCGTCGCTCCAGGGCAGCAGGTAGGCCAGAACGGCCAGCAAACGTTGCCAGATGGGGATGTCCATCAGCCGGGGCCGGGTCCGCCCACGGTAGGTGCCCCCAGCCATGCTGTGGCCGCTTCGCGCATGGCGTCAACGGGCACCGGCAGCGCCTGGCCGGCCGCCTGGAGCCAGAGCTGCAGGGCGGCAGCCCCCTGCTGCACAAGCATCTCCAGGCCGTCCTGGGTGCGGCAGCCTCGGGCGGCGGCGTCCTGCAGCAGCGGGGTGGGGCGGGGCGTGTAGATGAGGTCGTAGACGAGCGTGCCGGGGCGCAGCGCCTCCAGCTCCGCCGCCGCCAGGGGGGAGCGGGTGGCGGCTGGGTATGGCGTGGACCCTGTGGCAGCCGTTGCCGCCAGTGCAGCCGGTGTAAGGGGGCGCACGCCCATCCCCACCGGCGTGCTGTTCACCACCAGATCCGCCTCGCTGAGCCGTTCCGCCAGGCTGGGGCCAGCAGCGGCGGCGTTGCCGTCCCCGCCGCCGGAGGGTGCGCTCCAGAGCCAGCTGTCCAGGGCTGGTGCCCAGTCGCCGCAGCTGGCCTGGAAGGCCGCCAGGCGGCCGGGGTCGCGGGCGGCCACGGTGATGCGCCCCAGGCCCAGCTCCGTGAGACCGGCCACCACGGCGCGGGCACTGCCGCCGCAGCCGAGCAGCACGGCGCGCCGCCCGCTCCAGCCGTCGGCCCCGCCGCCCGCCGCCGCCTGTCGCAGGGGCGCCAGAAAGCCGTCCACATCGGTGTTCGTGCCCAGCCAGCCGCCCGCCTCGCGGCGTACCAGGGTGTTGACGGCCCCGACCCGGCGGGCCAGGGGGCTGAGTTCCGCCGCCAGGGCGGCCACGGCCTGTTTGTGGGGCAGGGTGACGTTGAGGCCGCGGCAGTCGACGGCTTCAAGGCCGCGCACCACGGTGGCCAGCTCGGCGGCAGCCACCGGCAGGGCCAGATAGATCCAGTCGAGGCCGAGTGCGCGCAGGGCGGCGTTGTGCATCACCGGCGAGAGCGAATGGCGCACCGGGTCGCCGAGCACGCCCAGCAGGGCGGTCTGGCCGCAGATGGTGTGGGTCATGGGGGGGCTTGCGGCGGTGCCACCAGCGGCGGCTGAGGCCTCCGGGGCCTCTGCGGCATCATCGGTGGCCCAGCGGTGGCCCACAGGCGGTGCCATGGGCAGCACCGTCAGCAGCGGCATCCCCACGGGCCCGGCCGCACCGCTGAAGGGCCCGTGGTACGGCTGCAGTTCGGAAACCACCCCTCGCCTCGCCAAGCCCCTGTTGCTGAGGATGCAGCGGTAAGAACACGATCCGATCAGAGGAGGTGGGACACCATGGGCAAGGTTGTTGGAATTGATCTGGGCACAACGAACAGCTGCGTGGCGGTCATGGAGGGCGGCAAGCCCACGGTGATTGCCAACGCTGAAGGCTTCCGCACCACGCCTTCGGTGGTGGCCTACACCAAGAACCAGGACCAGCTGGTGGGGCAGATCGCCAAGCGCCAGGCGGTGATGAACCCTGAAAACACCTTCTATTCCGTCAAGCGCTTCATCGGCCGCCGGGTGGATGAGGTCAACGAGGAATCGAAGGAAGTGAGCTACGGCGTTGAGAAAGCCGGCTCGAATGTGAAGGTCAAGTGCCCGGTGCTGAACAAGCAGTTCGCCCCGGAGGAAGTGTCGGCCCAGGTGCTGCGCAAGCTGGCGGAAGACGCCGGCAAGTACCTCGGTGAAACCGTCACCCAGGCGGTGATCACGGTGCCCGCCTACTTCAACGACTCCCAGCGCCAGGCCACCAAGGACGCCGGCAAGATCGCCGGCCTCGAAGTGCTGCGCATCATCAACGAGCCCACCGCGGCGGCCCTGGCCTATGGCCTGGATCGCAAGAGCAACGAGCGCATCCTGGTGTTCGACCTCGGCGGCGGCACCTTCGACGTGTCCGTGCTCGAAGTGGGCGATGGCGTGTTCGAGGTGCTCTCCACCAGTGGCGACACCCATCTGGGCGGCGATGACTTCGACAAGGTGATCGTCGACTTCCTGGCGGATTCCTTCAAGGCCAACGAAGGCATCGACCTGCGCCAGGACAAGCAGGCCCTGCAGCGCCTCACCGAAGCGGCCGAGAAGGCCAAGATCGAGCTCTCCAGCGCCACCCAGAGCGAGATCAACCTGCCGTTCATCACGGCCACCCCGGAAGGTCCCAAGCACCTGGATGTCACCCTCACCCGGGCGAAGTTCGAGGAGCTGGCCAGCAAGCTGATTGATCGCTGCCGGGTGCCGGTGGAGCAGGCCCTCAAGGACGCCAAACTCGCCAGCAGCGAGCTGGATGAGGTGGTGATGGTGGGGGGTTCCACCCGCATCCCCGCGGTGCTGGAACTGGTCAAGCGGGTCACCGGCAAGGACCCCAACCAGACCGTGAACCCCGACGAAGTGGTGGCCGTGGGCGCCGCCATCCAGGGCGGTGTGCTGGCCGGTGAGGTGAAGGACATCCTTCTGCTCGACGTCACCCCGCTGTCACTGGGTGTGGAAACCCTGGGCGGCGTGATGACCAAGATGATCACCCGCAACACCACCATCCCCACCAAGAAGTCGGAGGTGTATTCCACCGCGGTGGATGGCCAGACGAACGTGGAGATCCACGTGCTGCAGGGCGAGCGTGAGCTCGCGTCCGACAACAAGAGCCTGGGAACCTTCCGTCTCGACGGCATTCCCCCGGCCCCCCGCGGCGTGCCCCAGATCGAAGTCACCTTCGACATCGACGCCAATGGCATCCTCAGCGTGACCGCCAAGGACAAGGGCAGCGGCAAGGAGCAGAGCATCTCCATCACCGGCGCCTCCACCCTCAGCGACAACGAGGTGGAGAAGATGGTGAAGGACGCCGAGCTCAACGCCACGGCCGACAAGGAGAAGCGCGAGCGCATCGACCTGAAGAACCAGGCCGAAACCCTCGTGTATCAGGCCGAGAAGCAGCTCGGCGAACTGGGCGACAAGGTGGCCGCCGACGCCAAGGACAAGGTGGAAGCCAAGCGCGTCCAGCTCAAGGAAGCGGTCGAGAAGGAAGACTTCACCGCCATGAAGAGCCTGCTCGAAGAGCTGCAACAGGAGCTCTACGCCCTGGGCGCCTCTGTGTATCAGCAGGCCGGTGCCGCGGAAGCGGCGGCCAACGGAGCGGCGGGCAACGGTGCCTCCGCCTCCGGTGCTGCCGCCGACGACGTGATCGACGCCGAGTTCACCGAGAGCAAGTGAGCGTCGGGCAGGCCTTCGGGCCTGCCACCGGCCCTCAGGTCTCAGCAGAAAAGCCCTCCATGTGGAGAGCTTTTTTTTGCTCTTCAGGGGCAGGAATCCGGGCTGGGAAGCCGTTGGCGCAGGTCGGGGCCTGAAGCTGGCCGTGGACGGTGTGCCGCGCTGCCGCGTGAGGCACACCGTCCGGCCGAACCGGCCAGGGTTACTTGCTGATGCTGTCGACAGCCGCCTTGGCCTTGGTGATCACCTCTGGCGGCAGGCTCACGTAGCCCAGCGTGGGGGCCTTGCTCTGGAACTCTTCCGACAAGGTGGTGTTGAAAACCTTCTTCAGCATCTCGGCCTTCTCGCCGTTGCCGGTTTTGTAGAGCAGGATCCAGGTGAAGGTGACGATCGGGTAGCCGGCCGAGGGGTTGGGATCGCTGCCGATCAGGTCGGGACCGAGATCGATGGCGGCCAGCGCCTTGCTGGCGTTTTCGCTGTCGGGCTTGGCGAAGTCGCCGCTCCTGTTCTGAACGGCGGCCGCCTGCAGATCACCCTTCACATCACAAAGGAGGTTTCCACGTAGCCGATGCTGCCGCGGTTCTGGCCCAGGTTGGCGGCCACGCCCTCGTTGCCCTTGGCGCCGACGCCCACCGGCCAGGCCACCGCCTTGCCGGCTCCCGGGCCGCTCTTCCAGGCCTCGCTGAAGGCGGCCAGGCTGTTGGTGAAGTTGTAGGTGGTGCCGGAGCCATCCGAGCGATACACCACGTTGATCTGCTGATCAGCGCAGCCCAGCTCCTTGAAGTTCTTGATCTTGCCGAGGAACACATCCGCCACCTGGGCCTGGGTGAGCTTGAGCTCGCAGCCGGGCAGGTTGTAGGCCACGGCGATGGCGCCGGCCGTCATCGGCACCTGCACGGTGCCGCGGCTCACCTTGGCGAGGTCCTCAGCGTCCATCGGCGCATCGCTGGCGCCGAAATCCACGGTGCCGGCGATGAACTGGCGCACCCCGGCGCCGGAGCCCACCGACTGGTAGTTCACCTTCAAGCCGGTGGAGGCCAGCTGCTGGAACCAGCTCTGATAGATGGAGGAGGGGAAGGAGGCGCCGGCGCCGTTGAGGGTGCCGGTGAGCTGGCCGCCCCCGCCGCCCCCGCTGCCTCCCCCACAGGCCGTGAGCGCCATCGCCGCGCCCAGGCCGAGCGGCAGCGCCAGACGGGCGAACGGACGGCGGTGCAATCGGGTGGGGGAGGCCATTGGGACGACAGGCGAGCGGAGTGCTTCCTCCGGAACCTATCCAAGGGCGCGGGCGCGAACGTTAACGACAGGTAATGCTCCTGTTCCCGGTAGCGATCGCGTCAGCGGCCCAGGCGGCGCTGGCTGGCGCCAGCAGCACGCCATTGCGGTAGTGGCCGGAGAGCAGCAACAGCCCCGGCTCCAGCTGCTCGAGCAACGGTGCCGGCCGGCCCATCGGCCGCGCCCGTAGGCCCTGCCAGCGGCGCAGCACGCGCGCGTCTGCGAGCCATTCCGGCGCTTCGCCTTCGAGCTGGCGCAGGGCGCTCCAGCGGGCTGGATCGGCGCTGAGCCCGGGCTCCAGGGTGGCGCCCAGCCACAGCCGCCGCTGCGGGCGTGGCACCAGGTTGAGGCCCCGCCACACCACGCTCGCTGGCCATGCAGCGGTGAGCTCAGGGCCGATCTCCAGCTCGGCGGCCTGGCCCAGCACCGGCTCCAGCGGCCGCTCATGGCCGAGCGGCGCCAGCAGCGCCGGGCTGGCCAGGCCGGCGGCCACCAGCACCCAGGGGGCCTCCAGCCCGCCGCCACCCTGCAGCGACACCTGCCAGCGGTCGTTGCGGCGCTCCAGGGCCTCCACCCGATCCGCCCGCAGCTCCAGGCCGCGCGCCTGGCCGTCGTGGCGGAAGGCGGCCATGGCGGCGAGGGGATCGAGCTGGCCGTCACGGGGGGAGAACAGCCCCGCCAGGGCGCCGTGCGGCAGGGCAGGGCAAAGGGCTTCCAGGGCTGGCCGCTGCCACAGCTCCATGGCCAGGCCCATCGCCTGGCGGCTCAGCGCAAGGGCTTCAAGGCGCGCCTGCTCCTGAGCGTCGGCGGCCAGCAGCAGCAGGCCCGGCCGGTGGGGCACCGGCTGACCGGCCATGGCCAGCTCGGCGCGCCACCGCTCCCACAGCCGCAACGATTGCTGCCGCAGCCGCCAGGCCCGGCCGCTGCTGCGGTGGAACACCTCCCCCATCAGCACCCCCAGCGCGGCGCTGCTGCCGCTGCCGTCGGGCTGGGGGCCGTGCGGGGCTGGATCCACCAGCACCACCGCATGGCCGTGGCGTTGCAGCCACCAGGCGGCAGCCAGCCCGATGATGCCGGCGCCGACCACCACCACCCGGGAGGTGGGCGTGGGGCGTGGGGGGTGGTGCAGGGGAGGTGCCGTCAGAGGGATCTGGGGCGGATCAGGGGGCTGCAGCGATCATCAGCCGAGCCGTTCCACCCTGTGGAGCGACGGATGCCAGCGGGATGCACGTTGCGACGGCAGTGGCCGCCAGCGGGAGTGGCGGCTGGCGCTCCGTGTCAGCGGCTGGCGATCCGTGCCTGTGGCTGGCGCTCAAGGCCTGCGGCTGGCGATCCGCTTCCTGAGCTTCCGGCTGCAGCTGAAGGCGGCGGCCACACCGAGCACGGGCAGCGGGCCGGGAATGGGCACCGGGCTTGACTCCACCAGCAGGCCGGAGATCACGGTGCTGGCAGAAGATTCCTTCTCTGGGTTGATGGATTGCTGAACGAATCCGAAGGTGTCTTTGAAGGCCACATCGAATGTGATGGTGCCTTTTTGTTCCGTCTCTTTCGGGTTGCTGATCTGGAAGAACTTGTCGTTGATGGAATAGCCGAAAAGATAGGACTGTGGAGTTGAGGAGGAATAGAAGTAGTCAAAGGTGATTTTGTAGAACGGGTGCTCCTTGAAGCTGCTTGTGTCGAAGCTCAAGGATGTCTGGGGGATCTCCCGTTCCTTGCCGTTCACGATGGCGTCGCTGATGAGCGTGATGCTCTCGGGAACCCTTTCGGTGTTGACGGACCCCGTGTCAGTAACGATCGTGCCGTTCTTCGGGTCGCAGGCCTCTGCGAAGCCAACGCAATCAATGCCAGCGAGAGCGGGCGAGCTTGCCAGCGCCGTGAGGCAGGCGGCCAAGGTGCCAACCCTGATGCCGCACCCCTGAGGCAAACGGAGAGGGATCGGCATCAAGAAGCTGGGGCATTCAACTCCGAACGTAGTGAGTGCGTGGGAGTTGGTAAAGCCCACCGAGCCACTTGCTCATGTGGAGAGAATCAAGCTGTTGTATGGGTTGCTACGTTCCTGTGGATTTTGCGGCAAGCATCCGAGGGATTTGCGGCCGACGCCTGGATGTGAGCCCGGGGCGAGGGGCGTTGCGGTGAACCTGCTGCCAAGGAGTGACCCAAGCGACAGGGAGACACGCCTCACTGGCAGCGGCCCGGCGTGCCATTGCCCTGCCGTGCCATTGAGTCGCCAACTTTTTCCGGTATGCCGAGCAGAACTGCCATGGCATTGAATCGCCGTGGAGCTGGGCTTGCATGACATTGGGCCTCCACCAGATCGGGCCACAATCACATCGAGGCACCATGCAGCCGTGATGCCCTGCGGTTGAGGCTGGCTACCGCAGGGGATCGCCAATCAGCCGATCAACCGAGCGGGTCGGCGGGGATCACGTCGCTGTAGGCGCCGAAACCGCTGGCCACCTTGATGTAGCCCTTGCGCAGCCGCTCGCCGTCCTGGAGCTTGGCGGCTTCATCGAGTTCGGCCAGGGCGGCCTTCAGCTGGTTGGCGAGCTTGGTGGCGGCTGGGCGGTCGGCGGGGAGCAGCCGCTGGTTGATGTAGAGCATCTCGCGGCCCACTTCCTGCATCGGACCGTGGATCAGGTTGCGGGTGAACACCCAGTTGCGTTCGTTGATCAGCTCGGCCAGTTCCGGCAGCCGGTCTTTGGCGGCCTGGAAGCCAGCGGCCTGGCGCTGGATCACGGCCATGTCCGCCGGGCTGATCGTGGGGGGCTTGCGTGCCTGGTTGCCGTCGCAGGCGGCCAGCCCCAGGCAGAGCACCACGGAAAGGCTGAGCACGGCGAAGCGCATCAGGGCGGAACGAAGCGCGAAAACCAGCTGAGCGACCATGACGACGGGAACAGGCGTGCGGACTTTACGTCCGTTCATGCAGCGTTGTGGCTCTGATCACCACCATCCACCACGGCGGATGGCCCGGCCCGCCAGGGCGGGCGGCACAATGCCCAGACAATCCTGGCGGTGATGACCCTTCCCACGGCGATCCTTCAGGTGATCTGCCCCGACCGTCCCGGGCTGGTGAGCACCCTGTCGGGCTGGGTGGCGGCCAATGGCGGCAACATCCGCCATGCCGATCACCACACCGATGCCGGCGCCGGCCTGTTCCTCAGCCGGCTGGAGTGGGAGGTGGAGGGCTTCGGTCTGCCGCGCGAGGCGATCGGCCCGGCGGCGATGGCGCTGGCCGAGCGGCTGGGGGGGGAAGGCTCGCTGCGCTTCTCCGACGGCCACCCGCGTGTGGCGATCTTCGTGGGCCGGCAGGACCACTGCCTGGTGGATCTGCTCTGGCGCACCCGGGCCGGTGAGCTGCCGATGCAGGTGCCGCTGGTGGTGTCGAACCATCCGGATCTGCAGCCGCTCGCCGCCGATTTCGGTGCCCGCTTCGTGCATCTGCCGATCAACGCCGGCAGCCGCGAGCAGGTGGAGCAGTCCCAGCGGCAGCTGCTGAGCGAGCTGGACATCGACCTGGTGGTGCTGGCCAAGTACATGCAGGTGCTGAGCCCGACGTTCCTGCTGGGGGCGCCGCCGGTGATCAACATCCACCACTCGTTCCTTCCCGCTTTCCAGGGTGCCCAGCCCTATCACCGCGCCTGGGAGCGGGGGGTCAAGCTGATCGGAGCCACCGCCCACTACGTGACCGAGGAACTCGATGGCGGCCCGATCATCGAGCAGGCCACGATCACCGTCAGCCACCGCGACGACGTGGACGACCTGATCCGCAAGGGCCGGGACACCGAACGGCTGGCGCTGGCGCGGGCTCTGCGCCTGCATCTGCGCGGCCAGGTGATGGTGTATCGCGGTCGCACGGCGGTGTTCTCCTGACCATGCGGCTACCGGTTCATCGCCTCGACAGCGCCCGTCCCGAGACGGCGCCACCCCTGGGCTGGCGCTGCTTTCAGCTGGGGATGTTCATGCTGCCCAGCAGTGCCCTGCTCGCCGGGCTGCTGCTGCTGGTGGCGCTGGTGGCGGCCAGTCGCCGGGGCCGTTTCCTGCAGGACAACGCCAACCGGGTGCTGCTGGTGGTGGCCGCCTTCATGGTGATCGGTTGCTTCCGCGCCACCAGCGGCTGGCTGGCCTGGGTGGGGATGGGCAACTGGCTGCCGTTCTTCTGGGCCTTCTGGGGCTTCCAGCCCTATGTGGCCACCGCCGCCGCCCGGCGCCGCGTGGGGCTGTGGCTGCTGGCCGGCACGGTGCCGGTGATCGTCACGGGCCTGGGTCAGCTGTGGTGGGGCTGGGCGGGGCCCTTCCAGATCCTGGGTGGGGCGATCATCTGGCACATCGGCGCGGGGGGCACGCCGGAGGGGCGCCTGTCGGGCCTGTTCGATTACGCCAATATCGCCGGCGCCTGGCTGGCGGTGGCCTGGCCGTTCGCGCTGGCGGCGCTGCTGCAGGCCGGCCAGAGCTGGCAGCGCCGCGCCGCGGCGCTCGGCCTGGCGGCCTTGCTGGCCGCTTCCCTGTATCTCACCGATTCCCGCAACGCCTGGGGGGCGCTGGTGCTGGCGGTGCCGGTGGTGGCGGGTCCGCGCAGCTGGCTGTGGCTGCTGCCGCTGCTGCTGCTGTTGCTGCTGCCGGTGGCCCTGTCGGTGCTGCCGGGGGTGCCGCTGGTGCTGCAGGGACCATCGCGGGCGCTGGTGCCGGAGGCGATCTGGGGCCGCCTCACCGATCTGCAGCACGCCAGCGAGCGGCCGCTGGCGATCACCCGGCTCAGCCAGTGGGGCGTGGCCCTCACGCTGATCGCGGAACGGCCGCTGCTGGGCTGGGGCGCCGCTGCCTTCAGCGTGATCTACCCGCTGCGCACCGGCTTCTGGCACGGCCATCCGCACAACCTGCCGATCGACCTGGCGCTGAGCCATGGGCTGCCGGCCGCGCTGCTGCTGGTGGGGTTGCTGCTGGGGCTGCTGATCATGGCCGCCCGGCGTGGCATGGCGGCCGGCTCCCTGTTCGACCGGGCCTGGTGGGGCGCCACGCTGGTGCTGGTGGCCCTGCATGCCACCGACATGCCGCTCTACGACAGCCGCCTCAACATCGCCGGCTGGGTGCTGTTCGCCGGCATCCGCGCCTACCTGCTGCCCGCCGCGGCTCAGGCGAGCACAGCGGCGGCGGCGCCCAACGGCGCTGCGCTCAGGCCGGAGTGAGTGCGGCGGCGGTTTCGCCCGCCAGCGCCTGCTGCCGGTGCGCGGCCAGGGTGGCCGGCGGCAGCGGACCTTCCAGATGCACCCACGGCAGCACCCGATCGGGACTCCAGGCGGCGTGGATCACCTCCTGCCAGGGCGGTGGTGCCGGCATGGGCCCACCGCTGCTGTGGGGCGGGGCGTCCTGGTGGCCGGCGGCCGCTTCCCGGTAGGCGGCCTTCCAGCCGCCCAGCTGCCCGTGGCGGCCGCGCACGGCGGCGATCACCGGCGCGAGGCGCCGGTCGCTGCGGGACAGCAACGCCTGGATCACGCTCCAGCCGTAGCTCTCGGGCCGCAGCTCGATGCCCTTGGGCTGAAGGCGGCGGGCCAGCCGCTTGAGCCGCTTCTCCGCTTCCGGCCGCACCCCTTCCCACTGGAAGGGGGTGTGGGCCTTGGGCACAAAGGTGCTGACGCCGAGGCTGAGCCGCAGCCCTGGCGTGGCCGCCTTGATGGCGAGCAGCAGATCGGCGGTGGCTTCGATGTCGGCGTCGTCTTCCGTGGGCAGGCCGGCCATGCCGTAGAGCTTCAGGCCGCTGAGCCCGCCTTCTTTGGCGTAACGGGCGGCGGCGAAGATCTCCTCGGTGGCGAGCTTTTTGTTCACCACCCGGCGCATGCGTTCGCTGCCGCTTTCGATCGCGATCGTGAGCGACTTGCTGCCCCGCTTGGCCAGGATCCGCCCCAGCTGGGGGGTCACGGTGGCGGCCCGCACGGAGCTCACGCTCACGCGCGTGCCCTCGAAGCGCTCGCCATCGAGCCAGGTGAGCAGGTCGGCGAACTGCGGGTGCTGGGTGACGGAGGCCCCCAGCAGGCCCAGCCGCTGGGTGGCGGCCAGACCCTTCTCCACGGCGGGGATGAGGCCGTCGTCGAGGGAGGGGGTGCGAAAGGGCAGGGTGAGGTAGCTGGCCAGGCAGAAGCGGCACAGCTCTGGGCAGCTGCGCACCACTTCCACCATGTGGATGGAGGGCCAGGCCGCCTCCGGGGTGATCACGGTGGAGTGGCTGAGGGTGTTGCCGCGCCAGGTCTGCTTGGCGATGGTGGCCGGCAGGCCCGGCTCGATCGGCTCCACAGCGAGCAGCTCTCCTGCCGCGCCGTAGCGAGGGATGTACAGCGATGGCACGTAGATGCCGGGAATCTGGGCGAGTGCCCGCAACCGCTCGGCCCGCGGCGCCTGGCGCCTGGCCTGGACGGCATCGATGAAGGCGGGCAGCAGCAGCTCGCCATCGCCCAGCAGCACCGCATCGAAGAAGGGTGCCAGCGGCTCGGGGTTGGCGGTGAGCACCGGACCGCCGCCGAACACGATCGGATCGCGCTCGCCCCGCTCCTGGCTCCAGAGCGGAATGCCCAGCTGCTGCAGCAGGTCGAGCAGCACGGGGCCATCGAGCTCCCAGCTGAGCGACAGGCCGAACAGATCGAGCTGGCGGTGGGGCGGATCGCCCTGGTCGGTGAACAGGCGCCGCACATCCACATCAACGCGGCTGGCCAGGCTGGCCCACACCACCTGGTAGCCCAGGCTGGTGATCCCCACCGAATAGGTGCTCGGAAAGGCCAGCACCGCCTTCAGCGCCCCCACCTCCGGCACGGTGGGCTCAAACAGCAGGGTTTCCTGATTCAGGGGTGGAGGTGTCGGCCGGGAGTGGTCAGTCTGGTGGTTGAGCGACCGGGTGGGCTGCCATGGCCCATGGGGGAGGAAGTGGACGGCCGCGGGAATCCTTGGGTTGTGCTCCTCTGGCCAGCGAATGACCGCCCCTCGCCCTGCAGGCTTGATCCAGCGCTACCGCGAGGAGCTGCAGGTGCGGCACTACGCCCGCCGGACCGTGAAGACCTACGAGCAGTGGCTGCGCCGCTTTCTGCGCTTCCACGGCTTGCGACACCCACGGGAGATGGGCAGTTCCGAGGTGAATGGCTTCCTCAATCACCTGGCGGTGGACCTGCAGGTGAGTGCCTCAACCCAGAACCAGGCCTTGAGTGCGCTGCTGTTTCTGTTCCGGGAGCTGTTCGAGCGGGATCTGGAACTCGACGGTGTGGTGCGGGCACGGACGCGCAAGCGGCTGCCGGTGGTGCTCAGTGAGGGGGAGGTGAAAGCCGTCCGTCAGCGCCTTGAGGGTGTGCCGGCGTTGGTCGTGGGGTTGCTGTATGGCAGTGGTCTGCGGCTCATGGAGGCGCTGAGGTTGAGGATCAAGGATCTGGACTTCGAACGACGCGAACTGGTGGTTCGTGATGGCAAGGGAGGAAAGGATCGGCTCACGATGCTTCCCCAGAGCCAGATTGCTGCGCTGCGGCAGCATCTGCTTGATGTGCGACGTCTTCATCAGGGGGATCTGGCGGCCGGATGGGGCCGGGTGCTCATGCCATACGCTTTGGCACGGAAGTATCCCAACGCAGATCAGGAGTGGGCCTGGCAGTGGGTGTTTCCCCAGCAGAAGCGCTGGCTGGATCCCAGAACAGGAGTTCAGGGGAGACACCATCTTGACCCCACCGTGGTGCAGCGGGCCGTGAAGCAGGCGGTTGCTGATGCTGGAGTGAGCAAGGCTGCCAGCTGTCATACGTTTCGCCATTCCTTTGCCACGCACCTTCTGGAACGGGGCCAGGACATCCGTACGATCTAGGAATTGTTGGGTCATCAGGACGTGAGCACGACGATGATCTACACCCATGTGCTCAACCGTGGACCTCTAGGTGTGAGCAGCCCTGCAGACTTTTTGTGACTGTACGAACATGTGGTTCACTGACCAGAGAACCACATGAGGATTCTCCTTAAGGATCGGAAGGATCTAGGCTGCTTGGGGTTTTTGGACGAGACGCATCCACACGATGGACTTGGTTCACAGAAGCAACGGAGTTAGTCGGGCTGGTTCTCAGAGCCGTCCAATGACAAGTTATGCTTATTAAATTCCAAGACTCAAATGGAAACGAAATCAATCTTTGTTAGTGTTGGTTCTACCTGCAATGCGAAGCAGGAAGAATTCGTGAAAGCGGTTGAGGATAGGCTTAGATGCGAAAGCTTGGTGCCGCAAACGGTTGGAAGAAACACTTTTAGCTCCGACGCACCTTTGAAAGCCGTTACTGAGCTCATGGACAGATGCTCAGGAATTATGGTCATAGCTCTAGAGAGATGTTACTTTCCAAGCGGAACTGAAAAACGCGGCGGGAACCACGAGAAAAGCTTGAAGAATATCAGTATTGCTACACCATGGAACCATATCGAGGCGGCCATGGCTTACTCAAGACATCTGCCTATATTTGTCATCACCGAAGAAGGCCTAAAGGCCGAGGGACTTCTTGAGCCTGGTTACGACTGGTTTGTTCTTTCAGTACCTCTTGACTCATCCAGGCTAAACACACCTCAGTTCAATGGGATATTAAGCGACTGGAAGAGCAAGATCTTGAAGCACAATTCTAGTTCCGTGCAAAGGATAAACGCAGGAGAAATGTCTGTGGCCGACCTGGTAGGCTCGTTAAAACCTGTGCAGTTGTGGAGTTTACTTATCGCCCTAGCCGGATTCGTTGGGGGTGCTTTTTCGCTGGGGTTGAAGTTTCAAGAGATTGCTCCAAAGCATAACAACGCCATTCACCAGAGCCGCCCCCTAGCAAGTCTCTCCTTTGAACGAAAATCTTCAGCGGCCTGGTGATGGCGAGCGTTAGGCCGCTGAACACACGCACGTTGCAGCCCACTCAATGCATACCGGCATCCACGTCCCACTCGCAGAGCACTTGAACGCCTCGCTTCAGGTGATCGGCGTCAACGTGAATGCGTACTACAACGGCGCACTGCAGAGCTATCGTCCGATTGCTGCGGAACTTCGCAAACTGCTTTGTGATACGCAGGCGAGAAAGGAAATCTCGCTGCTGCCGCAATGTTTCCCGGGGATGCAACTTCATTCACTTGTCGGCAGCCAATCGATGATTGATGAGGATACTGTTCTGTACATTCCAGGTCTGATGAGCTTCGACGGCAAGGGTGGTAGCGAGATGGAGATACTGTTCAACGAGTCCGGGCCAATGCTGCCTATGCAAGCTTGGCTTGATCAGCATCTCTTCAGCTCCAGCATGACTCTGAGAGAGTTCATACGTTCGGTCGCAGACAAGGAGGGGGCGCACGCTGACATGGTTCCAAACGATACCCTCAAACTGACCAAGAGCGTTCTGTTCCCTGGGGATGAGACCTTAGCAGCGAAAGGCATCATCGCTATCGCCCGCTATGTCGTAAATGGTTGCGCAATAAGAGCGCTCGTGATGATGGAACGCATCAACCCTAGCCTTCGTAAGGAAGCGGCTGCGCGAGGTCGAGGAGTTCATGTGTTCGATCTGCACAAGGTTTGTCAAATGGGAGTCCACGCCTTGCCATTTGACTTCACGACGATCGACAACCTCTCAGAACTGTTACTCGATGACGAACCGAGGGTCGCCGCGCTAAGTGCCCATATTCAGTCGTTCGATCCGAATACTGAAATGCTACTGACGACCATCGACCTGAATCGCAGAGGTCGGAGAGTTTATGGCATTCGGTTCCAGGCCGCAGCGGCCTAACATCAAGATACAGAAGACGGGTGCGGAGGGAGCTGCCAATGCTGAAGTCTCTGCCCGCTTCTGATCTTGAGCGTTGGAAGGACAATCTGACCTTATACTCTGGATATGAAGTCACCTGACCTGTTCCCCGAGATAGCCCAAGCTCTTGCCGCTGATGTTGAGAGTGCGTCGTCGGATTCAAAGCGGCTAAAGCTTCGCACCCTGCTGGCCAAGTTTGGCTACGAGAAAAGATCAGACAGCAATACCGCAGAAATTACTAGGATTCTAAGTGAAGCGGGACTCACTGTTAATCCGCCTTTGGTAAGGTATGGCGACAGTTGGGAGATCAGCACAGAAGACTGGATTTATCTATCCATTACCAAGGAGACACCCGAGAGTTCAGATACGAAGCAACTTTCTCCTCCCCGAGACTGGAATTCAGATGGGTGGTTTGACAAAGTCGCTGGCTTGCAATTAAGAACCGAAAAGGAAGTAGAGATTAAGTTTGCAGTTCCGCTTCTCATCCGGCTTGGATACACTGACGAGGATAGGTTTGATGGCATGCCTGTTCCCGCATCCCACGGCTCACGCGGCTCAACCTTGGTCATTGATCATGCCGCATTCAACTCACAGCTTGACGCATTGAAAGGACAGCCGCTTTTAACAGTAGAAGCCAAGCGTGATAGCTATCTGTCAAAAGCTAAGCAGCTCCAGAAAGCGCATGATCAAGCAAAAAGCTACTGTTATTGGACACAGTGTGATTTCTTCTTGGTAACGGATGGTCAGATAGTCCATGTCTACAGAGTTGGCCGCGGAAAGTTTGACGATATTGAGCCACTCTTTGAATGCTCGCGCCAAGAGCTAAAGCACCAATTCTTGGAGCTGTATGCGCTTGTATCCAAAGAATCCCTGACCAGCCACTACCTCAAAAAGCTTTCCTCTACCGAAGAGGCAACATGACCCTGCCGTTGCCTTCCAACATCAAGATTCAGCGGTCGGGCCTACTTGTACTTGAATACTGCACCGAGGTTCTTCCCGCCGCTGATCTTGAGCGTTAGCCTTACACTGCACGCGTGGGGGCTACGGACGTGGCAACTCCTACCGAACCTTTTTGGGCTGCTCCAGCGCTGCTTGCGGCATTCATCGCTGCTCTGGGCTTCGTAGACAAAACGACAGCCGAGTTGATTCTCCAGGTGCGTGAGACAGCCAGAGATCGCAGGAGTCGGCTGACGGAGCTCTACGCATTGTTGCGAGCCGGAGACGCGGCGTATTCGGCTCAACGGGAACTTGTCAAACGCCTTGCTGCTCAGCTGAGGAGACGACTACCAGAAACATCTTCTCTACCCCCAGGAGTTGATCGGCTGTTTGTCGCGACCTATGCAGAAATGAACGAGGAGGAGAGGCAGCTTCATGCGTTGATAAGAGCGATTACCGTTCACACGTTCCGCCCTCTCAACCAATCTCTCCTTGAGTGGCTGCGTGCAGACCGCTTTTTTCGGGCGGCTCCGCCTTCTCACCGAAATTCAGGAAAGCTTGTAGTGTTCCTTGCTCAACTTGAGGCTCACCTGGTTCTCTGGGTTGCCAAGTACGAGGCCTGGATATCTAACCAACCGGAGCATGCACTTGTGTTTTTGGCCGATGAAGAGAAACATGGCGTGGGCTTCCCAAAGAATGGAGTCTTTATTCTTGCTAAGGTTCTTGGTCACTGAAAGCGCCAGTGAGACGGCTAACGTCAAGATACAGCGGGCGGGGCATAAGGTTACAGCTGAATGCATGGAACAGGTAGCCGCCGCTGATCTTGAACGTTGGGACGCCTGAGAATAAGCGGGTGCTGTAAACTCAAACGACTGCTGAGTACTGGCGATGGGACTAGAGGTAGTTGGCATCAGTGTCTTACAGGTCAGCAAGATCAAGATCACAGTGATCGCGCGGCTTGCTGACCACTATTTCCTTAGTGAGCACAACAACCTTGATCACTCTGTTGGCTGGGGACCGGCAGGGCTGGAGGTTCGCGGGCTGGTTCGGGTTACCAAGACTGAACAGCAGCGAATTGAACGTTTTGTCGCCGCTGCGAGGTATGACATTGCTATGAATAACTGCGAGCATTTTGCTAATTACGTGGCGCATGGCCTTGCTCTCTCCACCCAGCAGCACACTTGGTGGAAGGACATGAGTGCAAAGACGATTCACATGCTCCAGCCAAGCCAAGACAAGCACAGCAATATCAGTGATGCCATCGGGTGCGCGGTGGCCGATGTGCTCAATGAAAATCTTCGGCAAGCCAAGATTCGCAAAGCTAACCAGGAGAGAACTGCCTTCTGGGGAACACGTGGAGACCGGCCTGACTGATGCGTTTTAGCTTGGCCCAGCTTCGACCTCTAACGCTACCAACCATATACAGATAATTATATTCTATTAATTGCGATAAGTTCATGAATGACCTTGAGGCGGCGACAAGAGATGTATTTTCTGCCACCTAACAAGCCCCTCAAGTGGACAGGCCGCCCCCATCACCCCGGTTCGCCACTCCAAGCTCCTTGCCTGCCACTCAGGGGAAGCGTTAGCTGGCTTGATTGGAAGGTGATCCTAATGGTGAGATGTATTCATGGTTATGGAGAAAGCGACAGGCTATGAGCCGCTATACACGCTGAAAAGCATTGCGCCAAATGTTTGGATTGCTGATGGCGGATGGATTGGATTCTATGGACCCCCTTTTCCGACCAGGATGACAGTTATTCGGTTAACGAATGGCGATATCTGGGTTTATTCGCCCATTGCCGATAAGGACGGACTTTGTGAATCTGTTGCCGCGCTTGGTTCCGTTCGGCATCTAATTGCGCCAAATTGGATGCATTATGCTTGGATTCCACCATGGCAGCTTCGTTGTCAGGAAGCGCTCACATGGGTTAGCCCAGGAGTGGTCAAACGTGCTGCAAGTAAAGGGATGCAGTTGCACTTTGATCGTGAGCTTGGCAATGACTCTCCGATCGAGTGGGCGACAGAATTAGGCCAAAGACTTGCTGGCTCAGGCTATCATCGGGCAGTGATCTTCTTTCATCGTGCAAGTAGATCGCTCGTGCTGACTGACCTCATTGAGGATTTTGAAACAGATTAAATGCCTTGGTGGACAAGACCATTGCTGTGGTTGGGTGGGGTCTGCGATCCGAATTGACAGATGCCGCGCGATATGGCTGCCAGTTTTCGGCGGCATCCACAGCACTTAAGCGAATTGGTTGATACCATGATCGCCTGGCATCCGGAGCGAGTGATTTTAGCTCATGGTCGTTGGTATCCAGTGAATGGTGCTGCTGAGCTGAGCCGCGCTTTTCGCTGGCTTGCATGACTCTTTTCCAACACCAGCGCACACTTCAGTGGAGCGTATTGTTGAAGCTGGTTCGTCTAATGTTTAAGTCGATGTACCACCGCATTCTTTAGCCGTTGATCCACTAGCATACGGGTGTCTCGAAACACTCGGTCGGCCCCCATGTTTCGATCACAGGAGACTGAAACAGTGAATCGACGCAGATGGCTCGCCCACGTTACCTTGATGGCGGTCGCATTTGCGCCCGGCGTGAATCATGCGCAACTGCTGAGTGGTCCACCGGCCGATGCCAACTACAAGTACTCGACCCCAATGCCGCGAGGCATCGCCATACCGCCGACCCTGGAGACACGCCTGGGGACGCTGCGATTCGAAGGCGGAGTCCCTGATCCTGCCAGCACCGCCAAGCTGCTGGACAACCTCGACTTCCAGCGCGCTGTCCAGGCGTATCTGCTCGGCCTGCCGGCCGTGAACCAGTTGGCCAACCGCCAGGCCATGTTGTCGGTGGGCACGGCCAACCTCACCGTGCCGATCTGGGAACAGAAAGTCGACTCGCGCACCGTTGAACTCACCGCCAACGACAACACGCCCTACACCTGGTTCTGGCTGGACCTGCGACAGGGGCCGCTGGTGCTCGAGGTGCCCCCCAAGGTCCTGGGCCTGGTCAACGACATGTGGTATCGCTGGTCGGGCGATGTGGGGATTACCGGGGAGGACCGTGGCCGTGGCGGTAAGTACCTGCTTCTTCCGCCGGGCTACAAGGGGGCGGTGCCAGAGGGCTACTTCGTCATACGTCCATCGACGTTCAGTGTCTGGGTGGCGTGGCGGAGTTTCCTGGTTGACGGTGATCCGAAGCCCGGCGTCGAGGAGGTGAAGAAGTTCACGAAGATCTATCCACTAGGGCAGGCGAGCAACCCTCCGAAGCTCACCTTCGTGAACATGTCCGGCAAGCCCTTCAACATGGTCGGACCCTCTGGCTACCAGTTCTGGGAAATGCTCCACCAGGTGGTTCAGGAGGAGCCGACCGACGAAGTCGATCCAACCACGCTCGGAATGTGGGCGGCGGTCGGCATCCAGAAGGGCAAGCCCTTCGCGCCAGATGCGCGGATGAAGAAGATCCTGACCGAAGCCGCGGCGGTGGGTGATGCCACGGCTCGCGCCATTGCCTACCGGATGCGCGACCGGGCGGGGTACATCTTCGACAACGCCAACTGGCGGTATGCCTTCTTCGGTGGCTACAGGTTCGAATGGCAGCCGGGCGTCGCCAACCTCGATGCGGCGGCGTTCTTCTTCTTCCTCGCCACCGGGGTTACGCCTGCGATGGATACCAAGATCGTTGGCGAGGGTTCGACCTACCCATGGACCGCACTGGATTCGAAGAACCGCCCGCTCGATGGCGGCAAAAACTACAAGCTGCGCCTGCCTCCCAACGTGCCCGCAAAGACCTTTTGGTCAGTCATCGTCTACAACACGCAAACCCGCTCGATGCAGCAGTCGAACCAGCAGTTCCCGAGCGTCAGCAGCCAGGACAAGACGGTGCAGAAGAATGTCGACGGCTCGTTCGACGTCTACTTCGGACCGAAAGCGCCGGCTGGCAAGGAGTCCAACTGGATCCAGACGGTCCCCGGGCAAACCTGGTTCACGATCCTGCGTCTCTACGGCCCGCTCGAGCCTTGGTTCAACAAGACCTGGCGGCCCGGAGAGATCGAACTCCAGCCGTGACCTGGGGGTACTGCTCGGTTGGAAGGATGTGCCGTCCCTGAAGGGAGCCGGCATGGCTGCGTTACGTGACCGCAGCCAGCGGGCTGCAGATGGTGGATGGTTGAAGTCCGCTGCTGTCCGGCGGATCTCAGCGTTCAGTCACAAGGCTCGATCGAGGCGGCAGACAGCCCATACGCTCAGGATGCTCCAGTCGAATCGCACTGGGCTATCCCTCCATCTGCCACCTCGATGAAGACTCGCCTCCAACGCGCCGGTGCCCTGCTGGGTTCAGGCCTCCTGCTGTTCACGGCGACCGCTCCGTTCCACCAGGTCGCCTCCGCCGAGACGCTGGTGCGAGCCGCGGGCCGCTGCAAGCTGGAGCGCGCGGGCAATGAGCTCTTCAATGGTCACTGCAACTTCAAGCACAAGGCGGCCGGTGGCACCGATGCCTTTGTGGTGAAGCTCGATGACGGCACCGACTTCAACTTCTTTGGCCCCAACCCTCAGGCCCTGCAACTGCAGACCTACGATGGGATCGTGAACGTGCGCCACAATGCCAAGCCCGACCACGATCTGTTCCTGTGGAACACAGATGGGGGAGATCATCGCCTCTCGGTGAAGCTCGACAACGTGCAGAATCCCGACGTGACCTTCGATGGCAAGCCCCAGAAGGCGACCACCGCCACCCTGGTCGGTGTCGCGCTGGGAGGGCTGATCGGCGCTCTGATTGCAGGATCGAACAAGGGCGGCAGTAGCGAGCCCGCTCAGGTGGGGGCCCCAGTGAGTGCGCTGCAATCGCTGGTGGGGGTCAGGGGCGCCAGCGCCGAGAGCGAGCTGACCAGCAAGGGCTATACCTACCGGGGTGGTGATCAGATCGGTGACAGTGCCTTCTCCTACTGGCAGCAGCCCCGTACCAAGAACTGCGTGGCGGTGCGCACCACCGACGGACGGTATCAATCGATCACCTACATCGACCCTGACAAGTGCAGGTGATCGCCTGAACCCACAGGCCATTGATCGCTCTGGCCGCCAGACCTCCGGATGGCGGCCTTGGGCTGATCTGTGAACTCCAGAAAGCCATGGGCCGCCTTCAATCAAGCCATGGAATCAGTGGAAGACTCTGGAAACGCCAATACGACCGCGAGGTTATTCCCCTGCCAGTTCACTGCAGTGCAGTTCACTGGCAGGAGGCCGTCGCCGATTCGCTGTCTTCAGGGTGCTTAGCCTCGAAAAGTTTATGATTCTCCCTGCAAGTGAAAGGCTTACAGCATAGAATGTATCTTCTGTCTGTCGTCTAACGTGGACACGCTAACTGCTGAGCGAAGCGCATCGAGCCGCAAGCCAACGGTATGGATCGGTATTCAATTATATCTGGGCTATCTGGCACTATTCTTTGTCACATGGATCATCAACAGGGTCGACTACAATCGGATTGGGGAGAGTGCGCTAACCACTAAGTTGTGGTATGCGTTCCCAACCCTTTTTGGATCTGCATTCCTTGTGGTTGCCATCACTGTCCTGGGATGGTGGCACATGGTTCTGTTCGACAAAACGAAATCCGGCCCCCAGTGGATTTGGATCCTTCCTGTCACGATGGCAGGGATCATTGTGAGTAACTTCTTGGGTGTGGTACCGAAACAGCCCACCTTTGAGCTTCTTGGTTGGTCAATGCTCGGAGCCGTGGGCGTTGGATTCGGGGAGGAAATGATCACTCGGGGAAGCCTGATCGTTGGTCTTCGCAGTCGTGTTAGTGAGGGCAAGGTATGGCTGATCAGTTCCCTCATGTTTTCCGCACTTCATGTTCCCAATGTCCTCTTCGGCTTTCCGCTACTTGATTAGGTAGCAAGCTCCGTCCGCAGGCCTTTCCCGCCTAAGCTGGTACACATGTACTAGCAGTGCCCGCCATGGCCATGAATCGAATCCAGTTTCAGGCAGGCCTGTCGCTGCCCGAGTTCATCCAGCTCTACGGCACC
>CALRJS020000005.1:0-109915 GCA_943367595.1 Sphingobacterium thalpophilum
CTCGGTGCCGTAGAGCTGGATGAACTCGGGCAGCGACAGGCCTGCCTGAAACTGGATTCGATTCATGGCCATGGCGGGCACTGCTAGTACATGTGTACCAGCTTAGGCGGGAAAGGCCTGCGGACGGAGCTTGCTACCTAATCAAGTCAGTGGATGGAACCTGCAACCCCAAGGCGCCACCCCGCCGGCCTGCGCCCACTGCAGCCTGGTGCGCCAGCAGTGGCGAGGTGCTGCTGGATCGCGACCTGCTCGCCGCCGCCACCGCCACGTTGACGGGCCCTGAACGGAGAACGGTGGTGACCTACTGGGTTGCCAAGGGCCTGGCAGAACGGCTGCTGCCGGCGCCGGCAGCAGCTGCGGTGCCCAGAGCCCTGAACACGCTTCAGGCCAATTGCTTCGCTGGCGAGCTGATCGGTGCCAGCCCCGCCCGGCCCAGCGGTGCTGCCAACATCCTGCTGATCGCCGCCCGGGCCGCTTACGGCGACAGCCACCGCGCCGCGGTGGGCTCCGCCAGCGAGCGAGGCTATGCCCTGCTCACCGGCCTTGGGGCCACGGCCACCCCGTTCTGCTCCAGCGATGCCATGGCGGCCCTGGCCAGTGGCCGTGTGCCTGATCCCGACCTGCTGCAGCGGATCCAGCAACTGCCGCCACCAGATCGCGCCTACAGCAACCTGTTGGACACCATCAACAGCCAGTGCCAGCCCCAGCCATCCAGACCCTGCCCCCGGCCCAGGACGAACCGCTGAACGATGGCGGCTGAGCCGGAAGGCAGCAACAAATCAACGAAGAAGGAGGCCGAACGGGGCATGCCCGGCAGCGGCTCCGACCGGGCCTGGTGGCGACCGCCAGCCTGGGCCAGCTCACTGCTGTTGCACGAGTGGATCCGATCCGGCGGCATCCTGATCGCCGCCGCCTGGGGTGTGTACACCTTCGTGTGGAAAGACATCCTCGTGCCCGCCTGGCAACCGGCAACCCTCAGCCTGGAGGTCTCGCTCACAGCTGTGCCGGACAGTCCAGTCCAGGCGGACGGCCGCGAGATGACCCTCGTGGTGAAGGCCGTCAATTCCAGCAGCCGACGGGTTTACCTCCTGGCCAACGTCTGGTGGCTCCGCGAGCTGCGGCGGGATCCACGAACCGAATCGGGAGAACGACGCAAGCAGCTCTTTCTGCAGAATTCAGACGAGACGCTGCGGAAAGAGACCGTTCAAGAAGCTTTAGAGCATGTCGAGCGTGATGTGACCAGCACCTACCCCGAGCTGCTGGCGGTGGGTCGCCTGTTTGGCGACGACGTGATTCACCCCGGAGAGAGCGTGAATCGCACGATATTGGTGCGCATCCCCAACGGCACCAGCGCCGCCGATCTCAGGATAACGGTGCCTCTGCTGTCACGACCACCCGAGGGGTTCTTCAAAGGAAGGCGACTGGCCTGGGGCCTAAGCGAGGACATTACACCGATACCGATGATGTGCAGCACTGCAAATGACAAGGACAGCGCCCAGCCCCCAGTTTGCAAACCACTCGATCCCGAGACAGTCAAGAAGCTGCAGCAGTTTGATCCGAAGCAAGCCACGATCAAACTCAACAAGCAGATTGGCCTGTCGCAGAGCGACACGCCGCCACCAACCGCGCAGAACAAAGACAATCCTTAGCGCGAAACAAAGACAATCTGCGACCATTGCTGACAGAAGTTGATAGAGCTCAACCCCGCAATACAGAGCGATACATCAGTCTTCATCCCTACCACTGCCTTGCAGGGCACTGAACGGATCCGGGCTCACTTCTGGCCAAAAAGCAAAGTGAACTGGCTCATTCAGCCCACCTCCGAGCAAGCTCTCAAACCCCCTCACCCCACCACCCCCTCACTCGCCACCCATAGGCGTCGCGCCAGCTCCAAATCCTGCCCTTCAACGCTGGTGGCGGTCGCCTCAAACACCCGCCGGCCTGGGCCAACCACGCGGTTGCGGTGAAAGCTGAAGCCGTTGGCGGCGTAGGCGGGGTCGCAGCAGAGGGCGGCCAGCAGGGCGCCGGCGGTTTCCACGCTTTCGGTGAGGCGCAGCACGGAGCGGGCCGCGAAGGCGAACAGGCGTTGGCCCAGTTCGTTGCTCTGGCGGCTGTAGCGCCAGAAGCCGCCCTCGCTGGTGGGCGGGATCACCAGGCCCGGGCTCCAGCTGAGCACCGGCAGCGGTGTGCCGGCCTCCTCCATGCGGCGCGCGAACTCACGGGCGAACAGCACGTTGCAGAGCTTGCTGTCCTTGTAGGCCTTGTCGGCATCGAAGCTGCTGCCATCCACCATCAGCACCGGCTGCCCCGCCTGCAGGCCGGCCAGATCGCCCAGCCCCGCCGGTGAGCCCACCTTGCCGCCGGCGGTGAGCGGGTCGTGCACTTCCGACGCCGTGACCACCAGCCGCGGCGCCTGCCCCGCCAGCAGCAACGGCGTGAGCTGTTGGGCCAGCAGGAAATGGCCCAGATGGTTCACCGCAACGGTGAGTTCATGGCCCTGGGGCGTCAGCCGTGGCGTCTTGGCGCCGGCGTATTGCAGGCCCGCATTCAGCACCAACGTGTCGATCGGCTGCCCCTGCGCCAGCAGCGCCTGCCCGCAGGCGCGCACGCTCTCCAGATCGCCCAGGTCGCACACGGCCACCGCTGCCGCCGTGCCTCCAGCGGCGCGTTCAGCCAGCTGGCGCTGGGCCGTCTCGGCCGTTGCCGCATCGCGGCACAAGAGCGTGAGCGCATGGCCGGCCTGGCACAGCCGCACCGCCGCCTCGAAGCCGATGCCGGAGTTGCCGCCGGTGAGCAGCAGGCGGCGCGTGGCAGCCATGGGCAGACCCCACAGGGTGCAAAGGGCGCCAACCCTAGAAACCGTCGGCTTCACAATGGAGCGCGCAGCCCTTCCGCCGGCCGGTTCGTTCATGCAGTGGCGCGCCACGATTCGCCGCCTCGAACGCAACGGGCTCGGCCTGCTGCTGTTTCCCCTGCTGGTGCTGCGCCGCACCGTGCACCTGCTCGGCCGCACGCTCGAAGGCCTGCTGTGGCAGGAGCTGATCGCCAACCAGCCGCTCGACAGCCAGCTCGGCAACCTGCTCGCTTTTCTGCTGTTCTCCGCCTTCTGCCTCTGGGCCACCCTGGAAGGGGTCGTTCCGTATGTGATCGGCCTGCTGCTGTTCCTGCTGCCCCTGGAGCTGCTCGCCAACCAGCTCGGCCATTCCTGGCGGCCGGAGTGCCGGATCCTGCTGGAGCGCTGGGGCGATCGGCTGTCCTGGCGGTGTGATTCCGCCGGCAGCCACGAGCAGCTGGAGCTGCAGCACCACGCCCACACCGCCGTGCTGATCCGCGCCGCCCCGCTCGCCCTGCCGCTCGGTGAAGCCCGTCCGCAGGGCTGGGATGTGCTGCTGGCGGTGCAGGATCCTGCCCGCGAGCTGCTGCTCGACCGTCAGCCCACACTTGCGCTCGCCTGGCAGCGCGCCTTTGCCCTCGCCCGCAAGCTGGCGTTGCCGCTGCGGTTGGCGGAGGCGGAGGCGGAGGCGGACGGCCTGGAGGAAGCGGGGCCGCCGGCGAGCGTGTGGGCGGTGGTGGAGGAGGAAGGCGCCACCCGGATCTTCCGCGACCGCAGCACCGTGAGCGCCTCGCAGTGGTGGCGGGCGTTTGTGCACCAGGGCGGCTACCTGCTGTTTCTCGCTGTGCTCAACACCGTGATGGTGAAGTACGGCGGCTTTCTGGTGTGGATGCTGGGTCCGCGGCTGGGCCTCACCGCCCCCACCACGCTCGTGCTCGATCTCTCCCTGCCCGGCCTGCTCTCGCTCGCCCTGCCCGACGGAAGCGTGATCCAGGCGCTGCTGGTGGTGGCGGCGCTCGGTGCCGCCGGCTTCGGCAGCTACCGCCACTGGAGCCGGCAGGAGCTGCGCATCGATGCCGAACACGTGGGCGTGTGGCGCACCGGCCATGCCGCCGTTCACCTGCCCACCCGCGCGGTGGTGGCGGCGCTGCCGCTCGATCAGCCGGAGCCCCAGGTGCTGCTCTGGAGCGAGCGCCGTCCACCCATCCAGCTGCAGGGCCTCGCCGATGCCCGCGAAGCCGCCGCACTGGCGGGCGCGCTGCAGGCGGCGCTGGAGCGCTGGAAGCCTGAAGCCCCCGCCGGCAACGAGCAGCAGCGGATCGTGAGCAGTACCGCTGCCCTGCCGCTACAGCAGCGGGCCGACTGGTATGTGCCGGCCGCTGCCGCCTACGACGCCGTGCGTCCCGGCTATCCGGCGGCGGTGATCGAGCAGGTGGCGGCCCTGGCTGGGGTGGGCGACGGCTCAGAGCTGCTGGAGCTGGGCTGCGGGCCGGGCACCGCCACCGTGGCTTTCGCGCGGCGCGGCTGCGCCATCACCGCCCTGGAACCCAACCCCGCCTTCGTGGCGATGGCGCGCGAGCGTTGCGCCGGCTTCGGGCGCGTGCGCATCGAGCCGCTGGCCTGCGAGCAGTGGCCGGTGCAGGAGCAGGCCTTCGACGCCGTGCTCGCCGCCAGCTCCTTTCACTGGATCCCCGCCGGCCTCGGCTCGCGCACCGCCGCCCGGGCGCTCAAGCCCGCAGGCGCCCTGATCCTGCTCTGGAACAAGGAGCTGCAGCCTTCGGTCGCCCTGCACGAACGCTTCGCGTCCAGCTACGCCCGCTTCGCCCCCCACCTGCACCGGCGCGAAAGCGAGGCCGAACAGGAGGCGATCCTGGAGGGACTGGTGCGGCAGCTGCTGGATCCGGCCCTGTTCACCACACCGCAGGCGGGCCGCGTGCCGGTGCAGTTGCGCTACACAGCAGAGCAATACCTGGCCCTGCTCAGCACCTACTCCCCCTACCTGCGCCTGGAGCCCGGCCCCCGTGAGGCCCTCTTCGCCGAGCTGCGCCGCCTCATCGACACCGAGGCCGGCGGCAGCCTCGCTCTCAGCGGCTTTTCCGCCTTTCACGTGGCCCGCAAGCGGAGGTGATGAGACTCACAAGACCATGGCTACGTTGAGCGCAGGCGTCGCTCACGCCACCTGGGCGCCTCACACGGAGACGCTCGATGCTGCGGTCCCCATCAGCGCGCCTGGAACGCTCGCCCAGCGGAGGCCTGCAACGGCTGCGCTTCCTGCCGGAAGCGGTGCTGTTCGGCCCCAGCCTCGCCCGCTACCTGCTCTGGTCGCGCAGCGACACGCCGCTGCAACCCGAGGCCGTCTGGCAACGCTTCACCCGCTCGGGTCACGCCTGGGGGGAATGGCTGTTGCGGCACTGGCCGCCGGGCCCGGTGCGGAAACTCTGGGCCAGCCTCTATCCGCGCCTGCGGGATCGGGTGGCGGGCGTGGAGAAGCACTACAACGTGTCCAACGCCTTCTATGCCCTCTTCCTCGACCATCGCTTTCTCTTCTATACCTGCGCCGACTTCCTGCAGCCGCACGACAGCCTCGAGGACGCGCAGGCCCACAAGGCGAACTTCCTGCTCGGCCTGATCGATCCCCAACCCGGGCAGCGCATCCTTGACCTGGGCTGCGGCTGGGGCGGCATGCTCAACCGGATCGCGGCCGTCACCGGTGATCCCGCGTCCCTGCAGGGATGGACCCTCTCCCAGCAGCAGCAGGCCCACATCCAGGCCCAGGCGCCGGTGAGGGTGGAGATTCGCGACTTCGTGTCCGCCCCGATGGAGGCGAACAGCTGGGACACGATCGTTTCGATCGGCAGCCTGGAGCATGTGCCCAGAGCGCAACTCCTGCCCCTGGCCAGGAAACTGGCGGCGGCGATCACACCATCCGGCCGGATCGTGCATCACTTCTTCTGCCAGCTGGAGGCCGATCCACCCGCCAGGCTGCTGGTGGCCGGCTTCGACATCTTCCCCGGCGCCGAACTCGCCACCCTTGCCGAACATCTCGATGCCTTCGAAGCCGCTGGCCTGAAGGTGATGCACCATTCCGCCCACGATTACCGGCCCACCCTGGCCGCCTGGTTCGATCGCCTCGCCGCCCAGCAGCAGGCGGCCATCGATCTGGTGGGCGTGCGGATCACCAACAAGTACCTCTGCTATCTGGCGGAAGCCTGGCGGCTGTTCCACGACCGCGATCTGCTGGTGATGCGCTTCGTGCTCCAGCGCCGGGAGCTCCCCCTGGCCTGGACCTCACCGCTCTACCGCCCGCATTACGTCCGCACCATGGCGGCACCGACCGGCGAGCCGCATCCGCCATAGAATCTGTTCACATTGAACAGACGCTGGGCGTTCCATCCGCCCAGCACAGGCCATGCCCCGCACCCTTCGCGATCCTCACCACCACGCCATGCTGGTGTCGCTGCAGCGCCGCTACCGGGCCGCCATGCACACCGGCAACGTGAACGCCAAGCAGGCGCTCTACCGCGAGGCCGTGTATCTCGGCATCCAGCCCGCCCTGCTGCACGGCGGCAGCGATCACACCGGCGGCAGCGGCGTCACCGCCTCCTGACTCAACCCCCGCAGGCAGCGGGCCAGGTCTTCGCGCACCTCCAGAAACCGGCGGTCCACCCGCAGCGCGCCCAGATCGCTACGGTCGAGCTCGGCTTCCACCGTGCGCACGATCCGGCCCGGATGCGGCGCCATGATGTGCACCCGCTGGGCCATCAGCAGCGCCTCCTCTAGGTCGTGGGTGATCAGCAGGGCGGTGAGCCCGGTGCGGTTCCACAGCTGATAGAGAAACTCCTGCATCGATTCGCGGATCTGCAGGTCGAGGGCGCCAAAGGGTTCATCCAGGAGCATCACCTTCGGATCGGCCGCCAGGGCGCGGGCGATCGCCACCCGTTGCTGCATCCCGCCGGACAGCTCCCGTGGCAAACGCCCTGCCGCATCCTGCAGTCCCACCACTTCCAGGAAATAGCCGGTGCGCTCACGCACCTCCCGCGCCGGCCGCCCCTGCAGCTTCATGCCGAAGGCCACGTTCTCGGCCGCCGTCAGCCACGGATAGAGGCTGTATTTCTGGAACACCATGCCGCGGTCGTGGCCGGGGCCGGTGATCGGACGGCCGTCCATCAGGATCGTGCCGCTGGTGGGCCGATCGAGCCCGGCGATCAGGCGCATCACCGTGCTCTTGCCCGATCCGGAGCTGCCCACCAGCGCCACGAATTCCCCCGACTTGATGTCGAAGCTGATCGTGTCGAGCACCTGCTTGGCAGCACGGCCCTGCCCGAAGGATTTGCATACCGATGTGAGCGAAAGATGCATCTCAGATGGCCCAGCGGCAGGTGCGGCGCAACACCAATCGGAACAGCAGATCGATCACCAGACCGATCAACCCGATCACGATCAGGTACGCGAAGATCTCATCGGTGCGCAGGAAGCGCTGGGCCAGGCTGATGCGCTTGCCCAGCCCCTCGTTGGCGGCCACCAGCTCCGCCACGATCACCAGGTTCCAGGCGGCGGCCATGTTGATGCGGTACGCATCCAGCACCTGGGGAGCGATGAAGGGGGTCACTACGCGGGTGAGGATCTGGAAGCGGCGCCCGCCCATGGTGAGGGCCGATTCCAGCAGTTCGGCCGGCACGAACTTCACCGCATCCATGATCATCAAGGTGTTGAAGAACAAGGTGCCGATGAAGATCAGCAGCACCTTGGGCAGCTCACCCAACCCGAAATAGATGATCAGCAGTGGGATGAAGGCCGGCGCGGGCATGTAGCGGATCAGGCCGATCAGCGGCTCCAGCAACCGGCAGATGATCCGGTTGCTGCCCATCGCGATCCCCAGCGGCAGTGACACCAGCATCGAGAGCGCATAGCCGCCCAGCACCCGGCCGATGCTGGCGATCGCATCGGCCAGCAGGATGCCCGCCTGCGCCTGGGCGGAGCCCGCCGCCAGCACCGCCGCCGGGCTGGGCAGAAACAGCTTGTCGACGCTGCCGCTCCCCGCAATCAGCTGCCACAGCACCAGCACCGTGAGGATGCCGAGCACACCCAGCACCCACGGATGGTCGAGGCGTCGCCGCAGGCCCGCGCTCAACTTCACTGCGCCGCGTCCACGAAGCGCGGATCAAACAGCTTGCTGAGATCCGGCGGGGTCTTGGCCAGACCCACCTCCTGCAGGAAGGTGCTGATCTGGGCGGCGGCGAACGGCAGCGAATCCATCGTCTCGCCCGGCTTCATCGCCTGGCGGTTCTGCTCCAGCGTGAAGATCGTGGTGCCGGCGTCGTACTCGGTGTACTCCGCTTCGCTCACGCCAGCGCGGGCGGCCAGGATCGCCAGGCTCGGGGCCGGGTTGGCCTTGATCTCCGCCAGCGTGGCGAACCAGGCGTTCACCACCTTCTGCAGCTGCTCAGGATTCTTCTCCACGAATTCGGTGCGGCACACCAGGTGGTCGCTGATCGAGCCGGGGAAATCCTTCGAGGAGAACAAGGTGGTGCTGCCCGGCCGCTTCAGCGCCTGGGTGGTGAAGGGCGCGAACACACCCACCGCATCCACCTGGCCGGCCACGAACGCAGCGGCGGCGGCGCCTGTTTCCAGCGGCACGAAGGTGATGTCGGAGGCACTCAGGCCCGCCTTCTTCAGGCCCAGCAGCAACAGATAGTGATCGACGGTGCCTTCTTCGGCCGCCACCTTCTTGCCCTTCAGATCGGCCACGCTCTTGATGCCTTCGGCGGCGATGATCTGGTCGTTGCCGGTGGAGTTGTCGTTGGTGAGCACCACCGTGAGGGCGGCGCCGCCGGCGATCGAGCTGATCGTGTCACCCAGCGTCTGGCTGTTGCAATCCAGCTGGCCGGCGTTGAGGGCATTGATCGAATCGAGGTAACCGTCGAACCACTGCAGCGTCACCGGCACGCCCGCCGCTTCAAACAAGCCCTTTTCTTCGGTCACCTTCCAGGGGATCCAGCCCGGCCAGGCGCTGTAACCGATGCGCACCGGCGTGGCCGAGGTTTCCGCCGGCGGCTGCTGGCAGCCCACCAGCAGGCCGCCGCCCAGCAGGGCCGTGAGCAGCAGGCTGGTGGTGCGGCGCAGCCTGAGGCGCGGGAAGCGGAAGCGGGAAGGTGCGGTCATGAAGAAACGGGTGTGGGGGGAATGGAGCCGGAGCCGGGGCGGGCAAGAGGAGGCGGCAGGTGCCCGCGCGGCTCAGGCGGGCGGCTGGCGCGAGGCGTGGCGGGGGCTGGCGCGGGCGGGCATATCAGAAGAACTCCAGGTAGTGCTCCAGCTCCCAGGCCGAAATCGCGCCGTGATAGGCCTCCCATTCCGCCCGCTTCAGCGACACAAACGCGTCGAACATCGCGGGTCCGAACACCTCACGGCAGAGCGGATCGGCGGCAAACGCCTCGACCGCTTCGCCCAGGTGGCGCGGCAACGTGTGCAGCCCGCGCTCGGCCCGCTCCGCCGCACTCAGCCGGTAGGCATTCACCCGGTTGGCGGGGGGCGGCACCAGCTGCTCGCGGATGCCTTCCAGGCCTGCCGCCAGGATCAGCGCCGCACCCAGGTAGGGGTTGCAGGAGCTGTCAGCGGCGCGGCATTCCACCCGCCCGCCAGCGGAAGGAATGCGCAGCATGTTGGTGCGGTTGTTGTTGCCGTGGCAGATGAACACCGGCGCCCAGGTGAAGCCGCTCATGCTTCCCTGTGCCACCAGCCGCTTGTAGCTGTTCACCGTGGGGGCGATCACGGCGCAGATCGCGGCGGCATGGCGCAGCACCCCGGCGATGAACTGCTCCGCCAGCGGGGTGATCGCACCGGGTTCGCCACTACCGGGATCGAACAGATTGGCGCCGCTCTCCACATCCGCCAGCGACATGTTGAAGTGGGCGCCGCTGCCGGTGCGGTGCGCGAACGGCTTGGGCATGAAGCTGGCGATCAGCCCATGGCGGCGGCAGATCTCCTTCGCCATCAGCTTGAAGAAGGTGAGCCGGTCGGCCATGGTGAGCGCCTCGGCATAGGCGAAATCGATCTCGAACTGGCCGTTGCCGTCTTCGTGATCGAAGGAATACACGCCCCAGCCCAGGCCATTCATGCTCTGCACCAGCTCATCGAGCCAGTCGAGGTTGTCGAGCAGGCCGCCCAGGTCGTAGCAGGGTTTATCGAGCGTGTCGCGGCCGCTGGCCGGCACCAGCGTTCCATCGTCCTGGCGGCGCAGCACGAAGAATTCAGCTTCGATGCCGAGGTTGAAGCGGTAGCCCAGCGTCGCCGCCTGCTGCCGCACCCGCGTCAGGATCTGGCGGCTGCAGGCCTCGAAGGGGGCGCCGTTGAGCTGCAGGCTGCTGGCCAGCCACACCACATCGCGGCGCCAGGGCAGCACCGTGGCACTGGCCAGATCGGGGATGGCCGCCACTTCGTCGTCGCTGACATCCTGCGGCACGCCATCAAGCGCCGCGCCGGTGAACAGCTCCGAACCCGACAGCATCGAGGCGAAGTGATCGAGCGGCACCGCCTTCGCCTTGCCGTTGCCGTGGATGTCCACGAAGCTGGCCAGCGCATACTTCACGCCGCGGCTGTGCAGATCCACCTGCACGTCTTCCCCCACGCTTGCGCTCGTCGGCAGCGGCGCCATTGGGCTGGCCGGCAGCGGTGCCGATGGGCTCACCAGCTCCATCAGGCGTTCACCAGGGCCGGCGGCTGGCTGTCGGCGTGCTCCCGCACCGTGGTCAGCAGCCAGCGGTGCCACTCGCCCATGCCCTCGCCCGTGCCGGCCGACACACGGAACACCTGGGCGCGGGGATTCACCGCCCGCACATGCGCCTCGATGCGGCTCACATCCACCGGCACATACGGCAGCAGATCGATCTTGGTGATCAGCACACAATCCGCTTCGCGGAACATCACCGGATACTTGAGCGGCTTGTCATCGCCTTCGGTGACACTCAGCAGCGCCACCTTGAGGTGTTCACCCACCTCGAATTCCGCCGGGCACACCAGATTGCCCACGTTCTCCACCCACAGCAGATCCAGCGCCGCAGGATCGAGCCGCTGCTGCAGCAGGGTGAGGCCGCCGCTCACCATCGATGCATCGAGGTGGCAGGCCCGTCCGGTGGTGATCGGCACCACCGGCACTCCCACCGCCGCCAGCCGCTCGGCATCCAGCTGCGTGGTCATGTCGCCCTCCAGCACCGCCATCGCCAGCTCGGGCGAAAGGGCCGTGATCGTGCGCTCCAGCAGGGAGGTCTTGCCGGCGCCGGGGCTGCTCATCACATTCAGGCAGAGCAGGTTCCAGGCATCGAAATGCTCGCGGTTGTGATCGGCGCGGTGTTGATTGGCCGCCAACAGGTTGCGTCCGAGTGTGTCTTCCAGGGGCATGTGCATGGCGTTCAGGCGGAGAGGATGGAAGCCCGGTCTGCGGGTACAGCGGGGGAGGTGTAATCGATGCTGCGAATCCTGAGCTCACGGCCCGAGAGGATCTCCTCCATCGGGTGGTGACAGCAGGGGGATTGGTAGCCCTGGGCGGGGTCGGGGCTGTAGTCGCTGCCGCAGGCCACACAGCGCGCCCTCAGTGGCACCGATTCGATGCGCAGCTCCGAACCATCCAGCCAGCTGCCCTGCACCGCAGCCCCGTAGGTGAACATCAGCGCGGCGGGTTCCACGCAGGTGAAGGTGCCCACCTGCAGATGCACCACCTGTACGCAGGGAACGTGGGGATGGTGCTCCTGCTTCCACTCTTCGAGCGAAAGCAGCAGGCAGCGGGTCATGTCCACTTCATGCATGGCTCACCTCCATTTCTGATCGACGTTCATGTTGCAGGCCTCATGCAGCCAGGCCGGCTTCTGCTTGCGGGGCAGCTGACCGCTCACCACCAGGTGGGCCATCACATCGCAGATCACCCGCGTGGCCATCAGGGACGTCATGTCGCTGATGTCATAAGGGGGGGAAACTTCCACCACCTCAAGGCCACACACCGGCACGTTGCGCACGATCAGCTCCAGCAACTTGAGGGCTTCCCGTGGCAGCAGGCCGCCCGGTTCCGGCCAGCCGGTGCCGGGCACGAAGCCGGCGTCGATGCAGTCGATATCGAAGGAGATGTAGACGCAGTCGGTGCCGTCGGTGGCACGCTCGATCGCATACTTCGCGGCGGCCTCCAGGCCCATGTCGCAGATGTCCGTGACGGTGAGCACGTTGGTGCCCCGCTCGCGGCACACCTTCACCCCTTCGCGCGGCACCTGCCAGCCGCCGATGCCCAGTTGCACCAGGTTTTCGGCCGGTGCGTTGGCCATGTTGGTGGCATGGAACCAGGGGCAGGTATGCATGCGTTCATCCAGGTCGATCTCCTGGGTGTCCACATGGCGGTCGAAGTGGATGATGCCCACCTTCTTGTCGCCGAGGTGGCGGCAGACGCCCCGCACCGTGGGGAAGCCGATCGAGTGATCACCGCCGAGCAGAATCGGGAAGGCGCCGCTGGCGAACACATGCGCCACACCCTTGGAGATCTGATCGAAGCTCTTCTCGTTGTTGGCGGGAATCGTGAAGATATCGCCCACATCGCAGAGGCGGATCGATTCGCGCAGATCCACCCCCATTTCGTAGTTGTAGGGGGTGTAAAGCGCCGAGATGCGGCGGATGCCCTGGGGCCCGAAGCGGGTGCCGGGGCGGTAGGTGGTGCCGCAATCGTGCGGGATGCCCACGATCGCCACATCGAATTCACCGACGCGGTTCACGTCTTCGATGTAGGGCGCCTTCATGAAGGTGTTGATGCCCGCGTAGTGGGGCAGCTCACCGCGCGAAAAAGTGGAGATGCGCCGATCAACGATGCTCTCGGCCGCTTCGAGGCCATAACGCAGCCCCTGGTCCACCTCCTGTTGCCAACCGGTGAGCGGCAGGCGGGCTTCCTTCTCGAGCGCCTCGGCGCCCTGTTGGCCGACGCCCTGCTGGCCGGTGCCTGCGCTGGAACTGCGGCGGTCAAAGGCCTCTTCAGGCCCTGGGGTTGCTGTCATGGCGGAACACGGAGGTGGGGGGGTGCGGTCTCCCGGGCTTTTATCCCTCCGTGCAACCGGGTGACCCCGGTGAGCCTCTCTCGGACCAGACGCCCATGCCTGCTCGCTGATGCGAACAGACGCAGACCGGAACCCTAGAAGCTTCTTCCGCTGCGCCCAGAGTCCACCGAAGCCCCAGGAAAGACTGTGGCCACAACTACGGAATGGCCGGCCGGCGGGCCGCCTCGGGGTGCTTGCAACCGCGAGCCGCTGCACCAGCCTTACGCTTCGGAGCCGCCGTGGGGCCTGCGATGGAACCCAACCCAACGGCCAGAACGCCGGAACCGCAAGCGCCACCCGCCGCCGGCGGCGGCCTGCTGCACATCCTCGGGCTCGGCTTCGGTTTGGCGGGAGCGGTGGGCGGCTCGATGGGTGCCGGCATCCTGCGCACCCCGGGGCTGGTGGCGGCCCAGCTGGGCAGCCCTCCGCTGATCCTGCTGGCCTGGCTGGTGGGCGGGCTCTATGCCCTCTGCGGCGCCTTCGCCGTGGCGGAACTGGGGGCGGCCCTGCCCCGTGCCGGTGGCTGGACGATCTACGCCCGCCGCGCCCTCGGTGATCGCGCTGGCTTTGCGGTGGGCTGGATCGACTGGCTCGGCCATTGCGCCGGCCTGGCCTGGGTGGCGATCACGATCGGCGAGTTCGCCCGGGGCCTGGTGCCGGCGCTGCCCCCCGGCGGCAAGGCGGTGGCCCTGTTCACCCTGGTGGGCTTCGCCCTGCTGCAACGGCTGGGCCTGCGGGCGGGCAGCCTCAGCCAGCAGATCCTCAGCCTGCTCAAGGCCGTCGCCTTTCTGGCCTTGATCGGCGCCTGCCTGCTGGTGGCCCCGCCTGCCGCCAGCACGAGCACGCCGCTGCTGACCCCGAGCGGCACCCCGCTGGCCCTGGCCGCCGCCGGCGTGTTCGCGCTTCAGGCCGTGATCACCACCTACGACGGCTGGCAGAGCCCGATCTACTTCGCTGAGGAGTTCACCGCGCCGGCCACCGACCTGCCCCGCTCCCTGATCGGCGGTGTGGTCGCCGTCACGGGGGTCTATCTGCTGGTGAACGTGGCCCTGCTCAAGGTGCTGCCGCTGGAGGCGATGGCCGCCTCCACCCTGCCGCTGGCCGACGCTGCCGCCCGCCTGTTCGGGCCGTTCAGCGCCCAGCTGATCACCGCCCTGGCGCTGCTGTCCTCGATCGGGCTGGTCAACACGGTGATCATGTGTGCGCCGCGCATCCTGTTCGGGCTCAGCCGCGATGGCCTGTTCCTGCCCGTCTTCGCGCGGGTGAATGCGGGCGGCACTCCCGATGCGGCCCTGCTGCTCACTACCGCCGTGACCGCAACCCTGATCCTCTGCGGCGATTTCCAGCTGCTGCTGGGTGTGTCCGTCTTCTTCTATGTGCTGCTCTATTTCACCGGTATCACCTCGCTGTTCCTGCTGCGCTGGCGGGAACCGGAGCTGGAGCGCCCGGTGCGGGCCTGGGGCTACCCGCTCAGCGCGGCGGTGGTGTGGCTCGGCTCGCTGGCCTTCCTGCTCAGCGCCGCGATCGGCGACAGCACCAACAGCCTGATCGCCGCCGGGTTGATCGCCCTCAGCCTGCCGGCGCAGCTGCTCAGCCGCCGGATGGGTTCGCCAGATTGCGAAAGCGGGTGAACTGCGGCTCGAACAGCAGCTTCACCGTGCCCACCGGGCCGTTGCGGTGCTTGGTCACGATCACTTCGGTGATGCCGCGATCGGCCGTGTCCGGGTTGTAGTACTCGTCGCGGTAGATCATCAGGACCAGGTCGGCGTCCTGCTCGATCGAGCCCGATTCACGCAGATCGCTCAGCATTGGCCGCTTGTTGGTGCGGCTCTCCACGCCCCGGCTGAGCTGAGAAAGGGCGATCACCGGCACGTTCAGCTCGCGGGCCATGCCCTTGAGGCCCCGGGTGATGCGCGACAGCTCCTGCACGCGGTTGTCGGGGGTGGAGCCCTCCATCAGCTGCAGGTAATCGATCACGATCAGGCCCAGCTCCTTGCCCTGCTCCGCCATCAGCCGCCGGCAGAGCGAGCGCATCTCCAGCACGCCCGCATTGGGCTTGTCGTCGATGAACAGGGGCAGCTGGCCCAGGGTGTTGATGCCCTGGCCCAGCAGTGGCCATTCCTCCTGCTGCAGGCGCCCGGTGCGCAGCCGGCCGCTCTCGATCCCCACCTCCATCGACAGCAGCCGGTAGGTGAGCTGCTCCTTGCTCATCTCCAGCGAAAACACGCACACCGGCAGCTGGTGGAGCTGGGCCACGTTCTTGGCGATGTTGAGCACGATCGAGGTTTTACCCATCGCCGGCCGGCCCGCCACGATGATCAGATCGCTGCGCTGCAGGCCCTGGGTGATGGCGTCGAGGTCGTAGAAGTTCACCCCGATGCCGGCCATCGAGGTGCCGACGGAGCGGCTTTCGATCTCGTTGAAGGTGCTGGTGAGGATTTCGGCGGTGGGGGTGAGCCCCACCGATGGCTTCTCCTGGCTGATCGCGAAGATCTGCTGCTCCGCCTCATCGAGCACCTGCTCCATCGGCTTCGACTGGTCGAAACCCAGCCGGATCACCTCGTTGCCGGAGCGGATCAGCTGACGGCGCAGGTATTTGTCCATCACCAGGCGGGCCACCTGGTCGATCGAGGCGGTGCTGAGCGTGCGCTCCACCAGCTCCACCAGCCGGTTGGTGCCGCCCACCTTCTCCAGCTGGCCCGTATCGGCCAGCCAGGCGGCCATGGCGGTGAGATCGGTGGGCTTGCCCTGGCTGTGCAGCATCAGGGCGGTGCGATACACCTCCCGGTGGGCCGTGAGATAGAAGGCCTCCGGACGCAGCACATCGGCGATGCGGCCCATGGCTTCAGGGTCGAGCAGGATGCCGCCCAGCACCGCTTCTTCCGCCTCCAGGTTCTGGGGAGGCAGCTGGTCGGGCAGGGCCTCGAAGCGGGCTTCGTCCTGCTCGCGCCCGCGCCGCCGGAACGGCCCGGCGCCGCCCGCCGCCCCGCCTGGCGCGGTCGTGGGCGCGGCACCGGGGCCGTCCGCAGCGGGAAAAGGGACGCTCACCATGGCGGCAGGCTAAGGGTTCCCAGCCGACGCTCCGGTGTGCGTTGGTGCCCCGGGCGGGCGGCGGCGGGGCCGATGCAACAGCCGCGCGGGCCCATAAAAAAGACCGCCAGAACCCTCAGGGGCCTGGCGGCGGAGCAGGGAAAGGAGCGGGCGGCGAAGCCGCCTGGCGCTCAGTGGCTGACCACTTCCAGGTTGATCTCGGCCACCACGTCGTGGTGGAGCTTGATCTGCACCTTGTAGGAGCCGGTGCGGTGGATCTCGGGCACCTCGATGTGGCGGCGGTCGACCTCCTTCTTGGTGGCCGCTTCGATGGCCTCGGCCACATCGCCGTTGGTGACCGTGCCGAAGAGGACGTCGTCACCGCCGGTCTGCTTCTTGACCGTGAAGCGGCCGATGGTGTTCAGGGCGGTGCGGAAGGCTTCCGCCTCCTGCAGCAGCACGGCCTGGCGCTCGGCCTCCTTGGCGCGGCGATGCTCCACCTGGCGCAGCACCGCCGGGGTGACGGGAACGGCCTTGCCCTGGGGGAGCAGGAAGTTGCGGGCGTAGCCGGGCGCCACTTCCACCAGCTCACCGTCCTTGCCGAGGCTGAGAATGTCCTCGCTGAGGACAACGGATACACGCTTGGCCATGGGATCGGGTTAGGGAAACAGGGAGTGCCGCTGGGCGGATCGACGAGCGGGGGCCACCGCCGGGGTGGCGTGCCGCTCAGGCAATCCGCCAGCTTAAGTCAGAGGGTTGCCGCCTCAGTGGCTGGCTGCGGCCTTCGGCAGGCGCACCTGGGTGGCCAGGCCCAGGGCCTTCAGCAGCCGGATGTGCTGCCAGGTGAGGTCGAACTGACGGGGGCCGAAACCGTGGCGGGCCGAGTGGGGGAAGGCGTGGTGGTTGTTGTGCCAGCCCTCACCGAAGGTGAGCGCCGCCACCCAGGGGTTGTTGCGTGACTTGTCGCCGCTGACGTGGGCGATGCTGCCCCAGCAGTGGGTGGCGCTGTTCACCAGCCAGGTGCAGTGGTAGAGCACCACCAGGCGCAGCGGGATGCCCCACAGCACCATGGCCCAGCCGCCGGCACCGGTGACCGTGCCGATCCAGAACAGCAGCAGACCCAGGGGCACCTGCAGCAGCAGGAAGTTGGTGTTCAGCCAGCGGTAGTAGGGGTCGCGGGCCAGATCGCCGGTGAGCCGGGGCACGGCGGCCATCGCCGGGATCTCTTCCATCATCCAGCCCATGTGGCTCCACCAGAAGCCCTTGTGGCTGTTGTGGTGGTCGGCGTCGGTGTCGGAGAACTTGTGGTGGTGGCGGTGCAGGCCGACCCAGTCGATCGGTCCGTGCTGGCAGCTGAGCGCGCCGCAGGTGGCGAAGAAGCGCTCCAGCCATTGGGGCAGCCGCAGGGCCCGGTGGGCCAGCAGGCGGTGATAGCCGAGCGTGACGCCCAGGCAGCCGGTGACCCAATAGAGCACCAGCATGGAGGTGACGGCCGGCACGCTCCAGAACTGGGGCAGCAGGGCCACCAAAGCCAGAAGGTGGATCACGATCATGAAGCCGATCGTGCCCCAGCGGCGGCCCGGTGGCGAGGAGGGGATGGGCTCACCGCGGCGGGGGCGGTGCAGCGCCTGAGCCCGGGTGAGAGAGTCGGCAGCCGAGGCAAGACTGGCCACGCCAGGGGGCTTGGCGGCTACGACCTCGGCCATCATGTCTGAGACGGCCGCCCATGGGGCGCGGCGCTGGGGCGTGACGGTCATAGGAGCTGGTTCCTGATCGATCTTTTAGAATGGTAGCAGTTCGGATTCGGATTGAGTGGGGTACCAGGAAGAAATCGGATCAGGCCGTGAAGCCTTTGCGCATCTGATCAGGGCCTGGCATGAGCGCAACGGCTGGTCCCACCGCATCCTTCCCGGTTTAGCCGAGGTGCTCGATCTCGGCCGCCTGCACAGTTCCCAGGTCTCGATGCTGCGCAACCGCAAGCTGGCCTCCCCGGGCCCGGAGGTGTTTCTCGCCCTCGGGCGCATCAACCAATGGATCGCCGCGGCCGCCAGCCCCGACAGTCGCGGCGCCCTCGCCGGCCATCCGGAACTGCTTGAAGCGCTTGGGGCCGGCAGCGTGCCGTTGCTCAACGACGACGACGGCCAGCCGCTCGGGCCCGGGGCCTTCCTGGAGATCTTTGTGGGCCAGCGTCAGCCGCCGGCCGCCTTTGATCTGCGCATCGCCGCGGCCGAAGCGCCGGCGCTCAGCTTCGCTCTCGCGGAGCTGCTCACCGCCGGCCGGCCCTGGCGCCTGTGCCGCGAGGCCGTGCTGGCGGCCTACCCGCCGGAGAAGGCGCAGCGGCGCGAGCGCTTCGCGGCGGTGATGGCCGGCCAGCGGGATTTCGAAGCCACAGAGCTGGAAAGCGAGCTGCTGGATCTGAAAAGCACCCTGGCGGGGCTGGGTGCCGCCGGTGACCAGGAACTGAGCACGGCACAGTTCCTCACCGTGCTGCGGCGCAAGGCCGCTCAGCTGGCGGACACCACGACCACCGGTGCCACCAGCAGCGAACTGGCGGCCGCAATCCGTCAGGAGTTGGGGGCGTAGGCCGCACCGGGCACGTAGCGAGCCTCACGGATCCGCTTGGCCAGGCCCAGGGAACGCAGCAGCTTGATGTGCTGCCAGGTGATGTCGAACTCGAACCAGCGCAGGCCGTGGCGGGCGCTGGCCGGGTGGGCATGGTGGTTGTTGTGCCAGCCCTCGCCGAAGGAGAGGATCGCCACCCACCAGCAGTTGCGCGAAAGATCCGGGCTGTCGAAGTTGCGGTAGCCGAAGGCGTGGGTGGCGCTGTTTACCAGCCAGGTGACGTGATACACGATCACCAGGCGCAGGGGGATGGCCCAGAGCACCATGCCGAGGCCGCCGCCGTGCACGTTGGCCCGCTCGCCGTACCACCACAGGGCCGCGCCCAGGGGGATCTGCAGAAGCAGGAACCAGCGATCCAGCCAGCGGTATAAGGGGTCGCGCTGGAGGTCGCCCGTGAAGCGCTCCACGTGCTGCACAGCCGGGATCTCATGCAGCATCCAGTCGCTGTGGCTCCACCAGAGGCCGCGACCGGCGTCGTGGTGGTCGTTGGCCTGATCGGAGAACTTGTGGTGGTGGCGGTGCAGCCCCACCCATTCGATCGGGCCGCTCTGGCAGGCCAGGGTGCCCATCAGCACCAGGGTGCGCTCCACCCAGCGGGGGGCGACGAAGCTGCGGTGGGCCAGCAGGCGGTGCAGGCCGAGCGTGACTCCCAGCACCGTGACCCAGTAGAGAACCGCCAGCGCCACCACGCTCTGCCAGCTCCAGAAGCGGGGCAGCAGGGCGAACACCGCCCCGACGTGGATGGCGAGCATGAACGCCGTGGTACCGAACTTGTAGGTCCGCTGGGTCTGGGGCAGGGGCGGACGTCGGGCCGTCACACCGGCGCGGATGAGGGCTTCCTGGCGGTCGGAAGCGTGGCCCCCATGGCTGCGCAGGGGCTTGAACGGGGCCCGCGGATCCGCCGGGGTGGCGGTCGAAGGGGCATCTGAAGCGGCGACCAAATGAACTCTCGCGAATGTGACGCAGGCTGGAGTTCACCCGTTCGCCCTCAGCGGGCAGAACCCGCTGCTGGTAGCTCCCGAAGGAGAGAGTGGCTCACCAGAACCTGGTGATGAAGGCCGTTTGTAGCCAACACATCAGCAAGAAATCTAGCGGCGAGGGTGTGGCCGGCAGGCAGCATGGCCACCGGCTTGGGTGGCGGGGATGGACGGGCAGGAAGGCAAGGAAGGGAAAGGAACCACCTCGGCCTGGGCCTGCGAGCGGGTGGCGGCAGCCGCGGCGCGGATCGCGCCGCTGGCGGCCCGGCACACCGCTGCGGTGAAGCCCGGCCTGGAGAGGGTGCTGGCCGCCTTCGCCGCCGAGCGTCTCGGCCCCCATCACTTCGCCTCGGTGAGCGGCTATGGCCACGGCGACCTGGGCCGGGAGGTGCTGGACCGGGTGTTCGCCCGGGTGCTGGGGGCGGAGGCGGCAGCGGTGCGGTTGCAGTTCGTCAGCGGCACCCACGCGATCGCCGCAGCCCTGTTCGGCGTGCTACGGCCGGGCGATCGCCTGCTCTCGATCACCGGCCGCCCCTACGACACCTTGGAAGAGGTGATCGGCCTGCGCGGCAGCGGCCAGGGGTCGCTGGCCGAGTTCGGCATCCACTACGACGAGCTCGCCCTGCGGGCCGATGGCACGGTGGATGAAGACGGGCTCGCCGCCGCGCTCACGCCCCCCACCCGGATGGTGCTGATCCAGCGCAGCTGCGGCTACAGCTGGCGGCCCTCGCTGCAGGTGGCCACGATCGGCCGCCTGGTGGAGCGCGTCAAGCAGCTGCAGCCCGGCTGTCTCTGCTTCATCGACAACTGCTACGGCGAATTCGTGGAAGGGCTGGAGCCCCCGGCCGTGGGCGCCGACCTGATCGCCGGCTCGCTGATCAAGAACGCCGGCGGCACCATCGCCCCCACCGGCGGCTACGTGGCCGGCGGCGCCGAATGGGTGGAGCGGGCTTGCTGCCGGCTCACGGCACCGGGCATCGGCAGTGAGGGGGGCACCGGCTTCGATCTCTACCGGCTGCTGTTCCAGGGGTTGTTTCTGGCGCCCCAGATGGTGGCAGAGGCCCTGATCGGCGCCGAGCTGGTGGCCTCGGTGTTCAGTGCGCTCGGCTATGCCGTGCAGCCGCTGGTGGGGGGCCCCCGCAGCGACGTGATCCAGGCGGTGCGCTTCGGGGAGCCGGAGCCATTGATCCAGGTGTGCCGCGCCTTTCAGGCCTGCTCGCCGGTGGGCGCCTACCTCGATCCGGTGCCGGCGCCCATGCCGGGATACGCCAGTGAGCTGGTGATGGCCGGCGGCAGCTTCATCGATGGCAGCACCAGTGAGTTCTCCGCCGACGCCCCCCTGCGCGAGCCCTACGTGCTGTTCGCCCAGGGCGGCACCCACCGCGCCCATGTGGAGCTGGCCCTGGAGCGGGCGCTCACGGCCCTGAATCCGCAGCGGCTGAGCTGAGCCCGCAGAGCCAAGGCCGGTCAGACTGGCGTCGTCTTTGCTTACGCCTTCGATGGCGCTCCAGTTCCCCGACGACTGCCGCTACGCGGACAGCCATGAGTACGCCCGGCCGGATGGGGAGCTGATGCGCATCGGCGTGAGCGCCTTCGCCGTCGATCAGCTGGGCGACATCGTGTTCGTGGAGCTGCCCGAGGTGGGCAGCCAGGTGGAGCGAGGCTCCAGTTTCGGCTCGGTGGAATCGGTGAAGGCGGTGGAGGAGATGTACGCGCCGATCAGCGGCACGGTGGAGCTGCGCAACGAAGCGGTGCTGGCCAGCCCGGAAGAACTGCAGAACGATCCCCACGGCGAAGGCTGGCTGCTGGTGGTGCGCCCCAGCGACGCTGGCGAATTCGCTGACCTCATGGATGCCGCCACCTACCGCCTGAAGGTGGAAGGCAGCTGAGCGACAGGGTGCAGCGGATCCGTCGGCCCCGGAGTGAAGCTGGAGCCTACGGGCCTCGCCGAACGGACCGGCCCCGCGAAAGGGGCCGGCGCCGTGTTGGAACGTCGTCACGGCCGCTTTCCCTAAGATCCGCCCCTGATGCCGGGCGTCGCGCCGTGACCGCACCCTTCGCTGACCCCGCCGGCTTCTCTCCATTTCTGGAGCGCCATCTCGGGCCATCGCCGCTGGAGTTGCAGGCGATGCTCGAGCGGCTGGGCGCCAGCGATCTTGAAGCGTTCGTGGCCGAGGTGGTGCCGGCCGACATCCTCATCAAGGCGAGCGCCGCAGCGGCCGACCTGCCGCTGGGGGTGGATGAAGCCCAGGCACTGAACGAGCTGCGCGCCATCGCCGCCACCAACCAGGTGCGCCGCAGCCTGATCGGCCTCGGCTACTACGGCACCGTGACGCCCGCCCTGATCCAGCGCCACGTGCTGGAAAACCCCTGCTGGTACACGGCCTACACCCCCTACCAGGCCGAGATCGCCCAGGGCCGGCTGGAGGCGTTGCTCAACTTCCAGACCCTGATCAGCGAGCTCACCGGCCTGCCGATCGCCAACGCCTCACTGCTGGATGAAGGCACCGCCGCGGCCGAGGCGATGGCGCTCAGCTTCGGGGCCTGCCGGCGGCCTGAAGCCCGCCGCTTCCTGGTGGACCAGGACGTGTTTCCCCAGACCCTGGCCGTGCTGCAGACCCGGGCCGAACCGCTCGGTCTCGCGGTGGAGCTGGTGGATCCCGCCACACTCACCGCTGGCGATGCGGCCTCCCCCCTCGACTCCACCGTGTTCGGGCTGCTGCTGCAGCTGCCCGGCGCCAGCGGCCGCCTCTGGGATCCGCGCGCGGTGATCGCCGCCGCCCATGCGGTCGGGGCGATGGTAACGGCGGCGGTGGATCCGCTGGCCCAGGTGCTGCTGGAGCCGGTGGGCGCCCTCGGCGCCGACATCGCCGTGGGCAGCACCCAGCGCTTCGGCGTGCCGCTCGGCGGCGGCGGGCCCCATGCCGCCTTCTTCGCCACCACCGACGCGCACAAGCGCCAGATTCCTGGCCGCCTGGTGGGTCGCTCGCTGGATGCGGAAGGCCGCCCCGCCCTGCGCCTGGCCCTGCAGACCCGCGAGCAGCACATCCGCCGCGACAAGGCCACCAGCAACATCTGCACCGCCCAGGTGTTGCTGGCGGTGATGGCCAGCTTCTATGCCGTGCATCACGGCCCCGGCGGGCTCACGGCGATCGCCCGGCGGGCGCTGCGTCAGCGGGCCGCCCTGGCGGAGGGCCTCGCAGCCCTCGGGCTGGCGGTGCAGCCTGGAGCCGCCTTCGACACGCTCAGCCTCACCCTGCCCGGGGCGGCCGAGCTGCTGGGGCGGGCGGAAGCCGCCGGCTTTAACCTGCGGCCGCTCACCGCCCTGGCGACGGCACCGGAATCAGCAGCCGGATCGTCGGGCGGGGCAATCACCGGCGTGGCGATCAGCCTGGATGAGCGCACCGACAGCGCCGAGCTCGACCGCCTGCTCGCTCTCTTCGCCGCCGCTGGCGGCCCGGATGGCACGGAGCACAGCGCTGGCGCCCTGCCCGCCGCCGCAGACCTGCTCGACGCCCTGCCCGACGACGCCACCCTGCTGGCGGGGGTGCCCCTGCGCCAGGAGCCCTGGCTTCAGCAGGAGGTGTTCCACCGGCACCACAGCGAGTCGGAACTGCTGCGCTACATCCAGCGCCTGGTGGCGAAGGATCTTTCGCTGGTGCACGGCATGATCCCGCTCGGCAGCTGCACGATGAAGCTCAATGCCGCCGCCGAGTTGGCACCGGTGAGCTGGCCCGCCTTCGCTGAGCTGCATCCCTTCGCGCCCGCCGCCCAGCAGGCCGGCTACCAGAGGCTGGTGGCCGATCTGGAGGCCTGGCTGGCGGTGATCACCGGCTTTGCCGGGGTGTCGCTGCAACCCAACGCCGGTTCCCAGGGGGAATATGCGGGGCTGCTGGTGATCCGGGCCTGGCACCACAGCCGCGGCGAAGCGCACCGCAACGTCTGTCTGATTCCCACCAGTGCCCACGGCACCAACCCGGCCAGCGCTGTGATGGCCGGCCTGCAGGTGGTGCCGGTGGCCTGCGATGCCAACGGCAACATCGATCTCGATGACCTGGAGGCGAAAGCCGCCCAGCACGCGGAAGTTCTCGCGGCGGTGATGGTCACCTATCCCTCCACCCACGGGGTGTTCGAAACCGGCATCCGCCGTCTCTGCAAGGCGGTCCACCGCCACGGCGGCCAGGTGTACCTCGATGGCGCCAACCTCAACGCCCAGGTGGGCCTGGCCAAACCCGGCCAGTACGGCGCAGACGTGTGCCACCTGAACCTGCACAAGACCTTCTGCATCCCCCATGGCGGTGGCGGGCCGGGGGTGGGGCCGATCGCCGTGGCCAGCCATCTGGTGCCGTTCCTGCCGGGCCATCCGCTGGGGGCCGTGGGCGGCGCGGCGGCGATCGGCCCGGTGTCGGCCGCCGCCTGGGGCAGCGCCGGCATCCTGCCGATCAGCTGGATGTACATCCGCATGATGGGTGGCGCCGGCCTGCGGCAGGCCAGCGCAGTGGCGCTGCTGGCCGCCAACGTGATTGCCGAGCGGCTCCAGCCCCACTACCCGGTGCTGTTCCGCGGCAGCGGCGGCCGCGTGGCCCATGAATGCATCCTGGATCTGCGTCCGCTCAAGCGCAGCGCCGGCCTCGAGGTCGACGACCTGGCCAAGCGGCTGATGGATTACGGCTTCCATGCCCCCACGGTGAGCTGGCCGGTGGCGGGCACGGTGATGGTGGAGCCCACCGAAAGCGAATCCCTGGCGGAGATCGACCGCTTCTGCGACGCCATGGTGGCGATCCGCGCCGAAGCGGCCGCGATCGAGGCGGGGCAGGCAGATGCGCAGAACAACCCCCTGAAGCGGGCGCCCCACACCCTGGCGGCCGTCACCGCCGACCTCTGGGACCGTCCCTACAGCCGCAGCGAAGCGGCCTTTCCGGCCGGCGACAGCCAGCGGCAGAACAAGTTCTGGCCGGCGGTGGCCCGCATCGACAACGCCTATGGCGATCGAAACCTGGTGTGCACCTGCCCCTCGGTGGAGGAGCTGGCCAGCAGCAGCGTGGCCGTCACACCGGAGCGGGTGGCGGTGGCGATCTGAGTGGCGCTGGCGCTCTGAGCGTAGTCAGGCAGCGACTGGGATTTCAGACGGCCATGTGTGCCACTGCTACAATCGACCTATTGTTTAAAGAATTCCCGGTTGCTGGATCCTGTCCCACGGGGCAAGCTCGGGCGACAAGTCACCGGACCAGCAGCTCCAAGGCCACGGCAAACGTCTCAACCCACCCAATGAACGGCAACGACGGCCCTCCCTTCAACCCTCCGACGCTCTCTGAGCTGTCGATCCGTGCTGACAAGTCGGCTCCGTTGACCCGGGCCCCCGAGCTGCCGGCGATCCCCGGCTCCCTGGCCCATTCCTCCGCCCGCGGCGAAACCATCCGCGTCGATGGCACCAACGTGGTGCGTGTCCCCTTTGGCGTGCGTCAACCGCGCCGGCACCGTCCGGCACGTCCGGATTCCTGGGTCACCCTGGTGCTTCCCTTCCAGGCCGGTGGCCCCACACCGCCGCAGGCGGCCTGAGCCGAAGCTTCAGGCGGCCTTGCCGAGGCGCCAATCCACCAGGGCCTTCACGTCCGCCAGTGAACTGGCGGGGGCCCGGAAGGGCAGCACATCCATGGGGCTGCGCTCCGGGCGCACCAGCCAGGTGAGATCCGGCTGAGGCATGAGCACGAAACCGCGATAGCGCACCACCCAGCTGCGGCCGTTGCCATCGGCGGCCGGCAGGATCGTGGGCAGGCTGGCGTCAGAACGATAGCGGACTGTGGCCATCACCGAACGCGGTAACGGGAACGCCTCCATTTGAGCGAACCCAGTCGCATTCGGCAGCATCTTTCGCTTCCTTTCGGCAATGAATTGGTGTCGCTGAGGACACACCAAGGCCGGCCAGCACCAGCCCGCCCGCACTCAGGCCAGTTCGAACAGCAGCAGATCGGCGCCGGCGTCCCCGGCCACCAGCTCACGCGGCACCGCATGGGCCGCGGCGGGGAGGGCGCCGGTGGGGGCGCTGGCCGGAGCCGTGCCAGTGCCACTGGCGGAGCCTGGGACTTCGAAGCCCAGGCCATCGCCGCGCTCCAGCCGGCGGCCGCCCTCCAGCGTGAGGCCGCCATCGATCAGCTGCATCCAGAGCCGGTGGCCGTCCGCCGCCGGCAGCTCCAGCCGGGTGCCGGCGGCCGGTCGGGCCCGCCAGAGTCGCACCGGCCGGTGCACCGCCATGGCGCCGTCCCGCTGCTCGGGATCCAGCAGCAGGGTCCAGCCCTCCCCGACGGTGAAGGGCTTCTGCTCATAGGCCGGCGCGATGCCGGTGCTGGAGGGTTCGATCCAGAGCTGCAGCAGCCGGCAGGGGATCGCCCCCTTGTTCACTTCGCTGTGCACCACGCCGGTGCCGGCGCTCATGCGCTGCACTTCACCGGCGCGCAGCACCTCACCATTGCCCATCGAATCGCGGTGGGTGAGCTCCCCTTCCACCATCACCGTGACGATCTCCATGTCGTTGTGGGGATGCATGCCGAAGCCGCGGCCGGCGGCGATCGTGTCGTCGTTGATCACGCGCAGCGGACCGAATCCCATCCAGGCCGGATCGAAGTGGCTGGAGAAGGAAAAGCTGTGCCAGCTGTCCAGCCAGTCGAGCTGGCTGTGGAAGCGCTCCGGGCCGGGGCGGAACACCGGGGTGGCGGCAGCGCGCTGGGCGTTGGTGGTGGAGGTGGTGGTGGTCATGGCGAGGCTCTCGGGCGTGGATGGTGGGTGAGGAGGGGATGGGTCGGGCCTGGCGAAGGCAAAGGGTGGCATTGGGCCTGGAGCAGCACAGGCTGGGAGCCTGCGGCAGCTCAGCACAGGCTGAGAACCTGCGCCAGCGTTGCTCAGGCAGCGGCGCTCAGGAAGGGGTAGTCGGTGTAGCCGGCCGGGCCGGGGCTGTAGAAGGTGGCAGGGTCCGGCTTGTTGAGCGGTGCGCCGCTGCGCAGCCGCTCCGGCAGATCCGGGTTGGCCAGGAAGGCCGTGCCGAAAGCCACCGCATCGATGGCGCCAGCGGCGATGGCGGCGTTGGCTTCAGCGGCGGTGTAGCCCATGTTGGCGATCAGGACGCCCTTGAAGCGCTCGCGCACCGGCGTGAGCACATCGCCCAGCTGCTGCTGGAGGAAGTCGCCGCGCATGAGGTGCAGGTAGGCGAGCCCGGTGTCGTTGAGGTGATCGGCCAGCCAGCTCGCAAGCGCCACGGGATCGCTGTCGCGCATGGCGTTGAAGCTGTTGAGCGGCGAGAGGCGCAGCCCCACCAGCTCCGTTTCGGCCTGCACCGCCTCGATCACCTCCAGCAACAGCCGCGCCCGGTTTTCGATCGGGCCGCCATAGGGACCGCTGCGCTGGTTGCTGCCATCACGCAGGAATTCATCGAGGAGATAGCCATTGGCGCCGTGCACTTCCACACCATCGAAACCGGCGGCGATGGCGTGGCGGGCCGCCGACCGGAAGCCCGCCACGATCGCCGGCAGCTCGTCGTCGGCAAGGGAGCGCGGCACCACGTAATCCACCTTTCCCTGGGGGGTGTGGATCTGGTCGCCGCTGATGGCGATGGCACTGGGGGCCACCGGCTGAAGGCCGTTGTTGAGCAGGGGGTGGCAGGCACGGCCGCCGTGCCAGATCTGCAGCACGATCCGGCCGCCGCGGGCGTGCACCGCCTCGGTGGTGCGTGTCCAGCCCTCCACCTGGGCCGCCGAATGGATGCCGGGTTCGCTGATGAAGGCGGAGTGGCCCTCCATCGCCATGGTGGCCTCGGCGATGATCAACCCGGCGGACGCCCGCTGGCCGTAGTACTCCGCCATCAGCGGGCCGGGGATGTGGCCCTCTTCGGCGCGGGCTCGGGTGAGCGGAGCCATCAGCACCCGGTTGGGCAGCTCCAGGGGCCCTACGGCCAGGGGCGTGAACAGGTCGGTGGTCATGGCGGAACTGACGGATGACCGGGACGGGCTGCCGCCACAGGATGGCCCCGCTCCGCTGGCTTGGCCGGTGTGCAACGTCACCGGTCGGCCAGGCGGAACCGATGGGGATCAGCCCATCAAGCGGGCGGCAGCGCTCCCCCTCGGATCACAGTGGATCGCCTGGGGCCTGTCTGACAAGAACGCACCGCCATGTGCGTCACTCACCTGTTAGTAACCCTGGTGCCATTGGACGGTGCAAGCACATGGCGCAAGCGGATGGGTTCGCGGAAGGATTCCTGGACGCCCATGACCACACCCGTTGCCCTGCCGAGCTGGCGCTGAGCGTGATGCGGGGGCGCTGGAAGGTGCCCGTGCTGAGGGAGCTGGCGGAGGGCACGCAGCGGTTCTCCGCCCTGCAGCGGGCCCTGGTGGGCGTGAGCCCCAAGGTGCTCGCCAGCCAGCTGCGGGAGCTGGAGGCCGCAGGGGTGGTGCAGCGCGAGGTGTTTCCCGAGGTGCCGCCGCGGGTGGAATACCGCCTCTCCCCGCGCGGCCGGTCGTTGATTCCGGTGCTGGAGAGCCTGCACGCCTGGGGGACGGCGCCACCGGAGTCGTGATGGCCGCGGCGGCGCTCTCCAGCGGTTGCGCCAGCTCAGGCGGGCAGCAGCACCGGCTCCCGGTAGGGAATGAAGTTGGCCTTGCGGGTGCCGCAGAGCGGGCAGACCCAACTGTCGGGGATGGCTTCAAACGGCGTGCCGGCGACGATGCCTGAGTCCGGATCGCCAAGGGCCGGGTCGTAGATCACCGAACACACCTTGCAGACCCACAGGCCCGCCACGGGCTCACTTTCGCCGGCCGCTCCCTGGCCCTGCAGGGCTTCGAGGGCCACGCTGTAGCGGTCGGCGTGGTGATGCTCGATCGGGGTGAGCCGGCCGAAGTTGCTGGCCGCCTGACGGAAGAGGCCGGCGTGCTGCTCGGATTCGGCGATCTGTTCGGTGAATTCGGCCGCGGCACCGTCGTCGCAATCGGTGCGGGCCTGGGCGGCGAACTCCGGATACATGGTGGTGTACTCGTAGGTTTCGCCCTCGATCGCCAGCTCCAGGCAGCGGCTCAACACCTGCTGCCTGGCTTCGTCTGAGAGCGCGGCGGGATCGGCCACCACCAGCTCGGGGTGGAGCAGGCGGAAGTGCGCGAAGGCATGCTCGGTTTCCTGGGCGGCGGTGTCGCGGAAGAGGCGGGCCAGCTCGTTGTTGCCGAGCTGCTTGGCCACATCAGCGAAGAAAAGGTATTTGCGGTTGGCCATGCTCTCGCCGCCGAAGGCCGCTTCGAGGTTGGCGAGGGTGCCGGGTTTGGAGATGTCCATGGAGACGGCGTGCAGTGGGATGGGAGGAGGACCGTTGGCAGGCGGCCCTGGTGCAGTGCGGTGCCCCAGGCCTGTGAGGAGGCTGGGGTGAAGCCTCTTGGGAGGCTGGGGTGGGGGCCGTGGGGGGCTGTGGTGGAACGGCCACCCTCGCGGGTCGAGCCTGCTGCACTGCCACCATGGAACCTGCGCCCACAGGCGTCTGTTCCGACCGGACCCACAGCCCACAGCTCAAGCCCACCGTCCATGGTCTTCCAGGGTTCACACCGCCGCCGTGCTGCGGCCGTCATCAGGCCCCGACTCCGGGCCAGTGAGGCGGCGGCTTTTGCAACGACTGCTGCTGTCTCCTCTCTGTCTGCCGTTGCTGCTGTCTTCTCTTTGCCTGCCGTTGCTGCAGTTCCTGCTGCTGCAGTGGCCGCTGTTGCTGTGACCGCCGTCGTGCTTGGTGCCGGGCCTGTGGAGGCGCTGCCCCGGCAGGTGATCCTGCTGCGCCACGGCGACAAGGTGGCCTCCGGCGATGGCAACTACAACCTCTCAGCCCGCGGCTTCCTGCGCTCGATCAACCTGGGCCGGCTCCTTCCCGCCTGCTTCGGGCCTCCGACCCACATCCGCACCTTCTTCCTCAACCCCGAATCCAGCAAGAACGCCCGCAGCTACCAGAGCGCCGTGCCGCTCGGGGTGGCCACCGGGATCAACATTTCGATTGCCCAGTCGTCACGGGAAGGTTCCTTCATGGATGGGCAGGAGATCCTCAACCAGCCGACCTACAAGGGCGGCAACGTGGTGCTGTTCTGGGAGCACCGCCACATGCCGGAACTGGCCCGGGGTCTGGGCTGGGCGACGATGCCCGCCATCGGCGCGATGGAGTTCGACCAGATCTTCGTGCTGCGCTACACCCAGCCGGGCGTTCCTCCCCGGGTGGAAAGCCTCAGCCAGCGCCGGCTGTTTGAGGCGCCCTGTTTCCGCCAGGCCCGCTCACCCCTGCCGGCCGTGCCACTGCCTCAGTCAGTGGCTCAGTAAGTGGTGGTGGCGCTGCCTCAGTCAGTGGAGGCGCTGGCTCAGTAAGCGGCGCCGCTGCGGCGCTGGTGCACGGCGGTGACACCGCTGCCGTCCAGCAGGCCGCCATGGCTCACCTGGGCGTACACCAGCCAGTGATCGCCGCATTCCATTCGCTGGCTCACGCTGGCCTCCAGCCAGGCCAGTGCGTCGGGCAGCACCGGCTGGCCCGCCGGGCTCTGCTCCAGTTCCAGACCCGCCAGCCGGTCGGCACCGGGGGGGTAGGGCTGCAGGAAGCGCTTCATCGGGCCGCTCTCGCGGCCTTCGGCCAGCACGTTGAGCACGAAGCGGTCGCCCACGTGCAGCAGGCTCTCCACGGCGCGATCCTTGGCCACCGCCACCGTGAAGCCAGGGGGCGTGAAGCTGGCCTGGCTCACCCAGCTGGCCACCATGCCGCCGCTCAGGGCGGCCGCCCCTTCTCCCTTCACGCAGGTGAGCACGCAGAGTGAGCCCACCACCCGCCCGAGGGCCAGCACCGCCGGGTTGCTGCGGCTTTCGCTGAGGCCACCGGCCACCACGCGCCGTTGACGCTTCTGCTGATTGAGCAGCTGCCGCCCCAGGGCCGTGCCCGTTTCCTCCATGCGCTTGAGCGTGGGCGGATCGGGGCTGAACTTCACCCGGATCGGCTCGAAGGCGAAGCGGAAGCCGCCATCCCGCAGCTTGGTTTCCAGAAGATCAATGGCTTCACCGCTCCAGCCGAAGCTGCCGAACACCCCCACAGGCCGGGCGCGGTCGCCTTCGGCCAGCAGGGTGCCGAGCGCCGAAACGATCGGCGTGGGGGCGTGGCCGCCCAGGGTGGGGGAGCCGATCAGCACCGCATCGCAGCTGCGGATCGCTTCCAGCAGCTGGTCGGGGGGAGCGAACTCGCAGTTGATGCTCTCCACGCGCACGCCCGTGCGCGCCACGCCCTGGGCGATGGCATCGGCGAGGGCGGCGGTGTTGCCGTAGGCGCTGGCGTAGAGCAGCGCCACCGACAGGCGGGTTTTCTCGAGGTTCTCGCCCCAGCGCCGGTAATCGGCCAGCAAGCTGCGCCAGCTCTCGGTGATCGCCGGGCCATGGCCGGGCGCGATGGTGCGGATCTCCAGTTCATCGAGCCGGTCGACCACCGTTTCCACCTGGCGGGCCATCGGAGCCATCAGGCAGTCGTAGAAGTGACGCCGGTCTTCCTCGGTGCTGTCGCGATTGGCTTCCGCATAGGCCTCGCTGCAGAGATGGGCGGCGAAGAACTTGCCGCTCATCAGCAGGCCGGTGCGCTCCTCGAAGGCGATCAGGGCTCCGGGCCAGCGGGGCGTGGGGGCGGGCAGCAGGGTCAGGCGGAAGCCGCCAACCAGATCGCGGCTCACCTCGTGCTTCACCACATCGATCGGCGGCAGAGCAGGCAGTGGCGGCTCCTCCGCCTCGCTGCCCGGAGCAGGAGGCCGGCGCTGCTGCCACAGCTCCTCCACCAGCCGGGCGCCGGTGTTGGAGGCCACCAGCATCAGGGCGGGCCAGGCGGCCGCCAGCTCACGCAGCAGCGCCACCCGGTTGGGGTTGACGTGACCGACCACCACCTTGAGCGGCGCCTGCGCCGGCACCAGGGCGGCCAGCTGGGCGAGGAACGGCGCCGTGAAGGACGCGCCCGGGGGGTGCACCAGCACCGGCGGGATCTCCCGCTGGGCACTGTTGAGGCCGCCGGCGAACAGGAAGGCATTGGCGCTGGTGCCGCGCTCCAGGCCGTACTCCACCTCGAAGCGCAGCCGCTTGGGGCTGAGGCAGCGCAGGCAGGTCAGGCCGTCGTCCAGCGGAATGGCGATGACGCTGCGGTCGTCAGACGTTTGCATAAGCCGAGCTCAGGGTCCTGCAGGTGTTGGAAGCTTTCGGGCGATGAACCCATAATTCTGACAGAAGCGATTCAGCGGGATCGACAGCAACGTGTCGAGGGCTTCCAGCGAAGCCACTGCCGGTGGACTGTTGCCGATGGCGGCCAATCGCCCGGAAAAGGTGTTCCTGGGCAGCACGCCATAACGCTCCAGTTCCAGCAACTCAAAGCCACTGCTCTGAACAAGCGATTGAATGTCTGTCGCGCTGAAGGTGTAGCGGTGGTGGTACTTCTTCGCCGCTCTCGCCAGTGCCTCCACCAGGCTTCTTCTGTTGGGAAAGTGCGCGCAGATGAACAGGCCGCCCGGCTGCAGCACCCGGCGGATCTCCTGCAGGCTGGCCTGCTCCGCCCCCCCGAATTCGCGCACGTGCTCGAGCACCCCGATCGACAACACCACCGCAAAGGAAGCGTCGGCAAACGGCAAGCTGGTGGGCTGGGCGCGATCACCCAGATGGAACGAAAAGGCGCTCTGCTGGCTCAACAACGACAGCAGTGATGGCGGCCGGAAGGCATAGCCATGCACGGCGTCGAAGCCCTGATCACAGAGAAAGAGGGAAAAGTGGCCGTTACCGCAACCCCAATCCAGAACCGGAGCTTCCGGCTTGCAATAGTGGGCCACCTTCTGATAGGCCCATGCGTATTGATTGGCGCTGAAAACAGAACCGAAATGCCCCCGTTTCTTCAGATCCTGGTCGGTGGTGGCGTGGCTGCTGAGCTTCTGCCAGGTGGTGGATGTGGGGGCTCGCTGCATCGGTGATGTTGCATGGTGAGACAGTACCTGGGACTGGGCTGGGTGCCCCGCCGGAGGGGCTGGCGGGAGTCGGTGGTGGGGACTCGCTGGTGCGGAGTGTCTGGCGCAGAGTGCCTGATGGCAAGCCCTTGCTTTGGGTTGTGTGGCGCGGACTCGCTGATGCGGAGCAGAGGTCAGCCGCCGCTCAGTAGTGGTTGCCCACCTTGCGGTGATGCACGGCCGTGGCGGCTTCGGTGTCGGACACCGTGCCCTCTTCCACTGCGGCGTAGATGATCCAGTGGTCGGGGGTTTCCATGCGCTGAACCACCCGGCAACCCAGGAAGGCGAGGGCATCGCTGAGCACCGGACCACCGGCGGCGGCGCCCTCCAGGGTGGGCACTCCGGCGAAGCGGTCGGCGCCGGGAGGGAAGCGCTTGAGGAAATGGCGCAGCAGGGGCTGGTAGTTGTCTTCGCGCAGGATGTTGAGCACGAAGCGATCGTCCACCTGCATCAGCGCCTCGATGGCGCGGTCTTTGGCCACGGCGATCGAGAGGCCCGGTGGATCGAAGCTGGCCTGGCTCACCCAGCTGGCCACCATGGCGCTGCTGCGCTCCTCCTGGCGGGCGGTCACGATGTAGAGCCCACCGCTGAGTCGCCCCAGCGCCTTGTCCACATCGGCGTCGATTGCCTTCATGGCGGCAATCGTCTTTGCCTTGGTGAGCAGCTGGCCCAGGTCGGTGCCGGCCTCTTCGCAACGCTGGTAATCGTTGCCATCGGGGGCCTGGCGGATGCGCAGTGGCGCGAAGGCCTCCTTCTGGCCCAGGCCGCGCAGCTGGCTGGCCACGCTGTCGATCGGTTGATCGTTGCCGCCGAAGGCGTCGTAGCAGGCCACCCACTGCTTGGGCTTGAGCGCCGCCAGCAGTGTGCCGATCGATTGCTGCAGCTCCCCATCGGGGTTGGCCGGCCAGGTGGGCACCACCACGGCACTGGCCTCCCCCACCAGGGCGGCCAATTCCTGAGGGTCGGAGGCGCGCAGATCCACCAGCTGCACCTGGGCCTCCGCCTTGCCGATGCCGCGGGCGATCGCCTGGCTGAGCCGGTCACAGAAGCCGTATTGGCTCACATAACAGACCGCCGCATAGGTTTCGCCGGCGCTGCGCTGGCTGCTCCAGTCGCGGTAGTCGCCGATCCAGAGGCGCAGGTGCTCACGCAGCAGTGGCCCGTGGCCGGTGGCGATCATGGCGATCTCGGGCAGAGCGTCCATGCGCTTGAGCGCCTGCAGCACGCTGCGGGCGTTGGGGCCCATCAGGCAGTCGTAATAGAAGCGGAAGTCGGGGGCAATGGCGCCGGGGTCGATGTCGAAGACATCGTTGCCGCAGTAATGGAGGCCGAAGGCATCGCAGGTGTACAGGATGCGGGTGCCGTGATCGAACGAAAAGATCGTGTCGGGCCAGTGCAGGTTGGGGGCACTGAGGAATTCGAAGCGGTGCGCCACACCGCTCTCGGGATTCGTGCCCAGATCGAGCTCCTCCCCGCTTTTCACCGCGCGGCTGCGGAAGGGGCGGTGCACCTGGTCGGCCAGGTAGGCGATCGCCACCTTGGAGGCCACGATCTCGATCTCCGGGTTGCGGTCGAGCAGGGCGCCGATCAGGCCGGAGTGGTCGGGTTCGGTGTGGGACACGATCAGGAAATCGATCGCGGCCGGATCGATCTGCTGCTCCAGCAGCGGCAGCCAGGTGCCCTCGAACTTGGCGTGGCTGGTGTCGATCAGGGCGGTGCGTTCCCCCCGCACCAGGAAGGCGTTGTAGGTGGTGCCGTTGCGCAGGCCGAACTCGATGTCGAAGCGGCTGCGGTCCCAGTCGAGCGAGCGGAGCGTGGTGGTGTCGGGCCCGATCGGCTCGCACTGCAACGAGAGGCGGGGCGGGGCGGGGGGCGCAGCGGCCGTGGCGACGGGTGTCATGCCTGGTGCCTCGGGTGAGAACGGGTCGGTGGCGCTCAACCTAAGAACAGCGGCGGGGAAGCAGGTCGTGTGTTCGATTGGAGCTCCTAATGCCCGCCACAGGCCAGAACGATCAACGCCGGGCGGTCCCGGCCCTCAGGGGTTGCAGTGCGGGCAGTGCTGCGGATCGGCCTGCAGCAGCCCATCCCTGCGCGGATGCTCCTCACTGGCTTCGCAGCGAACACAGCCGAAACGCTCCGCCCGCACTAGCGAGGTGGGGCTGCCGCACCAGTCGCAGGGCAGTCCCGGCAGGGCCTCCACCGGCCCCCAGCCCGGTGCGCCGCAGGCGGGGCAGGGGGTGGCGATGCGCCGCGCCAGCCGGAAGGTGAGGGCGCGGATCGCGGCCATGCGGGTGGGGTTGCAGTGGGCCCGCATGTCCGTTTCCACCAGCGCCAGGCCATCGGCGGACGCGGCGCTGGCCTGCTCGATCGCCTGCGTCAGCTCTGCGGCGCTGCCGACCCCCTTGCGCAGGAACGGCTCAGCAGCGGGCTGATGGGGACGCACGATCACGGCATGGCGCGGGAAGCCGATGCGCGTCAGCCAGGCCTCAAGCGACGTGCCGGGGGCCGCGGTGCAATGGTCGAAGTTCGTGCGGCAGCCGCTCAGCCGCTCGGTGATCACCAGGTCGTGGCGGCGGTCCACCCAGGTCATCCACTCGGTGGCCAGGGGCAGGAAAGGGAGCGCCGGGTGGGGTCCGAAGCTGCCTTCGCTGGCAAGGCCGAGGTCGAGCCCGGTGGCCGCCATGCCCGCCTCCGCCTTGAGGCGACAGGTGGTGGCGGCATCCGCCGGGCGGGGCCGTTCGCCGCTGAAGGTGCCGAGGCTGTCGGTGTCAAAGCCGTCGGCGAGTACCAGCTCCACGCCGAGGGCCCGGCGCAGCGGCCGGGCGATCACCCGTTCCTTGCCATGGCAGGTGGCCAGGCTGACGCGTTGCCCGCACGCACTCCAGGCGGCAATGGCTGAAGTGGCGCCCGGGGCCGCACTCACGCTCCTGCAACCAACAGCACAGGCAAACTACGCCGCCGCAGCAAGCGCGGCCAGAGGCATGACAAACGAAGGAGCAGGGATGGCCCGTGCGGCTTTCATCAACGGCCCTGATCGCCTGCATTGTGAATCCTGTGGTTCGGCACCGCCCAAACCTGAACACGATCCCTAGTCTTTCCCGGTCTCCAGCAGATCGCCTCACCCTTCATCACCCACACCGGGGCGCTGACCCTGCTCCAGCAAGCCTCGATTCACCCCTGTTTCTACAGCTCCGGAGACGATTGGACCTGTTTCATAGGTTCCTCTCTCCAGATCCTGCGAACCACGCCTCTCCTCCACTCCCCTGCAGAAAGGCACTGAGCTGATCGTCTCAGAGCCGAAAGCCGGGCCTGACGTCACAGCTTCTCCGGCAGCCAGCCAGAGAAGCAGTTGGCGATGTCCACCACGACAGGAAGGTTGTGGATACCGCACAGCCGCAGGTGGGCTGCCATCACCCGGCCGACCATGTGCGGCTTGCGGATCACACGTGCCAGTCGGACTTGCGAGTCAGACTGACAAGGAGGACTCAAGCAAGAAGCTTGCACAGCGGGCCGATGCTGTGGACTGACACAGCAGACCGATGCGGTGAGCTGGCACAGCAGCCCTATCCGGTGAGCTTGCACATCGGGCTGGTGCACAGAACTGATGCACCGGGCTGATTCAGAGGCCTGATTCAGAGGGCTGATGCAGCGGACTCGCGTTGCGGGCTGATGCCGCTGGTTTGTACGAATGGTTTCACTCTCTCGTCGCCACTGGCGGCCACCCACCATGACGAACCAGCCACCCATGCGGACGCTCAAGCTCACTCTGGAATCCAGGAGCCTGGTGCCCTCGGTGCACTGCTGGAGAGTGAATGATGGGTACGTTCGCACCAACACCTGGTCGCCGGATGGAGAGGTGGTCACCATCGGATTAGCGGGCCCCGGTGACCTCTTGCCACCCCTGAGGCCCGAGTGGCAACCCAGCGAGAGGGCCTGCCTGACAAGAACCCTGCTGGTGGAGGTGACACCTTCACAGGAGGAGTTGACAGCCTCGCTCCACAGCCAGATCGCCCAGATGACCACCCTGCTGAGGATCGGTCGGTTGCGTCCGGTCGACACCCGGCTTCTGCATCTGCTGCGCTGGATCGGCGAGCGCTTCGGCATCGTCACCAGCCGGGGAATCCTGCTGTCGCTTCAGGAGATGAACCTGACGCATCGCGTGCTGGCCGAGATCTGCGGCACGACGCGTGTGAGCATCACCAAAGCCCTGAGCCACTACAAGACCGCAGGAATGATCGGGATGCAAGGAGAGGCTGACCTGCTGCTGCCGCATCCCCATCGGACGCTGTATTGAGAGCAGCAGGTGCATCTGCGCCTGAGCCCGCAGGGGAGCAGTGAGCGCATGGCATGGGAGTTGCTGGCAAGTCGTGGGGAGTGGGCAGGGGGTAGCGCGTTGATACCGAGACGCCGGAATGCGGCAACGCGATCGGGCGGTGCGGATTGATGTTGCGTCGGGTAACGCAGTGGGGTTGTGCGTTGGGTAGCGCGCGGAGCGCAGCATTGGGTCGTGCGTTAGAGCAAAGCGCTGGGGCCTGGCGTTGGATCGCGCAAGGAGCCTTGCGTTGGGTCATGCATGAGGCCGTGCATTGGGCCATGCGACGGGTCGTGCGATAGAGCCAGGTGTTGGTGCCGGGCACTGGAGGCGTGCGCTGGGGCCTGGTATTGGGGCCTGATATTGGGGCCACTGGAATCGCGCCATTGGGTTGATGCTGCCTGGAAGCGGCTTGTCTCCTGGAAAGGGGACAGTTGAGTGAAGACCCAGCCGCAGACTTGGCCAGGGAGCCATTGCTCCAGCGGCTGAATATCCATTCATAGGCCAGGCTGATCGGTGCGATTGGCAATGCTTCAGCACCAAAGCACCCAGCCGATTCTGTCAGGCATTACCTTCTCTCGACCGCCGCAACGGTGACCCATGCTCCATCCCTAGGGCCGCCCATTCGGCCATGCATCCTTCACCGCATGGCCGGCAGTTTTGTAGAGCCCGGCTTCGTTGACGCCCGGCATTACTGGATCTGACGTCCAGCCGACAACATCATTCTCCCTATCCAAATTCCGATGACGAGACGACGCCGTTTTCTCGCCCTGATGGGCAGTGCCGTGCTGGGCAGCGCCCTGCTCGCCGGCTGCCTGGGCAACCCGCCCGAACCCGGCGGCGGCACCGCCAGCACACCCGCAACTGCCATCGCCGACGCCAACCTCGAGACCAACACGATCAGCCTCGGCTTCATCCCGATCCTGGAAGCCGCGCCGCTGGTGGTGGCCGTGGAGAAGGGCTTCTTCGCCAAGCATGGCCTCGATGTGAAGCTCACCAAGCAGGCCAGCTGGCCCTCCGCCCGCGACAACGTGGTGCTCGGCTCCGCTGGCGGCGGCATCGACGGCGGCCAGTGGCAGATGCCCATGCCCCAGATGATCAGCGAAGGTGCCATCACCAACGGCCGCAAGGTGCCGATGTATGTCCTGGCGATGCTGATGAGCCAGGGGAACGGCATCGCCGCCTCCAATAGCGTCAAGGACGCCAAGCTCACCTACGACCTGAGGTCATCGGGCTCCTTCTTCAAGGACTACGCCAAACAGGAAGGACGGAAATTCCGCGCCTCTTACACCTTCCCGAAGGCCAACCAGGAGCTCTGGATCCGTTACTGGCTGGCCGCCGGTGGCGTCAACCCGGATACCGAGGTGGAGTTGCTCACCGTGCCAGCCACGGAAACCCTGCAGGGCATGAGCAACGGCACCATGGAGGCCTTCTCCACCGGTGATCCCTGGCCCTCGCGGATCGTGACCGATGGCAAGGGCTACCTGGCCGCCACCACCGCCCAGATATGGAAATCCCATCCTGAGGAATACCTGGCTGTTCGTGCCGACTGGGTGGATAAACATCCCAAGGCCACCGTTGCCCTGCTCAAGGGATTGATCGAAGCCCAGCAATGGATGGACAAGGCCGAAAACCGCAGCGAGGTGGCCACGATCCTCAGCTCCCGCAAGTGGTACAACATCCCGGCGCCGATCCTGGAGGCGGCACTGAAGGGCCAATACAAGATCGGCGCCGAGATGAAGCCCGAAACCGATCCGGCCATGGGGCCGCTCTACTGGGCCAGCGATCGTGGCGTGATCTCTTATCCCTACAAGAGCCTCACACTCTGGTTCCTGCTGGAGTCGATGCGCTGGAAGTTCTATCCAGGCGTGGTCGACACGGTGGAGCAAGCCAAGGCGATCAACGACAAGGTTGTTCGCGAAGACCTGTGGCGCCAAGCCGCCACGGAGCTGGGGCTCCCCGCCGCTGAAATCCCCACCAGCTCCAGCCGCGGCAAGGAAACCTTCTTCGACGGCATCATCTACGACCCGGAAAATCCTCAGGCCTATCTCGACAGCCTGAAGATCAAGAAGTAGGCACCCGTCGCCACAGATCCACCAGGGGTGGAGGCCGGAGGCATCAGCTCTTCGACCTCCACCCCTCAGCACAGGGCCAGTCAGCCCATGTGCAAGAGGCAAAAGAGGAAGGAATGCGGCAAGCATCAGCCGCCACGTGCCGACTTCCTTGACCGACCCAGGCCAACGTCTGGATCAGCTGGCGCACAGCTCTCCCTGCTGCCCTTCCCCTCTCCCTCTGCACGACGCCTTTTCACCACCTCATTTCCCGAGAAGATTCATGGTTTCGATCACTCCCAATCGACAGCGGACTGGCGCCAGCCCCTTCAGCAAGCTGCTACGCAACACGGGCAACTGGCTGCCCCCCTTTCTGGGCGTCGGCAGCTTCCTGCTGGTGTGGCAGATCCTCTCGATGACCGGCCTGATCGCCCTGCCGGCTCCCACCAGCCTGTTCACCGAGGAGCGCACCCGCAACCTCATCCTCTACCCCTTCTACGACCGTGGTGGCCTCGACAAAGGTCTGTTCTGGCAGACCATGGCCAGCCTGGGCCGGGTGGCTCAGGGTTACACCCTGGCGGCCATCGTCGGCATCGGCGTGGGCATCACGATCGGCCTGAAGCCCGGCATCAACCGCGCCTTCGATCCCCTGTTCCAGTTCCTGCGCATGGTGGCGCCGCTGGCCTGGGTGCCGATTGCCCTGGTGCTGTTTCAGAAGAACCAACCGGCCGCGATCTTCGTGATCTTCATCACAGCGGTGTGGCCGATCCTGATCAACACCGCCGAAGGGGTGCGTCAGATCCCGCAGGACTACCGCAACGTCGCCCTGGTGCTGCAGATGTCGAGCCGGCGCTTCTTCACAAAGGTGCTGATTCCTTCGGCTCTACCCTACATCTTCACCGGCCTGCGCATCTCGATCGGTCTGGCCTGGCTGGCGATCATCGCTGCCGAGATCGTGATGCCCGGCACCGTGGGCATCGGCTTCTTCATCTGGGATGCCTACCAGCAGAACTACGTGGGCGAGATCGTGCTCGGCGTGATCTGGATCGGTGCGATCGGCCTGGTGCTGGATCGACTGATGGCCTGGCTGCAGAACCGCATCTCCGCCGGCCAGTGATCTGAGTCACACCTCGATTCCGCTTCTTCGCTCTCCAACAGGCCCCCTCACACAACGGATCCCAACCATGACCACCCAAGCGGCGCCTTCCCTGGTGGATGTGCGCACCATCGACAAGAGCTTCGCCCTCAAGGGCGGCGGCACCTACCTGGCTCTGCAGGGCATCGACCTGGAGATCCGCAAGGGGGAATTCATCTCGCTGATCGGCCACTCCGGCTGCGGCAAATCCACCCTGCTCAACATGATCGCCGGCCTGGATCTGCCCAGCGAAGGCGTGGTGCTGCTGGAGGGGGAGGCGGTCAAGCGCCCCGGCCCCGACAAGATGGTGGTGTTCCAGAACTATTCGCTGCTCCCCTGGCTCACGGTGCGCCAGAACATCGCCCTGGCGGTGGATGAGGTGATGGGCGATCTGCCCAGGGCCGAACGCGACGCCGTGGTGCAGGAGCATATCGAGATGGTGGGGCTGGGGCCTGCGGTCGACAAGTTGCCTCAGCAACTCTCCGGCGGCATGCGCCAGCGGGTGTCGATTGCCCGCGCCCTGGCGATCCGCCCCAAGCTGCTGCTGCTGGATGAACCCTTCGGCGCCCTCGATGCGCTCACACGGGGCAATCTGCAGGAGAAGCTGATGCAGATCTGCAACGAACACGAGCTCACGGCGGTGATGGTCACCCACGACGTGGACGAGGCGGTGCTGCTCTCTGACCGCATCGTGATGCTCACCAACGGCCCCGGCTCGAACATCGGCGGCATCCTCGAGGTGGACATTCCCCGGCCACGGCAGCGGCTGGAGGTGGTGCACCACCCCAGCTACTACAGCCTGCGCTCCGAGATCATCTACTTCCTCAATCGTCAGAAGCGGGTGAAGCAGTGGCGGGCCCGCCCCCACCAGGTGGTGGCCCGTCACGGCCTCGAGAAGGTGAACCTGGATCTGGGCTTTCTGCCCCTGGCGGCGAGCGCGCCGCTGGCGGTGGCCGAGGCCCACGGCCTGTTCACCAAGCACGGCCTCGACGAGGTCAGCCTGATCCGCGAAACCAGCTGGCGCGGCATCGTCGATGGGCTGGTGGACGGCACCCTCGATGCCTCACTGATGCCTGCCGGCATGCCCACCTGGATGACAGCCGGCGGCCATGTCGGCGCCCAGGGCGGTGCTCCCCTGCCGGTCGTGACCGCCCTCACGCTCAGCCGCAACGGCAACGGCATCACCCTGGCCAGCCGCCTGGCGGAGCAGGGGGTGCAGACGGTGGAGGACTATCACGCCTACCTCAAGAGCCACGAACGCGAACCCCACACCCTGGGGATCGTGCATGCCGCCTCGATGCACAACCTGCTGCTGCGCTACTGGCTGGCGGCCAACGGCATCGACCCCGACAAGGACGTGCACCTGCAGGCCCTGCCGCCGGCCCAGATGCTGGCCGACCTCAAGGACGGCAGCCTCGACGGCTACTGTGTGGGGGCTCCCTGGCTGGACCGGGCGATCCAGGGCGGCCACGGCTTCCAGGTGGCGGGGGATCTGGCGATCTGGCCCGGCCATCCCGGCAAGGTGCTGGGAGTGCGCGAAGACTGGGCCACGGCCTATCCGAACACCCACATCGCGCTCGTCAAGGCGCTGCTGGAGGCCTGCCAGTACTGCGCCGATCCGGCCCACTGGGGCGAGCTCAGCGAGCTGCTGAGTGATCGCCGCTACCTGGGCATCAAGCCGGAGCTGATCCGCTTCAGCGAAACCAGCGAGGGGGTTGATCGCTCAGGGCCCGAATGCCAGGAGGCCACGCCACACCACCTGTTCTCAGGCGCTGGGGTGAACCGGCCGAGCCGCACCGAACACCTCTGGATGATGACCCAGATGGCCCGTTGGGGGGACATCCCACTGCCGCGCAACTGGGTGGAGATCCTCGAGCGGGTGTGCCAGGTGGGGGTGTTCAGCACCGCCGCCCGCGAACTGGGCCTCGAAGCGATCAGCTACCAGCGGCATGGCATCGCGCTGTTCGACGGCCAGCCCTTCAACGCCGACGACCCGATCGGCTACCTCAACGCCCAGACGATCAAGCGCGATTTCAGCATCGCCGAAATCCCCCTGGCGCCGCCGCGGCGCAGCTGAGGTCGGGCTCCAGCTCCGCTGTGGCGCCATCTCCAGAGCTGACGCATGGGCTGCCGCTGATCATTCGCTTCCGGTTCTCATCAGCTGCGGGTTCTCACTGGCTCCCGTTGTTCACCTGTCACACCATCCTTCGCGAGATTCCTCATGTCCACCCTGATCCAGCGCCCCCTGTCGCCCTTGCCGGGGGTTGCCAGCCCACCAGCTGAAGCCTTCCTGCGCTTCGAGAACGTCAGCAAGGTGTACCCCACCGCCAAGGGGCCCTACCCGGTGCTCGATGGCATCGACCTGAGCATCAACCAGGGCGAGTTCATGTGCGTGATCGGCCACTCCGGTTGCGGCAAATCCACCCTGCTCAACATGGTGTCGGGCTTCGCCACTCCCACGGAGGGCCGCGTGGTGCTGCACGGCAACACGATCACCAGACCCGGCCCGGACCGGATGGTGGTGTTTCAGGGTTATGCCCTGCTGCCCTGGATGACGGCCTACGACAATGTGTACCTGGCGGTGGAGTCGGTGAAGCCGGAACTGCCGGAGCGCGAGAAGCGCGAGATCACCCGCGAGCACCTGGCCATGGTGGGGCTCAGCGAGGCAGCCGAGAAGAAGATCACCCAGCTCTCGGGTGGCATGAAGCAGCGGGTGGCGATCGCCAGGGCCCTGGCGATCCGCCCGGAAGTGCTGATTCTCGATGAACCGTTCGGCGCCCTCGATGCCATCACCAAGGAGGAGTTGCAGGAGGAGCTGCTCACGATCTGGAACACCCAGAAGTGCACAGTGCTGATGATTACCCACGACATCGACGAAGCGCTGTTCCTCGCCGATCGCCTCGTGATGATGACCAACGGCCCGGCCGCCAAGATCGGCGAAATCATGGAGATCAACTTTCCGCGGCCGCGCAACCGCGAGGAAATCATGGAGGATCCCCTCTATTACGACCTGCGCAATCAGGCGCTCGATTTCCTCTACAGCCGCTTCGCCCACGACGACACGGAATGAACCGTTCGGGGCGCGATTGGTCGGGGCGCCGTCATGAAAAAGCCCCGGCCGAAGCCGGGGCGCGGGGACACAATGCGGCTGAAGCACGGGCGGCATCAGCAGGGACGGCATCAGCAGGGGGGGCCAGCCGATGCGATGGGCCCGAACCGACGGGCCCGGCAGGGGCGGCAGCACCCGCCCCTCTGCCCGGAATCAGCCTTCCACCTTGACGTTCACCGTGGTGAGCGTCTGGGCCTTGGGCGCGGTGATCGTGAGCAGACCATCGCGGTAGTGAGCTTCCAGGCCTTCCCGCTGCAGGCCGCCGGGGAAGGTGAAGCTGCGGCTCCAGGTGCCGTAGCGGAACTCGCTGTGCAGCGGCGCCGGACGGGCGGGCGCCTTGGCGGCTGGGGACGTAGCTGCTGCAGGTGCGGCTGCCATGTCCGGGGCAGGGCGGTTGCCATCGGCCTGCGCCCGTGCGGGGGCGTGGCGATCGCTGCGGCGTTCGGCGCTGACCAGCAGGGTGCGGTCGGTGGCTTTGACATCAATCGAGCCTTTGTCGACACCGGGCAGCTCAAGAACGATGGTGTAAGCCTGATCGTTCTCGTGCACTTCGGCGGCCGGCACGCGCTCGGCCTGCAGCACTTGCTGCTCCAGCCGCTCGAACAGATCAAAGGGGGATTGGCGCAGGGTCAGCATGGGGATGTCCTCCACAGGTTGGCTGAGGTGATGGCATTCAGGTTCTGCGATTCGCAGGCACCTGTGATGGTGAAGAACGGGGAATCGCTTCGCCCGTGCAGCTACTTTCGCCAGCTCGAATGAAACGGTGAGGCGAAAGAACCGGCCGCTTCGGTACGGCGCTCCTCCCCTGATTCGGTGGGCCCCACCGCGCGGTGGTGAGAACCGATCAAGGCGCCACCAGCCGCGCTCAGAGCCACCACCAGTGGCTGAAGGCCGCCGCCTGGCCGTGGTCGCGGCCGTCGGCATCCCGCAGGGTCCAGAGACGGGCGCCATCGATCACGAAGCGGCGGCCGTGGCTGTCGATGCGCACGCCGCGGTAGCCGCTGATCGCCTGCCGGCGCCGCGCCAGCGCCAGTAACTGCGCCCGCCCCTCACGCTCGGACGGTTCGGCCGTGAGCCGCGACGGCAGACCCACCATCGCCGCCCAGGGCCGGCGCCACAGCCGCAACGCGGCGGCATTGGCGTAGATCAGGCGGGGATCGGCGGCCGCCGTGCTGCCGCCGGCCGCCAGGCCGTCGTCGTGGGCGAGCACCACCAGGGGCGCTGCGAACAGCTCCTGCGCCTGATGGCGTGTATCACCGGCCGCCGCCAGCTCGGAGGGGCCGGCCACCAGCGCCAGCAGGGGACGCCCGAAGGCCAGCTGATGGGAGGCGAGCAGCAGGGCGGCCCGGGCCTGGCACGCCGGCGTCAGCCAGGGGGCCTCCGCGGGCCGTTCGGCCTCAGGCACCGCTGCTGGCACCATCCCCGGCCCCGGCACTCATGGCGCGGGCCATGGCCTGCTGGCCGATGGCGATGCCCTGGCTGCGCAGCCGCTCCGTGAACAGGCGGTTGGAGTCGGGGAAGCGGGGCTCGGCGGCCAGCGGCAGTTCACCGGCCTCATCAAGGCCCATGTCCCCCTCCATCGCCGGGGTGATCACCACCAGGTCGGGGTCGAGGGCGGCGGTGTAGCTCCACCAGCGGGTGGGCTCGAGCACGGCCGGGTGGACCGGATGGGGCGCGGCGGCAGGCGCCGCTTCCGTGGCGGACGCCGCCAGCTGCCGGCGGCGCTGGGTGGCCAGATCGGCAAGCAGCTGGCTGCGGCTGCGGCCGCGCATCTGGAACAGCACGAAGGGGTCTTCGCTGAAGCGATCCCCCATCAGGTAGTAGACGGCGCTGACGTGTTTGCAGGGGGCGGCCTTGTCGGGGCAGCTGCAGTCGCAGCGCACCTCCTGCAGCTTGAAGGGGAACAGCCGCTTGCCGCTGGCGGCGAAGGCCCGCTCGATGTCCTGCGGCATCACCCCAGCCAGCAGCTGCGCCGACCAGCGCGCCTTCTGGCCGAGCGCCTCCAGCACATAGCCCCAGTCTTCATCGGAGAGGGTGTCGAGCCAGAGCTTCACCTTGTAGGGCTCGGCTTCGGTGCCCTGCACCAGGGCCTTCACCCGCTTCCCCTCAAACAGGATCGACAGCACGTTGCCGGAGCGGGCGTAGGCCCAGGCACGCTCCAGCCGCTTCTTGTAGCGGTAGGAGTTGATCAGCTCCATCCACTGCTCCACCCACCAGGGCTGCTGGCCGAAGTGGGTGGTGACGACGGTGGGGGAGGTGCTCGTCATGGCGGCAGGAGAGGAGGGGGCGGCCGGCGCTCAGGGGGCCCCGAGGAAATCGCGCTTGCCGATCACCACGCCGTTGTGGCGCAGGATCGCGTAAGTGGTGGTGGTGTGGAAGTAGACGTTGGGCAGGACGAAGGCCGAAAGGAAAGGCCAGCCCGCCATCGTGATCGTTTCACCCTTGCCGATCGGCACGGTGATCGGGCGCTCTTCGCCCCCATCGATCTGCTCGGCGCTGAAGCCGTCGAGATAGGCGATCGATGCCTGGAGGCGTTCGATCAACGCCTCCAGGCTCTCCTCATTGTCCGCCATCGGCGGCGCCTCGAGGCCGGCCAGCCGGGCCACGCCGCGGCGGGCCACGTCGCTGGCGATCTGCACCTGGCGCGCCAGGGGGAACATGTCGGGGTAGAGGCGGCTGGTGAGCAGCACGGCGGAATCGAACCCCTGCACCCGGGCATGGGCCAGGGCCTTCTCCAGCAGGTGGATCAGGTTGGAGAGGGCGCGCCGCAGCGGCGGCACGGATGCCTGGTAGAGGGTCAGGTCCATGGATGCACCGAAGCCTCAGCTGCCCGCCAAGGCTATGGGCCTGCAGGCGCCGCCTCAGCGGGCTGAAGCAGGCGTCGCCTCAGCTGCTGAAGCAGGCGTCGCCTCAGCGGGCCGGTGCAGGCGCCGGTGGTCAGCTCAGCGGGGCGGGCCGTTGAAGATCAGCTTCACCAGGTTGCGGCCGTCCGGCGAGATCAGCACCTCGGTTTCGAGGGTGGCGGGCTGCTGGCGTTCCACCCAGGCAGGGGGGCCGCCGAGGAAGCGGAACAGGAAGCCCTCGGGGCTGCGGTTCACCAGGCAGGGGTTGTCGGTGGTGGCAGTGGCGAACATGCACGGCGCCGGCCGGTAGGCCTGCAGGCCGCCGTTGAGTTCCACCGCATAGCTGCGGGCGAAGTTGATGGCCCGCACCTCCTCGATCGGCGCGCGCTCTTGGGCCAGGGAGGCGCTGGAGCTGGCGGTGATCAGGGCAGACAGGGCCAGGGGGGCCAGCAGGGCCCGGTTCAACCGGCGGGCCGGCAAGGAGAGCAGGGTCATGGCAGCAGGGGCGATGCCTTCACCATGACCACTGGGGAGAAACGCGTCAACGCAGGCCGCAGGCCCGGGGGGGGGGTGCTGCGCCTGCGGGTTGCCGCACGGCGGCGGCGGGGGCAGCAGGCCCGGGGGGGCTTGGTGCGCCGGGGAAGAGCAGTGCTGCGCCTGCGGGTGGCCGCACGGCGGCGGCGGGGTGGCAGCGCTGTGTCTGTGGGGCAGGAAGGAGCGGGGGGAGCAGCGCCGTGCCTACGGGTGGCCAGCGAGGGAGGGAACGAACAGCACTGAGCGAGGGAACAGCCTCGGGCCAGGGAACAGCCTCGGGCCAGGGAACAGCCATGGTGCCGCCTTGGGCAGAGGCGAATGCGCGTCCCTCGATTGACACTAGCGGCGATTATTGCTAGTTTCAAGTGCTATTTTATTCGGACTTATCTTCGCTGCAAGCTCAGGTTCGGCCACGCGATGATGGAGAGCAGAGTCTTCCGATGGCAACAAGAGTGGCGGGGAGGACGCTGCTCGCGGCGGCGAATGGAGCCGCAGCACTCCCAGCGCGAAAACAGTAGCAGGCAACACAACGTGCGGTGCACTTGCTCTTGCATTCCGCCTACCTTGTGGCATCGGATGCAAAGGAGGAAGGATCATGCCTGCCATTGAACCCTCCATTTGTGGGCCTCTCCACGCCACTGGCCCGTTTCGCGTCACCCGTTGCATGAACGGCCCTCCTCACCTGAACCTTCCTGACACCGCACGGCCACAGACCGAGCCCCATGCCACGGGCGTTGCGGCATGAAGGTGTCCATGAGGCAGCTGATCCAGAGCCTCGGCACCTTTGCCACGGTGCTGATCGTCACCTCCTTTTCGGTTGTTTGCTCCGTAGCGCTCACCTCAACCCTCTGTTTCTTCGAGCAATGTGAGGCCCCGCGGATCGCCATTGCCACTGCCATCGCCATTCCTTCGATGGTCGCACCGCTGGCTACCTGGCCGCTGGTGGGCCTGGTGATGCAGATCGACAGCCTGGAGAAGGAGATGCGCGCGATGGCCACCTTCGACCAGCTGACAGGATTGCTGACGCGGCAGGCCATCTTTGCTCAGATTCAGCAAGCGATGCATCTGGCAGAGCGCGAGCAGCGCCATATCTCCGTGCTTGCGGTTGATCTGGATCGCTTCAAGGACATCAACGACACCCACGGCCACGCCGGCGGCGACGAAGTGCTCAGGAGCTTTGCCATCACGGTGAAAGCGGTGCTGCGCAAGAGCGACTACCTCGGCCGCATCGGCGGAGAAGAATTCATCATCTTTCTTCCCAACACCTCAGAAGAGGCGGCGCTTGCACTCTCTGAGCGGCTGCATCAGGCCATTCGAAGCTCGCTGGTGGCCTACGAACAATCCTCCATTCGCTATTCAGCGAGCATGGGCCTCGTTTCCATGGTGCCCTCTGCCGAGGTGAGCCTTGAGGAAATTCTCAAGCGCGCTGATGAACTCCTTTATCTCGCCAAACGACAAGGCAGAGATTGCACCGTTTCCTACAACGATGGCAAGCCAGGCTGAACCCAGCCCCCCGTTTCTCCCTATCGATCCACCGTGTCCTACCTGCCGCTGCGGTTGCTTCCCGGTGAGGATCTTCGCCGTGCCCTGGAAGCCACGGCACCGGGCAGCGGTTCCTTCGTTGTTTCGGGCGTCGGCAGCCTCTGGCACCCCAGGCTCCGCTTCGCCGCCGCTGAAGCGGAAACCCAGCTCGAAGGCCCGTTCGAAATCCTGTCGCTGTCGGGCTCGATCACGGCAGAGGGCGCCCACCTGCACATCGCCGTGGCCGATGGCCAGGGGCAGGTGGTCGGCGGCCATCTCTGCCATGGCAGCCGCGTGCGCACCACTGCGGAAATCCTGCTGGCCTGCCCCGATGGCTGGAAACTGAGCCGCCTGCACGACGCCACCACCGGCTACCTGGAACTCCACCGCCAGGCGCTGCCCGGCGAGATCGGGCCCTCCGGCGCGCAACCCACCGGCGCCCAACCCGTCGCCGCGCTTCCTGCCTGCGCGCCTGATCCACTGCGCGGTTGATCCACAAGGAGCAGATGCCGGAGCTCCAGGTTCAGCCTGAAGCGTCCTCACCCGGGCCGGGGCTGAGGGTGATGCGGTGGCGCAGGTAGGCAACAGCCAGCTGCACCGTTTCCTGCAGCAACTGGGCGCGGAAGGGGGGCGCCTTCGCCAGCGACAGCCACAGCAGATTGCCCACCGTCTTCACCAGCACATAGGCCATCGTGCGGGCGTCGTCGTCGCTGAGCACGCAGCCTTCAGCGCCCACGCGGGCGACCAGGGCCGCCGACCAATCCGCCACCAGGCGCACATCGGCCTCCTCCTCGATCGCCAGCAGATCGGCGGTGGCGCTCTGCGCCTCATTGAAGATCGCCTGATAGCCGGGATGGCTGGTGAAGAAGCGATCGGTGAGCGACACCATCGCTTCGATGTAGGAATCGAGCGGCAGCGCGGAGGCTTCGCTCTCTTCGAAGGCGGCCAGCTCCCGGTGCAGCTGCTCGCCGTAGCCGCGGGCCAGGCTGCGCAGAATCGCCGCCTTGTCGGGGAAGAACTGATAGAGGGAGCCGATCGGCACGCCGGCGTGCGCCGCGATCGCGTTGGTGGTGGTGCTGGCCACGCCCTCGGCCACGAACAGGGCCTCGGCCGCCTCCAGGATCCGCCGCACCCGTTCCTGGCTGCGGGCCTGGCGGGGCTGGCGGCGCAGGCCGGTGGTGGAAACCGGCGCAGGGGTGGAGCGCTGCGTCATGGCCGCAGCCAGGAGCAGGCCGGCACGGAGAGGGGCGCGAGCTGGGGCACAGGCGCAGGCAAGCAAGACGAGCAATCCTCGCATTCCCATTGACAAAGGCGAGGGGCGCTCATATTTTCATTGACGTGAGCACTCCTCATGTTCAGAGCTCACTGCCCGCACCGACCCTCCGCGCGCCCTTCCATGGCCACCACCCTCTGGCAGTCCACCGCTCACGCCGCCGTCGCCCCAGCCACCGGCACAGGCACAGGCGCCGCAACGCACACGGGCGGCCCCGCCATCCAGGGCCCGAACGCCCCCGACCCGCTCTTCCGCATCCTCGGCACCATGCTTGCGATGAGCGGCGGTGACACCAGCCTGGAGCTGGTGGGCGTGCTCACCGACGGGCTGCTCGCCACCCCCTCCTACGCACTGGCAGCGCAGCACCTGCGCCACGATCCCGGCTGCGCCGCTCTCATCGACGCCCGCTGGGTGCCGGGTCCGCATGACCTCGATCGACTGGCGGGCCTGCCGGTGGGCTCGCTCGGCCATGCCTATGCCGCCAGCCTCACCCGGCTCGGCTACGACCCCGACCTGCACGCCGGCATGGAGGCCGGCAGCGAGGCGGCCTACGTGGAGGTGCGGCTCAGCCAGACCCACGACCTCTGGCATGTGCTCACCGGCTTCGACACCTCGCTGCTCGGCGAGATCGGCCTGCAGGCCTTTCACCTCGGCCAGTTCCCCTATCCCCTGGGCGCCATGCTCACGGCCCAGGCGCTGCAGTCGATCACGCTGTTCGACCCCGAACAGCTGCCGGCACTGGTGCAGGCCATCCACACCGGGCTGCAGATGGGCCAGCAGGCCCGGCCCCTGTTCGCCCAGCGCTGGGAGGAGGGCTGGGAGAAGCCGCTGCAGCAGTGGCGCCAGGAGCTGAACCTCACGCCCGTGCCGGAGTGGGCCACCGCTTCACCGCCCAGCTCCGGCAGCAGCGCCGCACAGCCCAGCACCGCCAGCAGCGCCACCCTCCTGCCGCTGGGGGCCGGGCAGCCATGACCTCCCTCCTGCTGCGGCATCAGCGTTTCCGCTGGCTCTGGCTGGGACAGACGGTGCTGTTCTGCGGCGTGCAGTTCTGGTTCGTGGCCATCACCTGGCTGATGCTGCAGCGCACCGGTTCGGGCAGCGCCGTGGCGCTGGTGCTGATGGCGGCGGCGCTGCCGCGGGGTCTGCTGATGCTGGTGGGGGGTGCCCTCAGCGATCACCATCCGCCCCGTGCCCTGGCGGTGCGGGCCAGCGCGGTGCTGGCGCTCTGTACCGCCGTGCTCACCCTGCTGGCCGCCCACGGGGCACTGACACTGGCGCCGGTGATGACGCTGGCGGCCCTGTTCGGCGCCGCCGAGGCCTGCGTCTACCCCGCCGCGATGGCCCTGCTTCCCCAACTGGTGCAGCCGCGGCTGTTGAACCGGGCGCACGCCTGGCTGCAGGGCAGCGAGCAGATCAGCAATGTGGTGGGTCCGGCCCTGGCAGGCGTGGCGCTGGCCATCGGCGGAGCCACGGCCGCGCTCGCCCTCGATGCCGGTGTGCTGCTGTTGGCCGCCTGCTGCTTCATCCAGCTGCGACCCCGACCGGCCGCCTGGCACCGGGACCGCGCGGGCGGGCTGCTGCGCGGACTGCGCGAAGGCTGTGTGTTCGCCTGGCGCCACGGGGCGATCCGCACCGGTCTGGGGCTGATCGCGATGATCAACCTGGCCGTGCTCGGCCCGGTGGTGATCGGCGTGGTGGAGCTGGTGAGCCTGCGTTTCGGGGGCGGAGCTGCCACCTTCGGCGCGCTGCAGGCCGCCTACGGCGTGGGTGCCCTGGTCGGGGTGGCGCTGGCCGGCCGGCTCGACCGCTTCCGGCTGGATCAGCCCTCGTCGGCGCTGGGCTGGCTCTCCGTCGCCCTGGGGCTGGGCCTGCTGGGGCTGGCCGCCGCCGGCGACGCCTGGGTGGCCGCTGCCGTGCTGGCGGCGATGGGGGTGGGCGGGGGCCTGGTGGGCGTGATGGCCACGGTGTGGCTGCAGCGGGAAACGCCGGCAGCGCTGCAGGGCCGCGTGATGGCGCTGGCGATGGTGGCCGGGGTGGCCTTCGATCCGCTCTCCCAGGCCCTGGCGGGCCTGCTGCTGGATGTGTCGCTCACGGCGGTGTTCCTCACGGGCGGCGGCGCCCTGCTGCTCACCGCCCTGCTGGTGCTGCGCCCCGTACGAGCCGGTGGCGTTCACCCCTAGCCTTGGCGCCGAAAATCCTGCCGCTGCCCCGCCGTGCCCAGGCTTTCCCCGCCTCAGCTGCTGATCGGCATGGGCGTCGCGGCGGCGCTGCTGGGCGGCGGCCTGCTGCTGCGCCCTGCCCTGGAGGCCTCGCGCGCCGCCGGCACCGACCCGGCCAGCACGCCAGCCACCCGGCCGGACCCCGCAGCGGCGGACAGCCTGGCGGTGGGGCCGCGCCTGCCGCAGCTGCCCACCGATCCGGCCCTGCCCACCCACGCCGACGGGCGCCACTACCCACTGGTGCCGGCGGATCCGCAGCAGCTGGCCACGCTGCTGGCGGCGGTGGAGGAGGCCCTGCGTGACGCGGCCACGCCCGCAGAGGCGCTGCCGGCCCTCGGCCATCAGCAGCAGGTGATCTACCGGGTGCTGGCGCACCGGCAACCGCTCGCCGCCGCGGTGCGCCATTCGCTGCCGCCCCGCTGGCTCAGCGTCTACGACCGGCACCTGCTGGCGCGGCGCTCCTTCCTGGCCATGCACCGCAGCGACCGGCGGCCCACCAGCCTGCCCAGCTGGCGCATCCTGCCGCCACCGCCAATGGAGCAGCTGGTGCGCTCCTACAAGCAGGCCGAGCAGGCCACCGGCATCGACTGGGAGGTGCTGGCGGCCGTGAACCTGGTGGAGAGCGGCATGGGGCGCATCGATGGGGTGTCGGTGGCGAACGCCCAGGGGCCGATGCAGTTCCTGCCCACCACCTGGGCCCAGCCCGGTGTGGGCAAGGGCAACATCCGCGATCCCCACGACGCCATCCAGGCCGCCGCCCGCTATCTGGTGCGCCGCGGCGGCCTCAAGGACATCCGCAAGGGCCTGTGGGGCTACAACAACAGCGACAACTACGGCCGCGCCGTGCTGGCCTACGCGTCGCTGGTCCAGGAAGACCCCCGCGCCCTGATCGGCCTCTACCACTGGGAAATCCACTACGCCGCCGCCGCCGGCGACCTGTGGCTGCCGGTGGGCTACGCCCAGAACCAGCCGGTCGCGGTGGCGGCCCATCTGCGGCGCCAGCCGGCCAGCGCACCGCCGCCGGGCTCCTCCGGCTACTGAGCCGGGTCGCGGCGCCGACCGGCGAATGGGGCGAGGCGTCACCGCCGGGGGCCAAACTGCTCACGACTGCGCCCGACACCTCCATGGCCCTGGATCTCAATGACCCGGAGCTTGAGTTCTCCGACCTCGTGTACGCCTACCAGAGCTGGGTGATGGCGGTGATCAACGATGAAAAGCTGGGCGGCGAGGAAACCCTGCTCACCGACGACATCGCCGAGGACGCGCTCAACGCCATGCGCTTCCTCTCCGGCGAGGTGACCTCCGCGATCGAAACCAGCCTCGCCCGCGTCTACGACGTGGATCCCGACGAACTGGCCAGCCTGCTGTTCCCGGAGGACTGAGCCGCGGCGATGGCCCCCGACCGCTACGTGCTCGGCAGCTCCGACGCGGAGATCGAGCGGTTACGGCTGCAGCATGCGCTGTGGCTGCCTTCCGCCCGTGCGGCCTGGCAGCGCGCCGGGCTGCAGCCGGGCCAGGCGGTGCTGGATCTGGGCGCCGGGCCAGGCTTCTCCAGCCTGGAGCTGGCGCGGCTGGTGGGGCCCGGCGGGCGGGTGCTCGGCCTGGAGCTGAGCCCCACCTATCTGGATGTGGGCCGCGCGGCGGCCCAGTCCGCCGGGCTGCAGCAGCTGGAGCTGCGCGCCCACGACCTCAGCTGTGATCCGCTGCCGGCGGAAGGCTTCCAGCTGGCCTGGTGCCGCTGGGTGGCGATGTTCCTGCCCACGCTGGAGCCGCTGCTGGACGGGCTGTCCCGCTGCATGGCCGCAGGCGGGCGGGTGGTGCTGCACGAATACGTGCATTGGCGCAGCTTCGGGTTGTACCCGAACGGCGCAGCCGTGGCCCGTTTCGCCGAGGCCGCCTACGCCAGCTTCGAGGCGGCCGGCGGGGATCCGGATGTGAACCGGCGGCTGCCGGCCCTGCTGGCGGCGCGCGGCTTTCAGATCGATACCTTGCAACCGCTGGCGCTGGTGGGGCGGCCGGGCGATGCGGTGGCGCGCTGGCTGGAGCGCTTCGTGGTCACCTACGGGCAGGAGCTGATCCGCCAGGGCCGCTGGAGTGCCGAGGAGGCGGCCCTGGTGGCCGCCGAGATCAGCGCCGCCCACCGCCAGAGCGGCGCGCTTTGGGTGGCACCCACCGTGCTGGAGCTCCAGGCGACACAGTGGAACGCGTGAATGCCCGCCGCCCAGCCGCCCCCCATGCCCTGGACCGCTGACGCCATCCCCGACCAGAGCGGTCGGATCGCCTTGATCACCGGAGCCAACAGCGGCCTGGGGCTGGAATCAGCCCGGGCGCTGGCGGCCCATGGGGCCACCGTGGTGCTGGCCTGCCGCAGCCGGCGCAAGGGCGAGGCGGCCCGCAGCGAGCTGCTCGCCAGCGTGCGGGGCGGCGGCGGCCTGGAGGTGCTGGAGCTGGATCTGGCCGATCTGCAGAGCATCCGGCGCGCCAGCCAGTGGCTGGCCGACCAGTACGGCCGGCTGGATCTGCTGCTCAACAACGCCGGTGTGATGGCGCCGCCGCGCACGCTCACCCGCGATGGCTTCGAGCTGCAGTTCGGCACCAACCACCTGGGCCACTTCGCGCTCACCCTGCTGCTGCTGCCGCTGATGCGGGGCCGCAGCGACGCGCGGGTGGTGACGGTCACCTCCGGCGCGCAGTATTTCGGCCGCATCGCCTTCGACGACCTGGCGGCGGAGCAGCGCTACGACCGCTGGGCGGCCTACAGCCAGAGCAAGCTGGCGAATGTGATGTTCGCGCTCGAACTGCAGGAGCGGCTGGCCGCCGACGGCAGCGGCGTGGCCTCACTGGCCGCCCATCCCGGCCTGGCGCGCACCAACCTGCAGCCCGCCTCGGTGGCCGCCAACGGCTCGAAGCTGGAAGCGCTCAGCTACCGGCTGATGGATCCGCTGTTCCAGAGCGCCGCCATGGGCGCCCTGCCCCAGCTGCATGCCGCCACGGCCCCGAGCGCCAGGGGCGGTGAGCATTACGGACCGAATCAATGGGGCGGCATGCGCGGCTGGCCCACCCAGGTGCGGATCGCGCCGGCGGCCCTTGATGCTGCCCAGCGGCGGCAGCTGTGGGAGGTGAGCGAAGCGCTCACGGGAATCGGCCGATGAGGCAGCGCCTGCCGCTTGCAGGGAAAGCTGGCCCGCGGCGCTGGGGGCGGCTCGGCGCCGCGGTGGCGGTGCTGCTGGCGCTGAGCGGCTGTCAGGGAAGCATGGCGAACCTGCTGGGCCGTGAGCCGCTCTACGTCTACGTGGAGAAAACCGCGGGCTCCATCGGCAACCCCGCCCAGAACGAAGGCACCAGCAGCCAGTCGCAATTGCTGATCGACGGCTTCCGCAAGCTCAACCCCAACGTCGACATCCACGTCAACCACTTTGCGGCCGATCGGATCGTGGAGGCCATGGCCTTTCGCCAGTCGCGCGGCCTGGGGCCCGATCTGGTGGTGAGCCCGGTGGTCACGGCGCTGCGGCTGCACGAGAGGGGGCTCACCGAAGCAGTGGCGTTGAACCCCGTGCAGTTCAATCGCCTGGCGCCCCGCTTCCGCAACGACTTCCTGATCGGCACCCGCTACCTGGCCATCCCGCTGCTGGCCAAGCCGCAGGTGGCCTGCTTCGATCGCCGCCGCGTCAGCGATCCACCCACCACGCTCACAGAGCTGCTGGAACTCAGCGCCAAGGGGCTGCAGGTGGGCCTGCCGCTGCAGCTCGCCGACCTGCTGTGGACCGCCAGCAGCTTCGACGCCGACGACACCCTGTTGCAGCTGGTGGAGCACCCGCCGAGCAAGAAGACGTCCACCCCTGTGCTGGTGTCTGCAGACGACCGCAGGCAACTGGAGGAATGGCTGACCTGGCTGGCCGCCACCAACCTGCAGAGCAATGTGTCCTTCTCGGAAGACGACGCCGATCTGGTGGGCCAGCTGGAGCGAGGCGACCGGGACTGGATCAGCTGCAACGGCAACTGGCTGGAGCCGCTCAGCCGCAAGCTGGGCCAGAACCTGGGCATGTCGGTGCTGCCGGGGGCGGAGGGCCGTCCGGCGAAACCGATCACCGCCCTGCGGGTGTGGAGTTTCGGGCGCCATTCCACGGGCCGTCAACGGAAATTGGCAGAGGCCTTTGTGTTATTCAGCCTCAACCAGGTGAACCAGAGGGAGATGATGCTCTCCGCACCCGGCACGCTGCCGGTGAATCCCGATGTGCTGGTTCCCACCAAGAGTTCCCATCGCCTGGCGGCCCTGGCCACGAGCCTGGAGAACTCCCACATGCTGAACTTCAGCAACCCGGAGCAGACCGTGGCGGCCGCCCGGGCGATTGATTTCGTGCTGCAACGCACGGTGCAGGGAGAGCTCACGCCGGCCGAGGCCACCGCCATGCTGCTCTCCCATCGCCCTGCTGCGGCGCTGGCACCGTGAAGGGCGGCCGATGAACAGCCTGTTGTTTGAATTCACCGGCTGGGTGGGCTACCTGAGCCGGCCGGTGGTGCTGGTGCAATGCCTGAGCGCTGGTGCGCTGCTGGCGTTCTTTCAGCTGGTGGTACGGCCACGGCTGCGTCAGGGGGGCCGCCGGCTGGCGCTGGTGGGAACCGTGGGGTTGCTGGTGGCGCTGCGGCTCAATGCGGCGCTGCTGGAGTGGCTGGGGCAGCCGGCCGGCCTGGCGCTCTACTTCATGCGCATCTATGCGATCTGGCTGTTCCTGGCCTTCCTGCAGGCAGCCCTGCTGCTGCGCTTCCCCGTGCGCGGAGTGGATCGCCTGTTCAATCAGCTGATCCGGCCGCTGTTCGTGCTGTTTGTGGCGGGATCGCTGGTGAACCAGCTCGATTCGCTCGAGGATGTGGCCGACATCCCCTTGCTGCCGGTGTTCGGTGACACGCTCACCACCGGCAATCTGTTTCTGCTGCTGACGATTCCCTATTTCCTGGTGGCGGTGTCGGCCTATCCGGTGAGCTGGCTGGCGCGCTTACTGCAGGGACTGCTGCACTTCAGCGACGGCACCCGCGAAGCCACCACGCTGGTGTTGCGTTATCTGCTCATCGGTGTCGGCGTGTTGTGGCTGATGCACCGCGTGGGCCTCAACACCAATGCGATCGCCGCCATCGCCGGCGGGCTGTCGGTGGGCATCGGCTTCGGCATCAAGGAGGTGTTCTCCAACTTCATCAGCGGCCTGTGGTTGCTGTTCGAAGGATCGGTGCGGCCCGGCGAGATCCTGTTCATCGATGGCGATCCCTGTGAGGTGCGCAGCCTGGGCCTGCGGGCCGCCGTGCTCTGGCGCGACCGCGACAATGCCGAGCTGGTGATCCCCAACCAGGACTTCTTCACCACCACCACCGTCACCTATACGGGCACCGACCGCCTGCGCCGCAGTCAGGTGGATGTGTCAGCCGCCTACCGCCACGACCCCGCCCAGGTGATCCCCATGCTGGAGGACGTGGCCCGCCAATCGCCTCGCGTGCTCAGCCAGCCACCGCCCAAAGCGCTGCTGCTCAGCTACGGCGATTCCGGCATCAACTACGGCCTGCGCTACTGGATCGAAGATCCGATGAACAACGGCAGCATCAAAAGCGAAGTGAGCGTGGCCGTGTGGGAGCGCTTCGCCAAGGAAGGCATCGAAATGCCCTACCCGCAGCAGGTGGTGCATCAGGCGTGAAGCAGGGGTGGCTGGGCGCTGAAGCCTGGCCCACGCCACCGCCCATCGCTTGGCAAGTCTGCAAGCGAAAACTGGCTCCAGGCAAGTGCATCCTGCAGCATGGGGATGGCGATCCTTCCGAAGAAACGCGATGAGAAGGCTTCACATGGCGCTCTCAACTGACAACATCGAATCCTCCATTGAGGACTATTCCAAACGCTTGGGTGTTCCGCCATGCGCAATCGTTCAAGGGGACTATGCGCTGTGGCGAACAGAGTCGCTGAATCTTTCTGTGCGGCATGATCCCGCCTTTCCGCCAGGATCGCTGCGCCATCTGGGCTGGGAAGACCCAACCGCCACCGCCTTCACAACGGATACGGATGTCAACGGAATTGTGTGGGAGCGATTCGCCGCCCACCATCAGGCCGAGGAGATTCAGGCGCTATGGCCGGAGGTGAGCCACGAGGCTTGAACAGATGCCGTTGCCCGTGCCACGCACGGTCGCCTAACGCTGCGCAGCTCCAAGGGTTCGGCTGAGCGGGGTCAGCCAGCGGCTCGATTCGCCACGGAGAACCGCAGGAAACGGGACACGGAACCACGGGCAATCAAGCTTCCGCCATCGCGGCTCCATCAAGGAGATGCGGAAGCAAGGGATACCCGGAGGCGGCTGGCGCGGAACGACCAGCTGGCGACTTCGCCCACAGATCCCACAGCTGCAAGGGCGCAGGCTCAGGCAGGACAGCAGCCAAGAGAGCAACCAACAGTGCCAAGCCCAGCAAAGGAGAGGTATTTCGCTCATTCTTGCCAAGATCAGGATTGTTTCACCCCAACACCAATCGATTCCTGCACAAGCCAGAAGGATGAAACCGCAGCGCAGGAAGGCGCTCGGCAACGCCTCTCAAGAGAAGAACCCTGGCATCAGGCGGGAAGGTGCATGGCTGGCAACCGTGCACCGATCGAATCAAGCTTGAAGATCAATCTGGCTAAACTCTGCCGGCACATCCCTGGAGCCGGTGGTGAACGCAGACAAACCCACTCCCCAGCCACTCTCGGAAATGGCGGTCCGCTTCGTTGGCGGAGCAGCCATGGGCGCCCTGATTGTCTCTGTCCCGTTCTCAGCGGGCTATGCGTCCCAGCCGAGCACCGTTCAGCTGGCCGTTGCCGCCTTCGTTGTGCTCGCAGCAGGGGTGATGAGCAGCCTTTGGGGAGAACGATTTCTGGAGGCGATCTCGAAAGCGCTTGACTCCTCGTCTGTGTGAACGGGGCCAATGGCGAGACCGCTCTCAGCCACCACAGCAATCACCATCCTCACGCCTGACAGAGAGAAGTTCATCTGGGAAAAGTGCACCCAGCACGCCTTAGGATTCAGACCCATCCGGATGGTTTGATCGGATGTCTAGGTTGCCTCCTCACCAATACTTCGGATACCTGCCAGTTCTCACGGCGTTGTTATAAAACAGCGCCACGGCCGTCACGATCACGGCACCAAGGGCGGTGGGGAAAAGCAGGAAGCCCCAGCCGGGCTGCAGCAGGAACACGATCACGGGGTTGGAGCCGGCCGGGGGGTGCACGGTGCCGGTGGCCATCATCAGGGCGATCGCGGTGGCGAGGGCGGCGGCCATGGCCCACCACTGGGGGCCGAACAGGCTGAGAAACAGCAGGCCCACGGCGGTGCTGAGCGTGTGGCCCAGCACGATGTTGCGGGGCTGGGAGAAGGGAACGTCGGGGTAGCCGAAGGCCAGCACGCAGGTGGCGCCGAAGGAGCCGAGCACGAAGGGGGCACTGAGGCCCAGCTGCAGCAGGGCAACAGCGGCGATCGCCAGGAAGCCGCCCAGCCAGGCCAGGGCAATGGCTCGGCGGGCGGGCCGGGGAGGAAGCGGCGCCTGGTCACCGCGAAACTTGGCGAAGAAGGAGGCGTTCATGCGGCGCTGATCGTGACGAACTGGTCGGCGGCGTAGGCGGTGGCGGTGTGGCGCAACTTGCTGCGCTCCTCATCGGTGCGCGTGCAGGCGAAGCCATAGCGGGCCCGCACCCGCTCGGACGCCTCAGCCAGCGCCCGCTCGGCGCGCTGCTGCAACTCCGCCACCGGCAGCCGCTCACCGGGCTGGAGGTGCTGCAGGATCACCGTCGAAGGCGAATAGAGCGTGGTCTGGCGGCCGTCGGGCCATTCGAGCTGCAGCATTACTTCGGGCATAGCAGGACGGCGAGAGGTGAGTGTGAACGTGAACCTGAGAACGTGAACGCCGAAGCGGAACCAGGCCAGCGAGGCTGAGCGCTGCACCCCCTACCCCGACGGCACCGCGCCGAAGCCGGTGAGTGCCTCGGAGCCGCTCCACACGGTTTCCTCGCCCCCGCCGGCCCGCAGGCGCACGCCCGGCTCCGCCGTGAAGCGGCCGATCGGCTGGCAGATCAGGGCCGGCCCATGGCCCTCCGCCGCGACGGCCGCCCGCAGGGCCGGCTCCTGCCCGGGCGCCACCGCCAGCAGGAAGCCGAAGCTGGGGAAGCAGGCCAGCCAGTCTTCCAGCGCCACGCCCTCAGGCGGCGTGATCGCCTCAACCTCGAGCGTCAGGCCGCAGCCGGCGCTCTCGCAGAACATCACCGCCGTGCCCACCAGGCCGCCCATGCTGATGTCCTTGGCGGCATGCACCACCCCGTCTTCCGCCAGCTGCGCCGGCAGGGCCAGCTGGCGGCGCAGCAGCTCCGGTGCCGCCTGCGTGGCCGCGTCCCAGAAACGATCCGGAAGGCGCATGCGGCCGGCGCCATTCACCAGCAGAACGCAGTGGTCGCCGGGGCGGGCGAAACGGGCCGAGAGCACCGCGCCAGCGGCGCTGCCCAGCACCGCCACCGCCAGTGCGTCGTAGGGGCTGTTGAGGTTGGTGTGGCCGCCCACCACCGGCACCGCGAAGCGCGCCGCGGCCGCCTGCAGGCCCGCCAGCACCGGCTCGGCCCGCTCCGCGCCGCGGCACCAGAGGCTGTTCACCAGCGCCAGTGGCCGGCCGCCCATCGCGGCGATGTCGCTGAGGTTCACCAGCACGCCGCACCAACCGGCGAACCAGGGATCCTTGGCCAGCAGGCCCGGATCCATCCCCTCGCTGGCCAGCAGCAGACGGCCGCTGCAGGCCGGCAGCAGGGCGGCGTCATCGCCCAGCAGGGCGGCCGGGCCGAGCGCGGCGAAGGGCTGGTGGGGGAAATGGGCGGCGGGGCGCTGAATGGCGGTCTTGCCGTGCAGGCCGGCCAGGCCGCGCAGCCGCGCCGCCAGCGGCGCCAGGTCGATGCCGCTCATGCCACCGGCCGGCGTTCCCGCGACGGGGTGTAGTAGCTGAGGTCGGCCTCCATCAGGTGATGGGGCAGCCCCTTGAGCTCCAGGGTGTCCACCGAGTGCCAGTGCAGGCGCTGGAAGAAGCGCACGTTCTGCTCCTGCACAGTCGCCAGGAAGCGGTCGCAGCCCCAGCCGTTCGCGGTGGTCACGGCCTTCCAGATCAGGCCCTTGCCGATCTGGTTGTGGCGGCGGAAGGCAGCGTCCACGCCGAGCCGGCCGCCGTACCAGAGCCTTGGCTCCTGCTCAAGGATCCGCACCACCCCCACCACCGGCCCGCTGCCGTCCTGGCTGCCGCCCGCCCGGTTGGCTCCATGGGCGATCGCCGCGATCGGGGTGGCGTCCGTGTCGCGGGCGTCGCGGTCGGAGGCTTCGAACAGATGCTGCTCCTGGCAGAAGATGCGGCGACGCAGATCCCAGTAGCCGGCCAGCAACGGCGTGCCGGGCCGCAGCAGATGGAAGGAGAAGCGCTCGGAGCAGGCCGAGGGGGAGAGGCGGAAATCCTCGGCGTCGATGCCCAGGCCCCAGCGCACCGACGGGGTGAAGGCGGCCGGCGCCGAGGTGGGGCTGCGGCCGATGTCGTGGCTGGAGGGATCAATGAAGAACATCAGGGAGTGGAGGGGCCGCAGCCCGCCGGTGGTGGGGCCGATGGGGCTTCGCTGGTGGTGGCCGCCTGCTCGAACAGCGACAGGGCCGAGCAGGCGCCGCACTTGGCGCAGCCCGCCGACATCGCGGCAGCGCGCAGATCCGATGCCGCCAGCTGCTCGGCGACGGCCGTGTAGATCTCCACCATGAAGGCGGCGCTGGGCGCGGGATGGTGCTCCAGCGGCGTGCCGCTGATCGGCACGAACGGCACCACGAACGGATACACACCGGCGGCGATCAGCCGCTCGCTGCAGGCCACGATCGCGGCGGCGCTGTCGCCCAGCCCTGCCAGCAGATAGGTGGACACCTCGCCGCGGCCGAACACCGCCACCGCCTGCTCGAACGCCTCGAAATAGCGCTCCAGGCTCAGCTCCGCCTTGCCCGGCAGGATGCGGCGCCGCACCTCGGGTTCCACCACCTCCAGGTGCATGCCGAGGCTGTCGACGCCGGCGTCCTTCATCCGCTGGAACCAGATCGGATCCTCCGGCGGCTCGCACTGGGCCTGGATCGGCAGGTTCACCCGCGCCTTCACCGCCGCCGCCGTCTCGGCCAGCAGGCGGGCGCCGCGGTCGTCGCTGTTGGGGGTGCCGGTGGTCATCACCAGCTGGCGCACCCCATCGAGCCGCACCGCCGCCTCGGCCACCTCCGCCACCTGGGCCGGGGTCTTGCGCACCAGGGTGCGGCCATCCTCAAGCGATTGCTCGATGGCGCAGAACTGGCACGACTGGCTGCGGTCGCGGAAGCGGATGCAGGTCTGCAGCAGCGTGGTGGCGAGCACATCGCGGCTGTGCAGCAGCGCGATCGAGCGGTACGGCGTGCCGTCAGCGGTGTGCAGGCCGTAGAAGCGCGGCTCCGGCGGAGCCTCCACCACCGCCAGCGGCGGGGCGGACTCCCGCTGCAGCTCCAGCCCGGCGCCACCGGCCGCCAGGCGGAAGGGGGAGCGCTGGGCGGCGCTGCTGTACACGGGCACCATCACCGTGGTGCCATCGAAGGTGAGGGCGCGGTGGTCGGAGGGGCCGGCTCCGCCGCGGCGGCCCTTGTTGCCGGGCACGCCGGGCTCCACCAGGCCCTGCACCTGCAGGTCGGTGACGAGCCGCGCCAGCGCGGCGGCATCCCTGGACTCAGCCATGGGGCACGGCCTCCGGCAAGGAACTGAGCGGTAGCGGTGGGGGCGCCGCTGGGGCGGAGATCCCCGCTGCAGGGGACGGCGCGGCCGTCAGGGGGGACCGCATGGCTTCCGGTGGGTGCTCCAGCAAGGGCTCGAGCAGTACGGGCAGGGCAGCAGGCGTGGCAGGGCCAGCGCCGCCACCGGCTGCAGCAACAGTCGCCGCAGCGGCTGCCGGATGGGCTGCCGCAGCAGCTGCCGCCACGGTTGCGGTGCCCCCGTCCCACTCCTGTACCTGGCGCGCCGGCGTGCGATCGAGACGCAGGCCGAGCAGGTCGGGGCGGCTGTAGTGGCCCACGCTGTCCATCATCCGTTTGCGCTTGGTGATCAGGGCCGGGTCGAGCTCGGCGATCGCCAGCCCTTCCCCCTCCGGCAGCGGACCCGCCAGGTAGCGGCCTTCCGGGCTGATCACGGCGGTGTGGCAGCCCCCCTGGCAGGCCTTCTGCAGCGCCGGATCCGGCGTGATCTGATCGAGGTCGGCGGGATCGAGCCAGGCCGTGGAACTCACCACGAAACAGCCCGCCTCCAGCGCGTGGTGCCGCAGGGTGACGGCCGTCTGCTCACTGAAGATCGGGCCCACCAGTGAACCGGGGAACTGGGCGCAGTGGATCTCCTCCCCCTGGGCCATCAGGCTGAAGCGGGCCAGCGGGTTGTAGTGCTCCCAGCAGGCCAGGGCACCGATGCGACCCAGCGCCGTGGGCACCACCGTGAGGCCGGCGCCATCCCCCTGCCCCCACACCATGCGCTCGTGATATGTGGGGGTGAGCTTGCGTCGCTTCAGCAGCAGGGCGCCGTTGGCGTCGATCAGCAGCTGGGCGTTGTAGAGGCTGCCGCCCTCCCGTTCGTTGATGCCCAGCAGCACGTGCATGGCGTGCTCACGCGCGGCGGCTGCGATGCGGCGCAGCGCCGGGCCAGGCACCGTCACCGCCTGCTCATAGAGTCGCAGGTGGGAGCGACCCATCAGCGCCGGCGGCTCCACGAAGGAGAAGTAGGGGTAGTAGGGAAGGAAGGTTTCGGGGAACACGATCAGCTGCACCCCGTGGCCGGCCGCCTCTGTGATCGCTGCCAGCACCCGCTCCACAGACCCCTCCAGGCTGTGCAGCACCGGACGGATCTGGGCGGCGGCCACGACGATCGGGCCGTTCATCGTCAGAGCGTCCAGGTGTCGAGGATGAAGGCGCCTTCCTTGCGGTGCATCAGCACGATGTCGAGCACATCGAGCGGATTCACCGGGGTGATGCCCGCCATCAGTGCTCCCTCGCCATGGCCGTAGAGGGCCTGAAGGGCGAAGCGGCAGGCATACACCTTGCCGCCCTGGTCCATGAACTTCTGCAGGCGGGCGTTGAAGTTGAGGTGGCCGTCGAAGGCGGCATCACCGAGCTTGGGGAAACCGCGCTGCACCCCGAGGGTGACGCCGGGTCCGTAGAGCAGGATCGAGGTCTCGAAGCCCTTGTTGATCAGGCGACTGGCCTGCAGCAGGTTCACCAGGCCGATCGAGCCTTCGAAGGCCACGGTGTGAAAGGTGATGAGCGCTTTTTCACCCGGTTCCGCCTTCACATCGGGGAACACCTTCTCCTCGTAATCCACGAGGAAATCGCCAGGTTGATTGGCGGGGCGGGTGACCTCAGGCATGAAGCGGCGACCTGCGAAAGAAACAGCGTCACGACCATGCACCAGGCCTGTGTGAACGTGCGTAGCAGCCGGCACCAAACGGCAGAGCCCGTGCTGGCCTGCGATTTGGTCTTGATTGCTACCGGGCCGCCCCTCACGGCAACCCACGATGGATGGGGTGATGGCCTGGCCGCGCCACTTTCTTCCTCCCCTTCGCCGCCTGCCCGTGGGGTCAGCCTCCACCTCACCCGCCGCTTCCGCCCCTCAGACCATCGCCGCATCTTCCGGTGCTGCACCCGCGCCGGCCGCGGCAGTGGTTGATGCCGCCCCAGGCAGGGCGCCGGTCGTGGTCATCGGCGGCGGCCAGGCGGGGCTGTCGGTGGCGAGCTGCCTGCAGCAACGCGGCATCGAGGCGCTCGTGCTGGAGCGCCATCAGGTGGGCTACGCGTGGGAGCAGCAGCGCTGGGATTCCTTCTGCCTGGTCACCCCCAACTGGCAGTGCCGCCTGCCCGGCTTCCCCTACGACGGCGATGACCCCGACGGCTTCATGGGCCGTGAGGCGATCGTCGACTACCTGCGCCGCTTCGCCGAACGCTCGGCCATCACCGTGCAGGAGGGGGTGAGCGTGGAACGGCTGCTGCCCAGCGGCAACGGCTACCGCCTGTTCACCAGCACCGGCGTGATCGACACCGAGCAGGTGGTGATCGCCACCGGCGCCTACCACCACCCGCGCCGCCACCCGATGGCCGAGCGGCTGCCCGGCAAGGTGCTTCAGCTCGACGCCCGCGACTACCGCCATCCCGATCAGCTGCCGGAGGGCCCGGTGCTGGTGGTGGGCAGCGGCCAGTCGGGCTGCCAGATCGCCGAAGACCTCTTCCTGGCCGGGCGTCGCGTGCACCTCAGCGTGGGTTCGGCGCCCCGTTCGCCGCGCCGTTACCGCGGCCGCGACGTGGTGGAGTGGCTGGAGCGGATGGGGGTCTACGACACCCCGATCGACGCCCACGCCGATCCCCGCGCCGTCCGCCACAAGACCAACCACTACCTGACCGGCCGGGACGGCGGCCGCGAGATCGACCTGCGCCAGCGGGCCAACGAAGGCATGGTGCTGCACGGCCGGCTGGAGCGGATCACCGCAACAGGCCTGAGCTTTGCCGACAACCTGGCCGCCAACCTGGATGCGGCCGATGCCGTGTACACCCGCATCCGCGCCAGCATCGACGCCTACATCGCCGCCAATGGCATCGACGCGCCGCTGGAGCCGCCGTACCAGCCCTGCTGGCGCCCTGCCCCGAGCCCCCAGCTCAGCTTGATCGACCTCTACAAGGAGCCGCTGGCCGCCGTGATCTGGTGCACGGGCTACCGCTCCGATTTCAGCTGGGTGGAAGTGCCGGTGTTCGATGGCAGCGGTGAACCGGTGCACCACCGGGGCATCACGCAGGCCGAGGGGCTCTATTTCATCGGTCTGCCGTGGCTGCACACCTGGGGCTCGGGCCGCTTCTGCGGCATCGGCAGCGACGCCGACCACCTCGCCCAGCGGATCCAGCAGCAGCTGCAGCCTCGCGGCAGCCGCACGGAGCCGCTGGAATGCACTGCACTGCTCGGCTCATGACGGCTGTGGACCATCCAGCGGCGACCCCCCCCGTGGACGACCATCCAGGGGCGACCCCTTCAACCGACGCCAGCGCCCTGATTCCCGCCGGCGAGCTGCGCGAGCTCAATGGCCGCTCCGATCGGGCCGGCTGGCTGCAGACCCTCTCCCATGCGGCGCTGATCCTGGCGACGGGCTGGGTATGGGGCGATGAGCGGCTCAGCCTGCTGCTGCGCCTGCCGGCCCTGCTGCTGTGTGGCTGGGGCCTGGCCTTCGCCTTCTGCGCCATGCACGAATGCGGCCACCGCACCGCCTTCGCCAGCCGCGCCGTCAACGACGCCGTGGCCTGGTGGGCGGGGGTGCTGAGCTTCTACAACGCCGACTTCTACCGCCGCTACCACCAGTGGCACCACCGCTACACCCACCAGCCGGGTTTTGATCCCGAACTGGAAGACCAACCGCCCAGCAGCCGCTGGGCCTACCTGCTCGAACTCAGCGGCCTGCCCTGGTGGAACGCCAAGCTGCGCGGCCACCTGCGCGGCCTGCGCGGTGAGTTCAGCGCCAACCCCTACATCCCCGCCGATGCGGCGCCAGCGGTGCGCCGCTCCCTGCTGAAGCAGGCGGCTGTGTATGGCGTGCTGCTGCTGCTGTCGTTGCCAGGGGGCAACGGCTTCCTGCTCTGGCACTGGCTGCTGCCGCTGGCGCTGGGGCAACCGCTGCTGCGTTTCGTGCTGCTGGCCGAGCACGGCGGCTGTGACACCGGCACCAACGGCCTGAGCAACACCCGCACCACCCTCACCCTGGCGCCGCTGCGCTGGCTGATGTGGAACATGCCGTTCCACGCCGAGCACCACCTGTTCGCCTCGGTGCCGTTCCATGCCCTGCCGGCAGCCCACCAGTGGCTGGCGCCCCAGCTGCGTCACCTGGATCCGGGCTACCTGGCGGTGCACCGCCGCTTCCTGGCCGATCCGTCGCTGCTGGAGCTGCCCGCCGCCCCCACCCTCCAGCCGCAGCCGGTTTGAGCGCCCCGGCATCCAGCGGCGACCGCCACTTCCCGCTGGGGCCATTCCGCTTCCACTGCGGCCAGACGCTGCCGGATGCCTGGCTGTCGTTCCGGGTGTACGGCACGCTCAACCCGGAGCGCTCCAACCTGGTGCTCTACCCCAGTTCCTACGGGGCCTGGCCGGAGGACATCGAATGGGTGGTGGGCCCGATCCTCGACCCGGAACGCTGGTGCGTGGTGCTGGTGAGCCAGTTCGGCAACGGCCGCTCCAGCAGCCCCAGCAACAGCGCCATGGGGCTGGCGGAAGACGGCTGGGTGATCCACCACAGCGACAACCTGCGCGCCCAGCAGCAGCTGATCCAGGGGCTGTTCGGGGTGGAGCGGCTGGCGCTCGTGTACGGCTGGTCGATGGGGGCGCAGCAGGCGTATCACTGGGGTGCTCTGGCCCCGGCGGCGGTGGAGCGGCTGTTCTGCCTCTGCGGCACGGCCCACACCACCCCCCACAACCGCCTGTTCCTGCTGAGCCTGCGCCAGGCGCTCACCGCCGATCCGGCCTGGGACGGCCACCGCTTCCGCGCCAGGCCCGAGCAGGGTCTGCGCACCTTCGCGCTGATCTACGCCAGCTGGGCCGCCAGCCAGGTCTATTACAAGGAGGGGCGCCACCTGGTGCAGGGCATCGGCAGCGTGGAGGAGGCGGTGGAGCGCAGCTGGCTGCCGGCCTACCGGCGCCATGATCCCCACGACCTGATCGCCATGCTCGATGCCTGGCTGGCCAACGCCCTGCCGGCACCGTTGAGTGCCATCCGCGCCCGCACCACCGTGCTCGCCGGCAGCCACGACCTCTATTTCACCCCCGACGACTGCGCCGCCGAGGCCCGTCAGATTCCCGGCGCCCACTTCGCGGTGATCGACTCGGTGCTGGGCCATCGCGCCGGCAACCCCCGCGACGCGCCAGCCGAGCAGGCCTTCATCCGCAGCGCCCTGGAGCGGCTCTGCGACGACTGACGCCGTCCAACCCGCCGCCCCAGGCCCTTCGCCCCCTTCACCCCCACAGCTTCGATGACCGACCTGGCCCGCTTCGCGACCGATCGCGGCATCCGCCACGTGCTCTTCTCGTTCACCGATCTGTTCGGGGTGCAACGGGCCAAGCTCGTGCCGGTGGCGGCGGTGCAGGAGGTGGCGGCCGCCGGTGCCGGTTTCGCCGGCTTCGCCGCCTGGCTGGCCATGACCCCCGCCGACCCCGACGTGCTGGGCCTGCCGGACACCGCCAGCTTGATGGTGCTGCCGTGGCAGCGGGATGTGGCCTGGGTGGCCACCGATCTGCAGGTGGGCGGCCTGCCGCTGGAGCAGTCGCCGCGCTGGGTGCTGAAGTGCCAGCTGGAGCGGGCGGTGCGGCTGGGCTACCACTTCCGCACCGGTGTGGAGGCGGAATTCTTCCTGCTGCAGCCCGGCGGCGCCGCCATCGCCGATGGCGACGACAGCCAGAGCAAACCCTGCTACGACCAGCTGGCGCTGATGCGGCAGTACCCGCTGATCGGCGGCCTGCTCGATGGCATGGGCGACCTGGGCTGGGGGCCGTACCAGGCCGATCACGAGGACGCCAACGGTCAGTTCGAGCTCAACTGGACCTACGCCGATGCCCTGGTCACCGCCGACCGCCATGCCTTCTTCCGGGTGATGGCGCAGGCGATGGCCGAGCAGCACGGCGCGCGGGTGAGCTTTTCGCCCAAGCCGTTCCTCGCCCTCACCGGCAACGGCGCCCACCTGCACCATTCGCTCTGGAACGCCGACGGCCACAACCTGTTCCACGATCCACGCGGACCGCTGGGCCTGTCGGCGCTGGCCTACAACTTCCTGGGCGGGTTGCTGGAGCATGCGCCGGCGCTCTGCGCGATCACCAACCCGGTGGCCGAGAGCTACCAACGGCTCGGCGGCCTCCGCACCACCTCCGGCTCCACCTGGTCACCGGGCTGGATCAGCTACGGCGGCAACAACCGCACCCACATGGTGCGCATCCCCGACGACCAGCGGCTCGAGCTGCGCCTCGCCGATGGCGCCGCCAACCCCTACCTGCTGCCGGCGGCGGTGCTGGCCGCCGGGCTCGATGGCATTGAGCGGAAGCTCGACCCCGGCCCTCGCGATGACGCCAACGCCTACACCGATCCGCCGATCGGCCGGGCGCGGCCGCTGCCGGGCAGCGTGGAGGAGGCGCTGGACGCCTTCGCCGCCGACAAGGTGCTGCGTCATGCGCTGGGTGAACCGTTCTGCCAGGCCTATGAACAGCTGCGGCGGCAGACGTGAGTTCAGGCGCGCGGGTAAAGCCAGCGGCGAAACAGCCGCGTCACCCGTGGCATCACCACGTAGGTCATCAGGGTCACCGTCAAGGCGGTGACCAGCAGGGTGCGCAGCAGGGGGTTCAGCTCCCGCACCAGGGGCGAGAGCACCAGGCTGATCAGGTTGATCAGCAGGAAGATCGTCAGGGTGGTGATCACCACCATCTTGTGGCGGGGCGGCGGCGGCACCCCCGGCTGCCGGGGCAGGGTGAACCAGGTTTCCAGCCCACTCAGCACGGAGATCTGCGGTGGCGCCTGCGTGTGCTCCGCCACGCGTGCCAGCAGGGCCAGGCGCAGCGGCGACACCTCCCAGCGGCGCAGCTGGCTGTGGCGCGCGAACTTGAACACGATCCGGTAAGTGGAATCGTGTTCATCCACCGGGCGGTACACATTCACGCCCAGATGGCCCTCGCAGAGGCGGGCGGCGGCCACCAGCTCGCTCAGGGCCGCCTCGAAGGCTTCCGTGCGGCCGGGCTTCACCCGCTGCAGCACATCGACAGTGACGGCGGGATCCTCGTGGGGCATGCAGCGCAACCCTCAGCGGGTGAGGGCGGATGAGCAACCTGGCGGTGATTCTGTACGTGTGCCTGGGTGCGGCGCTCGGCCAGACCGGCCTGTTCATCGATCTGCCTTCCCTGCCGCAGCTGGCCGATGCGTTCGGCGTCGATGCCGCCGCCACCCAGACCACCGTCACCGCCTATGCGCTCGGCTACGGCGCCTCCCAGCTGGTCTGGGGGCCGCTCTCCGATCGGCGCGGCCGCCGGCCGATCGCCCTGGCCGGGCTCTCGGTGTTCACCACCGCCAGCCTGCTGCTGGCCGTCGTGCCGGGCTTCGAGGCGTTCCGGCTGCTGCGGGTGGTGCAGGGGATCGGGGCCGGCTGCGGCACCTCGGTGTCGCGGGCGGCGCTGCGGGATGTGCTGAGCAACCGGGAGCTGGCGCGGGCGATGTCGTTCGCCAGCATCAGCTTCGCGCTGGCACTCGGCTTTGCCCCCTTCGTGGGCGGTCTGATCGGGCGCGCCACCAGCTGGCGGGTGGATTTCCTGCTGGTGGCGGCGCTGGGGCTCGCCACCACCCTCTACCTGGCCCGCGCCCTGCCTGAGTCGCTCAGCCGGGAGCAGGCGGCGGCCGCCACCCGTCCATCCGTGGCGGCGATCGGCCGCGGCTACCTGCGGCTCGCCGTGGATGCCCGGTTCCTGCTGCCGTCGCTGATCGCCACCGTCGCCACCGGCATGATCGCCCTGTACGACGCCGCCAGTCCTTTCATCTATGAGACGCGCTTCGGTTTCGACGCCGCGGGCTTCGGCTCCCTCTCGCTCGGGCTCACCGTGGCCTACATCGCCGGTGCGCTGATGGTGGTGCGGTTCGTGGTGGTCAGGGGGCAGCCATGGCTGCTGCGCTTCGGGCTGGGGGCGATGCTGCTCGGTGGCCTGCTGATGGCGGGGCTGGGGCTGGGCGGCTGGTTCGACACCCTCTCCCTGTTCCTGCCGATGCTGGTGATCGTCTTCGGCGGCAGTGTGCTCGTGCCGATCGGGCTGGCGATGCCGATGCAGGCGTTTCCCGCCCAGGCCGGGCAGGCCTCCGCCCTCACCGGCTTTCTGCAGCAGGAGGGGACGGGGCTGCTGGTGCTGATCGCCACCGTGCTGCCCACCACCTCCCAGCTGCCGCTCGCGCTCACGCTGCTCACCCTGGCCCTGGTGCTGGGGCTGCTGGTCCGCTCCTACACCCGCCTCTCTCCGGCATGAACCGCTTCGCCTTCCCGCTCTGCCTGTTGCTGGCCGGTGTGCTGATCGGCCTGGCGGAACTTCCTTATCAGTGGCTGTCGGAGCTGGGCTTCCGGCTGCAGCGGCTCTGGCCGCTCGGCGGCGACGGGACGCTGAATCCCCTGCTGGTGCTCGCGCCGGCCGGGGCCACGCTGCTGTTCGTGCTGCTGGCCTGGGGGCCGCTGGCAGCGGGTCGGGGTGGTGGTCTCACCGGTGTGATGGCGCTGCAGACAGCCCGCAGCGACGCCGAGCGCGAGCGCGCCCTGGCTCCCCTGTCGCTGCACCACCAGCTGGCCCGCCTGCCCCTGCTGGCCCTCACCCACCTCGCCGGGCTGAGCGTGGGCACCGAATCGCCCTCCGCCGCCCTCGGTGCGGCCCTGCTGCTGGCGCTGCGCCGCCGGCTGGTGCCGCTGCAGCAGCTGCCGCTGGCGCTCACCGCAGCGATCGGCGGGGGTGCCGGTCTCGGGGCCGCCTTCCGCTCGCCGCTGCTGGGCGCCGCCTACGCGCTCGAAGAGCTCAGCGCGGTGTCCGGCTTCAACCTGGTGATGCCCACCCTGGTGCTGGCCGGCATCGGCACCCTGTTCACCACGGGGCTGGGCCAGCCCGCCCGCTTAGCGGAAGGGATGGCGGTGGCCATGGCGGCCGAGCTGCTGCCGCTGGCCCTGGTGATCACTGTGCTGGCGGCGCTGGTGGGGGTGGTGCTGGTGCGCCTGCTGGTGCCGCTGGCCCACTGGCTCGGCCCCTGGCTGCGCTCCAGGCGGCTGCCGCTGGCGGTGGCGATCGCGGCGCTGTTCACGCTGCTGGCGGTGGCCAGCGGCGGCATCAGCCTCAACGACGGCTCGCTGGCGCTCGGCCCGGCCCTGGCCGGCACGGCCGACAGCCCCTGGTGGGCACCGCTGCCGCGGCTGCTGGGGCCCCTGCTGAGCATCGCGATCGGTGCACCGGGCGGCCTGATGCACGACTCCATGAGCCTGGGGGCGGTGCTGGTGGGCCCCTGGTTGCAGCAGTTGCCGGCGGAGCAGCAGGCGGCGCTGGCCGCGGTCGCCGCCGCCGCGGCGTTCAGCGCCGCCTGCCGCACCCCGCTGTTCTGCGGCCTGTTCGTGTTCACGCTGCAGGGCAATGCCGCCGTGCTGCCCTGGCTGCTCACCGCCGCAGCGATCGCTGCCGCGATCGGCCGCTGGCTGGGCGGGATCAGCTGGAACGAAGCCCAGACCGAAGCCTTCCTGCGGGCGGGCGCCAAAGGCTGAGGCCGCTAGTGCGCGCCGTGGCCGCCGGGGTGTTCGCTGCAGGGCATCCACATCTCGCCCATGGCATGCACGCCTTCGCAGCCGAGTTCCTTGGCCTTCTGCAGCGCCGTTTCCTTGCTGGGGTAAGCCATCAGGGCCGCAGGCGGCGGCGCGGCGCCGTGGTGATGGTGCACGCGCGCCGGGATCGGCCCCTGCCGGAACGGCCCCATGCCCTCAAGGCCCGTCCACCACACGCCCATCACATTGACGCCGGCCACGATCACCCCCATCCCCACGACGCAGAGGTTGATCACCCCCATGCCCACGGCCCCGAGGCTGATCACCCCCATCGGCACCACACCGATGCTCACCACCCCCATCGGCACGATGCCGATCGAAATGATCCCCAAGGGGGCGATGCCGATGGCCACCAGCTTCGGCTTGGCGCCGCACGCGGATTCGTCCATCAATGCGAGTGACCGCCATGCTGGCCGCCACTCTGTTGACCGCCTTTCTGGCTGCCGCCGGCGGGTGGGTGGCTGGCGCAGGCCATCCAGAGGTTGCCCATGCGATGGGCCCCCTTGCAACCGAAGCGTGGCGCCGCTGCCTCGGCTTCCTGCTGCGTGGCGAACACGGCCTGCACGCCGCCGTCCCTGTCGGGGGTGGGGGTGGTGCTGGCCTGGCCAGGACGGCTGGCGGCAACGAACAACGTGAGTCCGGCCAGGGCCAGGGCCGGACGGTGCGCAAGGCTGCAGCCAGGGAGAAATGGGCTGATCACTGACAATCAGGTGAAGGCACAAAATCTAGCGGCAGCAGTGTGCGGGAAACCTGAAGGCCACCGAACGAGGCCCTGGAAGGTGCTGGGCATGACGGCCATCCACGCAGCGGTGATTCACAACGGGCATGCACACCGAAAGGCATGCTCTGAGACGATGCCGCACATCTCTCGCTGCAACGGAAGAGAAGCGATAAAGCGACATTCGAACATCCAGGCAAACATGCAACCCGCGAGAGAAAGGTTGACGAAATCAATGCGCCAGTCTCTGCAAGGATGCGCCCGCCCCACTAAGGTGTGATCAACTGATGCTGATGCCCCAAGAATGAACGAGGGCGGCGCCGTGTTCGCAACCGTCCTTGTCACGTTGTCGTCTCCCGCCCAATGATCACCACCGAGAGCCTCCTTGCCCCTGAGCTCACTGCAACTCTTCTGGGCAGTTCAAGCATTTCATGAGCAACCACAACGACCACTCCATCGAAGCCGCAGGCAAGGAAGCCGAACGCCTGTTGGCGGAACTGGAGGCAAAGGCTCCGGTGAAGAGCAGGCAAGGTGCGCCCTCACCGCCCGTCCAGCCTTCCAGACAAGGCCAGAAAAGCTGGGCCTGGGTTCTGGTTGCTGTGCTGGCAAGCATGGCTGGAACCCTGGGAATCGTCAGCCGTCAATCCACAAGCAGCCCCAGCCCCTCCACCGCAACGACCCAGCCTTCATCGGGTTCAGAACCTCCGCAGGCTGGAATGCGGACCGAACCGAAAACACAAACCGAGGCATATAATCCCCCCACTCCACGCGAATCAACCGCCAAGGAGCCTTCAGGCGAAGCACTGAGCCAAGAGCAAGCATTGCTCATTATCAAAGGCTGGCTCGATGCCAAGCCAAGGGTTTTTGCCCCTCCGTTCATCAGCCAAGCCGTTGATCCCTTCGTTGCCAACGGCCCTCTGTGGAACGACATCACAAAGCCAGGCGGATCGATTGACTGGCTTAAATCCAATGGCAGCCACTACACCTACGCATCCAGCACAATCAATAACCCGATCAGTTTTTCCGAAGACAGCCATGAACCGTCAATCGCGGTCTCAATAACGCAAAGCATGGCCTTCCATGGACCAAAGGGAACAAAGGAAACTAACTCAACCGATACGTATCTGTACACGTTCCGTCAAGAAAACGGCAACTGGAAGATCTGGGATTACAAGAAACAGTAATCTCTAATGGCCGGGAAGCAGGTTGTCCGATCAATTCGCAGCTCTGCATGGCCGAATGGCTCAGCCCAAGGCAACCCCATTGAATCCGAGTCACTGGCTTCTCAGTATTGGCGTAGGCGTTGCCCTCGGGAGAGAAGGCCACCAACCGGCTGCGGCACATCCACCCAAGCCTTTTCTGGAGAACTCAGGTTTCACGAGGAGGAGAGAATCCGGCTGTGAAGGAATAGCCAGCTTCAAAACTACGATCACACCCAAGACCGGGCTATGGATCGGCAGCTTGGCGAGGAGGTGGGATCACTTCAGGCCTGCCGGAAGGAGCATCCTTCAAGTCACCGAAGACAGACAGCCCTCCGTACACGATGGCAATAGTGACCGCCGCCACCAAAAAAAGAAGACGAGAGAATGGCACCGCTGGATTGGTTGGCGGGGTGCGCACCTGAGCTTGCACCGGTAACGAGGCTCCGGATCGAGAAGATGAGTCAGGGCGAACAGGAAGCGACTGATCGAGCTCGAGAGCAGAAGGAGGAGGAGGAGGCTGGGGTGCAGAGGATTCCAGCTCATCCAGGAGACGATTGGCCTCTTCAATCATCAGACCCGGATCCTCATCAAAAGCGCCAGTCATGTACGAGAAACGGTCCGGTGTATGGCGAACAATGGCAGTGGGGAACGGTCGACGGGGCAAACCCTAAGACAGGCGAACAAGGCGAGAGGCGAGAGGACAGACGCAATGCAGGAAACAAGCTGCAAAAGCAGAATGGGCGCTGGCAAGGCAGCCACCACGAGGATCACGGCAGCGGGCCCCCTGGTGCATCAAGGCGCATGGAGCTCTCCCCGACGAAATACGGAGCCCGTAGCCGCAGAAAGGCGTTCAGCCAGCTGCTCAGCCTGCTGAGGATTGTTGAAGCTAGCCACCTGAAGCATGCCGTTGGTATTGATGTAAGCATCACCGCAATAGAGGTTGCGGACAACGGCAAGCAAGCTGCGATCCGGGGCGGCAAGCACGTGCCACCATTGCCCCGAAGCGGAAGCGGCGGAGCCACAACTCGCACGAAACACCAGCTCCTCCTGCGCTTGAGCTGGAGAAGGCGAAGTCGGAGATGGCGATGGAGAGCTGGCCAGGTGATGCAGTGCCGCCATCAGGCCGATGATCAAGACGAACGGGACAATGACGAGGCCAAAGGGTGGGGTGTGTCGCGCTGGGGAAGCACAGGGGGTGGACTCGATGCTCTGCGATCCACGCAAGACGGGAACATCTTCAGGAGGCAGGTCGGCAGGTTCGTCAGTGAACTCCGCAAGAAATCGCTCGGCCTCTTCTGAGGTGGACAGAATATCGCCATTTGCAGGTAGAGGCATCAAGATCTAAGCCGTGGTGATCAGGGCAACGTCAGCACAACCTATGAAACGCCTTCAGCGGCCGAGGCAGATCAGCCCGAACGCAGAGCTGCGGTAGCAAAACAGGCAGTTGATGGGGCGATGCTAAACGGAACGGCCAATAGCACAGGACAGGGACTGCCGTCTAAGCGTTTATCGAATAACCGGTCTATCGTGATACCAGAAGCCATCAATGCCCTCGCGCCCAGAAGGGCGACCCCACCCAGCTACCGATGGCTGAATCGTCGACACAACACACATACAGCCCCTGGTTCGTAGAGGCACATTCTTTCCTTCACTACCGTCTACCGTGGATCTGAATCAGGAGTCCGCAAGGGTGCCAACCACGTTTCACCCGGTCGGCCTGCAAGAAGGAAGAGCCCTGTGAGCGCTAAACGGCTGGTGGTGTTTCTGGCCATCGGGTCTTTGCTTGCTGGTTGCACGCCACCACGCTTGCCCGATTGCATCTCGGCAGGTGCCGCCCCCCCAGGCCCCTCTGCCACCAACACCAGTCAGAATACGAATAGTCCATCAACCGCTACCGGCGCAGCAGTTGCCCCGGGCATCGGTGCAGGCGCAGCAGCCCCGGGCATCGGTGCAAACGCCAAGGAGTTGCTGATCGGTATCGATGGCAGCGGCTCCATGCTGGGCCATGCCCGCGCGAGCGATGCCAGCCAATGGCTCAGCTTGCTGCAATCGATCAATCTCTCCACGCAGACCCAGGGGCTCGCCGGCCGGGCTTTCCGCATCGGCGCTGGTACGGCCCAGCCGCTTAACAGCGACTCCGTCACAGCCGCTCGAAACCCCTGCTTCTTTCAGGGATGCGCGCCCTACCCCGCCGTGGCCTCAAGCCTGCAGACCTTGTGGGACGTAGAGGCTGCCGCCGGCGCCACCCCTCTGCGGCTGCTGGTGAGCGACCTGGAGGTGAATCAGAGTGACATCTCCACCTTGATCAGTGCCATCCGCAAGGATCTCAGCAAAGGCGCTTCGGCCGGTGTGCTGGCCCTGAAGCTGCCGTTTGAGGGGCAGGTGTTCGATGCCAGCGGCAAGCCAGTGTTCAGCGGCAAGCTGAACCGGCCTGTGTACCTGCTCGCCACCGGCAATGCCGCTCAGGTGAGGGCCGTGTTGGAAGAGATTCGCAAAAACATGGCCCTCAAGGGTGTGAGGAGCCAGGAACTTTCGATTCTTGATGCACACGCTGAGCCCAACACGCTTACGATCAAAGCTGCCACATTGATTCCGCAGGCTGTCGGACGCTCCGGTGAGCCGGTACGACTGGGAGACACTACCTATAGCCCTTCAAGTCATCCTGACTACCGCTTCGTCAAACTCAGTGGCGCATCCAAGGGGATTGCCCTGGCCACGATTCAACCCTGGGCGGGCGGCAGCACCCGGCCAGATCTCGGCTTGGTGAAGTTGGAGCGGATCCCGCTTTCCCCTGCGGAAAGCACCGACCCAGGCGGAATCAGCCTCAAGAGCATGAGCGTGGCAGGCACAAACCTCCGCCTGGAGCTGGAGATCCCCCCCACAGCCCCCGCTGGAGCCATTCGGGCCACAATCCCGCGCGGCAGCCTTCCCGAGCAGTGGTGGATCGAATGGGACAAGGATGATCCCAAAGCCGCCAAGGCCAAAGAAAAAACCGAAGGACTGCTGCTGCTCATGACCACCCTTGGCCAACAGGTGCAGGCACGATCCCCCAGCAAGGCACCTGCTGCTGCTCTTTGCTTCGCCTTCCAACGTTGACATCCACTCTCTTCATGCCTTCACCTCGTTACATCTGGCTGCTAGTCACGATTCTGCTCGGCCTTCTCTGGGTGTTCATCGGGCAGAACTGGATCTTCCTCAACCTCTTTGCCGGCCTGCTGGGGGGAGATGGACTTGACCTGAACAACTACCTCCAGAGCGGAAGCAGCCCCTCCTTCACTGTGCTCTGGATCAGCTGCATCATCGCGCTGCTGCTCTGGCTGGTCGTCACGAGCAGGGCGCGGCCACGCAACGGCGCTGAGGTTCGGCGAATGCGACCTCAATGGTGGGCTGCCGCCACCATTTTGGTGCTCCTGGGTTGGTTGTACCAACTGTTCTTCACCGTGTTCATCTGGCAGCTGCAGGGTCAGTCGCCAGTGGAAGGAAGTGCGATCAACTCCTTCCCTGTGCCGCCCACAGGATGGCTGGTGTTGATCCTGTTTGTGGTCATCGATGTGGCCCTGCTGTTCTGGCTGCCCACAGTGCTCGGCTCTCCCCGAAGCTACAGGTTGGTGGTGCCGGGCGCTGTAAAACTTTTCGGAGGTCGTTGAGATGAGCCTGTTTGCCATCGGTGTGGGCGGCAGTGGTGCCAAGTGCCTGGAAGCCCTCACCCACCTCCATGCCAGCGGCCTGCTGCAGAACGAAGCCAACAACACCGTTCGCCTCGGCACCTTCCTGGTGGAACCGGATCTGCAGAGCACCTTGCTGGCTCGCGCGGAAACGGCCATTGATCGCTACGGCAAGATGCGGCAGTTGCTGAGTCATCGGGCAAGCGATTTCGCCCGTGGTGAAGTGCGCCACTACGGCACCTGGAGCCCTCTGGGCAGTGCGGCGAGTGGCATCAGCCTGGCCCAGGTGTTTCCCAAGCCAGTGCTTCGTACCCAGGCCAGCGGCCTGGCCGCTTTGTTCGATTGCCTGTTTCCACCAGAAGAGCAAACCGTTGAGCTCGACGTGGGATTCCGTGGCCGGCCGCCGATCGGCTCGGCGGTGATGAGCCGGGTGGACATCGCCAGTGAAGCCCAGACGGGCCAATGGAAACAGATGCTGAGCGATATCGAATCGGCGGCTGGCGGTGGTGAAGCCCCCGTGATTCACCTGTTCGGCAGTGTCTTTGGTGGCACAGGCGCCTCGGGCGTGCCCACCCTCGGGCAGATGCTCAAGAGTTGGCTGCAGGACCGGGGCTTGAACAGCGTGCGCGTGAATGCCTCGCTGCTGCTCCCCTACTTCGACTTCGACGGCCAGGCCCAGGCAGACACTGGCGTTCACGCGGAAGCCCGCAACTTCCAGCTCAATACCGATGCGGCTCTGCAGTATCTGCGCACCAGTGGCACCACCTGTTTCGATCAGGTGTACCTGATCGGCAGCGACATCAAGGCCCGCTACGGCTTCAGCATCGGCGGTCTCAGCCAGAACAATTCCGCCCACGTTGTTGAGTTGCTGGCCGCTCTCGGCATGCGCCACGGGCTTGCTCCAGCCGCAGCAGGCTGCTACGCCCACTTCCTGAGTCGAGCCGTTGCCAATCAGATCAGTTGGGACGACATTCCCGACAACCAAGAGGTAGGGGAAGCCATGGCCCGATCGGCGCGGTTTGCTGTGGCCTGGCTCAACAATTTCAGCCTTGAAATTGATGCCGCGCAGAATCTGGCGATGCCCACCTTCCTCAGCGGAGCTCCTTGGGCCAGTCAGTTCTTCCAGCCAAGTGGCAAGGCCAGCGGTACCCGGTCCGGGCGTCCGAGCATTTCCAGCACTGAGGAACTGGAAGTGAAGAGAGCCATCGATGCCTACACTGAAACCCTGCTGCAATGGCTACAACAATTCAGCAGCAATACCGGCACCGGCTTCAACCAGGAGCTGTTCAACCCTCAGGTGCTGGAACGCCACGACACCCACGATAATGACCTCAACAGAGTGGTGAAAGGCTCGGCTCGGCCCACACACCAGGGGGCGAACGACACGGTTGAGGCCATCAAGGTGCGCATGGATGTGCTCAACCCCGCTGAAATTCCCCACAACGGAGTGGCCGGTCTGGCAGACACCCTTTGGCGCCTCAGCTACTGACGACATCTGGTCTCTAGCTACTGCCCAGTTCACCTTTCACAACCAAAGCCACTGACCCGCCATGGCCCAAGACGCCGCCGCCGACAACAACATCCTTGTTCACCCCTGGTTTCCCAAGACCGATCCGGCCATGGCCGGCGGATCCCGATCAGGCGAGTGGCTGGGGCGCGATCAGGGAACGCTGGGGACCATCGCCAATTCCCTGGTGTATGAGGTGGCCAACAGCCAGGTGAACGCCCTGCCCTCTCCGTGGTCGCGAGCGCTGCAATTTGAGCAAGCCGTGAAGAATCCCCGCTATCCCACCCGCGAGGCGCTGCTGGAGGAACTCTTCGGCTGCTTCGCCACCTTGGGGCTGTGGGAAATGTTCGGGCTCAAGCTGGATGCCGAGCGGGTGGCCCTTGCCAAGCTTGCCACCACCAACGACGAAGCAGTGGGGCCATTTGCGCGCAGCCTACTGAGCACCCAACCGAGCGGTGAGCAAACGCTCTATGCCTTGCAGGATCGCAGCAACCCCTGGGACACCCTGCACGTGCTGAAGGTGGAGGGTGTAGTGATCGGCTTCACCTCGCCTGCCACGGTGATCTGCCCAGCGGTTCACTTGACGTCTGGCATTCGTGGCATGAACTGGACGGCCGACGGCCGTTTCAGCGTGCCAACGAAGTTTCTAGGCACTCAACAGCGCAAGGCTCTGGCCGATTGGATCCACTACGTGAGCCAAGGCCTTCTCAACGCTCCTGATCGGCTGAGTCAGGCGATGGCGGGGCACATGGACGACGTGCTCAATCGTTTCATCAGGCAGCTGATCGACGGCCAACCAGGCAATCCCACCCTCTCAGACAACCCCATAGCAAGCCTGCCCACGAATCCCAGTGCGGTGGCCCTACTGCGGCGCGCTGCCAAAGGTGGCACCAGCCCGAGCCAGGCGACGGTGGAGTTGGGTGAGCGCAGGCTACGGCCTCTGAATCACACACCCAGCTGTCCAGTGATCCTGGTTGATCCGGAGATGCCCAACCGGCTCGGATTGGCCGCCAACGACATTGCCTTGTACAAGGCTGCAACGCTGGAATCAGTGGGATTTGACAAACAGCAATTGGAACGGCTGTACGGAAACGAGATCGAAGTGCTCACGCCTGATGATATTTTCATGCAAGAACTTTTCCTTTTGCCTGGAGAATCAGCGCTGGTGAATTCCTGGCTGCCCAACCGCCTGGAAGGAAGTCCAGTGGTAAACGGCAGTCGCGTCACCCCCTTGCTGCCGCTGAGAGAGCGGATGCGAGACTTGTTCAGCAGCGCAGAACTTGCCAGCCGCTGCACGCTGCGAATGGTGGAAACCGGAAGCGGCATGGAGATGGAAGTGACGGTGATGCTGCCACTTCAGGGAAATCGGGCAGCCTATCCAATCACTCGGTCCTTCCCAATCAAGGAACAGAACCTGATTGACCAAGACCTGCCTGTGATCACCCTTTGGCCAAACATCTCCGACACAGATTGGCAACTTTACTATATATTCTGCGATGACAGCAGCGCAGGGCTTAGCGTAGACGGGTTCGACAACTATGAACTTCACAAGGGCCGAGAAGCACAAGAAAGCGTTAAGTACTATACCGCAAAGCGCTTTCCAGATCTGATCAAACTTATCGAGCGTGGTGAAGTTTGCGGGCTGATTCCCGTCAATCCACCACCGCCTGCCACCAACCTGTCTGCCGCTTGGCGCGTGGGTATTGACTTCGGGACTTCCTTTACCAATTTCTTCGTTGACGATGGTTCAGGGCCCGCCCGCAAACCTCTGGATACTCGGGTGATCCCACTGACTCTTGCCGAGAAAGAAACACAGCTCAACCGACTCTACAAATACTTCATCCCAGAAGTCCTGCTGCCAAAGGGAGCGAACCCTCCCACATCCACAGCACTTAATACATACGGCTGGCAAGAGGTCAAAGGCTCAGTTCCAGCTCTCTATCATCAAGCCCGCGTGCAGTGGCCAAGCACCAATGCGAATGCACTGCGTGGACCCAGTATCCGCACAGGATTCAAGTGGCGTCAGCCGCAATACCAGAAGCCATTTCTCAAGGAAATGGCCTTGCTGATCAGCAGCAACGCCGCCGCTTCAGGCGCAGCGGAGGTCACGTGGTATGTCTCCTACCCAAGCGCCTTCTCCCCAAACGAAGCACGTAGTTACCACCGGCTCTGGACAGATCTTTGTCGCGAACTCTCCGCACTCACCGGCCTGAGGCAGACATTCAAGGATGAAGGCGGCCCCACCGGTTTACAGACCGAGGCCGTGGCGTTTGCCAGCTATTTCGGCAACTATCTGAACAGACAGATGGTTCATACTGCCTGCCTAGACGTAGGAGGAGGCACTACAGATATCAGCATCTGGGAAGAAAACCGCCTACTACACCAGGTTTCTATTCCCTTTGCAGGAAGAAATATCTGCACCACCATGTTGCAGAACAAACCGACGTTCATTCGCTTTCTATTTGCACCAGGAATCACTGGCGAGATTTCGGAGAACGATGCAAAACTACGGCAGGATCCAAACTTTAACAGTTGGTTTGACAACTGCTTACGCTACGAGTCGGATGAGCTTCTACGTGACCGGATGCCAATTCACCGCGCCGACCAAGAGCGCCAGCTAATTGAGTTCGTAAGCATCATGGCGGTTAGCTTTGGAGGCCTCTATCACTATCTTGGCACAATCCTTAAGGCATTAGGGAGCGAAGGGCTGCTTCGCAAGCAAATACCTGTTCCCGTGTACATGGGAGGCAATGGTGCACGATTCCTGAACTGGCTAGATGAAAGTGGTTCCTTCTCAGCGGGTTGCGATGCAGATGAACTCTTTGAGATCTTGCAACGACAAAGCGCCGGTTTTGCGTCCACTTCAACAGGTGCCGCACGCACAACACTCTCTGGCGCCTTTAAAGACGAAACTTCCTGCGGCCTGATCAGTAGCGGCGTAAACCTACAAGGTGATTTTGATCCACGCGACGAACTGATGATTGCAGGCGAAGAACTAATCATCAATGACAGAGTTTTCAAACCTCTTGATCGCGTCAATCTCAATGGAGTTGAGAGGGTTGAAACCTACGATCTGGGAAGTCTACGTGAACTGAAGCAGTTTGTCAGCAACTACGACGCAGCATTGAGTAGCGCAAGAATCACCACACTCCTCCCGATCAGCAGCTTAACATCACTCGACACTCTTTGGAGTGACGTTGACACCCAGGTGCGAGCAATCTGCCTTGAGCGCGTGAACAAAGACATCAACGATCTAGAGCCAGAGCCAGGCTTTATCCTCGCGCTCAGAGCACTGATCAACACCTTGTCACGGCAATGGGCTGATCGGTATTGAAACCATTCCCTAAGCAATAACCTCTATTCCTTCCATCCTAAGTTCATGAAGCATCCTTTTCAGCCCAGAAGCTCCAGGGCATTTCTTGCACTCATTACCGCAGGGATAATTGCTATCTGCGGTAATTCCCAATTACAAGCCAGCACCGAAGGAGGCGAATCCTCCCGAATGTTTAGCCAGCGTCCAAGTGTCAAACTGGACAACGTCGGCTCAGCTAGCGCTGCTGTTCCAACGAGGTTCATTGCCACAAAGCAGGAAAGCGCCCAACCAATTGCCACCAATGCGTTACAGGCCACACAACAGTTTTTCAAAGCGGCGGACGCCAAGTGGTACATTCTCTCGATTGTTCTCCTAAGCCTTCTTTCCTACATTCTGTTTTCTTTGTTCTCGCGAGCGAGCAATCATGGCACTTCAAGCCCTCGGGGAAGCCTTAGAAGGAGAGCAGTTCGGCATGGCGTAGAAGCAGTGATACCGAATGACCAACTCATCCAATCTCAGAGATCCCAAACAGATCAATCTGACAAGACAAACTCTAACAAGGAGGATTCCCCACAGAGTATTCACGCCCTCAAGAAAACTGACGCAAGCAACGCTTCTGCAATTCGACAACTCCAATCGGATGTTCGTGAGATGAAAGCTGAGCTCATCCGGCTTACAGCCGCCATTGAAGAATCGCACAAGCCACAAGATTTCACACGTCAAGAAGGATCCGCAACAACTGATCCCAGTTTCGCCATTGAGCCGCCGGATGGATCACCAAGGGCCCAACAACTCTTCCCGCAAGCCAAAGAGAGTGCTTCCGCCTCTGCTGGTTTTGCGGCCTACCTGGCGAGCTTCACACAGGCAGATCAAGGGCCGCCCGCCCAATCACCCTTGGAAGTAATCATCAAGGAATTCCAAGCAGCCGCTCAACATAGAGACAGAAGCCTACTGCGCAGGATTACAACCGCCGAATTGAATATCACCAGTGAATCCGAAGACTGCCTGTTTCGCGGCTCCGTCAGCCATGCCACACAGTTGAGATCTGTCCCAGGTGGGGGGAGCTACGTGCTCATCGTCGTGGAAGAGAGAAATTGGTTATTTCCCACTTTCCTCACCCTGGAAAGCTTCAACACAAACCAAACAGCCAAGGGGATATTCACCTATGAACGCCAGCTCGTCTCGAGCGCTGAATTGAAGGTCCCCGCAGAAGTGAAGGAGGTTGACGGCTTGTGGGAGGTGGTAAACCAAGGGATCGTGATCGTGCCTGGATGAATCACCCTCAGGAATTCGCTTCCAGCTTCGCGAGGCGCTGCTCCAATTGCTCCAGCCTTGTCCATGGGCTGGCGAGGAGAGGGTCGGCAGTGGTGCAGAGTTTGCCCATCTCCTTCAGTTGCCAACGGCGGCCAAACACCACCGACTGAGCAGACGCGGGACGAATCAGGTGGAGCAAGGCAGGCAGATCTCTGCTCCCGTCCACGTCGTAAAGCCTCTCCAACGTTTGCAGCTGGATGACGCGCTCAAGCGTGCCGGGACGCGGCACCAGCAACCATCCGCTATCGAGGGTTTCCAGCGCCCACGTGGTGCCCTGGGAGAAGGTCTCCAATTCCACCGCTTCGATCTCACCGCTGAGTGTGCGGCCACTCACCCCACAGGGCCGAGCAAATGGCTCCAGCAACACGGGTGTGTTGGCATAAACATCCAGAATGGCCGTGACCGATAGATTGAGGGCAGGAATCAGCCGGTTGGCCGTGTCTGGTCGTACAGGTAACTCTGGCGGGGTTTGGCGTCCACCGACGAAACTGGAAGTTGCCGCCGCTTCAAGCTGACTGCCACCCAGATGTTCCATGCGTTCACGCAGATCACTGAGATCTCCATGGATGGCGGCCATCGCCTGATTCTGCTTGGCATCGGCTTGCAGAAACCGGTCGCTGAGCTGCTTCACGCTTTTGAGTAGAAACTTGATCGACTGAACGATCTTGTCGTCTTCGGCCATGAGATTCCCGTGTGGACCCAGCAAGAGCTTCAGCCTAGCGATGCCTGCACTCACCATCTCCTTTCCTGCCAACCTTCTCCTTTCCTGCGAGAAGTAGCAGCCGAAGCACGCAGTCAGCCTCTCGCTGCCGGCCTCTACCATGACCATCTTGTGACACCACAGGCAGCAGCGGCCGCCACGACTTGAATGAACGACCCGATCGCTGCTTCAGACCTGTCGGCGTTGATTGATCACTCCAAAGGCGTTGTTCTGGGGCTTCAGCTGCTGGTGGCGTTGGTTGCCCTCTGGCTGTCGGTGCTGCTGGCGCGGCTCACCACGCCACTGGCCACCAAGCTGGCCCAGCTCCACCAGGACGGCTGCATCGAGGATTCCAAGGTGGATCAGCGGCTGTTGCGGATCCGCCGGCGCTATATCGCCCTGCTCACCCATGTCGACAACGTCGATACAGCCGAGTTCAGCGCTGGCGAAATCGAAACGATTTCACTGCCCTTCTTCACCCGCAGCATCACGGCCGCCGCTGCCCAGAGCTGGCTGCGGCAGGCGCCGGGCATCCTCATCTCTCTCGGGCTGCTCGGCACCTTTGCCGGCCTCACCGCAGGGCTCAGTGAGATCAGCGGCGCTCTCGAGAAGAACGCCAGCACGGCGGACACCATCACAGCGCTTTCTGGCATCGTGGCTCCGATGGGCGTGGCCTTCCAGACCAGCCTGCTGGGCTTGTTTCTGAGCCTGGTGGTGTTGATCTGGACCCAGCTGAGCGGCACCAGGACCTGCCTGGAGCGCTGCAAAGCCCTGTTGAGCAGCTGGCTGGAAACCGTGCTGCCCCTGGAACTCGGCAACCAGGTGATCACCCCCCTGCGCCAATCCATTCAGGATCTGAATACTTCCAGCCAGAACCTGCCCTCAGCCATCTATACCGCTGTTCAGACGGCAATGGGTGAGGCCTTTACCGCCAAGCTCAACGAGATCTTCGATGTGAATGCCACCCTCGCGGCAGAAGCACAGATCGCGGTGCGCCAGCTCGGCACGGTGGCGAATGCCTTCAACGAAAGCGGACAGGACTTCGTGCAGGCGGCTCATGCCTTCCGGGACAGTGACTTCGCCACAACCCTGCAACATGCTGTGCAGGGCCTGCACGATTCCACTGAGCAGCTCACGGCCAGCACCGATGGGCTGAGCGCGCGCCTCGTGGATGTGCGCGATGGCCTGTTCAGCACACAGAATGAATGGCAACTCCTGGCCAAAACCGCCGAGCGGGAGCTGGAAACCTGCCGCAGGGCAAGCCAGGAGATCCACAACGAAATCAAGACCCTCCAGCAGGTCAGCACCAGCCTGGACGTGGGCACCCAGGCCACCAGAGAGGCCTCCAAACAACTGAGGGAAACACGCCTGGAGGTGATGCGTGATCGCAAACTGGCCATGGAGATCGCCGAAGCCGTGCAGAGCCGCCTCACAGTGGATGAATCCGCTGCCGAGAGTTGCCGGGTGTTCGCCTCCGCGCTGGAAACAGCCCTCACCAACTGGAACCGCAGCGTTGAACGGCTCGATGGCCTCACCGCAGCGTTCGTTGCATCGGTGCAACAGGCCAAGCTGGAAAGTGATGGGGTGCTGGCGGAGCGCAGCCAGTTGGCGCGCCTCAGCATCGAACAGCTGGGTCAACAGTTGCAAGGCGACCTGTCCCAGGCCATCCAGCGCCAGCAGGCCGCACTCGCTCAGCTGGGTGAGCCGATGCTCTCCGCCAAGGCCATCTCCCAGGATCTGCTCCAACAGCTTTATACCCTTCAATCCCGCGTGGCCGCCATCAGCGCCTTGGAGCCACGAAATGGCAACCAAACAGAAGGGGGCCGCTGACCATGTCCCGCAACGCCCGCCGCTCCAAAGACGCGGATACCAACTACTGGATCGGCTACACCGATCTCCTCAGCAGCAGCCTGCTGATCCTCGTGCTCACGATCGCGATCTCCACCCTTGCTCGCGCCAACAACGAGAAGCCACCCCTAGTGCGGCTCACGGAGCGCGAATCCTTCCGCTTCCCCACAGGCAGCTATGTGCTTAGCCCGGAGTTCATCAAGGCCTTGGACAGGCGCGTGCCGGAAATCCTGGAAACCATCCAGAAGTACCGCATCGACAGCGTGGAAGTGATCGGACACACCGACGGCCAACCCTCTCCAGGGGCCAGCAACCTCGATCTGCTCTTGCCCAAGGCCAACCGCTCTGCCACACTCAGCGGTTACAGGGCTGGATCCAACGCCGACCTTGGCCTGTTGCGCGCCCTTGCGGTGGCCAATCACCTCAAAGGCAGGCTCGACCCAGAGGGCAGGATCGGGTTGACAATCCGGCCCTATTCCGCCGGGAGCCTGATCGCTAATGACGGCACCTACGCACCGGCCGACAAGTCCGATCGTGCCGAACGTCGTCGCATCGAGCTTCGCTTCACCCGGTTGCAGGAGGGTTGAAATGGACGCCATCCCATCCCCCCTCGAGCGCCTTCTCCAGCTTGAGCACAACGTCGAACAGCTCCTGTCGCGGCAGGCCCAACCGCCCCTGGCGCGAGATCAGGAAGCCCAGCCGTTGCCCTCCCGCCATCTCTGGCCTGTCGACGAACTTCTGCTGACCCGCCTGCTGCGCCGCTCCCCCCAGGCCATTGCCGCCTATCAGGCCCCTGCCGAGCTCACCCGCGCCGATCCACGCGGTTGGCTCCTCACCCCCGCCGAAACGGGATCGACCTTCCAGTTCTGTGAACTGATCAGTGGGGATGCGGTCGTCTGGATCAGCACGGATCCCCCCTCCTGGGTGTGGGGGAGTGAAACGTTCCAGCACCTGTTCCGCACGCCGCGGGGCACCGACAGCAATGAAGATCTGGTGTTGCAGTCGTTGCCGGTGTTCAAGCCTGTGGTGAGAGGAAGGAAGTGGACCCTGATCCGGCCGGGTGAAATGGTGCCCCGCGATCGCCCCTTTCCCGAGCAGGAGGAGCAACTGATGCTGCTGCGTCGGATTGAAACGCTGGAGCGTGAACTCAGCCGCCAGCGGATCCAGCACAACGCCGAGATCGGTGAACTTCGCACCCAGCTGCGGCTGCAGCAGGATCTGCTCGAGCGGCTGCTGCGCATCGCCGGCTGAATCGTGGGAGCGGCAGGATGGCCGCCTGCGAAACCGAGCAGGCCACCGATTCCGTGGCCCTGCGGGTGTGGAAGCAGGAGAAGCAGCTCACGCCCGAGGCCGCCCAGGCGCGCATGCGCGAGGCCATCTATGCCGCGATCGCGCCGAGCCTCCAGGCGCCGCTGCGCGACGCGCTCGACATCGGCTGCTCGGTGGGGGTGGGCACCCTGGCGCTCGCCGACTGGCTGGAGCGGTACGGGCATGGCGACGTGCGGATCAGCGGGCTCGATCTCTCCCCCCAGATGCTGGCGGTGGCGCGGGTGCGTGATGCCGGCGGGCGCGTCCACGCCTGGCACCATGCTGGCGCCGCTGGCAACCCTCCTCAAAAGCACCGAGCCCTACACGGCGGCCGTTCCCTCAACTGGTTGGATGCAAGCGGTGCGTTCACCAGCGGCTGTGGTAATGATCGACTCCCGGGAACTCTGCAACGAATGAGCTTTTGCCACTCCCAGCAGCTGCTGGAGATGACCACTACAGCGTCCGATTTCTTTAAGGAAGAAACAGCCTGCGGCCTGATCAGCCAAGAGGTGAATCTGAAGGGCAAACTGGATCCACACGATGAGCTCATGATCACCGGGGAGGAGCTGCTGGTGAATGGCCAGTGCTTCGGCCCGATGGAATGGGTGGCCCTCCCCGCCGAATTGAGGACCATCGAAAGCTACGAGATGGGAAGCCACATAGAGTGGAGCGGTTTCGTCCGCAATTACGCTGTGAACCTCAGTGGCTTAGGCATTAACAGCCCGATGCCGTCCAGCAAGCGCACCCCGGTCGATTTACTATGAGATAGTGTAGAACCACAAGAAAATACGTTCTCCCTTGAACGTGTTGGCAACTATGTTGGCGATCTTGAACCCGAGCCTGGCTTCATCACCGGCCTTCGGGCCCTCAATACAGCCCTCACCCGAAAGCTGCTGAAGCGGAACTGGATCTCCTTGAGCCAAAACCCTTGATTCCCATGTCACAGCCGATACTGCGAGTGCGCATTCCCTATGGCAAGAAGCTAGCTCGCGTTCTGTCCCTTCTCCTTGTCGCCTTCTCGCTCAGCCTGAACGAGAAGGCCGCCAACGCGCAAGTTGAAGGGGCAAGGGCGCCTTCGCTCGAAATTCAAAGAATCAACCAACTGGACAGAGATATTGACAAGCGGATCGACGAACGGTTTGGCGTCGTTCATGCCTTCTTGATTTTTATCTCCATAACCATTACACTTCCCATTTTCTTCCTCTTGTTTGCATCGGGAAAAAGCAGCAAGAAGCACAAGGTCGTCTACTCAAGGCTTCAGGATCTTGACACAAAGATCCTGACGATCAACAGCAAATGTGATTCATTGAGCAAGCTCAACCAGGCTTACTACCAAGCTCAGCTCAACAGCCTTCCAGCATTTGCCTCGCTTGACCCCCAAGACATCAAAGGCCTGGCCGAGTTGATCTCGATGCTGGTTCTTAGCCAGCTGGATCACACCTTGCACGAGGAAGAAGACAGCTCTCCTCAAAGCATCAACCAAGCTCCAACGCAGGCCATTGCGCAAGCACATCCGCCAGCCACCTTGCAAGTGGAATGGCAGGAAGGATCGCAAGACGTGCAGAGCAACGTTCAACAAGCTGTTGGCACCGAAGCGGGGCTGTTGGATGAACCGAGTTCACACGATGCGATCACGGAGCGATACCTCTTGGCCTTGACGCAAAAAGACAAGCAACTTCTTAAACAACTCACAGTTTTGGAGCTGAATATCAGCGACGAGTCAGAAGAAATGCTAATGAATGGCTCTGCTCACAAAACCCAGCTGCATGAAGTTCCCGCCGGTTCAGGCAGCTACCTGCTGATCCAATCCGAATCCACCGAGTACCTAATCTATCCAAGCCTGCGCACGCTGGAAAGCTACACAAGCATGCAGACGAGGAAAGGAATTTATACCTACAGAACGGCCAGGCTAACTACAGCCACGGTGCTGAAGCCAGCCGAAACAACAATGATCAGCGATGGCGTCTGGGAAGTTGATCATGAAGGAATCATTGTGGTGCCCAGCATTATCGACTGATGACGCACAAGCTTCTTCATGGATCCTCGACAGCCCAACGAAACACATCACTACCAACGCTGGTCACTCGGCAATGACTGGCTGCCGATCACAGGGCCGTCATCCTTCCTGATCGTCACTGTCCCTGTTTCCCGTATCCCCTGAAGCACTGCCTCCGCTCCGGGGCTTCAGGGGAATGTTGGGGATGCTCACCCTGTGGGCCCTGGTGGGACACGACGGTCTCCATGTCCGCCCCCTGGGTGGCTTCATACCCGCATCTCTTCAGGTCGCCCTGGCCAATCCCAGGGGCACGGGGCAGGCAGCGGTTGGCATCCAGCCTGCGGCAATCGCCTCCGCCGCGCTGCCCTCGCCAGGCCAGCACGGCCAGGGTTCTGATGCCGTCCCGTCTCTCAGCGAGGAAGCCGCTCACAACGGCCGCACCCAAGCTGAATCCGCCGCAGGAGATGCACGGGCCTTCCTTGAAGCCACCAACCACAAATCCAAAGCTGCTGTGCATCGCCGCGATCGATGTCCAACGCGGCGACCGACGGGCCCCGCGCAGGATCGCGAGTACCGAGCTGAAACTCCCCGCTGAACTTCATGAGGTGGATGGCCTGTGGGAAGTGGTGAAGCAGGGTGTGGTGATCGTGCCGGCCTGAGCCTCCTGGGATCGGCCGCGGCCCGCCTGGTTCGTAAGCCAGGCGCTGCCTCGCCCGGAGCGGCAAGATGGGCATCCTGTCGGTTTCGTTCAGCGCTCCGATGACCTCCAGCGCCAGCACACCCCCCAACTGGGTCGACGACCGCACGGCGCTGGGGCGGCTGATTGCGGCGGTGCTGGCGGTGGAACCGCTGCGGCAGCTGCTGTTTCTGCAGGCGCGGCGCATGATGATCCGCACCGCCGAAACCCGGGGCATCCCCTGGCGGCAGCGCCGGGAGGAGTTGCGCCGCCAGGCGGAGCCGCTGCTGGAGGCCTGCACCAACCCGGCCACGCAGATCCCCGCCTACTACCGCGCCCGTTTCCACGCCTACCAGGAGGGCAACCTCTGCTGGCTGGCCGCCTGCGAAACCGAGCAGGCCACCGATTCCGTGGCCCTGCGGGTGTGGAAGCAGGAGAAGCAGCTCACGCCCGAGGCCGCCCAGGCGCGCATGCGCGAGGCCATCTATGCCGCGATCGCGCCGAGCCTCCAGGCGCCGCTGCACGACGCGCTCGACATCGGCTGCTCGGTGGGGGTGGGCACCCTGGCGCTCGCCGACTGGCTGGAGCGGCACGGGCATGGCGGCGTGCGGATCAGCGGGCTCGATCTTTCCCCCCAGATGCTGGCGGTGGCGCGGGTGCGTGATGCCGGCGGGCGCGTCCACGCCTGGCACCATGCCGCCGCCGAGGCCACGGGGCTGGCCGCAGCGAGCTTCGATCTGATCACCGCCCAGTTCCTCTGCCACGAGCTGCCGGCCGCCGCCACCCGCGCCGTGCTGGCGGAGGCCCTGCGTCTGCTGCGGCCGGGTGGGGTGCTGGCCCTGGTGGATCAGGACCCCGATGCCGAGGCCATCCGCGCCATGCCGCCGCCGCTGGCGACCCTGCTCAAGAGCACCGAGCCCTACCTGGAGGACTACTTCCGCCTCGACCTGCCGGCGGCACTCAGCGCGGCCGGTTTCGTGGGGCTGCGCCGCGTCGCCTCCGACCATCGCCACCGGGTGCTGGTGGCCACACGGCCGTGACCGCCGGCGTGACCACCCCTGTGATCACCGTGCGGCTGTTCGCCGCGCTCCGGGAGCAGGCCGGTTGGGCGGAGCGCCGTGTGGAGCTGCCCGCCGGCGCCCCGGCCCCCACCCCGGCGAGCCTGTGGGCGCAGCTGGGGCTGGGGGAAGAGCTGCCGGCCCAGGTGCGGGTGGCCGTGAACCAGGTGTTCGCCGGGGTTCACCAGCCGCTCGCGCCCGGCGCCGAGGTGGCCTTCCTGCCACCGATCAGTGGGGGCTGAAGCCGGTGGCTGATCCGCTCCCCGAAACCGGCGCCCTGCAGCTGCAGCTGCAGCTGCACCCGGAACCCTTCGATCCACTCGAAGCCCTCGCCGCCTGGCAGCGGAGCCTGGCGGCCGGCGGCGCCGAGCTCGCTGCTGCCGAAGCCCATTTCATCGGCCGGGTGCGGGGCATCACGGCGGCAGGGGCGCCGCTGGAGGCCCTGGAGCTGGAGCACTACCCCGGCATGACCGAAGCGCAGATCGCCCGCCTCGCCGCCGACTGCGCCCAGCGCCATGGCCTGCGGGCGGTGCGGGTGGATCACCGCGTGGGGCGGGTGCTGCCGGGGGACACGATCGTGCTGGTGGCGGTGTGCGCCGACCGCCGCGGCCCGGCCCAGCGCGGCGGCCAGGAGCTGCTCGAAGCGCTCAAGCACGAGGCCCCCTTCTGGAAGCGGGAGTGGAGCGGCGGCGTGGGCACCTGGGTGGCGGGCAACACGGCCTACTGAGCCCGTGCTCAGAAGATCGGCAGGCGCAGCAGCTGGGCCCACAGCTCGGTGCCGGCCGCCAGCGTGCCCAGCTCGGCCGGGATCTCCAGCAGCAGGTCGGCGCCCTGCAGCGAACCGATGCGGGAGGAGGCCTGGCTGCCCTCCACCAGCGCCAGCAGCTCCCCCTCCGGGCCCACCTGCAGCCGGGCGCGGGCCAGCTCGGGGCGGCCGGCCCCACGCCTGAGCTCCGCCGCCAGCCGCACCTTCAGGCGCGGCAACGGCTGCACCGGCGCCCCCTCCAGCACCTGCAGCGCTGGCCACAGCAGCTGCAGGGCGGTGATCGCCGCGGCCACCGGATTGCCGGGCAGCCCGAACAGCGGCAAGGACTCGTCCGCATCGGGCCGCCGCAGCTGCCCGAAGGCGAAGGGGCGGCCGGGTTTGAGGAACAGCTTCCAGAAGCTCACCTGCCCCAGCTCCGCCAGCAGCGGCCGGATCCAGTCGCTGTCGCCCGCCGACACGCCGCCGGTGCTCACCACCACATCACAGCTGGTGGCCAGCTCGAGCAGGGCGGCGCGCAGGCGCTCGGGCGCATCGGCCACCACCCGCTGCTCGGCCACCTCCACCCCCAGCCGCGCCAGCAGCGCCGCCAGCAGGGTGCCGTTGCTCTCCCAGATCTGACCGGGCCCGCGCGGGCTGCCGGCCGGCACCAGCTCATCGCCGCTGATCAGCAGCCCCAGCCGGGGCCGGCGCCGCAGCGCCAGGGTTGCCACACCGCAGCTGGCCAGCCGGCCCAGATCGGCGGGGCCCAGCCGCACCCCGGCGGCCAGCAGTTCCTGGCCGGGTGCGGCCTCTTCGGTGGCGGCGCGGATCCAGGGGTTGGGGCCCGCCTCGCGCACCAGGCTCAGGCGCGCGCCAGCGGCCTCCACCAGCTCCTGGGGGAGCACCCGGCTGGCCCCCTCCGGCAGCGGCGCCCCGGTGAGGATGCGGATCGCTTCCCCCTCCAGCAGCGGCGCGGCATAGGGGGCACCCGGCGCCGAGCGGCCCACCAGGCGCCAGGAGTGTCCCACCTGCGGGACACTCGCCGCAGCCAGGGCGTAGCCATCCATGATCGAGGCGCGGAAGCCCGGCACCGCCGCGGCCGCCAGCACCGGCGCCGCACTCACCCGGCCCAGGGCCTGCGCCAGCGGCAACGTCTCGCTGCCGGCCAGGGGCGTGAGCGCGGCCAGCACCTGACGGCGGGCCTCCTCCAGCGGCAGGCCTTCGCGGGGGTAGGGCTCAAGCGGAGCCGCACTGTTGCTCATCGGGGGTGACGGCTCAGGAGGGCACGGCGTCGGGATGGCGCCAGGCGCCGTGGCGTCCCCCCGTCTTGCTCAGCAGCCGCACCGGGCCGATGGTCATGGCCGGATCGGCGGATTTGACCATGTCGTAAAGGGTGAGCAGGCCCACCTGCACGGCGGTGAGCGCCTCCATCTCCACGCCGGTGGGGCCGGTGGTGCGGGCAGCGGCTTCCAGGCGCAGGCCGCGGCCATCGGCGCTGGGCTCGATGCGCACCTCCAGGCCCGTGAGCGCGATCGGGTGGCAGAGGGGGATCAGCTCCCAGGTGCGCTTGGCGCCCTGGATCGCCGCCACCCGCGCCACCGCCAGCACATCCCCCTTGGCGGCGCGACCTTCGAGCACCAGCGCCAGCACCGCCGGATCCATGGCGATGAAGCCCTCGGCCACGGCGCGGCGATCGCTGGCGGGGCGGTCGCCCACCTCCACCATGTGCACCTCACCGCTGGCGTTGAGGTGGCTGAGCTGGCTTTGAGCAGCATCCATGGCGCCGATCATGGCGCCTCAGCGCGCCGTTTTCGCGGGCTGGATCGGTGCCCAAGCCATGGTGGCGTTGAACTGGCGGCACCAGATCAGCACCGATTTCTGCTTGCTCAGATCGATCGAGGCGGGGATCACGTAGGTCTGGCCGCCCTTGCTGGCCTTCAGCGGCGCCAGCACCGTGTAGCTGCCGGGCTTGAGTGGGTAGGCGGGCGGCTTGCTGCCGGCCAGCGGGGTGGCCGAAGGGCTGAAGGCCAGCTTGAGGTCGGGCGCCGTGTCGCTGGTCTTGAAGGTGGAGCTGAGCATCAGCAGGCGCTTGCCGCCCTGCTGCTTGATCACAAAGCCGCCGCTCACCGCTTTTTCGGCCCTGATGAAGGTGCCCTGATGCTGCTGGGGCTCCATGGCCTGGGCCGCCAGCATGGTGGTGCCGCTGAGCACCAGCGCCGCGGCAGCGCGGCTGACGCTGGAAGGGAAGAACGTGATCACGGATCGAGCGAGGCCAAGGGGTGCGGAGGGGATACCGGTGGCGGGCGGCGGCGGTTTGCCGGCCGCCTCCGGCCAACGCCGCTGGCCCCGCCCCATCCGATCCGGGAGGTCGGCGGTATCCCCACCATGCCGTTCCGATCCGCCCTCACCGTGCCCGTGAGCCGCTCCGAAGCGGAGGCCGCCGCCACGCCGCCCCTGCCTGCCGGCAGCGGGCAGCACCAGGATCTGGCTGCCCTTTACGACAGCTGCGGCGCGCCGGTCTACCGGCTGGCGCTGCGCCTGTGCCGCTCCCCGCAGGAAGCCGAGGACCTCTGCCACGACGTGTTCGTGCGCTACTGGCAGCAGGGCCGCTACGACCCGAAGCGGGGCCCGGTGCTGGCCTACCTGCTGCTGATGACCCGCTCGATGGCGTTCAACCGCCTGCAGCAGCGCCAGAACCGCTGGCAGCTGGTGCAACGCTGGTCGTCCCAGCTGTTCCCGGCCGCCGTGCGCAACCCGCAGGACTGCGCCGAGGCCGATGACCTGGCCGGGCGGGTGCGCTCCGCCCTGGAGACGATCCCCGCCAATCAGCGCCAGGTGCTGGAGATGGCCTATTACGAGGGCCTGAGCCAGTCGGCGATCGCCGAACGGCTGCAGTTGCCGCTCGGCACCGTGAAAACCCGCGCCCGGCAGGGGCTGATTCGCCTGCGGACCCTGCTGATCGATTTCCACCCCCAGCCATGAGCAGCGACCACCCCCTCAGCCAGGGCGACGCCACCGGCCTGCCGTTCGACGTGGATGCCCTGCTGGCCGGCCACGCGCTCGGCGACCTCGACGAAGTGGAGCGCAGCCAGCTGGCCGAGCTGCTGCGCCAGCAGCCCGCCCTGCGCCAGCGGCTCGATCAATTCAGCACCACCCTGGAGCTGCTGCCCCTGGCCCTGCCCGCCACCAGCACGCCGCCGGCTGCCCTGCGGCAGCGGCTGCTGGCGCGTCCGGTCACCCCCCGTCTGCCCGGCCTGATCGCCGCCGCGCTCGGCCTTGGTCTGCTGGCGGTGGGCGTGCAGCTGCACCGCACCCAGACCCAACTGGCCCAGCTGCAGCAGCAACTGGACAGCAACGGTGCGCCGCTCAACGCGGTCAGCCGGCAGATGCCGCTGCGGGCGCTGGCGGGCGCGGGCGCCGCCAGCGGCACGGTGATCGTCACCGGCAACCCCAGCCACAACATGCTGCTGGTGGACGGGCTGCCGCCACCGCCGCCCGATCACACCTACCGGCTCTGGGCCAAGGTGAACGGCCGCCTGGTGGGCTGTGTGCCCTTCGTGCCCGACGCCAGGGGCCATGTGGCGATGCCGATTCCCACCTCCCCCACCAGCCAGGCCAGCAGCGTGTCGGTCAGCGTTGAGCCGCTCGGCGGCCACGGCGCCAGGCCCGCAGGCCGCCAGGTGCTCGGCGACACGATCTGACCCCCAGCCGCACGATGTCCGCCCCGTCCCCCAGCCCGCTCCGGCCCGCCATGGCCCCCACCGCCTTCCCCGCGCTGCAGCGCCGGGGGCTCGACACCCTGCAGGTGAACCTCACCTACCGCTGCAACCAGGCCTGCGTGCACTGCCATGTGAACGCCGGGCCCACCCGCACCGAAAGCATGACGGCGGACACCCTGGCGCTGATCCCGCCGGTGCTGGCGGCCCGCGCCGTGCGTTGCCTCGATCTGACCGGCGGCGCACCGGAGCTGCATCCCCAGTTCCGGGACCTGGTGCGCCGCGCCCGCGCCCTGGGGGTGGAGGTGATCGACCGCTGCAACCTGACGATCCTGCAGGAGCCGGGCCAGGAGGATCTGGCCGCCTTTCTGGCCGCGGAGGGGGTCACGGTGGTGGCGTCGCTGCCTTGCTACCTGCAGGACAACGTGGAGCGCCAGCGGGGCTCCGGTGTGTTCCGGCGCAGCATCGACGGCCTGCGCCAGCTCAATGCCCTCGGCTACGGCCAGCCGGGCACGGGCCTGGAGCTGAACCTGGTGTTCAACCCGCAGGGGCCGGTGCTGCCGCCGGAGCAGGGGCCGCTGGAGGCCGACTACCGGCGCGTGCTGGCGGCCGACCACGGCGTGGTGTTCAACCGCCTCTATGCCCTGGCGAACATGCCGGTGCAGCGGTTCGCGGCGGTGCTGAGCGCCCAGGGGCAGCTGGAGGGCTACCTGGAGCTGCTGCGCCGCAGCCACCGCGACGCCAACCTGGAGCAGGTGATGTGCCGCCAGTTGATCAGCGTGGATTGGCAGGGCCACCTCTACGACTGTGATTTCAATCAGCAGCTGGGCCTGACGCTCGCGGGTGGTCCTGCCGCCACCGCAGGCCCTGACAGCCACCCCCATCTGCGTGATCTGCTGCGGCGTGACCCCAGCGGCGACCCGATCCAGGTGGCCGACCATTGCTTCGGCTGCACCGCCGGCAGCGGCTCCAGCTGCGGCGGGGCATTGGCGGCTTGACGCGCACCGCCACTGCGGGCGGCGCCTGGCGCTGGCTGCTGCTGCTGGCGCTGGCTGTGCTGGTGGCGCTGTTCTTCCTGCTGGACCTGCCCCAGGCGCTCAGCGTCGAAGGCCTGCAGGACGCCCGCGCCGGCCTGCTGGCCTGGCGCCAGCGGGCCCCGCTCAGCGCCGCCGCCGCCTACGCCCTCACCTATGTGCTGGTCACCGGGCTCTCCCTGCCTGGCGCCGCCGTGCTGACCCTGGCCGGAGGGGCGGTGTTCGGGCTGGGGCTCGGCACCCTGCTGGTGTCGTTCGCCTCCAGCGCGGGCGCCACCATCGCCTTCCTGCTGGCCCGCACCCTGCTGCGCCAGCCGGTGCAGCAGCGCTTCGGCGCGCGGCTGGCGCCGATCGAGGCGGGCCTGCGCCGCGATGGGGTGCTCTACCTGCTCAGCCTGCGGATGGTGCCCGTGGTTCCCTTCTTCCTGGTGAACCTGGTGATGGGGCTCACGCCGCTGCCCGTCCGCTCCTTTTATCTCGCCAGCCAGATCGGCATGCTGCCCGGCACCCTCGTCTACGTGAATGCCGGCACCCAGCTGGCGCAGCTGCGCGGCCTCGAGGGGATCCTCACGCCGCCGCTGCTGCTGTCGCTGGTGCTGCTGGGGGCCTTCCCCTGGCTGGCGCGGCTGGGGCTGGCGGGCTGGCAGCGCTGGCGGCTCTACCGCCCCTGGAGCCGGCCGGCCCGTTTCGATCGCAACCTGATCGTGATCGGCGCCGGGGCGGCGGGGTTGGTCACCGCTTACATCGCCGCCGCCGTGAAGGCGCAGGTGACCCTGATCGAGGCCGATCGCATGGGCGGCGACTGCCTCAACACCGGCTGCGTGCCCAGCAAGGCCCTGATCGCCACGGCCCGTCAGGCGGCACGCATGCGCCGGGCGGATCGCTACGGCCTCACCCCCCACGACCCCAGCGTGTCGCTGCCGCAGGTGCTGGAGCGGGTGTTCGCCAAGGTGGCGGCGGTGGCCCCCCACGACAGCGCCGAACGCTACGAGGGGCTGGGGGTGGAGGTGCTGCGCGGCCATGGCCGCCTGATCGACCCCTGGACCGTGGCGATCCGCCGGGGCGACGGCAGCGAGGAGCAGCGGCTCACGGCGCCGGCGATCGTGCTGGCCACCGGCGCCAGCCCGGTGCTGCCGGATCTGCCGGGCGCCGAGGCGGTGGGTCTGCTCACCAGCGAAACCGTCTGGCAGGCCCTGCGCGACTGTCCACTGGCGTCGCCGCGCCTCGTGGTGATGGGGGGCGGACCGGTGGGTTGTGAACTGGCCCAGGCTCTGGCCCGCCTGGGTGCCCGGGTCACCCTGCTGCAGCGGGGCCCGCAGCTGCTCAGCCGCGAAGACCCCGACGCCGCCGCGCTGGTGCTCCAGGCCCTGGAAGCCGACGGGGTGGAGGTGCTCACCGGCTGCACGGTGCGGGGCTTCGAGCGGCGGCCGGCAGCGCCGACCCCCGGCTGCCCGCCGGACGCTGACGGCGGGCAGGCTGACGGCGGAGATGCTGACGGCGGAGAGAAGGTGGTGCTGATCAGCACCGGCCCTGCCGAGGCGCCCGTGCACAGCGAACGGCTCTGCGATGAGGTGCTCTGCGCCATCGGCCGGCAGGCGCGGCTGAGCGGCTATGGCCTGGAGGAGCTGGGCATTCCCACCGGCCGCACGATCGACACCAACGGCGCACTGCAGACCCTCTTTCCGAACATCTACGCCGCCGGCGATGTGGCCGGCCCCTGGCAGTTCACCCACACCGCCGCCCACCAGGCCTGGTACGCCAGTGTCAACGCCCTGTTCGCCCCGTTCCGCCGCTTTCAGGTCGATGGGCGGGTGATTCCGCGCACCACCTTCACCGATCCGGAAGTGGCCGGGGTGGGGCTGAATGAAGCGGAGGCCGCCCGCCAGGGAGTGGCGGTGGAGATCACCCGCTTTCCGCTGCAGGAGCTGGATCGGGCGATCGTGGAAAGCGCCGAAACCGGCTTCGTGAAGGTGCTCACCCCGCCCGGCAGCGACAGGATCCTGGGGGTGACGATCGTGGCGGAGCAAGCCGGCGAACTGCTGGCGGAATTCGTGCTGGCGATGCGCTGGCGGCTCGGGCTCGGCCGCATCCTCTCCACCATCCACGCCTACCCCACCCTCTCGGAAGCCAGCAAGTACGCCGCCGGAGCCTGGAAACGGGCCCATGCCCCCCAGCGCACCCTGGCGCTGCTGCAACGCTTCCACAGCTGGCGCCGCGGCTAAGGGCTCCCATGGGAAGGTATGGGCACTGCCGCGCGTTGATGCCATGGGTTGGCCGCGCCCTTCCACCCGCTTCTGTGTCTTCCTCACCCTGCTGAACGACAGGCTAGGCGAGAGCATCGTGTTTCCGCTACTGCCCTTTCTGCTGGCCAGCTTCACCAGCGATGGCCGCACGCTGGGGCTGCTGGCGGGCAGTTATGCCCTGGCCCAGTTCCTGTTCACGCCGCTGATCGGCGCCCTCAGCGACCGCTTCGGGCGGCGGCCCGTGATCGCCGGCTGCGTGGCCGGCTCGGTGCTCGGCCTGGGCGGCTTCGCGCTCACGCTGGCGGTGCCCTGGCCACCGGGCAGTGTCTGGCCGCTGCCGCTGCTGTTCGTGGCGCGGCTGATCGATGGCGTGAGCGGCGGCACGGCCGCCACCGCCGGTGCCGTGCTGGCCGACATCAGCCCACCGGAAAAGCGGGCCAAGGCCTTCGGCCTGATCGGCGTGGCCTTCGGCGTGGGCTTCATGCTCGGCCCTGCCCTGGGGGGGCTGCTGGCGGAGATCAGCCTCACCCTGCCGTTACTGGTGGCCGTGGCGGTGGCAGCGGTGAACCTGGTGCTGGTGCTCACCGCCCTGCCGGAAACCCATCCGCCGGAAGCCCGTCAGGCACTGCCGCGCAAGCGCGAGCTCAACCCGCTCAGTCAGCTGGGCAAGGTGTTCAGCAACCCGCAGGTGCGGCGGCTGTGCGTGGCCTTCTTCCTGTTCTTCCTGGCCTTCAACGGCTTCACCGCCGTGCTGGTGCTCTATTTCAAGGAGATGTTCGGCTGGGGGCCGGGCCTGTCGGCCGCGGCCTTCCTGGTGGTGGGCGTGGTGGCCACGCTGGTGCAGGGGGGCCTGATCGGGCCGCTGGTCAAGCGGTTCGGCGAATGGCGGCTCACGATGGCGGGGCTGGGCATGGTGATCGCCGGCACGCTGCTGGTGCCGCTGGCCACTCCCGCCACTGCCCAGCCGCTGGTGTTCGTCGCGGTGGCGGTGCTGGCGGCGGGCACCGGTCTGGTCACCCCCAGCCTGCGCAGCCTGGTGTCGCGGCGGCTCGACGGCGGCGGCCAGGGCGCTGCCCTGGGCAGCCTGCAGGGCCTGCAGAGCCTGGGCAGCTTCATCGGCCCGCCGCTGGCGGGGGTGGCCTATGAACTGATCGGGGAAAAAAGCCCCTTCTGGCTGAGCATCGTGCTGCTGGCGGCCGTGGCGGTGCTGATCGCCTTCGGGTTACCCCAGGCCGGGGCGCAAAGGCAAGCAAGCGCTGTACAGAAGTGATGCAGGTTGCTGGCTACGTTGGTACCGGCACAGGTTTTGAGGGCGGTGGGTGATGCGTGAACCAGTGGTGGCCCCGGAGCTCTACATCAACCGGGAGCTGAGCTGGATTGCCTTCAACAGCCGGGTGCTGGCCCAGGCGCTCGATCCCCGCACGCCGTTGCTTGAACAGGCGAAATTCAGCGCCATTTTCAGCAACAACCTCGATGAATTCTTCATGGTGCGGGTGGCTTCGCTGAAGTCGCAGCTGGAGGCCGGTGTGGACACCCTCAGCGACGATGGCCGCACCCCGAAGCAGCAGCTGCAGGCGATTCATGAGCGGCTGCGGCCGCTGCTGGAGCAGCAACAGGCGCACTATCGCGGCCACATGAAGCGCAGCCTGGCCGAGCACGGCGTGCACCTGCTCGATTACCAGCGGCTCAACAAGGCCCAGAAACAGTGGGCTGACGACTACTTCAAGACGGCGATCTTTCCGGTGCTCACTCCGCTGGCGGTGGATCCGGCCCACCCGTTCCCGTTCATGAGCAATCTGAGCCTGAACGTGGCGGCGTTGATCCGCGACCCGGACACCGGCCAGCAGCAGTTCGCCCGGGTGAAGGTGCCGCAGAAGAACCTGCCGCGCTTCGTGGAGATTCCCACCGAGCTCAGCGGCCGCAATGCCAAGGATGTGGTGTATTGCGCCGTGCCGCTCGAGCAGGTGGTGGCCTTCAACCTGCAGCTGCTGTTCCCCGGCATGACGATCGAGGGGCACTACTTCTTCCGCATCACCCGCGACGCCGACCTGGAACTGCGGGATCTGGAAGCGGATGATCTGATGGAGGCGCTGCAGGAAGGCCTGCGCAAGCGGCGGCGGGGCGGCGAGGTGGTGCGCCTGGAGGTGGCCGATGAGATGCCCGAGGAGGTGGTGGAGCAGCTGGTGGAAGCCACCGATGTGGAACCGGAAGACCTCTACCGGATCAACGGCCCGCTGGGTCTCGACGACCTGATGAGCCTGCTGGCCATTCCCCTGCCCCAGCTCAAGGACAAGCCGCACATGGGCCGCACCAACGTGGCCTTGGCGCGCACCCAGAAAAGCCGTCTGGAGGATGGCTCGCTCAAGGCCGAAGACTTCCAGAGCATCTTCGCCGTGCTGCGCCGCAACGACGTGCTGCTGCACCACCCCTACGACCTGTTCGCCACCTCGGTGGAGGAATTCATCAACCAGGCCGCCGATGACCCCTCGGTGCTGGCGATCAAGATGACGCTCTATCGCACCTCCAAGAATTCGCCGATCATTTCAGCGCTGATCCGGGCGGCCGAGAACGGCAAGCAGGTGATGGCGCTGGTGGAGCTCAAGGCCCGCTTCGACGAGGACAACAACATCCAGTGGGCCCGCCAGCTGGAGCGCTCCGGGGTGCATGTGGTGTACGGGGTGCTCGGCCTCAAGACCCACACCAAGATCATGCTGGTGGTGCGCAAGGAGAAGGAGCGGTTGCGCAGCTACGTGCACATCGGCACCGGCAACTACAACTCCAAAACCTCCAGCCTCTACACCGACATCGGCCTGCTCTCGGCGAACGAGGATCTGGGCAAGGATCTGGTGGAGCTGTTCAACTACCTCACCGGCTTCTCCAAGCAGCAGAACTTCCGCCGCCTGCTGGTGGCGCCGGTCACGCTGCGCAAGGGCATGGAGGGGCTGATCCAGCGTGAGATCGACCATGCCCGCGCCGGCCGCGGCGGCTCGATCCGGGCCAAGATGAATGCGCTGGTGGATCCGCCGATCATCGCCCTGCTCTATGCGGCCTCCCAGGCCGGGGTCACGGTGGAGCTGGTGATCCGCGGCATGTGCAGCCTGCGGCCGGGCGTTCCCGGCGTGAGCGACAACATCAAGGTGGTGAGCGTGATCGGGCGCTTCCTCGAGCACTCCCGCCTGTTCCGCTTCGGCAATGGCGGCGAACCTGAAATGTATTTCGGCAGCGCCGACTGGATGCCCCGCAACCTGGATCGGCGGGTGGAAGCGGTGGCACCGATCAAGGATCCCGCCCACCACCTGGTGCTGGATCGGCTGCTCGATACGTATCTCAATGACAATGTCGCCGCCTGGGACATGCAACCCGACGGCACCTTCATCCAGCGGCAGGCGGAAGGGGAGGAGCATTGCGCACAGCTGGATCTGATCAACGGCTGGCGCAGATCGCTGCAACCTGCGGCCAACGCCTGAGCCTGGAACAGGCTCAGGCGGTCGGGGTCTGCGCGTGATCAGGGTCTGCGCACAGCCGCGACGGGGGCTTCAGGCGGGCGGCCGGCACTCATCGCGGCCAAAGGCAAGGCCACCACAACCCCCACCCAGCACGCGAATAATTGAGAAACAAAGATGTGACCACTTATTTGTGGCGAAGGTAACCGATTCATTACCCTTTCATCGGTATGCCTCTGCTATGTTCCGCCCACAACTAGCAGGAGGCCGGGGTGATGGGGACACCTCCGCGATCCACATCTGCAGCTCCGGCTGCGGGCGGCGGCATCAAGCCACCGCCACGGGTGGGTCAACAGCGGTCGAGTGGGCGCTTGAGCGTCGATTCGATCGGCTGGTATCTCAGCAACATTGGCCGTGTACCACTTCTCACGGCGGCTGAAGAGATCGAACTGGCGCATCACGTGCAGGGGATGAAACGCCTGCTCGAATTGCCTCCTGAGAGTCTCACCGTGCGGCAGCGGCACCAGATCCGCATGGGCACCCGTGCCCGCGACCGCATGATGGCCGCCAACCTGCGGCTGGTGGTGAGCGTCGCCAAGAAGTACCAGAACCAGGGCCTAGAGCTGCTGGATCTGGTGCAGGAAGGGGCAATCGGGCTGGAGCGCGCCGTCGACAAGTTCGATCCGGCCATGGGCTACAAGTTCTCCACCTATGCCTATTGGTGGATCCGCCAGGGCATGACCCGGGCGATCGACAACAGCGCCCGCACGATCCGGCTGCCGATCCACATCTCCGAGAAGCTCTCGAAGATGCGGCGCATCACCCGCGAGCTCTCGCACCGCTTCGGCCGCCAGCCCAACCGGCTGGAGCTGGCCCATGCCATGGGCATGGAGCCCCGCGACCTGGAGGAGCTGATCGCCCAGAGCGCGCCCTGCGCCTCCCTCGACGCCCACGCCCGCGGCGAGGAAGACCGCAGCACCCTGGGTGAGCTGATCGCCGATCCGGCCAGCCACGAGCCCATGGACCACATGGACCGCAGCCTGCAGAAGGAGCACCTGGGCGCCTGGCTCTCCCAGCTCAATGAGCGGGAGCAGAAGATCCTCAAGCTGCGCTTCGGCCTGGAGGGCTCCGAGCCGCTCACGCTCGCCGAAATCGGCCGTGCGATCAATGTGTCGCGCGAACGGGTGCGGCAGCTGGAGGCCAAGGCGATCATGAAGCTGCGGCTGATGAGCAACTTCCAGCAGGCCGCCTGAGGCCCTTGGCGCTGCCGCTCTGGTGGGAGGGGCTGGGCGAGCAATGGCGGCAGGCCCTCGGGGTTGCCGCCGTTCTGTTGTGGCTGGCGCTGGTGGTGCTGCTGGCGTTGCAGACCCGGGCGCGATGGCCACAGCGAGCGGAGTGGAGCCGCAAGGTGCTGCACATCGGCACCGGCCCGGTGGTGCTGATCGCCTGGGGGCTGGGAATCGAGCGCTGGATCGCCCTGCCGGCGGCGGCGGCGGTCACCGTGGCAGCGGCGCTCAACCACCGCTTCCGCCTGCTGCCGGCGGTGGAGGACGTGGGCCGCGCCAGCTACGGCACCGTGGCCTACGGCGCCGCCATCACCACCTTGCTGGCCCTGTTCTGGCCGCAGCGCAGTGATGCGGTGGCGGCCGGGGTGCTGGTGATGGCCTGCGGCGATGGACTGGCGGGCCTGCTGGGGGCCTCGATCGCGTCGCCGAGCTGGGCGGTCGCCGGCCAGCGCAAATCGCTGCTGGGCACGACCGCGATGGGGCTGGTGAGCCTGGCGGTGCTGGCGGCCCTGCGGCTGGCCCTGCAGGCGGGCGGCGGGCTGGGCCCGTCGCTGCCGGCGCTGGTGGCGATCGCGGCGGCGGCGATGCTGCTGGAGCAGTTCGCCCTGCTGGGCATCGACAACCTGGCCGTGCCGGTGGCGGTGGGCCTGCTCTGGAGCCTGCTGAGCGCTCAGGCCTGAAGCATGCGCTCGCAGCGGTGGCGCCAGTCGTCGCGGGTGCCCAGGCCCGCCACGATCAGCCGGTCGCTGGGCTCCTCCCGCAACCGCAGCTGCCACTGACGGATCACCTCGGCGCGCTCCATCCACACATTCAGCACGGTGCGCTGAATGCCTTCAGGGTCCCAGCCGCGCTGCTGCGAGGAGGCCAGGGCCCAACCGAGCAGGTCGTCGAGCTGAAAGGGGCGGAAGCCAGCGAAGACGGGGCCGCTGTGATCGGGAGCGGAAGATGTCTGCTCCAGATAGAACATCTGCAGCGGTTCTGACAATCCGCAGAATTGCAATAGATAAGACATAGCGCCTTCCCTGCAATGTGGTGAAGGCAAATTAGGGAGATTCGCTCCAGCAACTGTTCCCGCTGAACAGTTCGTTGCAGAGCATCAATCTGGCACTCACGATTAGAGAGTGCCAGCTACATCATCAGCCGTTCAGACCGCTGCCAGCACCTCACCGGTGGGCGCCTGGCGCTGGGCCTCCTTCACCGCTTCGGCCAGCCCGGCGAGCACCTCGCGGGTGGTGTCCAGGTCGATGCAGGCATCGGTGATGCTCTGGCCGTAGGTGAGCTGGGAGAGATCCGCCGGGATCTTCTGGTTGCCCGCCACCAGGTGGCTTTCGATCATCACGCCCATCACCGGGCAGGCGGCCTGGCGCACCTGCTCGCCCACCTGGGCCAGCACCTGGCCCTGCAGGCGGTAGTCCTTGTTGGAGTTGCCGTGGCTGCAATCCACCATCAGCCGCGCCGGCAGGCCGGCCTTGGCCAGCGAGGCCGCCGCCGCCGCCACCGCTTCCGGGTGGTAGTTGCTGCCGCCCTTGCCACCGCGCAGCACCAGGTGGCCATCGGGGTTGCCTGTGGTGGACACGATCGCCGCATGGCCCTGGCGGCTGATGCCGAGGAAATGGTGCGGGCGGGCGGCCGCCTCCATGGCGTTGATCGCCGTCATGACGCTGCCGTCGGTGCCGTTCTTGAAACCGATCGGCATCGACAGCCCCGAAGCCATCTCGCGGTGCGTCTGGCTTTCGGTGGTGCGGGCGCCGATCGCCGTCCAGCTGATCAGATCGGCGATGTACTGGGGCACCACCGGATCGAGCAGCTCGGTGGCGGCGGGCAGGCCGAGCTCGGCGAGATGGAGCAGCAGACCGCGCGCCAGGCGCAGGCCGGTGTTGATGTCGTAGCTGCTGTCGAGGTGGGGATCGTTGATCAGCCCCTTCCAGCCCACGGTGGTGCGCGGCTTCTCGAAGTACACCCGCATCACGATCTCCAGCTGATCGAGGTGCTCCGCCCGCACCCGGGCGATGGCGGCGGCGTATTCCTCAGCGGCGGTCACGTCGTGGACGGAGCAGGGCCCCACGATCACCAGCAGGCGCGAATCACGGCCGTGCAGGATCGCCTTGATGCGCTCGCGGGCGCCGGCCACCACAGCCGCCGCCGCCTCGCCGAGGGGCAGCTCGCGGTGCAGCACCGCCGGCGCCACCAGCGGCCGGGTCTCCACCACATGGAGGTCGGAGGTGGGGATCATGGCGGCAGGCGGAGGGGCGCTCGAAGACCCACCCTAGAAGCCGGCTGCCACGACTCCCCCGCTGCCACGGTTCTGCAGCCGATGCCACCGTTGGCGGTCCGGCAGCCGCAAAGAATGGAAGCCTCCCGTACGTTCAAGGGATGACCCCTTCTCCTATGGCTTCGTCCCCCATCGCCGCCGCCGATCTGCTGGCCTCGTACCGCACTGCCGCCGCGGAGCGCGAGGCCCTCGGCGTGCCGCCGCTGCCGCTCTCGGCGCCCCAGGCCCAGGCCCTCACCGAGCTGCTGGAGCAGCCGCCCGCCGGCGAGGAGGCGTTCCTGCTGGATCTGCTGAGCGAACGGATCCCACCGGGGGTGGATGAAGCGGCCTACGTCAAGGCGGGCTGGCTGAGCGCCGTGGCCCAGGGGCTGGCCACCAGTCCGCTAGTGGATCCGATCGCGGCCACCCGGCTGCTGGCCACGATGATCGGCGGCTACAACGTGGGCGCGCTGATCACGCTGCTGAGCTACGCCGATGCGGCGATCGCCGCCGAGGCCGCCACGGGGCTGAGCCGCACCCTGCTCGTCTACGACGCCTTCAACGACGTGCTGGAGCTGGCGGAGACCAACCCGTGGGCCAAGCAGGTGGTGGAGAGCTGGGCCGAGGCCGCCTGGTTCACCGAGAAGGCGCCGCTGGCGGAGGCGATCACCGTGACGGTGTTCAAGGTGGAGGGCGAAACCAACACCGACGACCTCTCGCCGGCCACCCACGCCACCACTCGCCCCGACATCCCCCTGCACGCCCAGGCGATGCTGGAGACCCGCCAGCCCGGCGGCCTCGAGCAGATCACCGCCCTCAAGGCAAAAGGCCATCCGGTGGCCTACGTGGGCGATGTGGTGGGCACCGGCAGTTCGCGCAAATCGGCGATCAACTCGGTGCTGTGGCACACCGGCACCGACATTCCCCATGTGCCGAACAAGCGCTCCGGCGGCGTGATCCTGGGCGGCAAGATCGCACCGATCTTCTTCAACACGGCCGAGGATTCCGGCGCCCTGCCGATCGAATGCGATGTGGCGGCACTGAACACCGGCGATGTGATCACGATCCGCCCGTACGACGGCACGATCGAGCGCGCGGCGGGTGAAGCCGGCGCCGGCGAGATCGTGGCCCGCTTCGAGCTCAAGCCCAGCACGATCACCGATGAGGTGCGGGCCGGCGGCCGCATCCCGCTGCTGATCGGCCGCTCGCTGACGGACAAGGTGCGCGCCCGTCTGGGTCTGCCCGCCTCCGACCTGTTCATCCGTCCGGTGGCCCCCACCGACACCGGCAAGGGCTTCACCCTGGCCCAGAAGATGGTGGGCAAAGCCTGCGGCCTGGCCGGGGTGCGGCCCGGCACCAGCTGCGAACCGCTGATGACCACCGTGGGCTCGCAGGACACCACCGGTCCGATGACCCGCGACGAGATGAAGGAACTGGCCTGCCTGGGCTTCTCCTCCGACCTGGTGCTGCAGAGCTTCTGCCACACCGCCGCCTACCCGAAGCCGGTGGATCTCAAGACCCACGCCGAACTGCCCGATTTCATCAGCTCCCGTGGCGGCGTGGCCCTGCGCCCCGGCGACGGCATCATCCACAGCTGGCTCAACCGCATGCTCCTGCCCGACACGGTGGGCACCGGCGGCGACAGCCACACCCGCTTCCCGCTCGGCATCTCCTTCCCGGCCGGCTCCGGCCTGGTGGCCTTCGCCGCCGCGATCGGCGCCATGCCTCTCGACATGCCCGAATCGGTGCTGGTGCGCTTCAGCGGTTCGCTGCAGCCGGGCGTGACCCTGCGCGATGTGGTGAACGTGATCCCGTGGGTGGCGATCCAGAAGGGTCTGCTCACGGTGGCGAAGGCGGGCAAGAAGAACGTGTTCTCCGGCCGCATCCTCGAAATCGAAGGGTTGCCGGATCTGAAGCTCGAGCAGGCCTTTGAGTTAACGGACGCCTCCGCCGAACGGTCCTGTGCCGGCTGCACGATCAAGCTCTCGGAAGAGACGGTGGCGGAATACCTGCGCAGCAACGTGGCCCTGCTCAAGAACATGATCGCCAGGGGCTACAGCGATGCCCGCACCATGGCCCGCCGCATCCAGGCGATGGAGGCGTGGCTGGCGGATCCGCAGCTGCTGAGCGCCGATGCCGACGCCGAGTACGCCGAAGTGATCGAGATCAACCTCGATGACCTCACCGAACCGGTGCTGGCCTGCCCGAACGATCCCGACAACGTCAAGCTGCTGAGCGAGGTGGCGGGCGACCGGATCGATGAGGTGTTCATCGGTTCCTGCATGACCAACATCGGCCACTACCGCGCCGCCGCCACGGTGCTCGATGGGGCCGGCACCAGCGCCGCCCGCCTGTGGGTGTGCCCCCCCACCCGTATGGACGATGAGGTGCTGCGCGCCGAGGGTTACACCGCCAAGTTCGAAACGGCCGGCGCCCGCATGGAGCTGCCCGGCTGCTCGCTGTGCATGGGCAACCAGGCGCGGGTGGAGGACAACACCACGGTGTTCTCCACCAGCACACGCAACTTCAACAACCGCCTCGGCAACGGCGCCCAGGTGTATCTGGGCAGCGCCGAACTGGCGGCCGTGTGTGCGCTGCTGGGCCGCATTCCCACACCGGCGGAATACCTGGAGATCGCGGCGGCCAAGATCGATCCTCTCTCCGACCAGCTCTACCGCTACCTCAACTTCGACCAGATCGACGGCTTCAGTGACGCCGGCCGCGTGGTGAGCGTGGAGGAGGAGGAGAAGGTGCTGGCGGGGGTCTGAGTGCAGGCGGGCAGCGGGCGCCTGCCGGCTCTCAGAGCGGCAGGCGCTCCGTGAGCAGCTCAGAGGAAGCCAAGCTCGGCCCACACCACTGCGGGGTGAAGGAAGGCACACCCTGCCGTGGGGTTCCAGACACACGACGCATCGGCGTCCGCAAGGCGGGTGTCCCAGCCGGTGGGCTCCAGTGCGGAGATGGCCAGGTGGGCCGCTGCCGTGGCTGGCCGCAAATCAAAGGACAGTTCGAAATGTCCGGGCAACTTCCAATAGGGGAAGGGGTCCTTGCTGCGCCGGGGGCTCCAGGGCTCTAGCAGGGGCAGCACACACGCCTCGATCTGACGCGCCAGGGCCTGGTCACCGTGGCACGTCACGATGAGACGCAGGAAGAGAAGATGGGTGTGCTTGAGGTTCAAGGGAAGGGCGGAATGATCAGCTGCTGCTGAGGCCGAATTCTGATGATCAGCGGCGAAGCGTTAGGCATGGAAAGCCGCAGGAAACGGGCTGGATCCACTGAAAGCAGACGACAGGTGCGGAGACCAATGACCTACAGGGTGAACACATACACAAAGATGCGTCCGTCAGGTGCGAGGCCAACCCAACCGTTGGAGCTGCCGGTGAGGAGTTTCGGGCTGTAGAACTCCAGGGAATCCAGTGCATCCTCGCCGACCCACCACGGCTGCGGCTGGGCCGGTGCCGCACGCTTGATGTCGCTGTCGTTGGTGAAGTGATTCCATGGGGCCGGCGTGGATAAGGCCTCTCGCCAGGCGGGGAGATCGGCGGGGGCCACGGTCAGGGCGTAGAACGCCGCAAAGTCGGACGGGCCGAGGCGACCATCGCCGATCTGCTCCTCAAGGAAGTGAGCATCGAGCAGTGCCGATGGCAGGGGCGCGGTTCTGCTCAGAAGCCTTGAAATCACAGCGACACGCTCCACCCTGGGTCCGCTGATCGTCTGGGACGTTGGCGAGGGGTGTGGGCTGCAGGCCGCCAGCATGCAGAAGAGCAAGAGCGAAAGAAGCTTCAACGGTGGTGGGCCTGGAACAGGCGCCACAATCAGAAATCCATAGCAAGACTTGATTAGGTAGCAAGCTCCGTCCGCAGGCCTTTCCCGCCTAAGCTGGTACACATGTACTAGCAGTGCCCGCCATGGCCATGAATCGAATCCAGTTTCAGGCAGGCCTGTCGCTGCCCGAGTTCATCCAGCTCTACGGCACCGAG